>JAAEQD010000123.1 GCA_024231855.1 Candidatus Zixiibacteriota bacterium
AAGGTAAAGTGCTATTACGTTCATATATGCTCAAGCCTACTACCTGGCAGATATGGGCGGCACGTGAAACGGCCCCGGACTTCAAGAGTAAGAAGTTTAACAGGCTGTCAGACTTCCCGGCATTGACTGCAATCGATGAAGGCGATCCGATCACCTATACAAGCGTATCCGGCAGCAAAGAAACCGCTACACTGAAAGAGTACAAAGCCGGCATCAAATTTACCAAGCAGGCTATGATCAACGATGAAATGCAGGCCGGCAATCATCAGGTAATATGGGATGCCGAGGATTTTTCATCGGGGATGTATTTCTATAAAATCCAGGCCGGTAAATACAGCGAATCAAGGAAGATGCTGTTAGTGAAATAGCAATCACGCGAATCTCGCGAACCGCCCTTGAATATTAATTTTCTACTTGAAAAATATATTCATATTCAAACATCTTTATATCAAAAATCCGCTTCCTGGAATCATTGCTTTCATAGCAACCTTTGCTTGACAATTTAATGTTTAGCGTTATATTATTGACGAGGCATACACATTTTACATTTTGAACAGCCAAACGCCTTAATAATTCAACAACATATTAATGGGAGAAAGCAATGACTAATTTTGCGAAGACAGTGTTCACGTTTCTAATAGCATTAGTAGCGCCCGCTATACTATTCGCGCAAACCGGCGGCTGGATTGAATATCCCTATACCCCGTTCGGAACGGGATCAATGATACATGGAATCGGGGATAACTGCCTGGGGGTAACCTATCAGAATGCCGATAAAATCTTATTTTTCGATATCAATACGGCGCTCTGGACAGAGCTGGAATTCAATTCCGTTCAGCATTTTAATGCCATACTGGCTGAGGGCAACCTTGCTTTCGCCTTTTCAGATACTTTCATAGTCGCTTTCAACGCGGCGACAGCTAACTGGGACACGCTTCGATATGAGGGAGAACCGTTAAGCGTCACCGGTTACGAAATACGACTGAGCTATCAATGCGGCGCCAACCTGGCGATGTTTGTCACCGATGAGAAAATGTACATATTCGATGTCGCGATAGATTCGTGGCAAGAATTTGATTATACGATGCCGGCCGATTATATCGGCGACGATCACTTCTGGATTAAAGATAATTATGCCGCCGCGATTCTTACCTGCGATGAGGGCACGCCGCCGACAAATCTCGCCTATAGTTTTATAACCCAGAATTATCGCGAAACCGCGCGGGGGATACAATGGTATGAGGACATCTCGGAGATGGATTACGGTTTCGCGGGCAGGTACTATGATGAAGATGATCCTGAGCGATATTACGCGGGATATTCATCTTTGTCCAACCAGTTCCAGGTTGAAAATTGCGAATCCGATTACACTCTCTACCCTCCAACCGGAACTGTCAACGAGGACTATGTCGATGAATTTACTGTCTATACGGGCAAAGCACGGAAAGCGGTCCCAGGTGACACCATTATAATTAAACTCTGCGGATATGATACTCGACTTGGCAATTGGGCGGATTCAACAATTGGTTTAAGTTGGGGCGCTTATGAACCCGCGCTCTGGAAAATCGGCGGCCGTTTCGGTTGTTCTCAATTGAGGAATCAGGACAATTCACTTAGGTTGTTCTTTTATTCCGGTATATCCGGCGATATATACTCAATTGATCCGGGTATGCCTTATAACGCCGCTAATTACTGTCATTTGGGGGGAGTCGTTTATTCTATCAGGGATGAATACAATGCCTGGGGACACAATGTAGAAACCGGCGATAGTTCATCAATACCGATTGTCAGAAACCAACACGTAAATTTAATGGCCGGTAGAGAGTTTTGTACTTTCGACCGGATTAATCCTTTAAGTGATACATCGACTGTCTATTTCTATCACGGCCCCACGAATAGCTGGCAGACTTATGATATTCTCGGTGTGCTGAGAAACTTCGCCGGCGGGGCGAACGTATTCGCTTTTAATGTAATGGAAGGGGATTTAAGCGTTTCGTTTTATTCTCCCTATCAAAACGAGATGACCAGAGTAGCTTTCCCGGCCGTTAACCCGTTCCAGGCGGCCAACCATAATATTGCGGTCGGCTATTCTCCCGGTCAGACGACTATTTTTGATGCCCGCACCGGCGCTATTCATACGAATGGCTGTCAGTTCGACATTGACGGCTTGGGCGATAACGTAGTTATTACGCGTAATCTTGATAACGGTACTTATTACGGCTACAGCGCGCGATCGGGCCTGGTAACCGAATATCCGGCTGACGGGATATTGTATATCAATGAGGCATTCGACTACATAGGAGTCGCCAACACCAACGGCCAGATTTTTTACACTTTTAACGCTTTCCATGACACCTGGATCGAAATTGATCCCGTTGGTGATGACGCGTGGGTTTATGTTGGCGGTAAAACCGCGCTATTGAGAGCGGATGATATACTATACGCGTTCGACCCGGAAGCTCCGCAGACTGATATTGATGATAATACTGTGTCGCCTCTACCTCAGTCGTTCAGCCTGGCGCAAAATTATCCGAATCCATTCAACGCCCGGACTATTATCAATTACAACCTGCCGACATCATCTGATGTAACCATCGATATTTACGACCTACTGGGCCGGAAAATCACGACGCTGGTTGATAAAAAACAGCAGGCGGGATCCCATCAAGCGGTATGGAACGGTGAAGGTATCTCCTCCGGCATTTATTTCTATAAAATTCAAGCCGGCGATTTCGTTGAGACAAAGAAGATGCTGTTAGTGAAATAGCTTCGACGGCCAACGCTTTATAAGGATTATAAACTGAATCGGAAGTCGGCTCGCGCAATCACCCGGCGAAACATTAAGTATATTGAATTGATATGAAGCGGAATATTTTAAAAAGCCATTAACTATTGGTTAACTCGAACAATATCGGATTTAATTTAGCATCCAGAGTTTTATTGAAACTATTCCATGACGGGAGAGCTTTGGAGTATTTAAGGTTTGCTTCTCTCATTGATCCTCTTAGGTCTTTGTCTTTCATAATTCGCATGATTCCATCGGCCAAACTGGACGCGTTGCCGGGTTGTACCAATAGTCCATTCACTTCGTCAACTATTAATTCCGGAATCGCGCTGACATTGGTGGCGACGATCGGTAAACCAAAGTGAATTGCTTCCGCCAAAACAAGACCAAAGCCCTCTGTCAGCGATGGCAAAACGAATAAATCTGAAGAGGAATATAATTTCATCAATTGATCTTTTTCCATGAAGCCTAAAAATGATATTTTGCTTTCAAGTCTTTCCTGTTTGATAAATCTGCAAATATCAGTAAAATACCGATTGTCGAATGAATAGTTACCAACGACATTAATATGGATATTTTCGTTTTTCAAAATTCCGGCGGCTTCAACTAAAAAAGCCAAACCCTTTCTATATTCGCATTCACCTACAAACAGCAACTCAAAATTACGATCCCCGGACTGGTTTTGGAGAGTTCGGGCCTGGCTTTCATCCGTCGTAAAGTCGATTCCCGGTTTGGCAATCACTATCGGAGTGGAAGGATCGACGACAGTCTCAACTGTTTTCCTAAGAAATTCACTCAGCACTAAAACAACCGAGGCATTACGAAGCATGAGTTTTTCGCATTTTCGCGCTATCCATTTAACGATAAACAGATTTGAACGATAATCTTCTCTTTCTCCGAATATTGCTACCATAACCTGCTGTTTTCTTAACCTCATAAGATAGACGGCCAGGATAGACCTAAAAGCCGAACTAACATCGACAACCAGAATTTTAGGCTTAGCTTTAAAAATCAGCAACGCGTTGTATAGCGCGTTATAAAGTGGATTGCACATCTTATTAGTCAATTTGGGTATAATCGATGGAGATACATCACGGTAGTGATCTTTGAGATATTTATGTATGCACCGATGGATGATTTCGCCGCCTCTATTTCCGTCGGCAGAATAAGTTAAATACAAAATCATAGTAACATCCTCACCCAAGTTATTTACTACAATTACAAGGAAATTTGCCCGAGTTCGCAAACTACGATCTCGATTAGTATCATGTTAATCGAATTTTATTCTATCCTACTAAAGCCCGTGAATTAACAATAATCAGAAAAATAATCATGAAACATGAAGTATGAAAAACACTCCTGGAGATCATTATTCTAATTCCGCGTAATATAAATTCCTGAAACAAGATAAATACTTGTATAAGATCAATTTTTAGTTTAACATGTTATCTCATCCGCTATCGGGATTAAAACTGGCAGGTTTTAAGAAATAATAAGCCCTGCCCATAATATGGCGGATATTAAAAGGAGAGTGATAATTTCATGGATATCAAACGTCAAACACTGCGACACTTTCTGGCAACGCTGGCTTATCGCGTTCAAAAAGCGTTACGGGATGCTCCTGATCCTTTCGCCGAATTCCGGGCAAAGCCGGGAGTTCGAACGCCGCATGAACTCCTATCGCATATGACCGGAGTATTGAGTTACGCCCGGACTTTCCTGGCCGGCGGAGAATCTTTCCGCGAGAGAATGCCGACTTTCAGGGAGGAGATAATTCGATTTCACGAGGTTCTTGAAAGTCTCGGTACTCTTTTGCTTGGAGACAAGCCATTTAATGGTACAACACCGGACAAGATGCTTCAAGGGCCGTTTTCCGATGCCATGACTCATGCCGGGCAATTGGCTTTGCTCAGGCGACTCTATGGCAGTCCGGTTCCGCCGGAAAACTTCATCATGGCCGCTGTTAATCCCGCTAACCTCGGCCCGGATCAACCCCATCCTGTCTGCCCCGATAAGGAATGGACAGTGCCTGATCGATAAAAGGCTTTCGAACTGATTAACTACACCTATCGAAGGTACGCTTTCAACATCCTATTCCCCCTGCGAGTGGGGTGCTCGAAGGTTGGTGTGTGCCCCTCGGCTGAATATCAAAACACCTCTAAATCCCCTCTCGATAGTAGACTTACTTGATTGGTATACACCAAGCGAAATAGCAATCAGATATTTGAAAATTAATTATAAGCAAAAACGCTGGTAATAAATTGACGGCAGTTCGGATCATTTTTATCGTACAAACCTACCCGCGCCAAAACCTAAAATCCAAAAGTCAGATTCGGGTATGCCGTATTTATTCAGGGCTGTTGCCAGGTCCTGTTCATGCGCGTTTATAGTCTGCTCGGGATGTTCGACGAAAGTACCGAAATGTATACCGATACTTTGCTTCGAATTCAGCAATTGATGCGCCAGTACGGCATCGTCTGGATTCATATGCTGGTTTCTCATGAACCATCTTGCCTCATAGCTGCCTACGGGCAATATGGTTAAACGAAAGCTATTATATCTTTCCGCGATAGAATGCAAAAACTGGCCGTAAGCCGTATCGCCGGCGTAATAAATCCGGCTGGCCGATCCCTCTATAACATAGCCGCCCCACAATGTCCTGTTATTACCGAATGGATTGCGCCCCGAACTATGCCGGGCCGGTACGAATGTGAATTTGACATCGCCGGGATCGACAGTATATTCTTGCCACCAATCAAGTTCAACGACATTTTCGATATTTTCAGATTTTAATATACCGTTCATTCCCAGACCGGCTAATATTATCGGTTGGAATTTCAACGCGAGTTTTTTCAAGGTCGGTAAATCGAGATGATCATAATGATCATGACTGATTAAGATAATATCTATCTTCGGTAAATCTTCGAATTTAACGCCGGGAGCTCGAACACGAGGAGTACCTGCCCATGAGAAAGGTCCGGCATAATCCGACCAGATCGGATCGGTTAAAATATTGAGGCTATCGGTCTGAATTAACGCTGTCGCGTGATTGATATATGTTATCTTGAGCTCTTCATTATTTACGTATTCAACGGGTTTCGGTTGAGGCGGATCGTCAATCCATTCCGGCCAGTCGACCGTCTCCATCTCCCACAACCATTTAACCATATCTGCAAAAGAATGATCGGACTCTTCCCCGAAAAAACGCTTCCCGTCGAAATGATCCGATGGCGGGCTACCGTACAGGGCGCCGCTTAGGCGGAAATATACGGCGATAAAGAATATTAGTAGTATGGCGAATATAATCAGAAGATATTTTGAAAAAGACATCATTATTCTCCTTTATACATTGATAGAAAAGAATATCAGTATTTTCGTTGGATGTCAACATTTGGGATCGATAAAAAACTAACAGGGTACGAAAATCTACCGAACGCAAAATTTTTTCTTGAATTATTGATATACTCGTTATATCCGATACTGGTAGTAATGCGGGAGTTGATATGATTAGTCTGAACATAATGAAATACATCCGTTTTATTAGTAAGATTTTCAAAATCAGGGGTGAAATCAAGCATAAGTCGGATATGGGTTTCTTTCAATTGGGGAGAGAATTATATGAGTTTTTAACCCTGAATAAAATGGAACCGGATGAGTATTATCTTTACCATCTCTATAAGCCGGAATTCTCACGAGAAGATAAAATGAGATTCTTAAGTAGAAATCAATACTACTTAATCGAGAGCAGGCTGAATCCTCGCAATGAAGTCGGTATTTTGAATAAATTTGTTTTTAACTGCTATGCCAGATCGGTTGGCTTACCGGTGCCGGAAATGCACGGGGTGTTCGACCCCCATTCAGGATTTACCTCCGATGGCGAACGGCTGCAAACGGCTGAAGACCTGGAGAAATTGTTTATTGATAACCCATCTATTAGTTACATAATCAAACCAACCGGCAGCAGTCAGGGCAAAGCTATTATCAAATGTAAGGCGGCGGATGATGGCTATGTCCATATATTCAGGCATGGCGATATCGCGATCGAAGAATTTTATAATCGCCTGTGCGATAATTTAATCAATGATCCTGATCTAAAAAACGATGTCTATATTATTGAGAAGACGATAAAACAACATCCCTTTCTCGATAACTACTGCGACACGAGCGCTCAAACAATCAGAATCCTGACATTTAAAACCTCATCCAAAGAGATAGAAATACTGGCGAGACATTTGAAATTGGCCCGAAAGGGCAGTTACATTGATAATATCGCCCTCTCAGGATTAGGCGCGGGAGTCGATGAAAACGGCGTTTTGGATTATGCCAGACTTATCACGGAAGATGATATCGTACTATATGAAAATCATCCCGATACGGGTTATCCTGTCAAGGGCGTGACTATACCTTATTTCAGCGAGGTTATCGAGCTGGCAAAAAAAGCGCAGTCCAGGATGCTTCATTTGCGGCTCGTGGGATGGGATATATTGATAACGGAAAATGGGCCGGTTATCGTTGAAGGTAACTATGGCTCCGACCATGACAGTATACAATTGGTATCGGGCCGGGGTTTTAATACAGGCAACTTCGCGAAAGAACTGGAAAAACTTTTCAACAAAACAGATTCAATAAAATAAGAGTAGATCAGGACCCACGCGGCCCTGATGTTTCATTTTGAAGTGTCTTTCAGTAAAATTTTGTCGATAATATAACAATAACTATGAAAACTGTAATAATAAAATAAATAAGGAGAACTGAAAACGCGGACAAAATTGATATCAACTGCTTTAGCTTTTTGGCTGGTCGGCATATTCGCCGGCAATACCCATGGGGATGTCAATATCGGCTTGAAAGCTGATGAGGATGGCATCAGGGAGTTCCATCTGGCCATCGGAGATTTTTATAAGGCTCCTGAGAATGAGGTTATCGCCGTCAGGAAACGAGGGATTGATGATGATGAATTGCCAGTGGTCTTCTTTTTGGCCGCCCGAAGCGGTATTTCATCAAAAGCTATAATCGATCTTCGGTTAGGCGGCAAATCGTGGCTGGATATTTCGCTTCATTACGGTTTCGGTCCGGAGATATATTATATCGATGTCCCGGATGCCGGTCCGCCTTATGGCAAAGCATTAGGCCATTATAAAAAGAAGCATAAGTCGGAATGGCATAAAATCAAGCTCCTCGATGTTGATATTGTCAACCTTGTCAATCTCAAATTTCTCTCCAAACATCACGGCTATACTCCCAGAGAGATAATTAAGATGAGAGCTGCCGGTGAGAGTTTCCATAAGATAAACCGCAGGGTAAAAAAGTCTAAAGCGGCAAAAAAGAACAAGGCCGCCAGGAAAAAGCCCGCTAAAACAAAACCGCCGGGCAAAAGGAAGGGTAAGGAATAACAACAATGCGCGTTTAGGTGGCCTCACCCAACAGCTTCTTTATTTTGTGTAAATACAAGTTGTCGGGTCAGGCGACCCGACAACGCGGAGATTCAGATATCAGGCAACAATCTTTATTTTACTTATCGATTTCCAACCATTCCGGGACTTTCGCTTCCAGTAAACTTTGGGCTTCGAGTATTAATTCCATACCGCTTTTTTGATTATAAACGCGACCTCTTCTAATATAAACATGGTCAACGAACCGCCCTCCCTTGTTTTCAACTCTTTTTTGGAATTCCTCGATCTCCTCATCTTTAAATCTGCTGTTGAACGTGTTGAACAGGATGACGTTCTTGTTTTTGAAATCATTCTTATCAACGAATGTCCACAGAGGGGGCGCAGGGCGAAATAACCAAACCGGGGAGCCGAGAAATATCAAACGGTATGGAGTCAGGTCTACAACTTCGGGTATGATTTCAGTTTCATTTTTACGACGTGCGTCATTGGCCGCGTCGAACCAGCCTTTAAAATCGAGACCGTAGCTTTCCGATTCGATTTTTATAATGTCCGCTTTCATTTTCCGGGCGATTTCGCGGGCCATGGCCTCGGTATTACCCGATCGGGAATAGTACACGACTAGAATATCTGTTTCAATGCTTTTATCGGGAGAGTACGAAGGGCTATGAAAATACGTCCTATCTTTAATAATTACCAGTGCCAAGGCGGCTATAGATAAAACAGCTGCTACTAGAAGAACGACTATTATCAATCTTTTTCTATTGAGTTTCATTTATCTCCGGGATTCTGAACGCTAGGCGCCTTATTTTACAATCTACCCGATTGATCCTTTAAAGCAAAAGCTATATCAAAACGCGCATTTATAATTTGATCGGGATCTAAATGTACCCAAGCGCTTCTTCGGCTTCTTTGCGAACGACATAGGCCCGGTCCCAATTGAAATTTTCATCTTTGCCCAGGATTTGCCGGCACCGGGTACTTAGCTCCCCCAGTTCCTCTGCGTTAAGATGTTTATGCCTGGCAAGTTTCCCCATGCTACGGATTGCCTTGGCGCGAATCCCGGGATTTGAATCAGCCAGGCCGACTCGTAATCTCTCGATAATAGCTATTCGCAGATCATCAGGCAGGTCCATATATGGGATCGATTCGGTAAATTTGCCAATCGCCCGGATCGCCGTATCCCTCAGTTCAAGATTCGGGGATTGAGCCGCTTCAAGGGCCAGATGAACAGCCATCAAGACTTTGGGCGACTTGATTTTCCCCAGCGCGTACAAGATAAAGGTTTGCTTGGCCGTTTCGGTTGAGGTTTTATATTCATCCATTAAAGTTCCGATCGCGTCAACGCCGATGCGGCCCAATGCGTGACTTATAGCCATCTGAGCCTTGAGATCGCCCGAATCCAGTTGCTCCAGCAGGATTGGAATGACCCAATCACCGAAACCAACCGCCAGACTGATCGCCTCATTTAAGATGGGCACCAGTTCGGGATGGTCTAACGGGTCAATATAAAAAACGGCGGACACCATTTCAAACAGCGGCTTCGCCTCTTTAGAACCCACCCTGGAAATCTCCCGCTTCACCAGGTCCAGGCCACGATGTAGCTCGTTGGGGTTTGTACTTGCCAACAATGTTTTGATACTTTCATATGATTTATCTGACATAGCTATACCTCCTTGCTATAATGTTAATTCGCTTTATATACAATATATAAATTAATCAAAAAGTTCCAAGGAGTATTATCATCCGCGGTCGGATTAGGCTATTTGACTCAGTGACCTACCCAACGACACCGGGATACCTCGTGATCCCGACGCGATAACGGACCTGAATAAAACGTTTACAAAATAATAGCTTGGTATATTAATTTGATTTAAACCTACTAAAAGATGCTTAAGAAGCTTATTTGTTGGCGGAATCACAAATCGTTAGAACCATGTCCATGAGTCTTTCACAGGAAAATGGCTTTTTGATTAGAAGATCGCATCCGGTTTGATAAACTTGCGCGGATTCATATTTGGCGTCGTTCCCCGTTAACAGTAACACCGGAATATTCTCAGTCTCAGGATCTTGTTTAAGTTGCCCGCAAAGTTCTATGCCATCCATTTCCGGCATAACTATATCGAGAAGGACTACGTCCGGTATGTTATTTTTAGCCTTGGCCAATCCCTTAATAGCTGAATTTCCAACGTCACACTTGAAACCGGCATTGGAAAAAAAGGTTTGGACAATTTTAGTTATTTCCGGTTCATCATCAATGAATAGGATTTTAATCGACTTGACATCTAATTTGTCTCTTGCCATCTTTAAGATCCATCCTGGTATCCCGGTTAACGGGATTGTGGAATGCCTTATTATAATTATCGGTTATTTACATTTAGGTTTATTCGCAGAGATGTAAATTTCAAAATACTTAATTTCTACTTTACAATTCGCGGAATGTAATGAACATATAACCCATCTAATGTCGGATAACTAACGCCGCCACTGGACCACTGTCGACAATAATGTCACTAGGTCAGGTTGTATAAAACAACCGGTGTCCGGTAACAGCTCTTAGTCATACAACGGACATATTTATCAAATAATTATTTTTTACTTGACTTCTAAGTATTATGGACTATATTGATCCATCTTGCAAATCTATCGAGAGGGGGCGACTATAGGAGCTTACAATATTGCATGCAATTAATAACTATAGATGAAAAACTAATCAATGGGAGATTTTCTATGAAAAAAGTAACTGTTTTGCTCATGGCTTTGGCTATAGTACTAATCTCTTCGAGCTCCACATTGGCTCAGGAGACAAAAGGTGACAAGGCTATCGGAGGGTCGGTAATATTGGCGTTTCCATTTGGGAATTTGGGCGATGTTGCCGGTACCGGTTTTGGTCTTGATGGGTTGTTCGAATATGGCTGGAATAAAAACATTACCGCCACGGGAACAATCGGTTTCATGAAATGGGGCGGTAAAAGCGTAGGTACATACGATTGGAATTACAGCCACTATAAGCTCGTCGGCGGCATAAAATACTATTTTAATCCGGGCAAAACCGGCTGGTTCGCCGGCGGCGATATCGGCTTCCATATCTACAAGTACAATTGGAAATGGGATAGTCCATTTGGCGGCCAGACAGAACAATCGGCGAGTGCGTCCGATTTTTCATTATCGCCGCTGGGCGGCTATGAAATGCCGTTTGGTAATTCGGGGATGCGCTGGAGTTTCACCGGAATCATGGCCTGGGCCGGCGATACCTATCTCGGCGTGAGAGTGGGCGTGCTATTCCCAATGGGCCAGGGCCAAAACACGAATAGCGAAAATTAATGTCCGGCTTCAATACAATGTGTCAATTATAAGGGCGCGGTAACCGTGCCCTTGTAGTTTTATTATTAATATGCTATAAATATATCCTATAGCATTCTATTCATTTCCACGAGGCGTGCCTGAAGGCGGAGTGTGTGACTTGGCTAAACATTAAGTGTTTATTATAAGCCAATTTTATGTTTTTTTAGAAATTTCTCGGCTCTTTTGACAACAGGCTTCCTGGTATTTTTTAACTGCCTTTTTACAAAACCTGTAACAGGCTTCTTATTCTTTATTTTATCATAGAATTTATCAAATGAATCTATGGCATTACCGCATACGATATTATTGCATTCAGGCGATAATTGGCCTTTGTTTATGTATTTTGCCTTTTCCGCTTTCAATATTTCCTGTGTTATTTTTTCAATCAAGGCCGGTTTTGCCAGCGCTATTTTCCATGAATTTTTAATAATATTCGAGGCTGTTATCATGGTTTTACCGGCGATTGGTAAGTAGTATTTTTTGAATATTTTTTCAAACTTGCCGTCTGTGTCGACTGATACCAGGTTTGATATGGTAATGATGGCGCTCCATTTGAGAATATTGTTATCGGAGTCAAGCATCATTACAAAAATATCGAAATGCCCATAAATAAGCGTGGGTTGTCGTTCGCTGATCAGTCTTAATACTTTGTCGCATCCTAATCTCACTCTTCCCTTATCATGGCTTAATCCATCGAGAAGTTGAGTTATGTACTCGGGTGAACCGGTAACTTCTTCGGCTATTTTCTCTTTATCCGATCCGTCCAGGCATAATTTCTCAATTACATTCATATCATTTTCCTTTATTCGCGCAATACTGATTTAGCTGATCCTCAGCTTCGGCTAATATATAGCAACGCATCCTTAAGGTCAAATATTTTAGGAAGTTGGTCAGATTCTGAGCGGAGGGTGGACGAAGTCCTTTGTTCAAAACCCGACACTCTACCCCACCTGTCAGCCTTCTCCTTTCAGTCGGATGCCGCCCTACGACTTGGATTTCTATGATAGTATCCAGCACTATTTTTAAAGTACTATTTGTGGATCGCTATCTTCCACTCACCATTTCCGATTTGGGTGACTTCTGTTTCGCAATTAGCTTTAGACGCGTCATCCGGGATATCGGTAATAGCCCCCGGGCAATCCACTAGAAGATCAAGTCGATCGCCAAGATTTAGTTTGGGCAGAGTAAATTCAAGTACATATTTTGGAAATGGACAAATCCATCCCCTTAGATCTAATTCGAACGCTTTGTCGCCGATTCTTATTGCTTTGAGTTTATTCATTTTTATACACCTCTAACCTGATAATTAGTAAGTAGAAAACACCGAGAAAAAAAAAGACAACTGCTAATGCGCCAACCCATCCAAATAAGCTTGGGAGGAATACAGGTTTTCCATAGAGCCAACCCTCCCCCACATGCTTGCCATATATCAGTACCCAAGAACCAGCGGACAGCATCCCCCCAATTACTGCAAACCACGCACGTATATATCCCTCGGCACTTCGCCAGAGGATACCGACACCACACCCACCGGCAATGACCATCCCTATCCCAAATATAAAGCCTCCAATGACTGTGTGCATTCCTGATGGTAATACAAAATGCTCGGGCTTGTACCCAGTAGATTTTAATATAGTGAATGCCAGCGTGGAGAATCCGATGCTCAGGAGAATTGCTTTCATCATTAAGCCGTTTCTGTTTAACAATA
The DNA here is from genome assembly GCA_024231855.1 of Candidatus Zixiibacteriota bacterium. GTDB lineage: Bacteria > Zixibacteria > MSB-5A5 > UBA10806 > 4484-95 > JAAEQD01. Next base: position 13,229 of record JAAEQD010000123.1, read on the forward strand.
TTTCGCGGAATGCGGCGGCAAAACACAGACGGGAACGCTGGAAAATTATGCCGAATATAGTACCGAAAACCAGTAATCCCGCATGTTTTGGCATTCCTTGGGATACATAAATAGAAACCGCGATAACGATTATCAAAATGATTACGCTGCTCAGATATGGCTGTATGGACGGTTTTGCAATAGTTGCTGCCATACCTTTCGGTGCAGCTGCGAAATCAATCTGCATTGAGGCTTTTTTCGCACGCGATCGTAAGTACAAACCACCAAGATATGCGCCAAATAACAAACCAATCGCCATTAACGGGCCGCTGAGGGATAGAGCCATTGTTGCTGAGAAGAAACCGCCCACATTGCATGGTGGGGTGATAACTGTACCAAAACCCATAAGTATTCCGCCAAGAAAACCGGTGAGACAACCTCTCCAGTCTTCAGTACGGATTTTAAATTCACGAGCGAGAAACGCGGCAATTAGTACGCCAAGGATAATGCCGAAGTTAATCATACTATGCAGATCAAGATGAAGCGGTTTAAGCGGATAAGGAATGAAAGGAGCATCCACTTCCATACCGACGAAGTTGTAGAACTTGGCACCCCACATTGAGATCTGAGGGAACACGCCTAATGCCCTGGAATACATGAACATTAGAATATTTACGAATCCTAAGGCTAGGGCTCCGATCCAGATAGGCCAAGGTCGTTTCCACAAAACTGTAACGAATGTATGTCTTAAGCAATCAAGGAACTTCGGCGATCCGTTTTTCTGATTACTTCGATCGATATTCTCCAGTTCTACTTTTCTCCTAAGTCATTCTAACGGCTAAAATGAGTTGCGTAAAAACGCGAAAGTATTAAATTTGTTTTATTCCGAATTTGATGCGATGCACCATATGCTCAAATTGCGCTTTCTCCTTGCGTCAACTCCATTTTTTTGTTACGTGTTTTATTTCTCTTTTTCGAAAATCTCGTTAGGCTTAGGTTGTATCCCGTCAGAACCTTTGGGACATTTTCGACTTTCAAGTTTAAACTGATTCAAATATACTCAATTACCTCCAGAAATCAAGCTGAAATGTTGGGATTGCGATGGGCGATACTATCAAGTTAATTGTGCAAAAAGTCCTAATTATCTTAATCATTTGGCAATCCGGCAGAAATAGGTCGGGTTAGTCCCGAGCGAAAGCGAAGGATTAAATCCGACAGAACCGCTAATCTGTAGGGGCGGTACCTCGCGTCCGCCCTGGCAGGGAGATGAGGATGGACAAAGCAATTCAGGATCGAGCAAGCTGCGATCCCTTCGCAGGCTAAAGCAACCCACCCCGCGCTTGAGGCCGCGGGATAGGGCACACTGGATTTCTGGCATCGGAAATAGACAGAGTGTTACAGGCATGTATTAATAATATTAATATTCGCGTTGACACAATCCGTCAAATGGTGGTATTAAGAATAATTCAATTTAAGAAACGGGTTTAATTAACTATTAACTCTGGGGTCTAAAAGAAAGGATTATCAATGTTGACCAATGTACAAGAATTAAAGCGCAAAGGGATGTGGTTTGCGGGGATTGTCGTAGCAGTATCGTTGCTGATATTATTGTTGACCGGCTGCCCGAAAAAACCACCAGCCGCGGTTGTTACGTTCACATTCCCGGCGGGAGTAACATGCACTAGTGCCAATACAACAGTTACCACCACAGCGGTGGTTACCGGCGCGGGAGGATCAAATCCCATGCTCACGATCACGATTTGCGTCATGTGCAATGTTGGGGGTACAGCAACCGGCGTTGTAGGCGCGGCGGTTAGCGGTTCACTAGATGATGTTACGCTTCCAAGCGGTTATCCCCGTACTTTTAAAGGGCCGACAGTGGCAGGCGGTTGTTATGTTAAGAAAATACCGCTTAGAAATGTATTGGATGCGACGGTATTGAAAGGCCAGCAATTCAGTGTCACGGTAAAAGATACATCAACGCCGCCATTAACCATATCGACCACGACGGTTACGATAACGCAGAAATAAAAGTGAGTAAGTCAGGATCGTCAGTGATTCTGACAATATTTCGAAATTATATAGGTTTAGTACTACCCGAATCAGTGCCGTCAGGAAAGGATTAATAAAGGACTTCGTCCGCCCGACGGCGCTATATATGCCATTCATCATGTATGGGCGGCACCTCGCGTCCGCCCGGGAATGGGTTGATGGGAATGGATTCTTATGATGTTGCCATAACCACCCTGCCCCTGGATCGAGACAAGCTACGACCCCTACAACTGGCGAAATTCCCCTCCCCCGAGGGGTGCCCGAAGGGCGGGGTGTGTGACGCGGCTAAAGCAACCCACCCCGCGCTTGAGGACGCGGGATGGGGCACCCTGCGCGTTAAAAATCATTTACCATAATTCCGGTCATAATCTTCGCGGATCATGCCGTAGATAATGTCATTAACATATTTGCCTCGTATGTATTTCTCATTTCTGAGCACCCCCTCTTTTACGAACCCTAAAGATTCCTGAAGCCTTTGCGATGGAATATTCTTCTCATGAGTATCCGATTTAAGCCGTTGAAATCCCAGGTCAAGAAATACGTAGTCGATAATTAATCGGGCGGCCTGTTTGCCGTATCCTTTTTGATGATATTGACTATCGAGAATAATGCCCCAACTGCAATATCTCTGGCGTTCGTCGATGGCATAAATTACGATCAAACCGATATGCTCACCGCTTTCTTTGAGAATAATCGAAAGCGGGATTTGCGATTTGTCTTTCAATACTCTTTCCAGACGTTCTTTGACAGCGACTTGCGTTTTCGGCCGGATATTACCGCCATCGTAAAACAGTAACTCATAGTCGTTCCGCCATTGGAAATGCTTATCCATATCCTCTATAAGATACGGGGTTAAAAACAATCGCTCGCCATCTAAAAACCGGGGACGATTCAAGTTAAACTCATTAGCCATTTTCTATCTCCTTAAAAAATGAGGTTTATCTATCGATGCTGTAATTGATAGATAGCCCCGTTTGTTAATCGGTTAGTACCCCCGGGGGCACCTTAATCGCGCGCACTGATATGCTTAGATAAAATTAAATGGGCAAATAATCCGGAATGAGGAATATGTGTCTTACAATATTCTCTCAGAAGAGGATTTAGCGCCTCTATTTATGTTGGCTGCAAGCTTCAAAAAATCCTCCTTTTGGTTTTTAAATCGTTTACTGATTAAAACGATTATGTTTCGTGAGTTAGTATAGCGAATATTGATCGTTTATCAAACAAAAAAACTGTTGCCTATGCTCCCGGTCTAATAAGCAGCCTATGTAACCGGATTATACCCGGGGAATTCCCCTCTTGAGAGGGGTGGCCGAAGGGCGGGGTGTGTGATGCGGGCGAATATCAACACACCCCTAAATCCCCTCTCGAGAGGGGACTTGATTGGTAGGTGTGCAGCTTGGATGAAGCCGATAATCTGTAGAGGTGGTACCTCGCGGTCCGCCCGGGCGGGGAGATGGGGATGGGTCGAGCAATTCAGGTTCAAGGCAAGCCGCGATCACTCCCGCGCTTGAGACCGCGGGATCGGGCACCCTGGCGTAGTAAATAATCATCAATTTATAGTAGATTTGAAATTATTGGAAAACAACTTGACAATACAAACGCATTAGCTATATTCTACAGCAAGTTAAGGATGCAAATAAGACGTTTAAAACAAAACTCTTACACTAAAACTTATGGCTTTTTAGAAGCAAAATAGTTATTTATTTGCGGCATCAAATTGGAAAAGTAATACATCGAAAATTAAAACTGGGCAAACTAGCGGCTATTATTGGAATAATTATAGGATGCCTTTTAACCGGTTTTTTTAATCTTTGTTCTGTAATTCTAGACAATGCCTTAAAAAAACCAGTACTTGATAGCCTTGAATTAGTTAATACAGAAATAATTAAGTATAAACCAAGTTTAAGAGATTTTAAAAACTTTTTGCCAATTCAGGAAAAAGATAACTTTGTAATGATAGACAAGTACGCTAGAGATGAAATTATCTATACAAATGATCGTTGGAAGGATCTGACGACGGAAGCGGTTTTAATAAAAATCGATGAAATAAATAATTATCCATTATTAGATGTAAAATTTAGAAATATCGGTGAACACCCTGTTTTTATAAAAGGTTTGATGATAGAAATAATTAAATATGAACCTTACGTTAAGCCCATATTGAAGTATTATGCCAATATAGATTGCAATAACAATTTAATTTTTAAGGTAGTAAATCTCATTTCTCGACCATCACAAAAAGTATATCTTAATAATATGAATAATAATTTATTGAAATACATAAGTAAGGATTCTATCGATACTAAAAATGATTTTAATTGGATTGGTAGTGTCAGCGATAGTATATGTACATTAATATTGAAAAAAGAATATATAGACAGTGAGTGTCTCACTGATTTTGACTATAATACAATTGGCATTTATGATTCTAAAAGAGAATGTACTTTAGACTTAGATAGTATTTATGTAGATGTAAAATATGAGGGTAAATCTGGTTTTTATCAATATGAGAGACACCAATACAATTGGTATTATAGAGATACTTTGATTCAACATGGTGAGTTATGTTTTTCTAATAGTGGCTTTCATGTTGCCACATATGCAATTGGTGGTGCCGTCCCTGTTTCAGAGGAATATAGCATTATTATTGATGTGCTTATATCAAAAAAAAATATTGATCTGGAAAAAGTGAAGGGAAAGAATAATATTCAAGAATTTTCCTTATCCCATGAGGTGGTAGCTAACAGCGATGATAGAATCCAAGTATTATTAACATCTCAAGAAGCCGGGTCATTTACTGTCAGAGCGTGTTTTTATTATAATATAAATGAATACATAATAACTGAACCATTTACATTTATAACATATCCCCCACCTTAGGGATTTTAAATCAAATTTGCAGATATGTTTGAATAAACCTTATTAACATGTAATATCCGGTTCCAATTATTGGTAGCAGTGTTAGTATATTATGTGGGTCAGGATGGAAGAAACGACATCCTGATGCTTGATATACGCCCAATCCTCAGGATGTCACTTCGATTCCATCCTGAGGGATCCATTGGGATTGCCCCACCCCCTCCCCCCCCAACAATCCCCTTGCCTATCAGCCGCTCATTTGATAAATTATATCTCAAAGATATAATTACGCTTAATGGAGGAGATATGTCCGGTCATAGCAAATGGGCGACCATTAAAAGAAAGAAAGGTAAACTGGATGCCCAAAGGGGTAGGACGTTTACCAAGCTGATCAAAGAGATCACCGTGGCCGCGCGCGAAGGCGGCGGCGATACCGAGGCTAACCCCCGTCTGCGTACGGCGATAGCCTCGGCCAAGGCGGCCAATATGCCGGCCGATAATATCAAGCGCGGGATCAAGAAAGGCACCGGCGAATTACCCGGAACCACTTACGAGGAAGCCCATTACGAGGGTTACGGCCCGGGCGGCGTGGCTATTTTGGTCCAGGTTCTGACAGATAACAAGAACCGCACGGTAGCCGAAGTTCGCCATATTTTCACCAAGGCCAACGGCAGTCTCGGCGAAGCCGGCTGCGTGGGCTGGATGTTCGACAAGAAAGGCTATATCACGGTCGATCTGGAGAAAGCCGGCGAAGATGAACTGATGGAATGGGCTATCGATGCCGGGGCGGCGGATTTCATAGCCGACGGCGGGATTTACGAGATCTACACCGAATACGCCGACCTCGAGAAAGTCCGACTCGCGCTGGAGGCAAAAGAGGTTGAATTGGTGACCGCCGAACTGACCCAGATTCCGCAAACGACAATCAAGATCGAAGGCAAGCAGGCCGAGCAGATGATCCGGTTGTTCGAGACGTTGGAAGATCATGACGATGTCCAGAAAGTCTACGCCAATTTCGATATCGATGAGAGCGTCCTGGAGAAATTGTCCGAGTAGATATGCCATCAGGCGGCGACCGAAACTCGAAAGCCGAACCGGCCATTTATGTCGGCGTCGATCCCGGACTGGGTATCACCGGTTACGGTGTGCTGGAATATAACGGCGGCAAGATCGCGCTTAAGGAGGCAGGCTGTATCCGTACCACGCGAAATCTCCCTCTGGAGCAGCGGCTAATCGAGATTTATTCGGGGCTTAGCGAAGTGATCGAGGAGTTTCATCCCGATGAGGTAGTAATCGAGGATTTGTATTCGCATTACCGTCACCCGAAAACGGCGATAATAATGGGCCATGCCCGGGGCGCGGTTTTTCTCAGCGCCGCCAAAAGCAAAGTGCCGGTGAAAAGCTACGGGGCGACGATGATAAAGAAATCACTAACCGGTAACGGCCGGGCCTCGAAAATTCAGGTGCAGCACATGATAAAAAACAAACTCGGCTTGAAAGAGATACCCGAACCGCCGGATGTGGCCGACGCGTTGGCGGCGGCTATGTGCCATATTAACCATCTGAATAATAATCTTTCGGCTGAAAAGGATAATTAATTGATTTCGAAGATAAAAGGCAAGATCAACGGTATCGCCAAGGATAAAGTATCCATCGAGGTAAGCGGATTGACTTACGATATAATGCTGCCATCAAGCCTGCTGGATGACATGCGGGGCAAGTCAAACGGAGCTGAGGTTGAGCTATATACGATTTACTATATCGAGGGTTCGAATATCGGCAACCAGTTTCCCCGTTTGGTCGGTTTCGTCGATTCAGTTCAGCGCGAGTTTTTCATGATCTTAACCGGCGTCAGCGGTTTGGGAATCAAGAAAGCCTTGCGCAGCCTGATATTGCCGATCAACGTGATCGCCCGGGCAATCGAGACCGAGAATGTCAAGAAGCTAACTGAACTGCCGGGAATCGGCCCGCGAATGGCGGAGAAGATTATCGCCGAACTGAAGGGCCGGGTGGCCAAGTTCGCGCTTATGCTGGATGATCAGCCGCTGGCCAAGCCGGTCAAGCAGCCGGATTTCGCGACTGATGTGATGCAGGTATTGAAACAACTTCAATATCAACCGGCGCAGGCTAAAGAGATGATCGAGCGGGCGCTGGCATCGGGCAAGAAATTCAAATCATCAGAAGACCTTCTGGATCAGATATTCAAACAACAGGGAATGAGTGCTTAGTATGCGCGAACGAGTAGTTTCACCGGCGGCTATCTCCCCCGAGGATGAACAGGCGATAGTATCGCTTCGGCCAACGAAGCTGAACGAATTTACCGGCCAGAAGCAAACTATAGAGAAATTATCGGTTTCTCTGGAGGCCGTTAAACGTCGCGACGAGCCGCATGAGCATATTCTGTTCTACGGCCCGCCTGGATTGGGCAAAACGACCCTGGCTCATATACTGGCCAACGAGATGGGCACCCGGCTGGTAGTGACCTCCGGGCCGTCACTTCAGCGTACCGGCGATTTGATGGGGATACTGACCAATCTCGAGGCCGGCGATATATTATTTATTGATGAAATCCATCGCCTGGCGCCATCGGTAGAGGAGTTTATCTATCCGGCCCTGGAGGATTTCAAGGTTGATTTCGTAGTTGATAAAGGCGCCTACGCCAGGGTTATCAATGTACCTTTGAAAAAATTCACATTAATTGGCGCTACCACGAGGGCCGGACTCTTAAGCGCTCCCTTAAGAAGCCGATTTGGTATATTCCATCACTTGGATTTCTATCCGGATGAGGACATCGCCAAAATCATCAAAAATTCAGCCCAGACATTACAGGTAACAATCGACGATGAAGCTTGCCGGGAGATGTCCCATAGAAGCCGGGGCACGCCCCGTATCGCCAACCGATTGCTCAGGCGAGTCCGTGATTTCGCCCAGGTTAAACGTGATGGCGTAATCAATCTGGAATCGGTCAACTCCGCTCTGGAGATGGAAGGTGTCGATCCCGCCGGCCTGGATAATCTCGATCTGAAACTGCTAACCACCATGATCAAGTTTTACGCCGGTGGACCGGTAGGCATCGAAGCTCTGGCAGCAACGGTGAACGAGGAGACTGACACGTTGGAAGAGATGGTCGAGCCATATTTATTGAAAATCGGCTTTATCAAACGCACCAGACGGGGCCGGGTAGTCGGCCAGGCTGCCTACGACCATCTGAAAATGAGACCCGAGGGGGGTCCGCAGCAGCAACTTTTATAATATGCCGGAATTCGGAAAAATATTCATAATTATTGGCATCATTTTCATAGCCGTTGGCGGGTTTTTACTTCTCGGGGGTAAATTAGGGTTATTGGGGCAGCTTCCGGGTGATTTTGTTATCAGGAAAAAAAACTTCACCTTCTTCTTTCCTCTGGCAACATCGTTACTTTTGTCAGTTGGATTAACGATCATATTTTATTTAATCAGGTTTTTTAAGAAATGAAAATTGATATTTCGACATACGATTATAATCTACCGAAGGAGCGCGTAGCGCTTTATCCGGCTAATCCCCGAAGCAGATCCAAACTGCTAGTTATCGATCGGGCCAAAGATGAATTCGATCATAAAACGTTTTCCGATATAATCGGATATTTTAAAGCCGGCGATGTGCTGGTTCTGAACAACTCAAAGGTCTTCCCGGCCCGGATATACGGCAAAAAACAAGGCACCGGCGGCAAGGTTGAAATATTCCTTTTGAGAAAACTCGGCGATGAAAAATGGGAAGCATTGGTCAGACCGGGCAAAAGACTTCAACCCGGTACAATTGTAGAAATGGCGGAAGGCAAGATAATCGCCAGACTCGGCGACCGAACGGATGTCGGCGGCCGGGTTGTCGAGTTCTCCGCCAACGGCGATTTGATGGACCTGATCTGGCAATACGGCGAAGTGCCTCTTCCCCCCTATATCGCTCGTGAACCACAGGAGAAAGATAAAGCCACCTACCAGACAATATACGCTGAAAATATCGGCGCGGTGGCCGCTCCCACTGCCGGGTTTCATTTTACCGATGAGATATTCGACAACCTGCAATCTGTAGGAGTCGAAACCGCCTACCTCACGCTTCATCCGGGCCTCGGCACATTTCGCCCGATAACCGTGGCCGATGCCGCCGAACATAAGATGGAAGAGGAGTTTTTCTCGATACCTGACAAGACGGCCAAGATAATTAATAAAGCCAGGCTGGAAAAAAGACGGGTAATCGCCGTCGGTACAACCAGCGTAAGATCACTGGAAAGCGCTTATGATGAGGAAACCGGTGAAGTCATTCCTACTACGGGCAGATACACTAATAAATTCATATATCCGCCATATGATTATAAAGTCGTGGATAGCCTGCTGACGAATTTTCATCTTCCTAAATCTACACTGCTGTTATTGGTTTCAGCAATTGCAGGCAAAGACAAGGTATTCAAAGCATACGCCGAAGCGGTAGAAAAAGATTATCGTTTCTATAGTTACGGCGATGCCATGTTGATATTATGAAAACAAGACGAAATTTGGCGGTAATAGTAGCATCGGGTACGGGAACCAGAATGAAAACCGAGTTACCCAAACAGTTCATGGATCTGATGGGGAAACCCATCCTGAGTTGGACGATCAGTTGTTTCGAGAGATGTCGTTTGATCGATGAGATAGTATTAGTAGTACCGGAGGACTATCTGGCTTATACATCACAGTCTATTGTCGATAAATATGATTTTAAAAAGATCAATAAAATCACGACCGGCGGCAATACCCGTCAGGAATCGGTATTAGCCGGATTAACCGCTTGTCCCCGATCAACCGACAACGTGGCTATTCATGACGGCGTCAGACCTTTCGTACGCGATACTTTAATCGAATCGCTTTTCGAATCCGTAACCGAAACTAAAGCCGTCATTCCGGCAGTTATGGCCAAGGAGACAGTTAAATTCCTTGATGATAATATGCTGGCGAAAACGCTGCCAAGGGATAGGATATACCTGGCCCAAACGCCTCAAGTGTTCTACTATCCGGCCATATTCGATTTTCATCAGAAAGCGGCCGAGGAAGAATACGAGGCCACCGACGACGCGATGCTGGCTGAACAGTACAGGATGGATGTTAGTATATTCGAAGGTCATTATGATAATATCAAGATAACCACACCGGAAGATTTGGCCCTGGCGGCGGAGATATTAAAGCGATGGTAAAAACAGGAATCGGTTTCGACGCGCATCGACTGGTCGAGGACAGGAAACTGATCCTCGGCGGCGTAAAGATCGACTATGAAAGAGGATTACTGGGACATTCTGATGCCGATGTTGTCTGCCACGCGATCGCCGACGCTCTTCTGGGGGCAGCCGGTTTGGGCGATATCGGTATGATGTTCCCCGATACAAACGCGGCCAACAAGGATATATCGAGTTTGAAAATCCTGTCGGCGATAAGAACCCAAATCGAGGCCAGGTTTTATTATATTATCAATATCGATATATCGATTATTGCCGAGGAACCTAAAATCGGCCCTTATATCGAACGAATGAAAAAAGCGATAAGCGAATCATTATCAATTAGTACAGATGCCATAAATCTAAAAGGCAAAACAACGGAAACTTTAGGATTTACCGGGCGTAAAGAAGGGATAGCGGCATTGGCGGTCGCGACGATTGAACAACATGAACTTTGAAGAAATCATAATATATTTAACCACCAAACAGGCTGTGATGGTCTACGCGATCATCGCGATAAGCGCCTTTATCGAAAATATATTTCCGCCTTATCCGAGCGATACGATAATCCTGGCCGGGGCTTTTCTGGCCGGCACCGGGGATTTAAACTACGTTATGCTTTTTACATTCGCCACGATTGGCGGTCTTGCCGGAGCGATGGTATTATATTTTTTTGGATACTCGAAGGGCCGTTCATTTTTCGAAAGATACGATAAATCATATTTCAAACTGGATAACATGGAGATGATAGAGAACTGGTTCGTTAAATGGGGCAGCCCGGTTTTAATCTTCTCTCGTTTTGCCGCCGGTGTTAGGTCGGTTATCGCGATCGCCGCCGGGATAGGCAAAGTTCCCGCCGGCAGAATGACTTTTTTCTCCCTGATTAGTTTTTGCCTGTGGTACGGCGTATTAATCGGCGCCATGTATATGGTAAAATCCAATTGGCAGAAACTGGTTGAGATTATAAAATCGTACAATATCATATTGGTGGTCATTAGCGCTGTAGTGTTAACCGTATGGTTGATGATAGTATACAGCAGGAACAGGACGAAAAAATGAAGATCGCTGTTTTTATGGGGGGAACATCCGCCGAGCGCGATGTTTCATTGGCCTCCGGCGCGGCGGTGCTGGAGAGTCTGAAAGTCAGAGGGCATGAAGTGATTCCGATCGATCCGGCCCGGGGCTTTACTCCTCTTACGGATAATGAATTAGAAGCCATCAGTGAAATCGATGAGAAACCGCCGGAAAATAAAGAGCTTCAGCAGTTCTCCAACGAGAAAATACTGGAGACTATCCTATCCCCCGAATTGAAAAAAGTCGATGTTATATTCTTGATCCTTCATGGTGGAATCGGCGAGGATGGCACGATTCAGGCGATACTGGACCTCGTCAATGTCCCCTATACCGGATCGGGTGTTTTGGGATCGGCGATGGCAATGGATAAAATTATTACCAAGAAACTGTTTCTGGCCGATGATATCCCGACCCCGGAATATTTTATTCTGGAAAGCCATCAGAGGAGTTCACTGGATTCTATAGATATTAAAATTAAATCCCGGATGGGCTATCCGGCAATCATTAAGCCGATCAACCAGGGATCATCGGTTGGCCTAACCCTGGTTAACGATAGGAAAAACCTGCATAAGGCTATTGATTACGGATTCCAGTATGGCAGTAAGCTACTGGTTGAAAAATATATTGCCGGCCGGGAGTTAACTGTCGCCATACTTGGCGAGGAGGCTCTGCCAACGGTCGAAATTTTGCCCGAGAGCGGCATGTATGATTATGAACATAAATACACCGATGGCAGAACCGAATATATTTGTCCTACAAAGCTCGATAATGAAATTCAGCGGCAGATAAATACTCTCGGAATAAAAGCTTTCAAGGCTTTAAACTGCTCAGGTTTCGGGCGCGTTGATTTTCGGCTGGCTGAAGATAATGAACTGTTTTGTTTGGAAGCTAACACCTTACCGGGTATGACTTCACACTCTCTGGTACCTAAGGCGGCTATGGCCAACGGCATGAATTTCGCTCAACTGCTGGAGAAGATTTGCCTAATCGCGGTTGAGGATTTTAAAAGGCGAAAAAGCACGACCGGACAGAACAATCGATAGAACTTGAGCATTTAAGGAGAGATATTGAAATACAAAGCGGCATTATTCGATTTGGGCAGCACCCTGATCGAATTCGAAAATCAGGACTGGTCAACACTCGGTAGGATGGGAATTAAAGCGGCCTATCCGCTCATGAAAGACAGGTTTCCGCGATTGCCCGAGGTAAACCATTTCGGCCCGACATTCTATCGATATCTCATGGATATCCTCGACCAGCGTACTGATCACAGCGAGGTCGGTTTACACGACGCCTGCGCAAGGATTTTTCAGCGGATGGGATTGACGATAGATAACGGTATCGTTGAGAAATTCGTGAATATCTATTATAAGCCGGTAACCGATCAATTAACGCTTATTCCCGGCGCCGTTGAGATTCTGGAGAAATTGAAGGATGCCGGATTGATTATCGGCCTGGTCTCGAACTCGATTTTTCCAGAGGAGTTTCATCTGGGCGAGATGGAGAGATTTGGATTACTAAAATATTTCGATTTTACGATATTCTCATCGAGTATAGGCAAGCGCAAGCCCGGTAAAGCCATATTCGAAATGGCCCTCGACAAGGCGAATGTCGATTCGTCACAGGCGATATTTATTGGAGACAGATTCGATGCCGATATAGTCGGCGCTAAAAACTTGGGAATTATTTCGGTTTGGAAACATCGGGAAAATAGAGAAAATCCCGATAACGTAATACCGGATTATTCGATAATAAATCTTAGTGAATTAGAGACGATAGTATTGGATAAGGAGTAACAGTGGATAAAACACAAAAATTATTAGCCGATTTGACAAACGCCCATGGCGTACCCGGTTTCGAGGAAGCGGTAACCAGGGTCATGGTTGAACATCTCGAAGCCGCCGATGAAATCACCTACGATAAATTAGGCAGCATCATAGCCCGTAAAAATGGCGCCGCCGATACGCCGAAAATCATGATCGCGGGCCATCTCGATGAGATCGGATTTTTAGTTAAGGAAGTAACCGACGACGGTTATATCAAGTTTTTCCCCTTAGGCGGCTGGTGGGGCCATGTCGCGCTGGCGCAAAGGGTGATTATTAAAACGGCCAAAAAGGATATACTCGGAGTTATCGGCTCCAAACCGCCGCATTCGTTAAAAGCGGAAGAGCGCAAGAAAGTTTTAGATATCGATGACATGTATATTGATGTGGGCGTGAACAAAAAAACTGATATAAAAAAGCTCGGTATCCGTCCCGGCGACCCGATTGTCCCGGACGCGCAGTTCACGACTATGAACGATCCCAAGATGCTTCTGAATAAGGCATTCGATAACAGGATCGGCGTGGCTGCGGCGGTCGAAGTGATCAATAAATTGAAAGGCAAAAAACATCCCAATACGGTATATGGGGTTGGCACGGTGCAGGAGGAAGTCGGTCTTCGTGGCGCCAACACGGCCGCCTGGGCGGTCGATCCCGATATAGCGTTCGTTGCCGATGTCTCCCTGGCCACCGATGGCCCCGGGGCATCCAAAAGCCAAACCGCCAAACTGGGCTCGGGCCCATCGATAACCGTAATGGACGGCAGCATGATTCCTCATCGCAAGCTTCGCGATTTCGTTATCGATACCGCCGAGGCTGCCGGTATCCCCTATCATCTCGCGGCCCTGGCACGCGGCGGCACCGACGGCGGCCGGATTCATATCTCCCGGGCCGGCGTTCCCTGTATCTATATGGGTGTGGCAACCAGGTACATTCACAGCCACACCAGTATAATCCATCAGGATGATTTCACTAATCTGGTTAAGTTGTTAATCGCGGTAATAAAGAAACTTGATTCCAAGACGGTCAAAAGGCTGACCAAGAGGTAATATGGCCCTAAATCTGTACAACACTTTTACCAGGCGCAAAGAGGAGTTCAAGCCAATCGAATCCGGCAAGGTCGGGATGTATACCTGTGGCCCAACCGTTTACGCCCCGGCTCATCTCGGTAATTACCGGGCTTATATGTTCGAGGATATTCTCAGGCGTTACCTGATATTCAAAGGCTACGAAGTGACCCAGGTGATGAACCTGACTGATATCGACGACAAAACTATTAGGGATTCAAATGCCAAGGGTATAACGCTGTCCGAACACACCCAACCGTTCAAGGAGAAGTTTTTCCGCGATATCGACCGTTTACATATCCAGAGAGCCGAACATTACCCGGCCGCCACTGAACATATAAACGAAATGGTCGAACTGGTGAAAGCGCTTCAGGAAAACGGGCACGCCTACGAATCGGGCGGCTCGATATATTTCAAGATATCATCATTTCCCGACTACGGCAAACTTTCGCATATGAAACTCGATGAATTGAAAGCGGGGGCGCGGATCGATTCGGACGAATACGAGAAAGACACCGCGTCGGATTTCGCGCTCTGGAAAAGCTGGAGCGATGAGGACGGTAACGCATTCTGGGAGACCGATATCGGTAAAGGCCGGCCCGGCTGGCATATCGAATGCTCGGCGATGAGTATGAAATACCTCGGCCCGACTTTCGATATCCACACCGGCGGTATCGATAACATGTTCCCGCATCACGAAAACGAAATCGCTCAATCGGAGGGGGCCAACAAAGTTAAATTCGTTAATTACTGGCTTCACTGCGCCCATCTAATTGTCGAAGGCACGAAAATGGCCAAGTCGGCGGGTAACTATTTCACGATCCAGGACCTGGTGGATAAAGGAACGAATCTTTCCGCCGTCCGCTATCTACTTCTAGCCACCCATTACCGTCAGCAGTTGAATTTCACTTTCGAAGCATTGGAAGCGGCCAAGAACGCGATCACCCGTTTAAGGGATTTCCGCGATTCGCTGGATAACGTATCCGGCGATACTGCCAACCCCGATATTGAAACGATTGCCAAAAAGGCGCTGGACAAATTCGAAAACTCGATGGATGACGATTTGAATATCTCCCCCGCTCTGGCAGCCGTTTATGATTTCATCAAGGATATAAATGTAGCCCGCGAGACAAAGCCGCTTTCGCAGGCCGATGACAACGTTGTTGCCGAAACATTGAAACGATTCGATATCGTACTTGGCGTGATTTATGTCGAGGAAGAATCGATAGATTCGGAGATCGAGGAACTGATCGAGAAACGCCTGCAGGCTCGCAAAGATAAAGATTTCGCCGAGGCCGACCGTATCCGTGACCAGCTTAACGAGATGGGCATCATCCTGGAGGATTCCGCCTCGGGAACGCGGTGGAAACGGAAGTTGTAAGTAAGCAATCGATTCAAACATAGTGCTGCCGGGTCGCTTGACCCGGCAGCATTTTTTATGAGGTGGCGTAGGTCATGCCTACTTGGGGCATGACGAGCCGTTGTTGATATTTGCCTTCTAGTTGTCCCCTCGTTGTTTTAATGAATAATTAATATAAAAGAGCGAACTTTTATCCATTGTTTCCGGTTACTAAAACTCATAGCCGGAAACATCCGGACACAAGACAGAGGTAGAACAGAAATAGGAATAGATTTTGCCCATAGATAAGACAACGAGGAATCAAAATGGCAATAAAAACTTCCCCCAAAGGTAGCAATCGAGTTAACATCCGAAAAACTTTAAAAGAACACACCTATCTAGGATGCCCGCTAACCAAAAACCGGTCCCCCTGGTGTTTCCGTATGTGTAAACCGAACGCGGATGGATCCGGCTTTTGCGGCAGAGTCGCCCCTCATGGATTCAAGAGTCGTATCCAGCAGGGAATAGAGGATTTTAAGAAGAGGCAGTAGAGTAGATCATGCCCGCCAGGGGCATGGCGATTGAGCGCACGTCAAATCCCTCTCGCTACACTGTAGACCCTGAACTCACCCACTCCCGCATTATATGTAGGATAGACGCCCAGCGTAAAGCTATTTCTGAGTTTTTGATATAACATACTGTTATATTGGGCGGGAATGGGGCACCCTGGCTTGATTGTACTTACGAACTAATCGGTAGATCAAAAGCGGAAAAGAATATTGCCCTGCCGTTAGCGTCCTCAACCGGCGGCTTTTTCACGCTATAAAATCCTCATAAATAATAATTTTCACATCCCCCCCAATCCTGCCGATAATCCAAATATGAAACTTCTGGTAATTCTTTTCATCCTTACATCCACGGATTTCGACGATCCCACCCGTATCGCCAATCTCGAGAAACTGGCCGCCGATAATCCCGACAATTGGCAAGCCCGTCTGGAACTGGTCGAACTGTTTATCAGGCAAAGCAATTTACATAACGCCGAAAAATATATTCAGGAAGCCGAAGAATCATATGCTTCAGTCGTCGGCGACTCCTGCAATGCCCGGTTGCGTTATCTCTGGGGCGAATTACTTGACCATCAGGATAATATCCCGGCGGCCATGGCAAAATATATCGAGGCCGTTGAATGCGATCCATCCCTCGGCCGAGCCTGGCGAAAACTCGGCTATCTCTACGAAATTTTCGGCAATTTTGATCAGATGCTGGACTGCTTTATCAAGGCCCTGCCGACCACCGATGACTCATCGGGGCTGTACTACGATATCGGCGTCGCCTATGATAATCTCGATAACCTTCTCCCGGCAATCGAATGTTATAATAAATGTCTTGCCCTGGGCAGCAGCACGCCCGAGGCGTATTTGAATATCGGCGTCGATTGGGGCATGCTCGGTTATCAGGACTCAGCCACGTTCTATTTCGAAAAAGCCGCCGAGGCCGGCCTGGAAAGCCCTGAACTTTTCTACAACATTGGCATAATGATGCTTGATTCCGGCGCTAATATCGAGGCGCTGGATAATTTCATGAGAACTCTGGCTGTCGATCCTAACTATTCACCGGCCAAACTCCAACTCGGCAATATTTACGAAATCATCGGCGATTCGGGCATGGCCAGAGTATACTTCGATGAATTTATTAAAACCGCGCCACTGCTATATTCCGATGATATAGAAGCGGTTAAGAATAAGCTGGATAAGCATTACTCCACCAAATAAGCCGTCTGAACAATTCAAAGCAGCCTGATTATACTATTTTAAACTTGTTTATATCATCTTTATGCTTATATTTATCATTAGCAAGCTTATAGAAGACATCGAGTTGTAATCTAAAAACGCCTGTATTTGTAGATTGAAGTCACTTTTTGCCCCATAATTGTTAATTATTAAGCTTGTATCGAGGGTAGAGTATATGAGAAACTTTATTACGTTTTTAATCTCTCTGTTTTTTGCATTTACATTTACATCCTTAGCCTCGGCCCAGCCAACTAAAACCATGCCGCCGAGACATTACAATTTCCCATTGGGTAATGAGATTTCCCCTGATACTCCTGTTTATCCTTACAATCATGACGTATCCTCTCATCTAACTCGACCCGTAGGTTATACTTATTGGGACGTACAAAGTATAGGCTCATCGGGAAACCGTATTGCTTATTGTGATGATGGCACCAAATATCTTACCTGGACAAATTTAGTGGCTTGGCCATATCCGCCGGCGCCAAGGCATGTATACTATAATTGGTGCGATTATAACGGAAATTGGATATCTCCGGAGGAAGGTTCACAAGTTAGCGAAAACTCATACTCGGGGTTTCCATCTATTGATTGTATGGGTGGCAACATTGGTGTAATCGCGTACCATAAATACGGTGGAGGCGGACCCAATGGGATTTTTGTATCGATTGAATGGGATCCGCCCGGCATGGGCTTTTTCAGTCATTATACCGTGCCTAACGAGATATACCCTCAAAACGATAATTTCCCCGGTCTCTGCTATTGGCCGCAGGTGGCCGTAGACCGTAATGATAATATTCATATCATTATGCATGAGAAAACAGATATCGGACCATTTAGAATCGCTTACACCAGGTCCGAAGACGGCGGCGTCTCCTGGCTGCCACCTGAGGTGATTGGCACTTGCTCTGTGATTGGCGCGGTTATCGAGGCGTCGGATGTATCTGACAGGGTCGTGATCGCCTGGCCCAAACCATATGATCGATTTTCCCAATGGCATAATGATATTGTCTACGTTGCTTCAGATGACGGACTTACCTGGGATTTTGTAAACGATATCGTAAACGTGACAAATTACGCGGATGATAATGACTCGCTATGGGCGTATTGCGATATCGATATGCGAATTGATCCTTCCTTGAATATTATCTGGAACGCTCAATGGGTAACCGACGCCGGAGTTTATTGGCGTACTTATCTGTTTCATTACAGCGATAGAAATAGTAGCATAAGCGAAATTTGCCATCACCCCGATTCGTTGTATACCGATATTTGCGGGGCCTGGAATCGACCTGTTTGTAAGATGAATATATCAACCGTCTCACCCAGCAACGCGTTGATAGCCTGTTGGACTCAGTTCGACACATCGGATGTCTCAGCCGGCGGCTTCGGCAACGGCGATATCTATTACGCTGTTTCTCATGATGGCAATCGATGGAATTGGCTGGGAAACATGACTCAGACTCCTTCTCCCGGTTGTTTTCCGGGTGAATGCCGCAGTGAAAATTACGCGTCGATGGTTAAAGTGGCATATGATTCCCTGCAGTTGTTTTGTATTGAGGATAAAGACGCCGGAGGCATTATAATGGAAGAAGGAGCGGCCACCGAAAATCCTGTTTTACTCTTAAACGAATGGATTATCGGCGTAAATGAAATAAGCGAATTGTTAGGGTATGTCACGGAAATCGATGGTGAAACGCCAATAGAAAACGTAATGATTCGAGTGTTACTATCGGATATGGAAGTAGGAAGAGATTCCACTGATAATTTAGGAAATGTTTCAATCATTATGTACTTCGGTCGTTACAGCGTTGAGGCCTCTAAGGAGGGATACCAAACTGAAATTGCTCATGACGTGGTGGTTCCCTGGTACATCCCCGGAACCGTCAGCTTTCAACTCGAACGCGCAGTCGATATCGATGATGAATCACCTCTTCCCCATATGTTTCGCCTCGATCAAAACTACCCCAATCCGTTCAACGCTTCGACAACAATCTCGTTCAGCCTGAAAGATAGCGGTCCGGTTAAACTTGATATTTTCGATATCACCGGTTTGCTGGTGACAACGCTTATCGATAAGTATCTGCCAACCGGTGAATATGATCTAATATGGAACGCGAAGGAATTCTCATCCGGTATTTATATATTCAAACTGACATCCGGCGGTAATATGCTGGTGAAAAAAGCAGTGCTGGTTAAATAGAATATGGTAATATTTTTGTGATGAAAAATGTGATAATTATTAGCATTATACTTTTAATGATGGCATCTAACGCATCGGCACAACCGTCCAAAACCATGCCGATGGTTGAGTATCCTCTGCCAATCGGGACAGACATATTGCCGGATGGTCCACACTATCCTTACATCCCGGAAACCGCAACTGATATAATACAACTTGGTTTAACATATAACGATATGCAATCGTTCGGCGCATCGGGAGACAGGATCGCGTTTTGCGATGACGGCAGTGTATATTGCTGCTGGACGAATTTATCGGGCTGGCCCTATCCGCCATCTAATAATGGCGCCTGGTACGCTTTGATTGACCCATCAGGAAATATCTCGAATAGTGGACCGATAGATTCATCCGGTAATACGAGTTATCCCAAGCTTGATATAATGAGCGATAATCGTGGGGCGTTCGCTTATGGATTATCTGGTGAGGTTGATCCTCCTCAGATAAAAGTCGCCTATGAATGGAATCCGCCTGGCATAGGAATATTTGATTATTTTGTTGTACCCAATGAATTGTTTCCGCAAACTTCTGATAGCTCCGGAATATGTTATTGGCCGAATATAACTGTTGATCGCAATGATAATGTTCACCTTGTAGCAACCGAATATGCCGACCGAAGACTTATGAGATTGGGATACGCGCGATCCGATAATCGCGGACTAAGCAGAACAACGTTTACGCTGGTCGATACCGTTATGGTACCGGGCGCAATCCTAGATGCATCGCCTGTATCTGACAGAGTTGTTCTGGCCTACGCTAAAACACAGGACACTACGACACAATGGTATAATGATATCGTCTATTACGTATCTGATGATGGCGAAACCTGGGATTGGCGATACGGCGAGGTTAATATCACTAACTACGGTACGGATGACGATTCGCTCTGGGCTTATACCGATCTGGACGTTATCATTGACTATAACGATTACATCCATCTGATCTGGACCGCTCAATGGGTAGTTCCTGAGGGGATTTATTATCGGACGCAGCTTTTCCATTATAGTGAGGAAACCGAGGAAATAACCGAGATATGTCATCATCCCGACTCTCTCTGGATAAGCATATCCGGCGCCTGGAACAGGCCAATATGTAAAATGAGTCTTGGCCTCGATGGACCGTATAATGGGCTGACAGCTGCCTGGACGCAATTCGATACCACTGATGTTTCAGCCGGTGGCTATGGTAACGGTGATATTTATATTTCTTTTAGTTATGACGGCGGATCGGATTGGGATTCTCCATTAAATATAACTGAATCTCATACGCCCGGTTGCTTTCCCGGTGATTGTAACAGTGAGCACTTTGTTTCATTAGCTGACAGCAATGATTATTACCTGCATTTAACCTATATACAGGATAAAGATGCCGGAAGCGTATTTATGGAAGAAGGAGCAGCCACGGAAAATCCGGTGATCTACGAGGAATACACATGGTGGGCAGCCGGAATCGACAATGATGTTGAAATACCGGAAAACATCACCCTCGACCAAAACTACCCCAACCCGTTCAACGCTTCGACTAATATCTCATTCAGCCTCAAAGACAACGGCCCGGTCAGGCTGGAAATATTCGATATCACCGGTTCGCTGGTGGCAACGCTTATCGACAAGCATATGCCAATCGGCGATTATGATATAAATTGGAACGCGGAAGATTGCGCCTCAGGTACATACATATACAAACTGACATCGGGCGGGAATACATCGGTGCAGAA
>JAAEQD010000124.1 GCA_024231855.1 Candidatus Zixiibacteriota bacterium
ATTTGGCTACCCCAGAAGTTCATTCTTGAACTAGTTACATCGAACATTTACTACTACTACTACTACTACCACTACCACTGTACGAACCGTGTAAATGAATTTATTGTACCGATTGTTTTCATCGAATGAAGTTGTATCGATTGCGGCTGAGAATTTTAAAATAATAATAAATGAAAAAGAAATGGCAGTTCAGCAACAGCAACAGCAAAATGATAATAATAATAATATTGATCAAGATCTCGATGAAATTTATTCCAATCCGTCCAGCCCTGCCTGTTTCGAAGGAATCGAGTCAATTTACGAGGAAGCTAAATGGAGGGGCGTCTTGAACATTAGCCGAAAATGAGTATCCGAATATTTGCAAAAACAGAGAAGCTATACTAGACACGGCATTATTCGTACTCGATTCCCTCGAAACCCTATTTGGAGTTATTGTTTAAATGACTGCTGGTTCGCCGATTTGCACGACCTGAGCCGACTAAGCCGGCAAAACCGGCGGAAGAAGTTTTTATTGATCGTGGTTGACGCCCTATCGCGCTTTCTTTACTGTGAGCCGTTGAAAAATAAAACGGCCAACGTGGTATTGGAAGCATTGAAGAAAATAGTGAAAAGGGCTGGCGCTTCTCCGGGTCGGATCACGGTCGATGCCGGCTCGGAGTTTGTAAATAATAAAATGAAACTATATATGCAATTGGAAGGGATTCGTCTCCAAATTGCCAGAGCACCGCTGAAAGCAAGTCTGGCCGAACTTATGGGTAAATTATTGAAGAATAAAATCTACAGATACATGACCCACGAGCGTACCAGGAAATATATAGATCATTTACAAGAATTCGTAGACTCTCTGAATTCCCGACCTTTGAAAAATTTGGGAGGGTTGCGTCCAAAAGATGTCACTTATCAAAATCAGATCGAAGTTTATCATGCTCAATTGGGGAAATACAGGGGCAGGAGGAATACGAATTACCATTTCGAAGTGGGGGACGGTGTGAGAGTCATTCTGAAACTCAGACAAGCTTTCACTAAGGGTTACCAGCCGTCATTTACCGAAGAAATTTACTTAGTGCGCCAAAGAACGCCTCAATATCCGGAGCCTCTTTATAAACTCAGCGATGCTCTGGGCAATCCTATATTAGGGAGATATTATGATCACGAG
>JAAEQD010000125.1 GCA_024231855.1 Candidatus Zixiibacteriota bacterium
ACGGTTGTCGAGAGCCCTCGCGCAGAGCGGGTGGAACGCAAGAAACGCGACGAGGAAGTACCTTTCCTCTCACTCGATGAACGTAAGGAAATATTACAGAACCATCCCGACTTCAAAGAAGAAGGACGGAGAGAATTAAAAGTCGGCCCCAGCAAAGGCTATCATATTGCACATGAGATGGCTGATCTGTTAGAGGCTAAAAGCCGTGTTGATCCCGCTAAAATCGATTTATCGCGCATTGATCACGAAACCGATGTTTTGGTAATCGGCGGAGGCGGCGCAGGTACTTCGGCGGCATTGTTAGCGCAGGAGAACGGGGCAAAAGTAACAATCGCAACGAAACTCCGTCATGGCGATGCAAATACGATGATGGCGGAAGGCGGAATCCAGGCGGCGACAAAAGGCCATAAGGATTCACCTTATTACCATTACCTTGACGTCATGGGTGGAGGACATTTTAAGAATAAACCCGAATTAGTGGAGACATTAGTTAACAAAGCTCCTGATGTTATCAAGTGGCTTGAAGGTCTCGGATGTAATTTCTCCAAATATCCTGATGGAACACTTCATACTATTCATGGCGGCGGAACATCAAGAAAACGTATGCATTACGCCGCTGATATAACCGGCGCGGAAATGATGCGTACTGTGCGCGATGAAGCCCGCAACCGTCCCGGAGAGATTTCATTAATCGAGTTCTCCCCTGCCGTTGAGTTGATCCTTAACGATAAAGGGCAATGTGCAGGTGCGGTATTGTTCAACATGGAAACCGAAGAATATTTAGTTGTCAAAGCTAAGGCAGTTATCATGGCTACTGGTGGAAGCGGAAGACTTCATATTCAGAACTTTATGACCACAAATCATTACGGCGCAACCGGTGATGGTATCGTTATGGGTTATCGTGCAGGCGTGCCAATATGTTTCCTGCATACGGTGCAGTATCACCCGACCGGAGTTGTATTCCCGGAACAGGCCGAAGGTCTTCTTATCACGGAAAAATTCCGCGGTTCGGGGGCGAACCTTGTCAATATCGAAGGCCAGCAGTTTGTTAATGAACGCGAGCCCCGCGATGTGGAAGCTTCAGCGATTATCAAAGAATGTGTCGGCAAAGGTAAGGGAGTTCCTACTCCGACTGGGAGAGTCGGCGTTTGGCTTGATTCTCCGATGATCGATATGCTCTCCGGCGAAGGAACCGTTGACCGCGAATTCCCCGGTAAATCGATCCTGTTTGAACGATACGGAATCGATATCGCCAAAGAACCGATGTTGATTTATCCGACATTGCATTATCAAAACGGCGGATTGGAATTCAAGAGCAATGGCGAAACCGGTCTGCCCGGTCTGTTCTTAGGCGGAGAAGTCGGCGGTGGGACTCATGGCGAGAACCGCTTGATGGGTAATTCGCTTCTTGATATTATGGTCTATGGACGTATCGCCGGTGAAAGCGCAGCTAAATATGTCAAGGAATCGGCGCAGGACGGCAAGCTGACGCTCGACCATGTGGCGAAGTATAACAAGGAGATGGATAATTCGGGAGTTGATGAAAACAGAGTCTCCCCGATGTTAATCCCGGATTATACAACATCAGCAATCAAAGAAAAACAGCTAACCACCGCCTATCTCGGAACGATGAGATAGCGAATTAAGCATATAGAAATAAAAAACCGCCTGCGGATGTAGGCGGTTTTTCTATTAAGAGAATTTTGATATTAAAAATAAAACGCCAATCCAAATTTAGCTTCTGAACCATCAAAACTAAACCTATCCTCTTCCGAACTCTCCTTATGATCGCTTTCACCATCGTTATCTATTCTTGTTTGTTCAGATATGGCTCTCCCAAATTCGAAGTTGGCTCCATATTCAGCGAGGAAAGCGACATTTTTCGCTACAAACCATTCAATTCCGAATATTGAAGATATACCAACTCCCCAATACGTATTCTCATCTTCCTGGTAATATCCTTGAATATCTGTTCGTTCAATGTCTCTTATATACTTATTATAGCTGAATTGCGGGCCGGCGCCAAGGTAGAACCTCAGATCCTTCTTCAATGATGAATATGAAATAACTTGAGTACCAATTGTAAGATCAAAATAGCTGGAAATTTGTTCGGTCTCGTAATCAGTTGTATCAAATGGATCCGCTATATTCATATCCGAATCAGTTTTATAAGCATGAGCATCAATTTCAACACTAATCCTTAAAGCGGAATTCTTAGAAAAATGTCGTTTGCCGGCGAAGAGAAAATTCTCTAAAGATGAGAAATTATTAAATTTCAATTCCAAAGCCCAGTTTTTATTCGGAGATAGTTTAGGCTTTGGTTCTTGAGATTGTGCAACTGCAAATGTATTACTTATTAAAATTAATAGAACAATCATTATCGAGATTTTTAAAACTAATTGAGTTGATTTGGTAAACATCCCGTAACTCCTTTAATAGAGGAAAACTATTTTTCACTTCTTCAATGTTCTAAACGCTGCACC
>JAAEQD010000126.1 GCA_024231855.1 Candidatus Zixiibacteriota bacterium
GGAAACTATACCGGATATGCATCAAGCGACCTTACGCCATTTCTTCCCGATGGAGAACAGCGGTTTTATTACAGAATTGAAGCATATTGCCCCGATATTGAAGGATTACCGGGATATAGATGCATCACAAATCCCGTATGGGTAGATTTGTCATCATTTGCCCCGAATCCTACCAGACCGCTAACCGAATCGGATAGAGTGATGGATAAGGTTTTTACTACAGGGATTGAATAATTGTAGCGACAGGTCGTGACCTGTTGTTTGTCTCCCTCACCTATCCCGTTAGACCGGGACATCCTCTCCCTCGTCAGGGAGAGGGAGTGCGGAAAAACCTATTATGAAATGTGTCGTCGGGTCGCCGTACCCGACGACAAAACGTTTACTGCTGGGTATGGTGACCCAGCAGCACCAATAATAAAGAACACACCCCGCCCTTCGGGCACCCCTCTCAAGAGGGGAAAAGTAGTTCCCTAATTATTTTTTATCCTGAATATCCAACAACGGTTCGATTACTTTTTGGAATGCTTTCGCTGTTTCGCTTTTCGGATAATGGTCGATAAACGAAATTCCATTATCGGAAGCATCGACAACATTGGCATCCATCGGA
>JAAEQD010000127.1 GCA_024231855.1 Candidatus Zixiibacteriota bacterium
GATTTCTAAGTCTTGTTTCCACAAAGTTTGCACTAGCCGGAATGGATCGCCGCCGATTAGAATCGCGAACAGGTCGTCCTCGTTCATTCGGCGGCCCATTCGTATTTGGAATAGCAGCCCCCATTTTTCCAATACGTCCACCCTTTTGACTTTATCAAATACCATATCAGTCATACGGTAGTATCCGAACTGAATCGGGCTGTAGACGGCCTCGCAGAATATTTTGTCCTTCACGAAAATTGCACGCAAAGCGCCGGCGTACGCATCAATAAATGAGTCTCTCGCAGCTAAGTAGTCGATTTGCTTAAGCGGGTTGATCGACATGATTTTTGAAGACTGACTAGCAGACTGGCTGACAATAAATTTCAGACGTCGCTTCGACCTTTTTAAGGATCCGAGACCGAAATTAATTATGCGATTCTTCTCCCTGGCGGAAGAGGACGCGACCTGGCGTAATTGACCCCCATAATTTTTTAACCGATGGGGTGGTGAAGAGAAGCGCGAAAAAATCTTAACTGGCCCGACGATTTTGAGTTCATTTATCAC
>JAAEQD010000128.1 GCA_024231855.1 Candidatus Zixiibacteriota bacterium
GCCAGATACCGATAATCCTACCTGCGCTTTCACCGTTGTCCCGGAAAGAATCAATACCGGAGTTTTTTACGGCTATTACAGCCTCATACAATTCTACGCTGAATTCGATGCCTGTCCGATAAACGAAGGTTGGATATCAATACAGGGTACGCTTGCAGATGGCGATTCATGCGTGTTTTTATGGGCGATATCCGAGGATGGTGATCATCATAGCTATCAGGATCGGTCCGGAGATATGACCCGTTATTTGTACGGCGATCAGACCGGCATTGATGAAGTAGAGCTTCTGCCAACTCAAATCGATATGTTGAGTAATTACCCCAATCCATTCAATGCTAAAACGACAATAGAATTTTCGCTTAGGCAGAGCGGCGATGTCGCTATTGATATTTCCGATGTTCTCGGTCGACGCATAGATAAAATCGAAATGGGCCATCTCCAGAACAGCCAGATACACACTGTTGATTATGAGGCCGGACAATTGGCTACCGGCGTATATTTTTACAACTTAATAATCGATGGAGAAAAAAGGTTGACGGAAAGATTCAGCTTGTTGAAATAATATAGCTTTCGGATTGAGTTGATCTCTGGATTGATATAGGATTTTGCTTTGCTGCCGGTTTGAGTCATTCTTCTCCCTCAAAAGATGATTAATTGGCAGCAAAGCTATTTCAGCTTGCGCACCTCGAATCCCGCACTTGCGAGGATTTTCGGTATCGCCTTAACCGCGTCGATATCATATTTCTTAATATTATCCGGTAATTCATCCCACTCGACGAGATACGGGGAAATCTTCTTTTTCACTGACCGGATCTCGCCAAGCCGCCAACCCGCGGCCCAACGCTCACGGTTCCAGCGAGCATGTTCCATACGTGCCATCTTGTTAATTTGGGCTTTTCTAAACCTCACAAGTTTGGGCTTTCTGCGCTTACATCGAACCAGTTCGTATCCAATCGCCTGGAGCTTAACAGGGATGTCGTCCGCCTGAGCCCGATTAGAGAGTTTTAATTTTTCATCGAGATTCCTCCATGGTTTCATGGCGGGATCATCTGACGGGTGATTTTTCTTGCGATCCTCACGATACTTCTCATGAATGGCTCGCGCCAGTTCCTCGCTCGCCGATTTGGCAAAAGTAATCATTCTGACAAACCTCTCTAATTGCTTAGGATTAACATGCAACTTCAACTGATCGGATGACGGCAAAGCTGACTGATCGAAACGATTCCGTCCTACTAACCGGCTCATCTTAATAATGGCCTCCATCGACCGCACCCCATGTTTGTATTTAGGTACCAACAATAGGGCTCGCAATACGTTATCATCGATGTCAATATAATCCAAACTATTTAACAGTTGCGGTGCGTTTATCTTAAGCTGTGAACGCAAAATTGGAGCCCGGCGTATCACAAAATGGGAGCCATCATCTATGGGATCAGGGCCTTTTATGTTTATATATCCTCGTAATCGACTGAGGAAATCTATTCCTTTGGCCTTTATGAATTGCAGTTGAGCCTCTTTCAACTTTTTAACGGCGTTCTTTTCGCCAAATTTCTCAAGTCTTGAAGACGTCCCCCCGGCGAATACTAAAATCGACCGGCCGATTGAATGGATCAGTTGCTGGTCACGGAAAACGCCGTCCTGCATAGGTGAGAGGAAATATTTTAACCATCCCAGGGAGCCTTCAAATTCCGAATCAAACTCATCGAAAAACACTAGCGGTATTTTCCCGCTCAAGGCGACATCGCGCACTATATGAAACGCCGCTGCCAGATCGTTAGTTGATGAAAACTGCGATAGATTAAATTCCAGTTTCTTAATCTTGCCCGGTTCGATACTATTCGCGATCTGTGTCACGCCAAATGACTTACCGGAACCTGGTGGACCAAATACGGCGATTGACAGCGGGGTTGACAGGCTTGTGGTCTTAATGTAGTCATACATGAGATTAAATACGCTCCGATAATCTTCTATTTCCCCGCGATCATAAGTAGTGAGATTTCCGAAACTGCCCACCGGTAACTGTTCAAGGTAATAGTCGCGGCCAAACTTCACATAGTATATTGCCGAGGATACAAAGCCAGTATCCTCCAATCTGGTTGCCATTTGCCAGTATTTAGGATCTGGCGATTCATTGCTGGTGGAGACCTTAACCGAAGTTTGACGCAAAGTTTCATCATCGAGAGTATCATTTCTATTAAGAGCGCTCAATTGCAATTCGCAATCTAATGGATCATTACCAAAGCCTGCAATATGAAGATACCTGACCGAGGAAAGAGCATTTTTAATAATAGTATCAAGTGCTGCCTTTTTTGATCCGGCTATACCGGCGGCAAGACAACCAACAAACGCTTCATCGATTCCCGTTACGCTGCCGGAGTGTTCCCGCTGGAAATCCTCCTCCAACCCTCTCTGGTCGTAAATCAACTTAGCTGCTCTCAAGCTCCTGCCTTTTCGGAAAAGAAGTGCACCATCCAGATCGATTCTGACAATAACACCTGCGCACTTATCGAATGTATCTGTCCAAGAAAAATGATTGAGCTGCCAGCAGAGATCTTTCGCGGTCCGTTCCCACGATAATTGACGGCTGATATTCATACCCACAGATCGCAACTCTTCGGCTTCAAGAACTAACAACAGCCGTTTATTACTTTGCTTACGGAGCATTTCAAGAATATCGCCCTGGTCGGCAGGGCTGTTAGGTCGGTAGATAAATATTGCTTTAGGATTTTTCTTTATCAGACTGCTTACCGCCTTGAGATTGACAATGTTATCAACCTCCCTTTTATTGTCATAAATCACTACTACGGAATTGTCATTTAGCTTGGTGTGTGCACCAGCGTCTTTACGGGATCGCCGGTTGGGTGAATTCGGCAGCTCCCGGGTTGCCGTGACTCGAAGAACCTTTGGCCCCTTATCTCCCTGCACCGGAACCAGTTTAACGGTCTGGCAAGATACTCGTCGTTTGGCCCAGCCACTGGCCGCTATCTTTACGTTCTTTTCACCGACTACCTGACCGGCAACGATCGCTACCAAGCCTGCTTTGATGGGTTGTCTTACGAGTTTCAGAACCGATTCGGATGGGGCGCTCGGGTCACTATTGGAACGCGCTTTAGGATCCTTTACTTCCAGCTCGCTGTAATCCTGCCTGCCGATTACCAGGATGCGTTTATTTTTCGCGGTCATCTCTTCTGGTGCCATAATCGAACCTTTTAATTCCTTGTCAATGCCTTGATCTTATCGGGCTGAACGTATTCAGGTCTTTCGGGACAGTTTCACATGAAAGTTAAGAGATTCATAATCGATTTTCAAGCTTAAAATAACCGAATCATTGAAAATACGGCCGCAAAACCGCCGGACATTACTCTCGGCAACCTTTTGTCGAGTTCGACTTTGTGATCAAAACGCGCTACCTGGACATGGTGGAAGTCGTTGGGATTAATACAATAATTTAGGCAAAGCGGAGCCTTTACTTTGCCTGCTTAAACATTCATAACGGTATACAATAATCGAGCTTAGGACATGAGCCGGATTTTACTTACGCATGGCGCGCCTCTTCCGCCTGGAGCCTTGACCAACAGATTTCCTTTTAGCTGGCCTTCGCTTTTTAAAGTTTGACCGAAAAGTATTCATATTACTGGAACTATTTGGATTAGAATCAGTCGGTTGTGAGTTTCCCGGTTTCGAAACCTTACGCTTTGATTCCTGGCGATTGGAATTTTTCTTTTTGGGATCATTTTGTTTTGATCCAATCCGTTTCATAGCGGCTTTTTTGGAATCAATGATTTTGCGTTCCTGGCGTCTTGATGAGCGACCTTTTGAAGATTTTCGTTTCGAAGTCTTTTCATCCCCTGAAGGTTCGTTTTTTGAATTCAATTGATCGGCTTCTTTTATAAGAAATTTCTCGGAAGGCAGGGCCGGTAAAGTCGAAATCGTCAATTTGGTATTCATGAATCTTTCGAGATTCCTGATCGATCCTTCTTGTTCGGTAGTTGCAAAAGAAATGGCATGGCCGGTTTTTCCGGCACGACCGGTACGACCGACACGGTGAAGATAATCTTCCGCTTTAGCCGGCATATCGTAGTTGACCACCAGTTCAATTCCGGAAACATCAATTCCACGGGCCGCGATATCAGTCGCGATTAGGATCTGATAAGTTCCCCGCTTAAAACCTTCCAGAGCGTTACGCCTTTGCAGGAGACTTCGATTGGAATGAATTTCAGCCGTGGCAAAACCCATATTATTTACTTTCGCCGTCAATTTACGGGCCATCCACTTGGTTCTGGTAAAAACAAGCGCCGGACCGGAACACTGTTTAAGCTGGACGGCCAGGAGCCGGCTTTTATCCTGGTTTTTGATGATAAACATTTCATGACTAACTTCTGCCGGTGTCGCGCCATAACGGTCAACTTCAATGCGGGTTGGATCCTCCATGAGTTTCTCAGCCATAACTTCAATTTCTTGGGGCATGGTTGCTGAAAACAGCATCGTTTGACGTTTATCGGGAATTGATTTTATTATTTTTTTAATATCAGGAGCGAATCCCATATCGAGCATCCGGTCGGCCTCATCTAATACAAAAACCTCGATATTGGTTAGGTTGACATTCCTTCTTTCGATATGATCCATTAATCGTCCGGGGGTGGCTATAATAACGCGAGGATTCTTTTTAAGAGCATTCCGTTGGGGAGTTATTGAAGCTCCCCCGATCAAGACTACCGTGCTGATATTTAATGGGCTGCTGACAGCTTTGAGTGATTCCTCCACCTGAATGGCCAGCTCGCGAGTCGGGACCAGAATTAGCCCGGCACCTCTTTTGCTTTCTGACAAACGCTGCAACATCGGAATTCCAAATGCCAAAGTCTTGCCGGAGCCTGTCTGGGCTGTAGCGATAATATCATCGCCTTGAATACCGGCCGGTATCGATTCCTTTTGAATATGAGTCGGATTCTCGAAATTAAGTCGATTGATCGCTTCTATTAAGCTTTGGGCAATACCCAAATCATTAAATCCATTACCCGATCGTTCGATCGTTTCGTTGCCTTTTCTACTGTAGTTTTCCAAGGCAGTGTCATGTAATCGTTGGTTAAAGTTCAATTAATTCTCTCAAGTGTTAAAGTTAAATGGGAATAAAAAGTCGCTACGCGGAAAGTCGTGATTGTAACGCGTTAAAGTTTTCATCTAAGGCGAGCCGCTTTTTCTCGGCACGTTTTCGTTCATCGATATCCAGGATTGTCTTTCTAATTCGGATGAATTTTGGAGTTACCTCAACCAGTTCATCAACTCTGATCCACTCCATTGCCTGCTCTAACGACATCTTAAGCGGAACATCAAGTTTGACACCTATATCTTTTGTCGATGACCTATGGTTGGTCAGGCTTTTACGCTTGGTTGGGTTACAGGTCATATCCCTATTTCTCGAATTGGCGCCAACAATCTGACCATTGTAAATTCTTTCCGTTGGCTCGATAAAAATGACCGACCGCTCCTGAAGCCCTTCCAAAGCATAGGCGGTGGCAATACCTTTTTCGATACTAACGACAGAACCTTTGTTCCTTGACACGATATCACCGCGCCACTGACCATAGCCGACAAAACGGGATGCCATAATTCCGAGACCGCGCGTGTCGGTCAAAAACTCCGACCTGTAGCCGATTAGGCCGCGTGTAGGGATCGCGAATTCGATACGAATAGTGTTCGTCCCGGCATTTTCAACCGATACCAACTCACCTTTTCGTTTAGCGAGTTTTTCGATGATGATTCCCTGATGTTCTTCGGGAACATCTATAATAAGCTGTTCCACAGGTTCTAAAACATTGCCGTTGTCATCGAGACGTGTTATGACTTCCGGACGGGAAATGCAAAACTCAAGTCCTTCACGCCGCATTTCTTCGATTAAGATAGCTAAATGAAGTTCGCCGCGGCCTGAAACTTTCACACCATCAGGGCGACCGATATCTTCCATGCGAAGGGCAACGTTCACCCTAAGTTCTCTCTCAAGTCTTTCTTTTAGCTGACGAAGCATAATCGCCGTACCATCCTGTCCTGAGAATGGGCCGTTGTTGACCAGGAAAAACATTGAAAGA
Source organism: Candidatus Zixiibacteriota bacterium (assembly GCA_024231855.1). GTDB lineage: Bacteria > Zixibacteria > MSB-5A5 > UBA10806 > 4484-95 > JAAEQD01. The sequence continues at coordinate 6,084 of JAAEQD010000128.1, forward strand.
GTAGGCTCTTCGATCTCGAGGGGTTTTAGCGCTTCTCTGGTATCTTCATTTTTGGAGAAAGTATCGCCAATTCCAATCTCGGGAGGCCCGGCCAGCCAAACAATATCGCCGGCGGAAATTTCATCGGTTTCAACCCGGGTAAGACCGCGGGTAATCCACATATGGATACCTTTTGTTTTTGATGAGGAATCCAACTCCCAACCTTTGTCTTGAGAAAATGGATCTTTCAGCTTTGTAGCCAAGCGGGTGAAATCTTCACCTTTTTTTAAAGTACCTCGAAGAACCCGTCCACAACCAATTTGACCGATGTAATCACTCCAATCCAGAGAACTGACCTGCATCAAAAAGTCACCGTCTTTATTGACTTGAGGAGAAGGAACTTCGTCAATGATAACCTGAAAGAGGGCGTCCATTCCTTTATGATCTTGCTTGTCTAAATCATTTACGAACCAGCCATCGAGACCGGAACCATAAAGTACCGGAAAATGAGCCTGTTCATCGGTAGCGCCCAATTCTATAAAGAGGTCAAATGTTTTATTTAGGGCATAATCAGGGCGGGCATCCGGACGGTCGACCTTATTGACAATGACAATCGGGCGAAGTCCAAGCTTTAAAGCGCGCATAAGCACATAACGGGTTTGAGGCATCGGTCCTTCGTTGGCATCAACTAAAAGTAGAACCGAGTCAACCATGGAGAGTACCCGTTCCACTTCGCCGGAGAAATCAGCGTGACCGGGAGTATCGATGATATTTATCAGGTAATCATTCCACGATACGGTACAGTGTTTGGAGCGAATAGTTATGCCGCGTTCACGTTCCAGTACATTGTTGTCCATGAGCCGTTCGGCAACTTTTTGATTTTCGCGGAAAGTCCGGGTTGCCTTAAATACGGAATCTATAAGAGTCGTTTTGCCGTGATCGACATGAGCAACAATAGCCAGGTTTCGTATGTGAGCAACATCGTTCATTCTTCAAAGCACCTTTCAAAAGCAGAAATATCTGCAAAGTAACAAATTTCAAAACAATCTACGGATTAATCTTTGGGGGAATAATCACGCGACGGCGAACCGAACAGATAATTCTCCATCCGGGAAACTTTAAAATCCCGACAAGTATAAGGTTTAATTATATTTTGTCAATGAAATTTTTAAGTTGGGTGACCTGCCATTTTTGGCGGGTTCAAATGTCCATCCCTTATTATATGTTCATGGACCTATTTGATAACGAAATATCATCACTTTTCATCGGATTCAATATTATGACGGCTCCGACCTCACTCTCAGCAAACTTTTGTGACTTTTGAATTCAAGATTTCAACAAGCTTCAAATATATAAATGGAACTCGCTGGAAAACAATAATTTGTGAAACGTCTTGATGAGCCATCCCAAAAGTACGGTCAGCCTTACAGGTGAACAATAGAACAGTATTTACCATATTAGCCGTAACATCTTCTTAGCTTCGCTACAAACACCAGTGTTAATTCATATAGATATACTAGTCATTTATATTCTGAGCTAACTTTATGACTATATTTCCCTTTTTTTGCCCGGATTCAAAATACTCGTGAGCATCTGCGGTTTGCTTTAAGGGAAAACATTTGTCAATGATCGGTTTAATAATCCTCGACTCGATTAGTTCTTTAATTAAAATCAGATCTTCGGTAGTTTCATTTAAGAGGGGAGAAATCACTTTTATCCTGGTTGCCAATTTGAGCCAAAGCATATGTAGTAGTTGGCGAGGCCCGTACGTGGCAAAAAGATAAGCCCCTCCTTTCTTTAGAACTTTACCACCAGAAAATGAACTTTGAGCAAAGGTATCGAAAATTATATCGCATGTTTCATTGCGCTTGGTAAAATCCTCTTTGGCATAATCGATTATATTATCGGCTCCAAGGGACTTCACAAATTCCAGCTTTGCGGTACTGCATACTCCGGTAACTTCCGCCCCAAAATGATATTTCGCAAGCTGCACAGAGTACATGCCCACTCCTCCGGAAGCGCCTAAAATAAGGATTTTTTGTCCACGCTTGATTGTTGCTTTCCGAAGAAAGAACAATGCGGTTAATGAACCCTGCAACACTGCGGCGGCTTCCACATAAGTAACATTGGTCGGCTTTAACGCTACCGATCCTTCGGAAAGACATATATACTCAGCATAAGCCCCTAAATTCATCCCAGCATACCCAAAAACAGGATCACCTATCTTAAATCGTTTGACGTTTCTACCAACTGCTTCGATTTTCCCGGATAGTTCCGTACCCAATATAGGATTTTTAGGTTTTCTTAATCCAAACCATAACCTCATTAATAATCCTAATCCTGTGTGCGCTTTACAGCTTCTGGCCCAACAATCGTATCTTGTTACCGTAGTTGCCAATACTTTAATGAGTACTTCACTATCTTTTGGAACAGGTTTTTCTATCTCCTTAAACTGAAGCACATCTGGGGGTCCGTATGCTGTGTAAACGATTGCTTTAATTTTATTTGAAACTTTGTTAGTCATTCTTACAGCCATTTATAGTGCCGTATAGTACAATCTTCAATTATATACTTCTCGCTTGGCTATAAATATAGCCACTTTTCAATCGTGTGGTCAAGAATAATTGATTCATAAGTCACTAAGTGGGAGAAATTGACTACTTCACAGAGAAGTACTGGGAGAGTGAGGTTGGGCGTTTTGTTAAGTCAATAACTTATTGTGAGTAAGGGGGATAAAAAATGGCGGGGTTGACGAGACTTGAACTCGTTACTAAGCGAAAGCCTAACTTATTAAAGGATCACATAACGCTATACCTATCAAGGAATATATCCAATTTTCAAACCACGCCAAACCACTTTAAGCCACTGATTTATCACAATATTAGGCACGTATTGGGCACATATGCATTGATTTACGGCCTGCTCATCCTGTTTGCTGCAAAATAAGCTTCCTTGCGTGGGCCGTCCAGTAAAACCTGGATAAAGTAATAATTATACTTATTTAATCCATAACTCAATCAGGCTATTTACATTGACAATTTAAGTTCAATTATGTATTGTGTTATTGTTAATAATTCGTGAAGGGGCAAATAAAGCGAAAGACTTGCGGTTTAAGCCTTAAGCAATATCAAATAATTTCACTGACTTTCGCAATAATGCCCTCAACTCAGGATAACTAGGAATTATCTATATTGGAATGTTCCTGCACGTGATTTCCTTAAACTGTAACAGGTTATGAGCTTTGATAGAAATCAATCGAATTTTAAAAAAATAATCAGTTTACTACAGAATCCGCAAATTAGAGTTATTCCATTCGTCGGCGCGGGATTAAGCATATACGGGAAACACCATCATAGATTGCCACAATGGTGTGAACTTCTCTCAATATTAAAGCAAAGAGCTCTAGATATGGGACTCATGGCCAAGAGTCAATCTCCTTATGTTAATAATTTAATTAAAGAAAAAAAGTTAATTGCAGCAGCCGATATAATAGTAAATACACTTGGAGAAGCTCAATTTAGACTTATAGTGCAAGATATCTTTGACATTCAGAATAAGCCAATTCCGCCTGCTGTACTTGAGATGGTTTGTATTTCCTGGTCATTAATGGTGACTACTAATCTGGATAGATTTATCGAAACTGCTTGGGCAAAGAAGCAAAGTAGCTCTCTTCAAGTTATCACTGGTAAAGAACCGACTGATCTGGTAAATTGTGTTTTGGGGAATGTTGTTTCTCCAACAATATTAAAGACTCATGGTACTATAGAAAGATGCGATTCCTGGGTATTAACGAATACTCACTATGATCAATTACTTTTTAATAATCCTTCATATGAACATGCATTAAAAATCCTTTATTCTCAAACGCTTCTTTTTATTGGCTATGGATTGACTGATAGAGATTTTGAGCCAATATTGGCTCAATTAAAGAAGTTATTTCCCGGGGGAATAGGAAGAAGTTTTGCGCTACTAAATGAAAATCAAAAAGGTTTAGCCCACATTAATTTTTTAATTAAGGAATATGGGGTACAACCAATATGGTATAATGTAGACCGTTCTAGAATCAATACAGAAGATTGTGGATATGGAGAAATATTGGAGTGCATTCAATTTTTAGTTAGAACATGGATTTCTGGTCAGAGAACAGTGCCAATAACTCTTAAGGCTTTTCCGGAATTAGATCCGAACTTCGTTGGAAGGGACAATGAACTAAATAAATTATCAGAATTAGTATTTGATAAAGGTATTACTTCTATTCAAATCATAGGATTTGGCGGTGAGGGAAAAACTTCACTTGTTCAACAGTGGATTAAAAATAACGAAAATAAATTTGCCTCGTCATACTTTGAGCACGTTTTTGGATGCTCATTTTATAAAGCAGATGTTGGGCGATTTATAGAATACGCGCATGCATTATTCTGCCCACGAGAAAAATCTCTCGATATTAAAAGAAAAGTAACTCGCCTGCGGAAATCACTTTTCAATAAATCTGTTGTTATTATATTGGATGGTTTAGAAGTAATCCAAGACGCAGAAGGTAATATAACTAATCCTTATCTTAGAGATATCATTGAATCTGCAATAATGGGAAATTCTGTAGTGTTAATCACAAGCCGTGTACCAGTAAATAATGGTTTTACTAGTATTTTTCTTGGCCAGTTAAATGAAGATGACGCAGTTAATATTTTAAAGGAATGGAATATACCAGGGACGGATGACGAACTAAAATATGCCATAAGAAACCACATTGGAAGACACGCACTTTCTGTAAGAATATTAGCCGGATTTTTTAAAACCGAAAATCTTGATCATTTACATCAAATACAGAATTTAGATCCTGTTAGGAATTTACCAGATGAAGCTGATCCACTAAGAGCAAACAAAGTAGCCAGAGTATTGGAATTTTATCAGAAATTCCTTAGTAAGGATGCTATAGCTTTTATGAAGGCGTTCTCGATATTCAACCGACCTGTTTCGGAAAGCACTGTCATTGAAATATTTCATGAAGATTTGGGGGAAGATAGCGTTACATTCCAATTAAGTAATGTTAATCTCAGTAGGCTAATTACCGAATTGAAAAATAAAAGGCTCCTATTGGCAGAATATGGCACAGAACTAGTATGTCATCCTCTTGTAAGAGAGTGTTTTAAAAATCAAACATCAATAGCTGAAGCAAGGCCTCTACATAAGCGTTTACTTAATCACTATCTAAGTTTGTCTGAAGAACAATATCCCAAAACCATTGAAGAAGCTATACCATTATTTCAGGCATGCTACCATGCGGCAAAATCAGAATTATGGGATTCATACCATAAGACATTTGGGACGTTTTTAAATCGAGGCATAAAATACTATTTAGGATATGTAATTGGCGCGTGGGAAGAATTTCTGGCGTTGGCTAAGCTTGTATTCCCAAATGAAGATATTTCAAATTTTCCAGAATTTGAGCCGGCTTATTATCATGGTGCAATAGCGTTAAGTATGAAACGACTTGGATATAGTAAAGAAGCTGTAACTCATTATGTTCACAGTATTCATGAATATATTAAAACTAATCCGATTGAATCCGCACGCCAAATAAATAATCTTTTGATCACAAATGTGTCCATAGGAAATCTTCAATATGGCGCGAATTTAATTCAGATAAACATAGCAGCTATTAACTGGATTTCAGATAAAAATGCCAAGCTTTGGCAACTTGAAGCCGCTTTGACTACATTTGGAAAACTTGCTTCCCGAGTGGGCAATTTCAAGTTTGCAAAATCATATTTTAATATGGCAAAAAATATACGTAGTAAAGATGATTTGATAGCTAGAAATCTTTATGATATTCAAAGAATTGGGTATAGTGATTTTTTAATTGCGGATGGTGAAATTGAAGAAGCTATACAAGTAGCAAAAGATAACCTCCAGATTACGCAACAGGGGAAATGGAAAGATGCAATAAGTAGTGCATTACGAGCTTGCTCTACCGTTTACAGGGCTTATGCAAGGTTAAATCCAAATAGCATTAACAATTTATCTGAAGCAAGGGATTATTTAAACGATGCATTTACAATTGCCGAGGATATTTATCAACCTGAACTAGAAATTGAACTCAAACTAGAGCAACTGAGGCTAAATATTGATTTCTACGATCGTAGTATTATTTCCTTAGAAACATTAAATTCGCAATGTCTAAATATCTTTAATAGATTGGAAAGTTTAATAGAACATACTAATTTACGTTTATACGAACCCGAATGTAAAGCCTTAAAAGGCCAAATCCTATATTATCAAGGAAAAATATCTGAATCTCATATCTTGGTTCAAACGGCAAAAAATATCGCTTGCCTAAATGGCGATATATTAGTCTTAACTCATGAAGGTTACAATTTGACCCAAACATTGAAGAAACTAGATATTACCATCGAAAAACCAACAGAAATTATATTGCCTAATCCCGAACACCTTTTATCTACATCGGCTGGAAAAGAAGATGTAATGAAGAAGATAATGAAATATTATGAGATGTATAAAAATCAATTTGAATAGTTTGCTCTCAGTTTGTATTGGATAAGTAATTCAAATCAATAATTTTTTATTCCATATAATTATTCATGTAATAATGATTGGTTTAGAATTTAGTTATCTTGTAAATCAGGATAAATAACCCAATTATCTTTCCAATTTTTAAATTTTACTATATATTGTTTATTCGCTAATATTTCATATTTAAATTCATTTGTGCCTTCTTGAACTAACGGAATATCATGTTTTCCGGAGGAATGGAATAGAGTATATCGTGGGAAGGCAATTCCCGGGATTTTTCTTCTCAATTCAGATAATAGTCGTACGCCCTTTTTTACACTGGTAGATAAATTAGATCTTGCAGGCGAATAGGGCGCATAATGAAAGAGATAGTAGGGCACGATCCTTCTTTCGTATAACTTTACCAATAATTCTTCTAGAATACCGCAGGAATCATTTATACCTTTTAGAAGGGGTGATCTCCATAGGATGATTGGTCTATAACCTATATCGTCCATTAGACTCAATGCATCATCAACCTCTTGAGTTATTTCTTTTGGATGCGCAAAATGCACTTCTAATGCAGTTAAGCCATATTTTTTAAATATTCTAATTAATTCTGGGTCAAACCTAAATGGATTAAATGTTAAAGCTCTTGTGTTAATTCTTATAGTGCTTATACTTTCGATATCTTTTATATCTTTAAAAAGCTGGTCTAATCTTCTATTAGAAAAAAGTAATGGGTCACCGCCACTTAATAGAATATCTCTTATTTGCCGATTTTTCCTTAAATACTCCAAAGTACCATTCCATTTAATCTGGAATGAGCTAGATAATGTTTTTCTTTTTTTATCGAGCGTTCTTTGTGCTAGATAACAATAACTACAATATCCCAGACAATTATCTGTTAAGCGAATAATTGCGCGATCAGGGTATTTATGGTGTAAAATGCTATAATGTATTTCTTCTGGCATTTCCCAATTCAGGTTTACGCCATTATAATCTGCGCTTTTTACATTAGATAAAAGATCTATATGACTAACTTGTTTCCAAATGGGATCATTTTTTTGAGGATTTCCTTGTGAGTCATAGTCAATTAAAGAAAGCAAATATGGGGTGATTTCAATTTTATACGATTTAATATATTTTATATACTGTTCGTTAACTTTCCTTCTAATATTTGGAAAAAATCTAGTTAATCCATGCTTTCCATGTAAGCGGAGTTTCTGCTGCCAGGTCCAAGAAGACCATTGAGAATCATTTCTAAGTTTGACCAACATAGTATTCTTGTTACGAGGAGACATTTCTTTTATTCCAGGGTGTATGTTTTTCAATTATAAAATCCCCCATCACTAAGCAATCTAATTGAGTTTTTAGGAAGCATTCAACTGCTTGAGATGGAGTTTCTACGATTGGCATTCCTTGTATATTAAATGATGTATTAAGTAATATAGGGAATCCGGTTAGCTTTTCAAATGCAAGTATTAGCTTATAGAGTTTGTCATTAGTAGATTTATCTACAGTTTGCAATCTGGAAGTTCCGTCAACATGCGTGATTGCAGCTAACTTTTGACGATATTTTAATTTCACGGGTGCAACCATCAACATATATGGTGATGGAAAATTAGTATCAAAATACTCCTGATATCTATCAGTTATAACAACTGGTGCCAGAGGCCGAAAAGACTCTCGTAATTTTATATTCAAATTTATATGGTCGCGCATTTTATAGGAAGTAGGATTAGCTAGTATTGATCTATTTCCTAGCGCCCTAGGTCCAATTTCTGAACATCCTTGAAACCACCCAATAACTTCATTATTTACTAGCTTCCAAGCCACTTCTGTATATAGATCACTAGATTTATAATAGCTAACAGGATAATTATTTAAAGTAGACAATAAGCTTCGTTTGGAATAGGCTGTACCCGTATAAGCCAATGCACCGATACCATTTTCATTATTCGGCGTTCTTTTATTTTCTAAATAATGGTAGTATCCATATAATGCTGATCCAATAGAAGTCCCACTATCTGATGTTGCTGGAAATATATAGATTTTGTTAAATAAAGAAGAATCAAGGATTTTCGAATTAGTTACACTGTTTAATGCGCTTCCCCCTCCAAAGCAAAGATAGACAAACTTATTCTTGCTTTTAACATAACTCATAACATTTAATACTGCTTCTTCATGTATTTTCTGAGCTGCTGCCGCAAGTTCAGCTCTAATCATAAAATGATTACTAGCTTTGTTAAGTTTATCAGTTGCCCAATCAAATATTCCATCATAAGGATTAAATATAAATCTTCCTTCAGGAAGTATTTGCACAAACTCTTTCATCTGTTTATACAACTTGTTAGTTCCATAACTAGCAATCCCCATTGTTTTACCAGCACCTCGAGAGCCAAATCCAATAATTTCTGTTATAGCTTGATAAAAGGAGCCTATTGAATCTGAGGCCATATATTTCCAATAACATGTCGCAATATATCTTTTACCAGTCTGAGTTGTATCTATATTGATTTTGTTGTGTTTTCCATACCCAATTGATATTGTTTCAAGTTCCACAACATCCGGCTTACATGATATCCTACTACCCGCCCCATCTATAATAACTATTGCCGCTTCCTGAAAGGGCGAGGGGTAAAATGCAGCCCCCGCATGAGCTAAATGATGTGATATATTTATTATTTTTCCTATTTTTTGGTCAAATGCCCGTTTTTCTAAATGTAGATTGGAAAATACATAATTTATCTTCGCTAAGTTAATCTCTGCAGCTTTCAGACAGTATTCTAACGAAGGTTTCGTAGGAATTGAATACCACTGACCTCGACCATATTTAGTCCTAGTTATTCTTTCATCCTCAATTGCTACTATTACTTTACCATATTTAATAATAGCGGAACTAAAATCATGGTCTGAGCCACCTATTCCAAGTATTATAGCATCGTAATTATGCAAATAATTCCTAGTTATCCTGAGTTAATGTGAAAAAAATATTATAAGGCGATATGAAGACTATTTCGTTGATTAAATTGACTTAATACTATCTCTTTTCTGCGCTTGGATACCGTCAGATAGATTTCAGTAGTACTTATGCGGCTATGGCCGAGGATCTCCTGAACCGATCGGACATCGGCGCCATTCTCCACTAGCATCGTTGCCATGGTATGACGTAAGCAATGAGGTGTAAATTTCCGGATTACACCGGCTATTTTACAATATTCTTTAAAAATATTTCCAATGGAGTGTACGCTTAATCGATTTCCAAATTTGTTAAGTAGAAACGCGGAAGAAGAATGATCATATTCGCTGCGTATTTTGAGATAATCATTTATCAAGTTAACTACTTCGTCGCTGGAAATGTAGATCAATCTTTCTTTCCGTCCTTTACCAAATATAATCAATGTTCGGGCTATAACATCCAGATCATCTACATTTAACCTAACGAGCTCATCGATTCTAATTCCTGTGGCAAATAATATTTCCAATATTACTCGATCTCTTAAACGCTTAAATCGATGAAAAATTGACTCATGGGATTTGCCGGCAGACATCATATAAGCAGCTTTTAAAAGTCTCCCAATTTCATCCAGTGACATTACTCTGGGGATCCTTCTGGAAATGCGGTATTTCTTTTTTAATTTTTTGGTAGGCGAGATATCTATAAATCCCTCATCTTCAAGGAATGAATAAAGCACTTTAATTGTGGCTAGCTTCCTTTTTGTTGTTGAATCAGCAAGCTTTTTCCCTTCAAGATATGCTAGATATTCGCGCAGATCCTCAATAGAGAGCAGATTGATTTTTTTTGATTTGAAGAATTTCAAAAAATCACCCAAATCACAATTATAAGCTTTCAGTGTTCTCCAAGATAAGTTTTTTTCAAGCTTGGATACTTCAAGAAATCTCTTAACTAAATCTCGATTCTTCATTCCCCACCCCACCCCTTTGATGATACAGATTATTTGAATTCATATTGACAACAACTCTATCTAATTGACATGATCGGAAGCAACTCAATAAAATTGAGAATTAAATTTACTGAATATTGTTATATATTATAGACAGTTTTTAAACTTCCAGAAAATTATGATTGTTCTCAAAAGAGAAGTTGTGAGTAACCAGTATTTTTTTTCGAAAACTGCCAAATAATCTCAAATCAAATTATCAGGCATCGAAGCTTCAGCGAACTCCACCACGGCGGCCGGACTCATCCCACCAGGCGGTATTGCCGATCGGGGAGATCCCTCCGGAGAGACCACACAGAAGCCTGGCGCCGGCTTCAATCCCTCGCTTCTTTGTCGGCGGCTCTCTCCAATCGCCAGCCGGCGTGATCAGCGGCCGGCACGCTGATCCGTACCGATCCCATAATACAGCTCTCCCCTAACCGGCACTCCCTTGCCGTTGGCCAGGTCGTACTATCGTTGATGTCGACGCGCTGGAGCCAATGGTCTCGTCCACAAAAGCCACACAGAAAGGGCTTCAGGACCGATCGCAGGCAGCTCTCCCATTTCTACCGGTTGTAAGGTATCGGTGCCGGAGAATCAATCCTGACGGCTTCAGGAAGCGGCTTGTAATCAGCTATCGCCTTGATCGCGTCCTCGAGGGCTTTGGGTGACCGGCTCAAGCGTCGCCTTCTCCCCTATGGGCATTCGATTCTCATCCTCGAGGTTGCTGGCCCGGGAGCTGTGTCTCCTCAATGGGATATAGTACCGGACCCTAGCATAAGCTTCCGGTGTGGGCCGACGCCTGGCCATGTCCGGATGCTCTCTCTGCGGAGGCGCCAACCAAAGAGCAGGCTATTCCCAGTACCACTCCCCGTTTTGACAGTACAATCATAGGCTATATTGGTTTATGGATATATTTATCAGAAATAGCTTGACGTGGTATTAGGCATTCTGTTAAGTTGATATCAGATCACACAACTGTTGATTCTACAACTCATGTAAGCATCGCATTGTCAATTTAAGTACCGTTCCTTGGAACAGAATTAAAACAGTTTCTCTCGACCATTTTCTCAAAGGAGGAGTTGATGATCAAGTTAGTGAAAATGTGTAATTATTGGATTCTCTTAATGTCAATCTTATTCGTGCTAATTCCATTAGATAGATCCAAAGCCGAGAATATTGAAGAAATCAGTATTCTTGAAATGCCGCAACAACTTGAAGGCGCGTTACAGATTATCTCCTGTAGTACGCCTGAAGCTTATGGCGGTATGTCAGGAGAAATTATCCGTTATGATGGCGAGATCGCCTCATATCTGGATGATCAGGTTATAAACAGTGTTTCTCTTGAACCGCTGGATCAGCCATACTTCTCATCATCAGGCCGCTTTTTCGCAACCGCCGGGCAAGAGCTGCATGATGAGAAACGATGTGATTTGACGCTTTATCGTTTCGATGGACAAGTCCTTTGGGAAAACAAAGATGTACCATCCGGAATGATTCATATTGCCGATGACGGGAAAATTGTAGCCGCAGTGAACGGATATTCAATAGATGGAAGTGAATTTTTAATCGAATTTTATAATCCCGAAGGAGGCTTAACCGGTTCCATCAATGATTTACATATTGAGCCGGGGCATTCAGACCTTTCGCCGGATGGCGAACTATTTGTCACCATTCTTCGCGGCGATGAAACCGACGGCATAGTTACGATAAATGATAAGCTGGTTGCATACAATCACCGAGGTGAGCTGTTATGGGAACAGACGGCTCAAGGGCTTCATTTTTCCGGGCAATTGATCGCGGGCAATGATCGAGTCTACGCCTCATTCTACGCCGATAGCGGCCGCGAGCACTACATGCTGATTTATGATGCTATGGGCAATCTAATTAATCAGGTTAGCCCCCAGTATCCCAATTATGGCTCATATCATTTAAGAATTTCTCCTGATGGCGATTATCTTGTTGGCTTCGGTTTTCATCATATTGTCCAGGTTGAAACATCTGATGGTGAAATACGCTGGGAATGGCAATGGGATCGAGACACCGATGAGGATCTAATCTACGACTGCATCGTAACCAGCGATGGCGGCAAGATCATTGCGGCAGGTTACATGGGGAAGCCTGGCCGAACCTTGTTTGTGTTTAATAGCGCCGGTGAATTAATAAAGCAACATCAGTATGTTTTAGATTCTTCAGAATGGGGTGACATACGATTGTGGCACAAAGACAATTCGGCGGTTTTACTGGATAATGCCAGTGGTATGAATTTACACTTCTCGAAATAAGGGGAAAAAGATGATTACGCTTCAAAGTAAAAAAATACGCGCATCCCTTCCTGAAAAACCGGGAAGGAAAAGAGAATTAGCTAATATTAGCCTGCTAATCGGCCTGATAATTACTTGCCTGTTTTCGAGTGCAATAGCTGACCCTGATATTTCAGTTGAGCCCTCGACTATCTATCTTCCTCCCTCAGATAATTCATGTTCTTTTGTGATCAGCAATTCCGGTGATGCGACAGCCTGGACTTTAACTGAAAATACAAATTGGATAACAGGGGTTGACCCGGACTCAGGAAATTTGGCCCAAAACGATTCAATTACAATTACGGTTACCATAAATCGTACAGGCATCGATGCAAGAGAATATCAGGGAATAATAACCTTAACTTACGGAAGTAATACTAAGGAGATTAAAATAAAGTTGAGTGTTGCCGGGGCCGTGCAGCAATGGCCTTTTAACCCGAGAAATCAGGCGCATTGCTTTGACCACTGTATGGGCGGTTATCAAGGAAATTCTGGTTTTCATGTAGCAATTGATTTGCCTAAAGCAGGAAATACAGATGTCTTTTCAGTAATTCAAGGAGTCTTAAGAAAAAAAACTGGCTCGGGGATAAATGGCGTTGTATGGGTTTCACCAACAGCCGGAGCTTCAATCGCATGGTCGCATGGTCACTTGGATCACATACCTGCCGGCTTTAAAGATGTCGAGAACGACGGCCAGGCCAATGCCACTAATATTGCGCTTAACACCGTAATAGGTAAGGTCTTTGTTTGGAAAGGAAGGGGAGGAGTAACTGACCATTTGCATCTGGAAAAAATTGCCCCTAAACAATGGTACGACGCTATCAATAATCCCCTTCATGAACTCTCACCTTCTCCGGGCATGGCAGCTAAAATTAGTCCTGTGCTTTTTAAAAAGGACAATGATGATTATAGAAATAGGAAAACTACACATGATTTTGATAGATTAATTGATAGAGCCCGAGTCATTCATGATGATGTGGATTTGGTTTCGCACGCAACTACGGAAGTTACTCAATGCGCGACAAGAAAAAACTATGCTGAAACAAATGCAAACAGCTATAAAGCAACCGGCTTGAAAGATGCTGCGGGCCATAATATAAGCGAACGCTATCTCATGGATTGGACCGTTGTGGGGCCTCGAGACCGAGCAAAAGCTGAATTAACTTATGACTTAAAACATCGAACCGATGCTAAATATTATTATTTCAATTACTTCTTACTAACCAATTGCGGCAAAAAACTCGATACAGAAATTCGAACGGCGAATAATGCTATAATCAATGTTATGAAGAATGCCTGGCAGACAAAAGTTCATAAAGACGCCGTTGATGATAATGAGATGGTTGGGCCGACCGGTACTGATGATGACGAGGCAACAAAAAACGGAGACGCGAAGTATCCGGACGGACTCTACACAGTTACTACTAAAGCGAAGGTATTTCCCACTCCGGGTGGAGGTTTTTTAAGGGAGGATGAACGCGAGTCTGAAACCGAACAGTTCGATACGGCTTATGTCAATAACTTCTCTCAAACAATCATTCCTGAATTCCCTTATTACGTCGGTGGAGAGGTTGTCAAGGCTTCCGGCGGAAATTATATTCCTGGCAAGAACTATATCATATATTTAACAGAGCCACAGGAATGGCCGGATCACAAAGACATTGCCCCACCGCCAGAAGTAGTTACTACTACATCGGTAACAGCTAATGACGACGGTGATATACCTATGACAGAGATATGGGAGTCCTACCAGCCAAACGGTATAGGCTATGATATCGTCGTCGATTATGATAAGGATTCGTTATATCATCTTCCCCGCGAAGGAGAAACCATCGATGCGTTAAATCATATTTATGAGCCAGCTCCTGTTGGAAATATTTGCTCTGATGATATACTACCAATACCCTTACCATGCGTCACTTTTGGAAACAGTTGCGTTTACACTGATGATTATGCCTATGACGGCCCCGATGTTGTTTATCAAACAACGCTGGATACATGTCAACTTCTAACAATCTCCCTCTGCAACACCGGGCCATACTTCGATACTCATTTATTAGTTTATCCGGAAGATGATTGCGGCGGAACACCAATAGCTGAAGATGATGATGGCTGTTCGGAACCCGAATCCGGAGTTTCGCTAATCGAGGATTTACGTCTGGAAGCAGGGACTTATTACGTTATAGTTGATGCCCATAACGGTGAATGCGGCAATTATTTCCTGGAAATCGATGCCGAACCATGCCCGCCGCGACCGGACAACGATGCATGTGCTGACGCGATCGATATCACCGCTTATCCCGACTCTGTTTGCGGTACGACTATCGGCGCTGACTCGGATTGCCCCGGAGTACTGGATAATAATGCGGTATGGTACACGTTCGATCTCCCATTCGATCACAACGAAGTGATTATCGATTATTGTAGCGGCGAGACAGATATCGATAGCGCCGATACTTTCAGTGAAGTTTTGTATTCAGGATGCCCCGCTGATTCATCCGAATGCGGGTCATATATCAATGCCTATATGGTTGAGTTTGTTGACTGTGACGATAGCACGGTTAGTCCCCGATTAACATGGCTTAATCTGCCGGGGCCGGCCACCTATTTCCTACCCGTGTACTTTGATTCAGGCATAGATTTCTGTTTTGATATGAATGTTAACGAGCATTTTCCGGTTGTAATAGACTGTGAAGAGTATTCTATCACATATGACGAGTATGAATTATGCGGCGATAGCATAAATAACGGCTGCAACATAGGTTCGGGAATTGAAAACTTCGAGATGATCGGGTATGAGGACACTATATGCGGTTCGAGTTGGTCCGATAGCTTAAGTTGCGACAGCGATTGGTACTTGGTATCGATAGCAGAACCCGGTTACATTTCCATGTCTACTATCGCTGAGTTTCCGGTTTATATCAGTTTCATGGAATCAGGAGATTGCGATCCGCCGACATATACAATTCTAGATTATACGACATCAACGGCCGGAGAATCCGCGCAAATTTCTGCCTGGATTGAACCGGGTGCATTTTGGTTTCAGGTCAAACCCTCCGAGCTATGTAATATGCCCTGCGATGGAAGCGGTGTTTACGGGAACAACTACGTTACAACTATCAGTATTGAACGTGGTATGCCGGAGATCTCCATAGACCCAACATCTATTTACGCAACTGCGGAGTGCAGTTACACAGAAATTCTTACAATCGACAATATCGGCTCGCTGACCAGCAGGTTAACATTCCGGGTTTTTGCTTCAACTGATCCTTATGGCCAGATCTGTACTAAAGCTGCTAAACCTCATGATAAATTTGGAGATGATTTCTCAATTTCATTTTCATCCGCCAAAGATTATGATAAACTAGGTTTTTTCGGGAAGCCCAACGTTCCCCGGCTGATACTGCAGGGCGGCGATCGTATCGATGATGCCCAGGATATCGGTGATCCCGCTCTACCCTACATTGATAGTGGGGCTACTAATGGTTATACCGATGATTATGACGTGCCCTGTCCTTACGAATCGGGCTCACCGGAAGTGGTATATAAATGGACGCCCTCGATGTATACACATGTCGATATCGACCTTGGAGGTTCCGGTTACGATACCAAATTGTATGTTTACGACGCGGATACCAATGTGGTTGATTGCGACGATGACTACAACCCGGATTGGACTTCCGCTATAGTCCAGATGCCGGTTGCCGCGGGCGAAGTTTATTACATTGTAATAGACGGTTTCGATGGTGATTATGGTGATTATGCCATGGAAATACGAGAGAATACAACGTGCGAAATTAGCTATCCGCAATGGACAGACTCCGAATCTGAGGATTGTGGTGAAAATGTTAACAATGGATGCAGCTCAATGCCGCCATCAATGGAATTCGAAACGATTGAATGCTGGGCGGAGATCGCCGGGACTATCTGGTCCGATTCCACGGACAGGGATACGGATTGGTACTTGCTGGAGCTTGAGGAACCCTCGATAATTGCCTGGTCAATAATCGCGGAATTTCCAAGCGCAATCGCCGTGTTTGATGGAAATCAAAATTGTCACGGCGATACCATAGATTACGCGATGGCGGATCCATGCTCTACTGCTTCCATTACAGTGAATTTGGCGGCGGGAAACTGGTATTTATGGGCCGGTCCAAGTGGATGGTATGATATCCAATGTGAAGGTGGTGGTGATTACCCTAATAACTATATCGCTTCTCTTTCTTGCGGTGAGCCCTGGCTATCGGTTGATTTGTATGGGGGCACAGTCGGTGAAGGTGAACCCCAGGTTGATGTCACAGTTAGTATAAACGCGGCTGACCTCGATACAGGAACTTATACCGGCAATATTGAATTCTACTCCAATGACATGCTATATCCTGTCGTGTCTATTCCAGTCACCCTTGAACACCCGAACGAATGTATCCCGGGCTATGAATACATCCCCGGTGACTGTAACATGTCCAACGGTTTATGGCCCGTTACGGTTGTTGGCGGTGACGTGACCTATCTGGTCAACTACTTCATTCAAATGAATGACGGTTGTAAGATAGACGGATTCTTCATGTCTGCCGATGTTAATGGTGACTGCCTGGTTATCGGTAGTGACGTAACCCGTATGGTCAATTACTTCCGTATGACGGGAGACATTGAATACTGCGCGGATTATGAACCATTATGGCCGACTCCTGAAGATTGTCCTGTAGATCCGCCTGATGGCTGGCCGAATTGCGATCCTCCGCCACCTGCTTCCACTACTGTTCCTGTTGACTTGACCAAGTAATACGATTGAATATATGGTCGCTTGTCTTATGACAGGCGGCCATACCAAACCGATTTTACTTTGAAAACTGAATAGAAATTGTTCGATCATTTAAAGATAGAGAAATTGAAAAAGTAACTCCTGATTTCCCTTCCTGAATATTGCCTTCTGCTAATTTCAATTCGCTAATCCTTAAACGAGGACGTCAAGCGGAACGTCCCCGTTTTCTTTTGGTCAACATAACTGATTCGTAATCGTTTGAACCGACGTTTTCCAGGAGAATGTTAATCTCAAGTCAATTGTATAGATTGCTGCGATTAACAATGATCCAAGTTTCATTGTATCGCCCCCTTACCCCCTCACCCCCAATCTATTCTCCATCACCGCGGGGAATCAAGCTGAATGTCGGACACAAGAGATCAGGACTATCCAAATAGAAAAGGCGGCCGCATCGACGACCACCTCCCCCTCAATTCAATTCCCGATTTATTTGCCGGCTCCGGACGGAATGGTCCTGCCGGCTGCTGCAGTTTCACAATTCGGCCAGCCCGCTGGAGGGATTTCCGGGAACAAACCCGGCAATGACCAGACCGGAGTATAGTATGGGCAATTTTGAAGATCGGTCGAATCCCTGAAATAATTTACGAGTTTAGTAACATCACTCCCGATAACTTGACAGTCTCCATTAACATCAGCCGCACAAAAGAGATTGCCAAGAATACATGGAAGATTTTCAGGCAAGCCCCTGAAATAATTCACCAAATACGTCACGTCAGAACCTATTACCTGTGGCGGCCATTGACCATTGTACATATTAACATCACCAAGTACATAGGCATATTCCCATGGTAATTTGGCGATTGCCCCTACAGATAATCCAATGCCTTCAAGGTTTAATCCCTCACCGACCTGAACCGTAATTATTTCGCATTCGGCGTTTATATACTCCTCGGGAATTCCCTGTAAAGCGATCCAGCCTTCTCCTTCATCATCAAGATCGCCATCATTATTTATATCAACTGAGTAATCAAAAGCCAGAGTGTATAATACTGGTATTTCGCCGTAATGAACATCAACCGGTTCTGGTTGTGTCGAACCTCCTGAAAATAGATAGATCGCCGGATTGTTAGTTGGACAAGCTAACATCATGTCATAAAAATCGGAGCCAACTCCTATACAATCGGAAAACCAATTATCTCCGTCATTTCCCGGGTCGTCATCGAAAGGCATCCTTGAACCGTGATCGGTAACATACATAATAAATTGCACATTAGAACTCATATTATTACCTATGAAGTTCAAGGCTTGTATTAGCCCAATTCTGGTTCCTTCATAATTCCAATTATCAGCCGGCCCTTCTCCCCCTACTGTTATAACGGTGCTATAAATATCGTCTGAAAAATTCGCAATAATCGTATCTCTGTAGGCTGAATCGGAATACACATCGCTTTTGCCATCAGGCCTGCCGGCGTAAATCAAAATAAATCTTTCTTGAATCGGCCCGGAGGGATTTGTTGGCTCAAGGGAAAATACAGGCCCAATTCTTACTGGCGTTTCGCTAGGATCCTTTCCTGCGATTCCAGCAGCATGGACGCTATCTGAATTCCAACCAGGGGCAGCTCTTAAAGCCCGGGCAGCATCATCATCATAACCTCCATATTCAGCGGTTTGGCCTGGTGAAGTTGCCGATAAAACTGTTGTGTTTGCTCGAGTAGAAAAATTATCCATCACGTCCCCACCAAAACACTCAGTTAAAATAAGGAGAGTACTGTGACAATCATTGGTAGGGATATAGGTGTCAATCATCAGCCGCAGTGTAACATCAAGAACGCCGGGATCCCAATCATATAAATTTCTCTTTTTTGTGCATAACGTTCCAAAAATGATAATATCAGCAAATGAATACCCTACTAATATTATACATAAGATTATCGGAATCCATTTTTTTGATTTGAAGATCATTTACAGCTCCTTTTGCTTAATTATCCCTATAACTACATTATTATTATGAGGTCACTAAGAACTTTAACTCATAGATTGCCTATTAATTTCATCCTCGTAACATTTAGTAAATCATAGAAAGAAATTAAAATTACATTTTAAACTGCTAATATTGCGTCGTAACAATGCTAAGGGGATTAAACAACAATCCCTGTTGTTATCAGTGGTGAAGATAATCATCTCAACAACTGGAAGTCAAGCCCAATCTACCTTGACAAGGGAGGGATAGGTGGTACTTGGGGCTCGCCGGGATCTTTCACGATCGCTCTCCCGGGCCAGCATCTGGCCTGTATCCGGATGCTGATGACTCGCTCCGATCGGCAGCGGTGTGGCCGGGCTGGTAGTTGCTTCCGAAGTTCGGCCGAGACCACCTGGCCGGCGCCGGATGATCTGCCTGGGGAGGTGTCGGCGGGCTGGCCGAATTGTGAGTAACTAATTGACGATAACAATCACCTTACGCTAATGAAATGGGGCAAGGGCGATCCGCGGGGATCGCCCTTTTTCTATTCGGCCTCTCCCCTTATTCCCATGTATACATCACCCACAATTAATCATATTTGATATTTAGCTTGGTTTCGGGAGGTGGAGTATAAATCCTATCCCTAAACTGTCCTCTATGGTTGATCTATAGAAATATCAATGGGTCAGGAAAACGGCCACTAAAGATATGCTTGCAAGAATGGCGGCTATAACAACATATGGGCTAAGTTTATATTTTACAATTAACTGGCCAATGATTCTAAAAATAACAACCAAACTGTGAATAGTAAATAAAATTGCGCTGATTCCTACAATTAATATGCCACCAGGTAATATACGTAATAAAGCAAAACACCAAAATACATTTATATGAATAGTCTCAATCAAAATATCACTATCATAAACGAGCGTTCCATGTAAAAGCAAAGTTATAGCGCCCCAACAGCCTAAGAAAAAAACTAACCACCATCAAATTAATTTGCCAGTTACCTTAATAAACATCCATAAAAACCTTAGATTGGCAAGTTTCGATGAGTTGTCCTTAGAATCTCCACTCATGAGATACTCAACGGATTCGTTACTGCTTTTTATAGCTTCGTTGGTCGAGAATATCCAATAAAACAATGCTACAATTTTAGCACTTATAGGTAACTGTATTATTTTAACAAACCATTGGTGGAAGCTAAAATCGTAAATTAGAATTAGAATTGAAGCGGTAAATGCCAATATTATGCCAACGATGCTTATGAAAAAACCACTTGCTACTAATTTAAGGAATCTCCATGGTTGTATTTCATTTAGAACGTGATTGATTTTGTCTAATTTTCTATCAATGGAAATACGATGATTTAGAACCAATTGGCCCAGCCAACCTAAGCTTGTTAAAATTGTTAAAAGAAGGCATAATACTTGCAGGAATTCCATATATAATCCTATTCCTACTTTTATTGAAGTTACTTGAACACTACTAATACAAACAAAATTATTATATTGAAAATAAAGGAAACTATTTAAATTTTCAAGTTAAATATTCCCCTCTCGCATAAATCACCTACGACCGCTCTTTGCCTTTTGGCTTAATTGCCGGAGGCAATGACCGCGCTCCGATCGGCAGCGGTGTGTCCGGGCTGTGAGCTGCTTCCGGGGCTGGTCGAGTGCTTATTGCGCCGGCTATGGGCCCCTGGCCGACGTCGGAGGATCTACCCGGGGAGGCGCCGGCGGTCTGGCCGAATTGCGAAACTGTTATAATTACTAAGGTTATCCTTCCTGGAGTATCTAACAAGTAGGTTTATAATAAATGAAAAAGTGAAATTAAAAGACGGTTGCAAGACTGCCTATTTTAAGATCACTATTTATCAGTACAGCTGTCATGCATATATCAGCTATGTCCACTCATTTCCATCCACATTATTTAATACTAGTTGATATTTATATTTTAATAATATAAATTGCTTTGAAAAGGCGTTGCACAATGTAAAATCTGGATTGTATTAATGGCGAAAAAAATAATAGCATATACCGATTTCTGCGATTATACCGTAGTAGAAAATCCGACAGGTATTTTTCCACCGAATGGGGAAAAATATTTCGGGGAATTAATAAAATGCCCTTATTGTTCAAGTCCAATCTCTTTCGATAAAATAAAAGATCATATGACGAAACAAGGATATGATTCTAAGATTGTTAATGATAAGATTCCCTCATTTAGCGGAAACTGGTGTCAATATTCTTTGGAATTGTGTTTATGTACTAATTCCAATTGCGGTTGGTGGGCTCTGGAGCAAATCGTAGAGCAGCTTGAATATCACAGGACTGAAGTTGAAATAAAATGGGGCCAGATAAAAACATTTGATATTTCTTCACGCGAAATCCCTATTCGTTTGATTCGAGATGAGATTAAAAAAAGGCCTAATATGGTATATTCAACTCATCATGATTCATTCGAGAGATTAATGGCAGACTGCTTAAGAGATAAGTTCCCGGGCAGCTTCGTAAAGCATGTTGGTAAAAGCGGTGATCGCGGTATAGACATTTATTGCGTTATCGATGATGAAGAATGCTTGGTACAAGTTAAAAGACACAAAAATGGATCAATATCTGAAGGGCCAAAAGCTATTAGAGAATTGAATGGGGTATTATTAAGAGAAGGTATTTACAAAGGTATTTTTATTTCAACGGCTAAAAGATTTACTGAAGCTGCATTTGGCGAATTAAAAATCAAAATGGAAACCCAAAAGCCTGTGATTGTTGAACTGATTGCTTTTGATGGCATTATTGATTTAGTGAGTAGAAACTTTGAAAAATATGAACCATGGAAAAATTATATTGTAAAAGTCTAAAAAGTTACTGTTTTACCATTTCCTTCTCGACAGATGGTTATCGTTAGTAGATGTTAATCAATCGTTGAACAAGGACGATTAATCGCTGAATACTATATATTGATGTGACTTAACTAGCAAACTATTAAAAAGTCTAACTGAACTGGGCTATTGCCCGGATTATGAACCGGCTCGGCCAGCACCCGATGATTTACTTCCGGATCCGCCAGTCGGCTGGCCAAACTGCGAGACGGTGACTGTGGGGAGGATTATTCCAGCGGGGGGAGCGGGGAAATAGACTGCCTGCGGATTAGAGAAGGAAATGAATAGGTGATCTTAAGCTGCCTCTGTTTTGGCCTGGATTTTTGGTTAGAAATCGTGTTTTCATATGCAGACCTCACCGAGGTCGACCTGACGGGGGCATTATTAGTCGGTACAAGCTTTTACAAAACCACCTTAATCGGCGCCAACTTGAACTGGGCCAGACTGTATGAGATTGAAGAATTGACAAAAGAGCAATTACTCTCAGCAACATGTCTTTTAAAAATAAGGGGTTTAGATATTGAGTAAAAAAACAGTTAGAAGCGGAAAAGCCGCAATTATTTATTCATCCCAATCGTTTAAGATCCATGGGCCTTTTGCCTAAAAGATATCCAGATTACTTAGACTGGGGAATAAAGGAACCACCACATTAATTATCATCCTTGCGATATCCCTGGTCGGATTCGGCGGCTGTAAAAAGTCGACAGAGCCAGATCACGAACCGTCATACTATATCGGCAATGTCAACACTGAGGTATTTCACAGGCCGAGCTGCAGCTATCTTCCGGATCCAGAGAATCGGATAAGGTTTGATACCCGGGGTGAGGCGGTTGAGGCGGGTTACAGGGCTTGCCAGCATTGTGAGCCGTGATAAAACTATATCTGGCTAAAGAGAACGATCAATCTGGTAAGCGAGATAACTATTAACAATTCGATGAGGCTTTTGCATATTCTAAATACCGAAAGGGACAAACCGTATTTTTGAAAGCTTTATCTGGGAAATATTAATTAAGATTATTTGAAATTTACAAGTTATCAATGCTCCCTTATAGTGCCAATCACGCAAGGAGTTTAGGATGCAATTAAAGGTAACGGCTCGTCATTTTGATTTAACAGATAGTTTAAACAGCTATGCTGTTGATGAGTTAAAAAGACTTCAAAAGTATTCTGGCTGCATAATCGACGCTGAGCTAACAATGGATATTGAGAAACACGAGCAAATCGCTGAATTGACGGTTAAGGCTTATAGAGGTACTCTGACCAGCGTAGCTGGATCACGGCCTATGGAACTTGCTATCAAAGATGCCGTTTCCAAGACGGAAATAAATATTCAGATGCATATGGCTAAACTGAGAGAGAAAAAAAGCACGCGTAAATGGTTCCTTAAAACCCGCCCTCTAACGAAATCGCTCGAAATTATTATTGATGCAGATGTTGATCAAAACTTGTTAGCAGGTTTTCTATTTGAACTTGCTAATTTCTACTCGGATATCAGCGGTGGTGATGAGTTAATAATAAGGGGGGAAGGATTTCTGCCGAAATGGGTGATTTGGTGTGAGCGATACAATTCGAGTAGAGTTATCCGGTAAACAAAGCGAGGCATGGAATCGCATGTTCGACTCGTTTACCAGCGTTATAGAGAAAGCTGTTGAGCAGCTTGCACCAAACATGGGTGAAGACAAGCGGGCGAAGGTGAAAGATGACATTAATGATATTTGCGAAATCACTAAAAACTTCCTTCAGGCTAAAATAGAAAAACCCGTACTCGAAAATGAAATGATAATTGCGGATATTGCCAAGAAGTTCGAGGAACTTAAGTTAATAAAAGCAAATCGAAAAAAAATTGAAGCCGAGACAGAAATACTCGAAGTAAATCTGGAAAAACAACGGCTTGATTTATGGTAACAACGTTTGACTTCTGTTTTTAAGTGGCTTGGGTTTTTTGAAAATCACATTAGTAAGGACGATAATGGAAGCGTAGTGCTTTTACTGACAAATCAAGATTTGTTGAAACTGCGCTGCGAGGTTAAGCAAATCCAACAATCAGATGGAGAATCTGAAATTTCATAATCTTCTAATACTCCTGTCTACAAGATGAGGTATTTAAAACTTAAACCTTCCTTATCATTCGATCCATAAAATCAAGCAAAACGATACCATCGGACAGGGGCCAATCGCACTGAGCTTTAAAACATTAAAGTAAATTCAGAAAGACTTCCCCAGTTCCGCCAGATCCCAATCCAATATTCAGGCTTTAAAGATCCGGCAAATTCACCCGCGGGGGCCGGTCCCCATGCCCGCCAGGTGATATTGCCGATCGGGGAGATCCCTTCGGAGAGGCCATACAGAAGCCCGGCGCCGGCATCAAATCCTCGCGTTGTCGGCGGCGGTTGTGATCAGCGGCCAATGCCCTGATCAGTACCGATTCAATAATACAGCTCTCCCCTGGCCGATACTCCCGCACCGCTGGCCAGGTCGTACTATCATTGACGTCGATGAGCTGGAACCAATGGTCTCATCCACAAAAGCCACACAGGAAGGGCTTCAGGATCGATCAGCGGGCAGCTCACCCATTTTTACCGGGCGTAGGCATCGGCGCCGGATAATCATTCCTGACGGCTCCGGAGAGCTGCTTGTAATCACCTACCACTTCGGCCGAGTCCTCGAGGGCTTTGGTGACCAGCTCAAGGATCGCCTTCTCCCCTGTGAAGGTTCGATTCTCATCCCCGAGGTTGCTGGCCCGGGAGCTGTGCCTCCCTTGATGGGATCCGACACCGAGCCCGGGCATGGATTTCTGACCTGGCCCAGAGCTTAAATATCGGTTGAAATGATGATAATAAAAAAGCCCGATCGGATGATCGGGCTTTGAATAATAATCCTCTTCCCTATTCGAAGACGATATTCAACTGAGCCGCGTTCTTTATTACAGCGGCCGTATTCTGGGGCAGTTCGAATATCTCCTGGTCGTGCTTGAAAGGCATCAGCATCAGACCGTAATTATCAGCATCGTCCTGGACAATCGATCTGACAAACTCTGTTAAATCCAGTCGAATCACCTCATCGTCTGTGATGTTGATAGTATAGGAATAAAACGATAAACTATCTAAATCTCCACCAGATTCAGTCCAGGGATTGGCCCAGCTCGCGTTCTGTTCCGTCCAGCCGGCGGTAATGTTTTGTGCCATCACCTCGAGGATGGTTTCGCCTTCAACCTCAACATTCGAAAGATCGATCGGCATATACAACTCGGCCGAAACGATTTCTCCGCCGTCGACAACCTCCGGTAATGAGAAATGTAAGGCCACCCGCGGGCCGTATAACGAGGCATCGCCTCCGGTGGGGGTCAACATCGCCACCTTATCGAGATCAACCGTCGCTTCCCCGGCAAAAGCAGGCGAAACACACAAAGTAATTGCTAGTATTATGTTTATAAAACGCATCGTATCTCCTCCTTTAGCGTAAAAGCATCATTTTTTCTGAATCGGCGTGCTCACCGGACTCGAGACGGTAGAAATATATCCCGGACGCAACCGGCATTCCCGCAGCGTTACAGCCATTCCAAATTACGGAGTGAAGGCCGGCTTCATTGAATTCACTAAGCGGCGAAGCGATTTTTTGTCCTAGAAGGTTGTATATCGTGATCGATGTATAACCCGGCTCGGCCAGGCTGTACGAGATCATTGTACTGGGATTGAATGGATTGGGATAGTTGCCCAGTAATCCAAAGGCGTAAGGAAGCCCGGATTCATCATTGCGAATAATCTTGAATGCTGGTTCGCTGGTAAGCCAGGGATCGTAGTCGACTGTGCCTGAGAATTTTGTAGGATCAGGAGTCCCGGAGCCAAACCAGTTCCTTTCGGCTTTGACAATGCTCATTCCGCCAATTCCGGATTGCCTGATAAAATAATCTTCGCATTCTTCGAAGTTGTTGTTGCCAAAATTGCCGAAGGTATTTTCGCCGATATTGGGAGTACTGGTATAATAGTAGAGAACTCCGGTATCGACAGAATCAAAGAGGCATGATCTGATTGTCGGATCAGAATAGCTATTGGTATATATGCCTGTATCGAGGCTATCAAACGCGTTATGGGTAATCGTGGCGTCAGAGAAGCTTTGAGCATATATGCCGTAATTGCCGGTATAGATCAGATAATTGTCCTTTACGATCGCGTCCGAATTGTAGAGTTCAATTCCGCCCTGTTCGTAAGTCCTGATCGTGTTATCTTCGATACGAATTTTATCTATATTGTAAGCCCTGATACCATAGTAAGAATCTTCCAATATTGTATCGGTATCAGCGGTGATTGTGCAATTGGTGATAATCGTTGAATCCAGGTTTAAAGTAACGTCGTAAATCGTATATATGCCGTAATCTTCACAGGATTCGAAATCACAATAATCAACCACTGATTCGGCTCTATAGGAATAAATGCCTCTTTGCGATAGATTTTTAAATACGCAGTGATCAGCCGACAACTCTCCCTTGCTGTTATTGATACCAGTGTATGTCATCTCCTCAAATGTGCAATGACTAGCGGTAACTTGAGAGGTGTCATACATAACTATTCCGTAGTCACTATGTTTTATCGTGCAGTATGCAAATGAAGCTTCGGCTCCACCTTCGATTTTAATTCCCCACCAGTCGCCGGCGGCCGCTCCGGACGGCTTCGATGACATGAAAACAATAGAATCAGTCGATGTGCCTTCGGCCAATAATACGCCGTCGATGATGATCTCCGTTGAGCTCCCGACTTTGCCGGATCCGTCGATGTCGAAGTCATAGGCTACAAGGACGGTGCAGGGGGCGTCAACAGTCAATGTGCAACCACTTTCAACCTCAATGTCGCCATTTACTATAACTTTACCTGAACCCCAGGTTTCATTCGATGAGATTGTACCGGCCCTGAATATATTACCGAGATAGTATGCGCCACTGTCTGTACAGGCAATAAAGCCAGTATTCGCATCCTGAGAAGCCGCCAATTTGCTAATTGCTGGATCGTCAGTGTCAATATCGCCGTTGTAATACTCAATCCAGCTTCGAGCCGAATCACAGCTTGCCCATATTTTTGGCGTTGCTGCATCAGGAGGAGTTGAAGCCAGAAAATTGAAAAGGTTATTGCTGTCATTGATTATTGACCCGATTTTAACGGCGCCTGTTCCATTTGTCCTGGCTGACCAGGTAACTGTTCCTGCGGTTGGATCCGCTTTGTATATGCCAATATCGGTAGCAGCATAGATTTGATCAGCAGCAGCATTTTTCGCGAGTTGGATCACATCGTCGACGCTGGATAGACCCGTTTCAATGGTTGTCCAGGCTGTTCCGTTATATATCGATACTTTTGCATCCCCAGACCCGTCATTACCAGCGACATAAACATAATCATCTCGACCAGCATCGGGATCTGATAGAATATCATGGAATTCCGGACTGCCAAAACTACCCGAGGTTGTCCAAGACTCGCCATTGTTTGTCGAAAGCCATACGGTGCTCGCATAACCTGCGGCATAGCCCGAATTTGAGAAGCTAACCGGATCAAGGTCGACGCTATTTATTTCGGGATCAGAACCAGGATTTGAGTCTTCCCAGGAATCACCCCCGTCATCCGAAATCATAATTATCCCATCGTTGCCATCTTTTGAGGAAGCAATAAGATAATCAAATGTAGCCCCGCCAAAATCGGTGGTAATATCAGTTCCTTCATATCCCTCGTCACCGGATACAAACGCCAAGCCGCTAAACTCCCAACTTTCACTGCTTTCGCCTGCTTCTTTGTCATACTTCTTTATAATGCCGACGTCGGAAACTGTGAAGACGATTTTATCGCTTGATACATTTTCGGGAAATCCTGCAGCGACCGTATAACTGATGAATGTTCCGTTAGTAATATCCTCGATCGTCAAGCTTGTAATGGATAAATCCTCATCGTCTCTTTCCTCGGTAATTAAATAGACATTATGTAGGGTTCCGACAAGGACTTCGCTCTCGGTTTCGCCCGGATCGCTTAAACAGTCGAGTGATAATACTGGATAGTCATATCTAAAAGGTGATCCTTCAAGAGTTGTAAAATCAATATATTCTCTTACGCTAACATTGGTTTGTAGTAATTCTTCGACATCCAGAAGGTAAAGTCCATCCTGGGCCGCTAAATACACTGATTGAAACGGATCTGATTCGCTGGAGTCCGGTAGAGTAAGGATCTTATAAAAGGCCACGATATCATTTACTTCTTTATTGAACGATGAGGGCGGATTTCCAACTTCAACTTCCACGGGATCTGACATTGGGGGCAATTCGGCGCAATCTCCATAATACAATTTTCTTTCATTGACGGTTCCACCCGTTTCAGCCCAAATACCAGCCACAGCAATTGATTGGTCACTATAATCCAAATCATCCATAGCTACCACTACTTCGTCATCAAGTGAAGCCTGATCCCAAGTATGAGCCTGATACCAATGGGTATAAATTCCATCTGAAGTTGCAGCAACCAAGTGGCTTAATCTCGGTAGCGTATATCTTAAAGCATTTACATTCAAGCCAATCAAACCGTCAGCTACTTCGTCCCACACCCAGGTTTCACCAAGTTGATATACAATATACACCGATGCTTGAGAGACCATTGATTGACAGCCAACATAGATGTTCTGGCCCGGACCGGGCTCGTATATTTCCAACGCCGAAAATTGCTTGTTAGGAATAGTAGAAGCCGCAGAGATATATCCCCAATTCTCACCGCCATCACTTGTAACATAAATATGGTAATTTTCGCGGGCGAAAAATGCATATCTACCATTACCATCGTCATAAGAAACTATCTTAACCGCGCCCGCAATAATATCACTTCCTGTCCACTTCTGATTGCCTTCCATCCAGTAAAATATTTGCGTATCACTTTTATCAGCGCCGATCAAATATCTATACCAATCATTATATTGGTCTCCGGCGCCAAAAGCGACATCTATACCCCTAGACCAATAAGGACCATCCAAACTTGTCCATTCATGCACTTCAACCTGCGCTTGAGAAATCGGTACAAGCAAGAGTATAAACATACTTAAATACAAAATGTATCTAAACATCAAATCTCTCCTTGATTTATAGAAGTTAATAATTATCTTAGAAATAGCAATTTTATTGTTTTAATACCTTGGGGCGTCTGTGCCTTAGCGAAATAGATTCCTGATGATACTTTTTCGCCGAAGGCATTGGTGGCGTCCCAGGCTATAGTTCCCTCCTTACCACCGCTAGTATGAAGTATATTAACGAGGCTGCCTTTGATGTCATAAATCGCTATATCACCTCCTTCCAAATCGGCATAAGCTATAATTGTTGTGGAATTGAATGGATTGGGATAAACATCTAGAAATCGTATTTTCTCAGGCTTGAAGATATCCTCATCAATTTCGACATTCCTGTCATTTCTGGTAAAGTATATGCCGTGGAATACATCATTATCCGGATCATATCTATCATCCGCCCAGATAACGTAATCATTATTGTCCGATGAGACCACTCGCGGCATATAAGAATCATTGGGATCACTATCTAATCTTTGCTCTTGTCCCCAGCTTGCCCCGCCATCATCACTTCTTTGATAATATATGCTCCTGTACTCATAACTGCCCTGACTCCTCACAACATGCAAAGTATCCGAAAACCAGTAGATGTTGGAATGTTTAGACAAGTGATCAAACGTTATCTGCTCTTCCTCTATCCAGCTTACGCCATCATCAAAGCTATATCGAACAAGTAAATCTCCCGAAAAAGGGCCTGGTGAATATTTAAAATCAGTCCAGCAAAGGGCGATTTTTCCCAGAGAATTCACGGAAATGCTGGGCCAATATGAATTATAGCTGTCAATTGTCGTTAAGGGAACGCTTTCAGACCAAGTTTCACCTCCGTTATTGCTTTTGATATAATACGTTTCCCAATAACTGACGGCATCAAAATTACCGGTCCAGACGCAATGAATCATGTTTTCATATGCAACAGCATCAATACTACCTACCTCGCCCGCGGTTAGTAATACTCGAGGCCAGGCCCAACTTTGACCGAAATCAGTACTTTGCACGAAATTTATTATAGGATTCCCATCATCATAATCTTTATAAAAAATATTAATTGTGTCTCCAAAGCCATAAGCGGTCAAGTCAGAGACAAGGTCGATATTCGGCTCAAAAACATAATCCACCTCAGTCCAAGATAGCCCACAATCATATGAAATTAAATAACCAATATTTGTATCATGAACACCTTCTATAAAATTATGTCTCCAAAGAGCTATTATTTTAGAATCGTTCTTTATAATATATGGATAAGATGCGCTGTTCGTAACACTCGTATCGGATAGAACTAATGATTGCGTCCAATCGATTCCGGCATTTTCGCTTCTGACATAACATATCTTATCTCTACCTATTTGATTATCATATAAAACATGTATAGTATCGCCTTGGGCAGTAAAATGAGGGCGGAAACTGCCGCTCGGTCCCGATATTAGAATTTCCCGCGTCCATTCGGCATATAAGGAATTTCCCATTAATAGAATTGCTGAAATGATAATAATGTATGTGAAGCCTGATAACTTCATTTGGATTTACCCCAGAACCGACAGTAAGTAAAAATTCTCGTAGATTAAATATACCTATCTATTTTTAATTGTCAAGTAATAGCTTGGTTCCATTAAAGCGACAGAATTAACAGTTTTATCGATATATATGTTGTGGTAATAAATAATCTGATTGCTTTCGGACCATTCGCTTCATTCTATGTTTCTAATCGAAAACTACTTACAGAACCCCTTCGGTTTTTGGGACTTATGTTAGGATCATGCTTCAGCCCATTGATTATCCACAATTCAGGGTACTCATAGGCTATCGGATAGGCTATTAAGCGCCTCTTCGACTCTTTCAAGCGTTAATCCGGTCTGGATAGAGATCGTTACTTTGCCGCCTTCGTCGCACCAGAATATTCCGGCCATATTGCTTAATCTCGTAAATTTCAAGGTTTGAAATACATGCCTGGCATCAGAGGAGAGCTTTCTAAATTCCGGATCATCAAGCAATGATGAATATAGCGCCCTA
Organism: Candidatus Zixiibacteriota bacterium; assembly: GCA_024231855.1. Lineage (GTDB taxonomy): Bacteria > Zixibacteria > MSB-5A5 > UBA10806 > 4484-95 > JAAEQD01. The sequence goes on from JAAEQD010000128.1 coordinate 37,510, forward strand.
TAAAATCCTTTGCCGTTCTTCGAGTCTTTCACTTCCCCGCTCTCTCCCTCCTGATCGGCCGGGCCCCGAACCAGAGAGAGGTCCAGGACCCGGACTTATCGACCATTATTTGTTGCAATCGGTCTTTTTCTTATTTGCCAGGTATCGCGCCAACTCGTATTGAGACAGACCACACTTATCGATTCGGTGGTTCATCATCAAATTTAACGGTCCACCACGGCGAGATTTCCCCCGGTCGAAACTATACGTATCAATCAACTTCCGAAACTCATCGTAGGGGACCTTGCCTTTGACGAAATGCTGGAAACATGTGGCGGCGTACAGATCTATTACAATATCAGTATCACCCCCGGCGCCAGGCTCCAGTATCTTAGCTTTGTTCGCGTTATAATATCTGGTGACAAATTCCAGATACAATTTTATGAAGTGCATCCCCAGTAGCCGGGAACGGCGAATCAGGTAACCGAATAACTCATCATTTTCTATTCTTTTGTTTTCAATGGGTGTTTGAGTTACGGGAAGGTCCAGGCGTAACTGGAGTTCCGCGTTGCCGGATGGTTCGTTGTTATCCCTGAACATGCGGCGTGACATAATTGCTATCGGGCCATTACAGTTGTCCAGATCGGCAGGCGTGATATCGCCGATTTTCTCTGCCCGGATATACTTGAGAATCCTCAAGGTATTGGCCGGATCAAGTCTCAATACCCGGGACCACTGCTCAAGGGTTATAACCACCCGGCCTTTCGTCTCGCTGTACCAGAGCTTGCAGCATATCCGTATCCAGGCGCCTTCGATCTCCCGGGCCAGATACTCGAGACTAATCTAGATTCATTTTTCGAGAGATACATCGACCACTGTCTTAAAACCAGATCAGAAAGCTCGGTCGGAAAAGACCACGGCCGGCACCAGACATTGAAGAATTTTTTCCAACGAAAAGATATCTCCACACTTCAGCAAATTACGCCGGGCCTAGTCCAGGAGCTGCAGGCAGAATACCTCGAGGACCACACCAAGAAGGGCTGGAACTGCCTGTTGGGGATCCTCAAGGCGATGATTAACCGCGCCGTTGAATGGGATCTGATTGAGTTCAATCCAATAACCAAAATTAGAAAACTTAAAGTAGAATCGAAGTTTCACGATTTCGACGAGGGGGAAGCAAAGTTAATCCTCGAGGAAGCTGCCGGGCCCATGAGGGATATAATCTTGATACTGGTCAGTACCGGTATAAGAAGATCAGAATTCTGGTACCTTAGATGGCGTGACGTTAATTTTAAAACCAAGAATATTGTTATTCGGTCGCATGGTAAGTTTTCAACAAAATCGAAAAAAATCAGATCAATCCCCATGACAGAGGCTCTTTTTAAACTCTTGAAGGAAATGAAATCGGGACATAAATCAGAATACGTATGCCGGCCATATAAAAATATTAACTATTTGCGGAAAGCATTTCTGAAGATATTAAAAAAGCTCGAGCTGAAGGGTACGCTTCATGATCTGCGCCACACTTTCGCCAGTCACCTGGCCATGAACGGCGCGCCAATGCCGGCGATTAAGGAATTAATGGGGCATTCTGATATTAGAACCACAATGATATATGCACATTTGTCGCCGGGTATACATAAGGAATAAATAAAAAAATTACCGTTTAGATGATCTTATTGCTGAATTAAATTTCAAACTTACATAGCACTTGAAAATTACCGTTTCAGGCTCTTTATGGGCACGTTCTTGTTTGTGGTTTCGTAACTTGTTGTTATTGAACAATAAAAAATGGCGGGGTCTACGAGACGAGTTCCGCAACTGGATTATTGAAAATACAGCGGCATAATCGAGTGCGTGACTCGAATATATAAGGAAATATTTATGTCCCAAGCCTGGTTGTTAAGTGATTATCAATAAGACTTAGCAAATTTGTAGTCAAGTAGTTATAGAAATCTACAATGTCGTTATCTATTAATAAGCCTGCCTATATCCAATGTAAAAAATCATCAATTGTTATTAAAACTTCATTGGGTTATTATTGAGAAAAGTCTTAATTTCAACAAATCTTATTGACATTGATAAAATTGGCTTGGGGAAAAATTTATAACTTGTTATATTACAATTAAAGATTGCTATAAAATACTAAGAATCAATAGCAGGGTAGTTTACAGTCCTTACGGAGAATTTAATTAGAATGAAGCTGTCACATTATTTATTGAGGACATTTGTATTTATTATAATTTTTTATTTTTGTAGTCTATCTGCAATATCACAGGATTTATGGCGCACTGTTAATGGACCATTTACGGCTACAATCAGAGATATAGAGTTTAATTCGCAAGGTCACATATTCGCTGGACCTTTTAGATCAACTGACGGCGGTATTAATTGGACTCTTGTCTATGACGATTATGTAGCTCCAATTGCGATTGATTCAAATGATAGGATTTTTATCGGGACAAATGATAGAGGTGTTATAAGGTCATTAGATAATGGCGACACCTGGACTGGATTTAGACCTTATATACCATCGACGACAGCTTTAGCAATCGACTCGGTCGATAATATATATGCTGGGACGATTTTTGGGGGGGTTTATAAATCTACCGATAATGGAATATCTTGGGTTTATATTGGGCCTGATCAAATTAATATCTATTCTCTCGCGATAGATTCAGTCGGTTCGGTTTATGCCGGTTCAGGGGGTCACGTTTATCGCACTACCGATAATGGCGAAACGTGGGAAGATTTATTCGATTTTTATGGTGACGTTACGGCGATTATTTTGCCCTTTCCCGGAAACATCTTCGCCGCTTCAGACGCACATCCATATACAACAGGCTCCATATATAGATCCTGGGACAATGGCGCTACCTGGCATCTCAAATTAGATGGATATAATTTTCTTTCATTAGCGATCGATGATCAGATGAAATTGTATGCCGGGACAATCTCTAACGGGATATTTTGTTCTGAGACAAATGGTAATTCGTGGCCTCAACAATTGCTAGAATTTTGTGATATTAAATGCATAAACACTCGCGATGGTGGTGATGTTTTGATTGGTACCGGAGCAAATGGCATTCAATATTCTGAAACCTATGGAACAGAGTGGACTAATATAGGACCGATTAGGCCAAACCTTACTTCGATATTTTCAAGCCCGGATGGGAATATCTATGCTGGAAGTAATCCGGAAGGACTCTATAAGTCTTCCGATGGCGGGGAGAATTGGACGATAACCAGGTTAAAGTACCTTCATTTTTATGAATCTTCCATAAATCCTCAAGGACATTTATACATCGCTTGTCGATATAATGGTGTATATAGATCATTTGACGCAGGCGCGAACTGGCATCAAATCGCTCCACACCCCATGATACGCGAACAAATAAGGGGCGTTGGCATTAATTATAACGGCGATATCTATTTAGGCACACATGAATATGAAACATGGCGATCAACCGACAACGCAGGCAGTTGGATCATGCAAGAAATAGATAATGTCAATAAATTTGTTTGCAACCCAAATGGTTATACATTTGCTGATTCAGATGATGGATTTTATAGATCTCCAGAGAATAGTAATTTATGGGAACAGGTTAGTAGGCCGCCCTGGCTATCAAACAGCCTAATATCAAAATCTAATGGAGAGCTTTTCGCCAGTTCGAGAAGCAATGGAGTATATTATTCCATAGATAATAGTGATAATTGGATTCACCGAGGTTTAGAAAATAAGCGCGTGTTATCTATCGCAATGAATGATAATGGGCTAATGGCAGCGGGAACTTTGGATGATGGCATCTATGTATCAAATAACGAAGGAATTAACTGGACTAAGGTCAACTTGGATTTAATGTCAAATGAGATGCCTTCAGTTGCCTTAACGAATGAAGGAGATATTCTTATCAATAACTTGACTGAAGATGATGGATCGTATGTTCTTAAAAGCAATTTCAGATTGACAAATCTTATTGATATTTGGCCGGGTGACCTCGACAACAATGGAATTGTTGAGGCTGCCGATATAATTCCGTTAATCAACCATTGGTCCGAAATCCTACCAGCCCGGGAAAACATCGATATTACCTGGTCAGCTAAGCCCGTATTTGAGCTTGATTCGCCTTTCCCTCTATATGCAGATGCCAATGGCAATGGAAATATAGATATGATTGATTTTCATCCAATATGTATCAATTGGGGTAAAACACATGGTGAAACGATTTCTCCTTTTAATAATATTGATAACCTGGATTTACCGGCAAACAGGGAAATACTGGATCAGATATATGACCAGGTCAGGAATGCCCAATCCGGGCCGCAACATGAAATCAAGTTATTCATAGAAAATTTGCTGTATGGCTCCATACCAGCGGAATATGAGGTTTATCAGAACTATCCCAATCCTTTTAATGCTTCCACATCAATAAAATACGAAGTACCTGAAAAATCTGAAATCGTAATTACAATCTATAATGTCTTGGGCCAGCATGTACGAAAGCTTATTTCTGATTATCACGATGTTGGTAAATACGAAATCGAATGGAATGGCGATGATGACGATGATAACCCAGTTTCATCAGGGATTTATTATTATCGTTTTGAGAGCGCGCATCATTGCGAGACTATTAGCATGATTCTATTAAAATAAGGTATTGCAATATGAGGTTTGTCTGGATACTAATGATAACATGTCTCGGTCTGGTGTTAAACTGCAACGGGAAACCACCTACCAGCGATCCGCCATCGGTAGTTGATCCTGATACTATTCCGCCTGTGATTACAAATATCAACCGTTCTCCCCAGAATCCTATACGTTATCAACCGATTACTATTTCCGCCAATGTTCATGATGCCGAATCATCCCAATTACATATTGATTTATGTTATAATGTATTTGGGGATTTTACCGTGCTTGAAGCTGAAAACGTTGCGGATTCTTTTTACGCAACGATTCCTGGCAATTCGCTTTTCTGGGGAAAGCACATTGAATACTATATTCAGGCGTCCGACAGCTCCGGTAATGTTTCAGTCTCAGATACATTTGATTATGATATCCCCTATTTTAGATTGTACCTCTCGCCCGAATCCGACACTATCAATGTAGGAGAATTATGTTCGCTTGCCGTAAATCTCGACGGCGCTGAGGCGTTTTTCAGCATGAATCTGGATATTCTTTTTGATTCAGCGCTTGTTGAAATAGACACTCTTATGTTGTCCGATGACAATTTACTGGGTGATGGCGACATTTTATTTTTGTACCAGGAAATCTCCAATGGCGTCAGTACCGGCGTTGGTAGAACCCAAACAGAGGAAGACGATAACGTATGGGGAAGCGGGCCTCTATTCAACTTGTTAGTTATTGCAGAGGCCGAAGGGACTGTCAATATTGTACCACAGAATATATTAATTTATGATGATGAAGGGAATGAGTGTCCTATTATTAATAATCTGATAATAGATACATTAAATATTAATATTTTGTAAGTTTATTTTCTAAAGACTATTTCATTTTTCAAGTTATAACCTATTATTTCTTTATTTTCATTATGTATATATCTTTCAACAGCCGCACCCGTATCTTTGCGTTCTTTTGGATTTTCGTCGATATCGAAATAAGCAACCTCTTCAATTTCGTTATTTTTGTATTTGTGTCTAACTAAATCAACTCCTGTAGCTCCATAATCCTGCTTAATCCATTTTGAAATTGGCATCCATGTTTCGATAAAACCGCCTAATTCATTATAAACAACTCTATAAACCAATTTCTCATTAGATTTATAATAACTAATTTGAGCTAAAGAGCCATTTGCAAAGTATTTTGAACGAGTAATTGCATAATCCTCATCATCAGTATTTTTCAATAAACCTTGAGAATTACAAATTCTACTTTCAATTTTATAGCCATCATTATCAAATTCGCCCTTGAGTATTGATCCGCCAAACCTTGCATCCGGTTTCAATATCCCATCTTTTCCATAGAGATGGGCTTCGATTATATTCCCTTTGTCATCATAAATATTCTTTACTTTGAAAGTCCCATATATACACTCTAAAGTATCGCCGTTTTCATCAAAATGACAATATGAGATTGGTAAACCGCTTTCGTTCAGCATCGAATAATATTGAGCAACATCATTTGAATCCCTTATGCAATTATTGCTACTATCCATGTTGATAGTTAAAACAATATTCTTATTACTATCAATAATTCTCTTAGTTCGATATACACCCCAATTAGTACACACTGAATTTCCCTGCTCATCCTGGTATTTTCTTAATTCATAGTCATTAAAATATTCTGTTATTATTACCGCGACGCCATTAAATGGATTGGCCGCCAACTTCATATCTTTTAAAAACTCGACCTTACTTAATCGTTCTTCTTTATCATAAGTAAATCTATAGCAGTTTACTCTTTCCGCGATTTCGCTGTTTATTTCATACATCCCGATTACAGGTTCTCTTCCCTCGATATCGATATGGCGGTAGTATCTAATAAACGAATCACCTGAAGCGTTACAACTATAAATTGATAGAATGAGCAATAGTACCAATTGTTTTAAAATGTTATTCATAATACTATCCTTGTTTTATGTTTCAATTACTATCATCGACAATTTTTCTCCAGAAGAAAGTCGGCTGGTCATAATATACGATATCCCTTATAATATTTATAGAATCATCTATGGTCTGTCCAATACCTAATATTTGGAAATATAGTTTCTTTTCGGGTAAAATAAAATAGTCGCCTATTACATCTGGTGATTCTTTATCCAACACCTCTATGATTCCATTTGTGCCTCGTTTTTTCTTTTTATGTAATATTCTATAACAGCTTATAGTATCGCCAGGTACAGCGATTTTATAAGAAACATTTTCTTCGATAGTATTAGTAATATGTGTATAAAATATATCGTTGATGAAACTGTTAATACTCATTCTTTTTAAGGACTTGATGCTACTTACCAGAACTGTCATTTTTCCGGTCTGGAAAGTTATTAAATTTGCATTATTAGTATCTTCAAAATATTCCACATTTAATATATTTGAGTTTGCCGGAATCTTCAGATTATTAGATTCTATTGTAACTTGATTGTTTTCAATTCTTTCTGAAAAAATAAATAGTTTTAATGCGTGACTATATTTAATAACGATGATTTCAAAAATCAGCAAAAGAATTAGCAACATTAATAATTTATATGATGATAAGTAAGATACAATCCTTTTCACAGTTCCTCTAAGTCTTCTATGAATTTAATATCCCCATCAATTTTATTAAATGCGATATGTTTAATAATGGAATTAATCACGTAATCTTCGTCATCTAAACCGACGTAGGTAAATTTCATGCGATTATAAGGTATCACACAATGATAAACGTTTACAACATTAAAAGACTTTTGAATAAGGATATTACTATAAAGATAAATTTCATAATTACTCAACCTATAAAGACGAGACGTGCCATAAACACCGTAAGAGTTAAATTTACGTATAGTTTCATTAAACTCTGAAATACAGCTTGAATCGGTAGTGTAATCATATTCACCTACGAAGTTATTAACCAGTACTGAATTATTGAAAATATCAATCAATATAAAGGACTCATATATATCACTAGGCTTTCGATGATAGCTAATATAGTATCCCGAAGGTAAATTTACCTCCTCGCCGCCAATCGTTATACTATTACTTTGAGTTAGATAGCCATACAAAGAAGATATTTTAATGTCCACTACTATTATAATCATTATTGGAAGCAGTACAAGGATAACAAAAAATAGTAACAAATTTATCGTTAAAACGACGTTTTTTTTAAACATAATCCAAACCAATCTTCCCCACTAAGAATCCTACTACTCAGGATTTACCATGAGAATCGGAATAATTATACAGCTAATATTCCGAATTCGATTTTGAATTCTGACCCCGACATTCAAACACATTCTTAGTAATATAATATTTAAGTCTCAAGTTTTCAATATTTTACTATTTCTTTTTTAGCAATATAAAATAATAGAATCCTTACAGAAGAATAATTTAACATCGATATAATGCTCTAAGATTAATTAGTTAAAACTTATTTTGTAATTAATTATTCTTTTAAGCACCATTAAACATTCATCAGATATTGTAGCCGGCGGTAGTTGTTAGAATATGTAGTTTTCGCAGTAACAGCCCTGATCCCTAACAGGATCGACTATTTATATCCCGCCGGATAAAAAGTTCCTCTTCCATTATAGTTCCCGCTATCTCCATTAATGACGCATTTATCATTATTTAATTAAAAAGTTGGCAGGAACTTACTCCTGCCAACCTACATTAAACTTTATTGGTTTTTTAAGGGCCATCATTGTCATCCTCATCAATGAAGGAGGGGGGGTAGGGGAACCCATGCGGCCAATTTATATAAAAATCAAGTGCATCCCTTGTGGCTTGTTCCAGGTCAACCACAATCCCCGGCCTACTGATTCCTGGAATTGTAGGATCATCCCCACCGGTTCCTTCACCCGTTCCATTACCGTTACCATCTGGTGGTTCATCTGGTTCATCCGTGCCGACAAGGCCTGCATTCAAATCCGCCTCAAGCAAAGCCAGCCATAGAGGTTTAATCCCCCAACCACGGGTGGCCGGATCTCTGTCGGGTGGGGCATTGGGTAAATTTTTTATTTTGCCTGACATTATCAAGGCGGTCTCATTCAATCCTATCCAAGGCAAAGGAAGCTCGCCTTTTGCTATTCTCGCGGTATTTTTTTTCTTCAACACTCTTCCATAAATTTCTCTAAAGTCTACTTGAACCCCTGTTTTCACGCTTTTCGCTACCCAAAGTATTTCACCAATTTCGCCAGCAAACTCTATTCCTATAGCAGCTCCCCATAGAAGAATTACACCACCGCTTGCACAACCATTATAGAATGAAAATCCAGCCAAGTAATCACCCCTTGTAGCATATTCAATTACTTCCTCATCAGAGCCTTGCGGGCCTTGACCACCTTTAAATTTCTCTCCATCTTCAAAGGCCATTTTTTGAAAAAACGATAATCCACCAAATTCGTTCCAATTATCTAATACAGGCCCTCTACCATCGGGATCATGATAATTAACAGGATTATTTCTACAGTAAGTGTATCTATTGTAATATACCCATTTAGGATCGCGTGAGATAAACCTTCCCCATTCGGGATTGTAATAACGTGCCCCATAGTAATACAGATCGAAACCGTAGCCCTCATCAAATTCCTTGCCTGTGTATTTCAGGTGAGAATCGCCGCTTTTCTGTAAAACGCTTCCGAATGGATAATAATCATTATAGGCACTGAAAACCTGGCCGGTGGTATCCAGAATAGCCACTACGGAACCTCTTTTATCATAAACATAATACTCCTTGCGGCTGTCGTTAAACCTGGCTACTCGCTTTTTACCCATGTAGACATAGTTATCGATCAAATTTCCGTCACCGTCGTACTCGGCAATCACCTGGTTGCCCGAGTAGACATAGTAAGTGGTAATAGTATCTGAGTCAATCCAATAGCAGCATTCAAGTGGAAATTCAATACCGGTAGTGTCAGCAAAATACCCAACCAGGTAAGTAACATCAGAGCCAATTACCTGTCCATCGCAATTAACATCGCCGCGAAATTTTGGATAATCGATAGTATTTAATCCCCTGAAGTAATTTATTAAGTATGTAACATCGGACTGTATTACCAGGGTGTCATTATTGACATCACCGGGGAGATACATGCAATCACCTTCATGATAGCAAACGGATAGAGGCGCTGTTTCGGTTACTTCGCTTGAATCGCATGAAATGCCCGTATAGAAAACTTTCCTGACACGCTGACCTTTGGCATTATAAGCGAATTCAAAGCGCTTGACATCATCAACCAATACCGAATCGAGTTGATTAATCTCATTGAAGAAATACTCGATATCAGATTCTGTATCTTTAGTAAGGCAACCATTATCATCCCATTCGTAATTACCACCGGATTGGCCAGAAAGGTGACTGATTTGGTTTGTGTGGTTGCTGTAATCAATATTCGTATTGCGTTGATAGAAAGTCACGGTTCCACTTGAATAACAACCTTCTCCCTTCTTAGAGCATCGCGTATTCAAATACACATATACTCTTTCGCTTGAAGAAAGAGCGAATCTCCCATTGTCATCGCTGTTGACATTTACCAGCGTATCTCCATCCTGGACGATTCTGAAATATGAACCATAATTATCGGGCCCAAAAAAGCATGACCAGACAACAGAATCCGTCGCGTTGGGATCGTGGTAATCAGAATCACTTCCGCCTGAGCCTTCGATTGTTAGTTTGACGGTGTCGTAAGGAGTAAAGTCATAAGTTACCAATGAATCATAATACAGGTGATAATGCGTAGAATCCACAGAACCATCGTCTACTACTTTATGCGTTCTGTTGCCGCTTTGATCATATCCATATCGAATCGCTATTGAGCTGTCGATATTAGCCTCGGTTAACCGATATAAATAATCATAATCATATGTCCGAAGGGTATCCGCGGTGGGATCGCCGTCATTATCCAGATTCCGTACTAAATCAAGCATACAGGCATTATTGTATGAATATGACCTGCCCCAGTTTTTAAGAGTATCGGTGCGATTAAATATTTCAGTCGTTAAGTTCAGGTTATTGTAAGAAATACTGGTAGTAAACGAGGTGTCGTTGTGGATCATTTTCGACATTCCGCCCCAGGGTTCATATTCAAAACCGATATCTCCACTGGCGCCTGATCCATTATAAAAACCGTCTATCGCCCTTATACGCCCAGAATTATATATCTCATAAGATATCTGGCTGGAATCGGGATATGTTAGTTGATCTAATTGATTGCCCGCGCCATACGAGTAATAAATATCAAGCGTATCGGTTAGTCCGTCAATAGTGATTTTCTTGTGCGTTACTCGACCTCTATTATCATGAACCAGCACGGTGCTGCCGCTTTCATCATGAACCTCAGTTAATCTTCCAACGGGATTTGATCCCTGGGGGGTATAAGTATATGAATCATATTTGTAGAACGCCAATATTGTAGTGTCTGCGCAAGGGTATATCATAGAATCAACATGAGCCACATTGGTATCAGATTCCGTGTATCCGGTTTCAATAATCCTGCCAGAGAGATCATATTTATTATATAGCCAATCTCCTTCTCCTGTTCTATTAAATCTGAGCCTTCCCATGGAATCATAATAGTATTCGTTCTTACCTTTATCGGCTGAGCTATCACTTGCCACTCTTCCCCAGTTATCATATGTAATTTCAGCCGTTAATCCTCGGGGATCGGTAATCGTCGCAATCCGGCCAAATGGGCCATATGTATATTTTAGCGTATCGGCGAAATTTAAATCGGACAGTACTTTTTGCAGTTGAAGTGTTGTATCGATAATAGTTTTAGTCTTTCTGCCCATCTGATCAATTATGGTTGTGTATAAATAAATTCCGGATGATGAGTCATATGACTCCACATAACTTGAGTCCGGCAAAGTAATCTTTGTAATTTTACCCAGAACGTTATATTCGTAATTTTTCCAAAGCGTATCCGAATTCGGTCCAAAAGGTTGAGATAAGCTTGTTGTACGTCCAAGAAAATCAAATTTTCTCAGAGTTAAAATTGAATCGTTCTCTTCCGCGCGTATTACACGTTTATAAGGCTGGCCAAATCCATCAGTGTATGTGGTTGAAATCCGATACTTGTTAGATTCAAGCTTTATTGAGTCGACAACCGTTCTGTTTTGATCGTTATAATACGTGTATCGGCTGGTGTCATTTTCCATTGGCCATATAATCCTCGTTAGCCTGTCTGTTTCATCATAAAAGTAGAAAGTTGTATCATCATTGGGGTCGGATATCCATATGGGTAAACCCGTATTACTATGGTATGATGCTTTAAACTCATCAAAATAATCATTACTCCTTTTAATCGGAAACGTGTGGATAGAATCATCAAATTCAATCTTAGTTGTTTCAAGCGTATCAGCGAACGGTTTAACAATCAGGGTGTCATTACCGTATTCGTCATAGAAAAAAGCGGTTGTTCGAGATTCCCCACCGGAAGTGACTATCGTCGTATCGATTTTCATGTCATCGGTATTCCATTTAAAATACGTAGTTGTAGTATCGCAGTCCGAATTATAACACCCGATAGTCCGTATCGTGTCTTGGATGATTTTGAATTGATTATCCCTGGTCCAGGAATGATAGGATTTGTGATTATGGCTTTGGACCTCATGAAATCTGCCGGTAAGCGAATCAAAACTGGTTACTGGGTGATAAATGTATTTTAAAGGTGCATATGTGACATCTAAACTGTCAAAAACACCATTATAAAATTCATCATAATAGTATAAAAAGGGTTGCGTTACCAATGTATCGCTAAGCCAAGTTCTGGTTTTACTTATGGCTTCAGTGGTATATCCAAACTGATAGTAACCGAGTAATCCAACCCTATTACAATAGGCAAACCGCTTGGAATTGACGCTATCCTGTCCGGGGAAATGATCGAAAAGAAAATAGTGGGTCAGTAATCCGGAATACTGTTCATCATCATCGATTTCCGTAGGATAAATATCTGTATAATTATAAATTTTGCTTGAACTGTCCGGGAAAATAGCGTGGGAATAAATATCGCTGACTGCTGAAGTTCCATAATCAAAATGATATTTGACAGTATCTATGCTCGCGCCGTTTGTTATACGAATACTTCCTACCCCCACATGCCAATAGTACCTTGTTAGAGTCGGCGACATATACCTGGGTTCTCTGTATATTTTCCAGTCATAATTGATTTTGCAGGTCGTATCCGGAAATGTTATTTGCGAAAGCCTGGGATGCTCGCAGTCTCTCCACTCTGAATGATATACGGAATACGCCGAATCGGTATACGCGTAACGAGTCGTATCGCCTCCGGGATATGCTACCATCACTAAAGGATTTCCGTCATATAAAGTATCCAGACTGTCATCATAAATATAGTTTATCGCCAGCATATCATTATCCTGGTTAAGATATTTGATTTTAATCAACCGGGTTTCCTCCAGATGCGCGGTATCAGTATATGTATATTCAAACCAAACTTCCTTGCCGGCTGCATCTTCAATACTTGTAACAAGTGGAACCGATTCAGAGTAATTATATATCAAATAGTTTTCACCTGTGGCATCTTCAATCTTAGTTTTATACGAACCCCACTTGCTGAAGGGAATACCTTTATAGAAAAAACTATATGTCTCCTTAACGCCATTCGGAAGATAGCAATAAACGTATCTTATAGTGTCTTGAACAGAATAGTAGGCATGATATATTTGACCGGTTCCGTTTTTAAAATAGGCTGGAGCTCCGATATCTCGATATAACATCTCTTCGGAACCATTTCCGTAATCGACAGATGTATCTATAAAATTAAACTTCCCAAAATTCAGCCACCAATCCGCACCGCAATACGAGCTATCTATGAAATTGCCTGATTGGAAAGACGTATCGGTACTATAACCGACGGTTCTAACATAACTAGTGTAAGTACGGTAGAGATTGAAATCCATCCCATTTCTACCGATTAGATGAAGATCTGTTGTGGAGAAAGCTAGACTTCCTAATTTCATATTAACGTTCAAATAATCACTGGGAATTCTTTGATCGGTATAACCCTGTTCGGCCAGAACTCCTAAAAACCGATCCGCCGAATAGCCATTATTAACTGAAATTATAAACGATAATAGAAATGTTGTTAAGATAAATAATGCCCGCTTCATTTCATCCTCCATTCAAATGAGTTATCAAATGCTTTAAGTTTTAATATATACTTAGAGTTATCTTAATCTAATATTATTAAAACTGAACTCACATTCTACGTCTTCAGCCCGGTGATTCCAAAATGCAAATATAAAATCTCGCTCCAGATCAGGAAATTGTGATCTTAAAAAGCGGATATTCTTATCTCTATCTATCTGTGAAACAGTAAAATAAATGCTGGCGATTTTTCCTGAACCAGGC
>JAAEQD010000129.1 GCA_024231855.1 Candidatus Zixiibacteriota bacterium
CAGGATACCGGAGCGATTTCGTTCACAACCCAGGACATGAGTTCATATTATGTTGATTTTTCGGGCGAGGTTAATAGTTTTACAACTAAATTCTCCTACACAAATGGTGATCAGGAGACCGTCAGCAGTGTCAGCGATGCAATTCTTTTTAGCATGATCGATGCCGATATTGAATACGATCTTCAATTGGACCGCTTAACTTTACGACCCGGCCTGAGTTATAAGAAAGCAGAATATGATTGGGATTTAATGGGTGGAAAACAAAAGGTCCAAACAACCGGTTTCTCACTGCTGGCTGATTATAATCCTGAAAAGTATCGTTTAGTAGCAGCTCTGCGCGGCGATAAATACAATGCCCCGGATGAAATCTATCCATCATATCAATTTGCCGCCATGTACAAAATTAATGAAGACAATCTGCTGCGGGCTGTTTATTCCAGGGCAAATCGAGCCGCTTTTTTAGCCAGTCTCTATTTTAATCTCGATATCCCTATTCCCCCGGCCGGTATTGGCATGGAGTTCCTCGGAAATGAAGAGCTCGATTTGATGACCATGGATATGTTCGAGCTTGGCTACAGAACTAAAATAGAGGCTAATACCCAAATCGATATCGAAGGATTTTATGCCCATACCAAAGATTATAATGAAACGTACTCAACCGGAGAAACTGAAATGCGCGACAATCTTTTGTATTTCATCGACCAATATCAGAATATAGAACTCAAGGCAACCCAAATCGGCGGAACAATAAGCGTTAATTATATTCCGGATGCGAAGCTTCATGCCCGGGCGTTTATCACCGTCCAACGAACCGATCTAAAAGATCATGCGCCCGACCTGGCAAATCCCGACTCACTGATCGATCAGGAAAATGAAAGCACGCCCGACTTTTACGGAGGCTTTTACCTCAATTACAAACCCGTTGCAAAGCTTAACCTGAATGCAAATGCCTATTATTACGGCCGGCAGACCTACGATCATGAGGATTACTCGATAAGTCTGCCGTTCCCACCATTTACAACGACCGAATATATCAGAAATACGGATATTGATCCCAAGTTTATCATCAACCTATTTGCTTCGTATAAGATCATGGACAATGCTTCCCTATTTCTAAATGCCAGAAATGCTCTCAATCCTGATACCCGTGAATTCGGATATGCCGACCGAATTAACGGATTCTATTTAGCCGGATTAAGATATGAGTACTAATTGAAAGGCATGTTTCTATTTTTTGTGAAAATCCGGTTTCTCATTTAACCCAAATCAGATAAA
>JAAEQD010000130.1 GCA_024231855.1 Candidatus Zixiibacteriota bacterium
CGAAGATGATTTCTACGGGGCGATTACCATATACGCGATCGATATCGACGATGACGGCGATACCGATATTTTAGGCGGCGCCTGGTACAGCCATGAAGTCGCCTGGTGGCGTAATGACGGCGGCGACCCGGTGGTCTGGACTAAGTTCACGATCGGAGAAAATTACTATCAGTGCCATGAAGTGTACGCCGTTGATTTCGACGGTGATAACGATATCGATGTCCTGGCCGCGTCAACCTGGAACAACGAAATTGCATGGTGGCGTAATGACGGCGGCGACCCTGTTGTCTGGACGAAGTTTACTATCTGCGATAGCTGCGAAAGCATAAGAACCGTCTATGCCGCCGATATCGATGGCGATGATGATCTGGACGTACTGGGCGGCTGCTTTGGCGCTAATAAGGTTATCTGGATGAGAAATGACGGCGGCGATCCTATTGAATGGACCGAATTTGATGTCTCTACCAGTTTCGCCGGTTGCCACAAGGTTTTAGCTCACGATATGGATGACGACGGGGACAACGATGTTCTTGGCGCGGGCTATATGGCGGGCCAGATGGCCTGGTGGGAAAGCAACGGCGATGAACCGATTGAGTGGACACATCATATAATCGATGGCAACTACTACGGCGCGCTGATGTTATATCCGGCCGATATCGACAATGATGACGATTGGGATGTCATCGGCACCGGGGATCAAGTCGATGATGTCACCTGGTGGCGCAACGATGGCGGATATCCGTTTTACTGGGGTCAATTTACAATCGATTATTTTTACGAAGGGGCCTGGCCGTGTTATCCAGGCGATATCGATGGAGACGGCGATATCGATATCTTATCCGGATCAGACGTTATAACCAGGCTTTCCTGGTGGGAAAATGACCTCTATGCCGGGATTGAAGATAAACAGAAACCGCTACCGGAAGCTTTAGAGATAACCGGTAATTATCCAAATCCCTTCAATGCCCGGACGATCATCGAATTCAGCCTGCCGACATCATCAGAAGTTACGCTCGATATATATAATATCCTTGGCAGCAAAGCAGCATCGATATTTAGCAACAAACTGCCTGCCGGCAACCATCAGGTGGTATGGGATGCCAAGGATATGCCATCGGGCGTCTATTTCGCCAGGCTTCATGCGGGAGATCAATCTACCGCAAGGAAAATGATTTTAATGAAATAGTTGTTACTTGAAGACATATAAATCAGGAGGTCTTTATGCGCATTTCATCGTTAAGTAATTTGCTTATTATGCTTATGCTTTTTGCGTTGGGGATCGCCCAATCCCAAACAATCGATACCTCATGGACCAGGACATATGGCGGCAATCTTCACGATTACGCCACATCATTACTTCAAACTTATGATGACGGTTACCTGCTGGCTGGAATAACTTACTCTTACGGCGCCGGCGATAAGGATCTTTATCTCGTAAAAACCAACTCATCGGGTGATACGCTCTGGACGAAGGTATACGGCGATACGCTAATCGATAACGTCTTCTCGATCAAACCTACTTATGATAGCGGTTATGTAATCGGCGGCTGGAGCAGTTCACATAGCGGCACTAATGAGGATTTCGATTGTTATATAGTCAAGCTCGATCATGACGGCGAACTGGATTGGGAAAATTACTGCACCGATAGCTCGAACTGCGGCGCTTATGATATCGTGCAAACCGATGATGGCGGTTATCTGATGGCCGGCGGCGGAATGTCATCCAACCCATTTCCAAATTTCGACATGTTCGCGGTCCGAGCCGACGAGTTTGGGGATACGATATGGACTGAGCATTATGTCGTACCGGGACGCGAGTTATGGGATGGCCTGGCTTATTCGGTTACGAAAACAATCGATGGCTGCTATGTGTTGGCTGGCGAGATAAAGAACCGAAGGGAAAACCACAGCGATATTTATGTAATCAAAATAAATGACAACGGCGATACTCTCTGGACAAAAATAATCGACTACGATAGGCTTGAGTATATCTGGGATTGCCTGGAAACACCCGAAGGAGATATAGTGCTCACCGGCTGGACCTGGGGCGGCTTTCCCGATTCGACCGGCGATCATATCTATCTGGCCAAACTTGCTCGAAACGGCGACTTCCTTTGGCAAAAAACTTACGCCTACCAGTGGCCGGCGGTCAGCTATAATGACGCCTGGGCGATAGCTATCGACCCGGCCGACAACGGTTATCTAATAGCAGCCGATACCCGCCCGGCCGTTATCACGCAGCGTGATATTTATGTCCTGAAAACCGATTTCGAAGGTGATTTGTTATGGTCATCTAAAATAGGCAGCTATGTGGATGAATCACCTTTCAATATTATCATTACCAACGATAATGGCTTTGCGGTCTGCGGTCAAAAATTTGTGGAAAACTCCCTGGGCTATCTCTATAAAGACTTTTACTTGCTGAAATATGAATCGTTGTCCGACATCCCTCATCTAAATAATTCCACTCCGGATAATATCGAGTTGGCTCAAAATTATCCCAATCCGTTCAACGCCCGGACGATAATCGAATACAATCTACCGATTTCATCAGAGGTTGCAATCAATATTTACGACATCCTCGGCCGAAGAGTAGGTTCATTGATTGAAGGAAAAATGCCCGCGGGTGGCCATCAAATACTCTGGGACGCCGAGGATGTCCCATCGGGAATGTATTTCTATACATTTCAGGCCGGTAATAATATTAAAACCAGGAAGATGCTTTTGCTAAAATGATATTTATAGCTATTGTAAATTGTCGTTTATTTATTACAGGAGGCTAATATGTGCAAATTAGCAAACAGGTCGATGTTGTTTTGCGTAATTCTATTGACCGCGTTTTCAGGACCGCTATGGGCGCAATGGGATAATATCGCAATAGATACTATAACCAATACTCATATCCAGAAACAGACGACACTTCAATCACTCGATCTTGATTCTTATGGCTACGCGCATATGACCTGGCAGGAGGCTATTGACGGCGGCGGGCACCGAATATTTTACGCGACCAACAATGAATTGGAACTATGGGGCGCCCCCGAGGAGATCGTCGATTCAAGCCGGCCGTCTTTTTCGCCGGCTCTGACATATTCGGATTTCTATCAAAACCCCTATGTGGCCTACATGCGTAACTCCGAAATAATGCTGGTATACAAGCAGCAATTTTCCTGGCATCATGACCAGGTAACGTCCAACTTCCAACTTGATGAATTTCCAACAATCGCTATCGATAATAACGGCCTGGTTCATCTGGCCTGGATAACCGATGATACTACCAGCGGTGAATTTAAAATCGCCTACGCCTATGGCGAACCCGGCAACTGGGATATTCAGGTTTTAGCAGGCAGCTATCTTGGACCCTATGGAACCGGAGCCTGCCCCTATATCGGTATCAGCAGTGATGGGAAAGCGCATATAGCGTACAGAGGCGGCGATCCTAATTATTATCACATTCACTACGCCTGGAATGATTCGGTGGGAAGCAGATATTGGGAATATGAATTAATACCCAGCGGCAATATCAATGATTTCGGAAAATGCCTGACAATCGACAGCGATGATGATTTGCATATCGCGGTTAGCGGCAATGACGGCTGGGGATGGCCATCAAAGGTATTCTATATTTTCAAGCCATTGGCTGGGCCCTGGCACGCGCCCGAACTCGTATCGGCAAGCTACAGCACTACAGGGCCATCGCTGGATATCGATAGCGAGGGTAAACCTCATATTGTCTCGAGGGAAGTATCGGGAAATATATACACCGGCAATATTTTCTATTCATACAAAGATATTTATGACTTCTGGTGTATAGAGGAACTCATAGGTAGTGATCACGGCAAACCCTCGCTTAAAATCGATCAAAACGGTATCGGCAACCTGGGCATTAACACAGGCGGGATCTCCGGCGATTTCGACATTTGCCACGTAACAGGCGATATCGCGACCTCTATAGATAATCAAGATCCCGATAAACCACTGGCTCATTCATATTACCTGACCCAAAACTATCCGAACCCTTTCAATGCCCAAACGATCATCGAATACAATCTATCGACATCGGATCGGGTGACTATCGATATTTTCGACATCCTCGGCCGAAGCGCAGGTTCATTGATCGAAGGTGAAATGCCGGCCGGTAATCATCAGGTAATATGGGATGCCAAAGGTTTTTCATCGGGGATGTACTTCTATAAAATCCAAGCCGGCGACTTCGTTGAGACAAAGAAGATGCTGTTAGTGAAATAGCAATCACGCAAATCTCGCGAACCGCCCTTGAATATTAATTTTCTACTTGAAAAATATATTCATATTCA
>JAAEQD010000131.1 GCA_024231855.1 Candidatus Zixiibacteriota bacterium
AAATAATACTCATTTTTCTCCTGGTCAATGATTCCGATTTGATAATAATAGACCTGTCGTTCGTCGGCTGTACTGTCGGTATAACTCGGTTCAGTACCGGTTCCGATCAGAAATTCTTCTTTTGCTTCGAACTTGGCTCTATTTGAGCGATAAATCCGATAACCGTCGTTGGTATTATTTTCTCGCCAGGACAGGTGAATCGTATTTCGATCGATATGCCGGGCTGATAGCTCCAAAGATTGCAATGGCATCTGCGGAATTTCGATTTTGTCCATAATAGCATAAGCCTTAATTCCCTGGTAAATAACTATATTGTCGACATAACCGTCAAACCAGGTATTCTGGCTATTTCTACCACCCGAACCGATAATCAATAATTCATTGGACACTCTGGGCTTGCCGGTTACAGCGATTCTTTCCCAAAACAGCAGTCCGGAAATATCCCAGGCCGGGTTGCGACCACCGCCGGCAGCGCTTTCATTGAATACAAACATGGACATGCTGCCATCGACTATATTAGATTGATAGATGAGCCCATACCAGGTATCGGTCTTGATTGTCGGCTCGCCCGGTGAATCGCACATTTTTACCGAAACCCAGTCACGACCGTTATAGTAGCCGCAAACTAAGCTGTATTTATCACTATCCGATTTATGTTCGATGTGGACCGAGTAATTACTGAAACTCGGACCGGCTGGCCCGACTTTACATAAAATCCGCGGCGAACCGTTATAGTCTTCCCAGTTACTGCCGATACTAGATAATTTGAACCAGACCTCGATGGTGAAATTGTCGCTCAAATCCAGGGCAACTTGATCGTAGATGAAAATGCTGCTCTTTTCGTTTTTATATAACTCATAAATACTTTTTTTTTTATCAGTTATTTGCCTTTAGCGCTTAGTGGTATTCATTATATTTGATTACGTTCGTAGTGACAATGCTTCTAAAAAATCTGACCTTGAAGAAAAAAT
>JAAEQD010000132.1 GCA_024231855.1 Candidatus Zixiibacteriota bacterium
ACCGATGCAAAACAGATGAAAATCAATGCCAGTGTGAACCTAAGTACCTTAGACATAACATCCTCCTTAGTGCTGAACATCTCTGATTTTCAAAAGCGGTATTTGATGAATATCAAAGCTGCAAATTCAATGATAGTAATACCCGTTAATCTATTCGCAATTGGGCCAGCCTTCGGGCGCTTCGATTGGCAAGTTATCAGGATTAAGCCAGGATGGTGGAGAGTCCGGGCAGTAGGTCAAATCGCCCTGGCCGCGGAAATAGTTGACCAGTTTTGTCACATCACTACCGATTATATTGCAATCGCCGTTAGCATCGGCGGAAGACCAGAAGCCATCAATCAAGCATGGTTGGCTGGATGGTATATTACGGAAATAATTTACCAGGTATGTCACATCACCGCCTATTACCGATGGCGGCCAGGCGCCGTTGTACATGTTGACATCGCCCATCATATAGATTATAGCATCACAGCCGGATCCCAATGCTCCAATATCAGCTCCGCCTTCGCCCGCGCCAACGCAACAAGAGACATCCGCGATATGATAGTTACCATTTTTGGAATCGCAGAACATCGGCAGGCAATCGATATTACCTTCGCCCTCATAGCCGCCCTGGATATTGCAGTAGGTGAAAACAGGTTCGGCTGATTCGTG
>JAAEQD010000133.1 GCA_024231855.1 Candidatus Zixiibacteriota bacterium
CCATACTTTTATCTCAGTGATAGGCCCGTACTGCGTGCAGAGGAAATCATCCGCTAATAACCATTGGCCTAAAATCCATTGATTGGAGGCGCAAACATCTATCCCCGTTGGCTCGAGGTCCGGAAATTGCTGCCACTTAAATAGCGTGTCTTCCTCGCATATATCGGCGATCAGGTTGCCGTCGCCGTCGGTGCAATCGGTGCCGTCACCCATATATGTGCCTCCGGCGATTACGCAAGCGGGCTGATAAGTCACCATACATGATTGATCCGGGAAGCAGCAAGCTCCTGTCGGATAATAACCCTCGCAGGCATCATCTATGAAGTTACCGTCACCATCACCCATGCAGAACGTACCGGGTCCGCCCCAAACACCGGCGGCGTTCGCGCAATCACCCGCGTTGAGGTCAAGACATGAACCATCCGGGAAACAGCAGGCGCCGGTTAGCGGCCCCGCTTCTCCGAATATACGGAATGCCAGATCAATTGATTGCGGATGCATAGGATGAAGATCAGGATACCTTAATTCATTCCACATCGGCGGCGGATCGGGTGGTAATGGCTCTATAGCCTGTATCCAGACCGCGTCATCGTTCCAGTGATCCAGAGATGTTTTCCAGCCGAAGAAGGCGGTCTCATGTAGTGGCAGAAGGATTTGGACATCCAGCCAGTATATCACTGTATCTTCAGGTGTTCCCTCCTGGATGAATGGTTGATCGAATTCGTAGAATCTGTACATCCAGCATTGCGTGTCGCCGATAGGATCATAGCTGGATGGCGGTTCAAACCAACCTTCCTCCAGGTTTTCGGCATAGAGGAGTTGATCATAAATATATAATGTATCTAACCAGAGAAGTTCACCCGGCATACTCCAGTGGCCGTATGGATTTTCATCAGCCGGTATATCTCTATGGAAACTTATAACGAAAGCCGGCGGGTCAATCGGCATTTGATCCTGCCACCATGATCCCCAAATCTCAATCCTGGTTATCGGTCCGGTTTGAGTGCAGGGAAAATCATCCGCCAATATGAAAGGTGGAAATTGTGGATGGTTAAACGCGCTGACATCCATACCGGTCGGGTCCAGGTCAGGCAATTGATCCCATTTGACCGTTGTGTCCGACTCGCATATATCATCTATACCATTGGAATTAAAGTCTCCCTGGCAGAAAATGTTATCGCCAACATACCAGGCGCCGACCAACGCTTCGCAAGAGACTTGATCCATCATCACGCATGAGCCATCAGGCAGGCAACAGGCTCCCATGGTTTGTTGAGTCTCGCAGATATCGGCAATACCATTGGGCGGGCTGGTATCACTGCAGTCGGTACCATCACCCTTATACGTACCCCCTGCTACGATTTCGCAGGCAGGCTGATAAGTTACAATACAAGATAAATCCGGAAAGCAGCAAGCCCCTGTTGGGTAGAAACCTTCGCAGGCATCATCTATGTAATTGCCGTCGGAATCGCCCATACACATTGAGCCTGCGCCGGCCCAAACTCCACCGCTTTGAAGGCAATTAGTCTGATCAAGATTGATACAGGAGCCGTCGGGGTAGCAGCAGGCGCCCAGCGGTGGTTCTTCTTCCTCACCATAAATCTCGAATGCAAGGTCAATCGATTGAGGTTCCCAGGGATGACCTGGGGGATAGCGAAGTTCAAACCATTGCCACGGCGGATCGCCGCCAGGGATCGGTTCTTCAGATATTGTCCAGGCCGCATCATCGTTCCAATGATCAATTGATGTCTTCCAGCCGAAAAAAGCATTGGGATCGTGCGGCTGAGCTTGAATATCAACCCAATAAACTATTGGAATGTCCGGGGTTCCTTGCTGAATAAATGGTTGATCGAAATGGAATGAATACATCCAGCATTGGGTGTCGCCTAAAGGATCATAGCTGTCCGGCGGTTCAAACCAGCCCTCCTGGCCAATAAAAAATATATCCGCGACTACTGTTTCCGGAGTTCCCAGCCAGAGAGTTTCTCCCGGCATACTATAAGCACCATAAGGATTATCGGCTGCCGGTATATCGGCATGAATACTCACTGTAAATGTTACACTCAGTGGATCCTGGTTAGGTAGATAATCCTGCCACCATGATCCCCAGATGGTTATATCTGTTATAGGCCCGGTTGTCGTGCATTCGAAATCATCGGCAAGAAGATAGGGTGGATATGGCGGATTATTGTAATCAGCAACATCCATACCTGTAGGATCCAGGTCCGGCATCTGCGACCATTTCAGAGTGACGTCTTTGGCACCTCGCCAATTATCTTTATAGACTGGCTTATAGCCATGCTCACCAGGATTAAATTTAGATGGCGGCGTTGGCAGTTTTACATCCGATGCCGCGGCGCCTCCCATAAAACATCCCAGCAGAACTAAAACGAAAATCGGGATTAATATATTTTTCCACATAAGCTCTCCTAAAGTTAATTAGTTGGATATCCTTGAGTTTTCGCTTAAGAATCCTCCTTTCCAAAAGACTCGATTAGAGTTTATATTTTGCGTTAATATTCATTTTCTAAGAATGCCAAATCTCATCGCCCGCCAAGGGCAATTAATATCTATAAGATTGAAATTAAACTGTTAACCTGCGCCCAAATCATAGGTGTATTTGATGTAATTCATTGTGCTACAGTTAGTCATGCGCAGTAAAATCAAGGATGCAAAAACCTAAACTATTAAATTAAGAACTGCCTAATTATATTTTAATTATAATCTATATTGATGTCAATACTTATTTCGCTTCTTTATAGTGGTTGAAATACTCTATGATAATGAAGTGGTAATTCTGCCGCGAACATTTTCCGGTAGAAAAATATCGATATTTATTCTATATAGTATCTCATGTGCCAGCTCAAAATAGAATCGGTAGCAAAAAGTTTTGATTCACCTCATGCGATTCTCGAATCGATTGAATTCAGTGTTGCCCAGGGAGAGTTTCTGGTCATTTTAGGCCCTTCAGGATGCGGTAAGACAACGCTTCTAAGAATAATCGCCGGCCTGGAGAATCCCGATTCGGGAAGGGTATATATTGCCGGTAAAGATGTCACCGAGCTTGAACCGAAATATCGCGATATTGCCATGGTCTTTCAGAATTACGCTCTCTATCCTCATATGACTGTGTTTGATAATCTGGCTTTTGCCCTTAAAGTGAGGAAAACACCAAAAGAGCAACTCAAACAAACAGTGACTTCCACGGCCGAATTGCTGGGCCTGGCAGCTTTCCTCGACCGCAAACCCAAACAGCTATCCGGCGGGCAAAGGCAGCGGGTCGCGCTGGGCCGGGCTATTGTCCGCGATCCCTCGCTATTTTTATTTGATGAGCCGTTATCTAATCTCGATGCCGAATTGCGGTCACAGATGCGATTCGAGCTGCTTTCGCTTCACAGGCAGATCGAAGCGACCTCGGTTTATGTAACTCATGATCAAACCGAGGCGATGAGCCTGGCCGATAATATCATTATCCTCAACAACGGTAAACAGACAGGGCCGACCAAACCGCGCGAATTGTACGATAATCCCCCTGATACCTTTATCGCCGGGTTTTTAGGTAATCCGGGTATGAACCTGTTGGAAGCTGCCGTCGATGATACCGGGAAGATGTTGAAAATAGGCGATTTGCCGCTTTTCGAGTCGGGAGTGAATCTTGCCCCCGGAGCAAAAGTCATGTATGGTTTCCGTCCCGAAAACTGCCGGTTAGATACTGATGGCCAAATACCTGTAAAAGTGGTGGGCGCCGAGGATACCGGCAAAGAATTTATCATCGAACTCCGCGGTCCGGGACAGACCCGATTATATTGTTTGAGTAAAACTAAATATCCTCATGGCGAAAACCTTCGCTTGAACGTAAACAAAGCCTGTTTTTTTAATTCGGATACCGGTAAGGCTTTAAGTTAGTAAGAAAAAACTAAATGTTATCAAATATTTATTATGGCTACTCCATAAAACGTGATGGCGATAAAACCGCTTGACTTTTAATCAAGAATAATAAATGTTCTAAAGCTATGGAAACTAATCACCTACCTCAAGAATCCAAAGACACCAAATTTGATGTCATGACACCGAAAACATACGCTTTCGGCGCGGTTATGGTGTTGTTGGGCGCGCTGGGCGTTTATATGATGATAGCCAAGCCCGAGGCCTATCCACTGGCGACGATATTCTTTTACTCGATTCCATCCAATTGCGCTATCGCGATATTTCCTCATGAACCGGTGCTTATCTGGTATGGCAAAACTGTTGATCTCTGGTCTTTGACAATTGTCGCTACCTTAGGCACGATTTTAGCAGCCTATCTTGACTATAAATTTTTCACACCGGTTATGAATCTACAATTCACCGCATCGAAATACAGGGACAAGCCTTTCTATCGTAAAGCCCACAAATGGTTCTATAAAATGCCGTTTATCACCCTGGTGGTGGCCGGTTTTTCGCCGATACCGTTTTTTCCGTTCAAATTCATGGTGTACGCCTCGAAATACCCCTATTGGCGCTACCTTCTGGCGGTCGCTGTCAGTCGTTTCCCACGTTATTATCTTCTGGCCTTGGCCGGATTTACTTTCCAGATACCGGACTGGATAATATTCGGCTCGTTTGTAGTCATGTTGGGCATAGTTTATCATCAAAAAATATTCGGCTGGATTAAATGGGCAATCATAAAAATATATAACTTTATAGAAAGCTTACAGAATTTGGATACCGAGATAAATTCGACAGGAGATAAAGATGGCTAACGATATATCGACACCGCTGGCATTCAGGATGGCCGGTCACACCATTAAAAATATGATTTTGAAGCGCCCGGTATGTATCGCGCTTGAGGTAACCCATAATTGCACCGCCAATTGCAGGCATTGCGATAAGGGGCCCAAGGTTGAGGATAATGCCGTGGGCGCCGCCGAATATAAACGAATCTGCGAGGAGCTCTCGCCGAGCCTGATTCAGATTGCCGGGGGAGAGCCATTAAAAAGAAAAGACCTGCCCGAAATAGTCCGGGCATTATATAGACCCAACAAGACGCCGTTTTTGGTCGTGATCACTAACGCGTCGCTGTTAACCAAAGAAAAATATCTCGAGCTGCGGGACGCCGGGGTCAGGCAATTCTCGATCTCGCTAGATTTTCCCGATGAACGTCATGATGATTTCCGTCAAATACCCGGCCTCTACAAACGCCTCGATCGACTCATACCCGAGCTTTTAGCTATGGGCAACGGCGATGTTGTAGTCAATACCTGTATCACTCGGGCCAATTATCCATACCTTCTCGAAATCGCAAAAAAAGTCGGCCAATGGGGCGCCAAACTCAATTTTTCAACATACACCGATCTGCGCACCGATGATAACCAGTATAATCTTCACCATCCCGAAGATACCACTAAACTGCATGCCATCTTCGATAAGATGTATTCCGGTGACGGCGAATATGCCAACGTGATGACCTCGGAACAAGTGGCCAGACGCTACACGGATTTTTATAAGACACTAAGCGCCCCCGACTGCCAAACCGGCACCCGATTCTGTATCGTTAATCCCGATGGTCGGTTGACGCCGTGCGCCATGTTTATCGATGACCGTTACGATAGCCGTGAGGAGCTAATCGAGAAATTCGCCAAGAAATCCGATTGCACCGGTTGTTATATCTCGATGAGGGCCAATACTGAAAAATCGGCCTGGGAGCTATTAACCGATAATCTGAATTTCTTCAAGCTCTCCCAGAAAAGCGCCAAACAGTATAGCAGAAGCGAGTCTGTAAAAGAGGAAGTTTCAGCTTAAATTAATAAATCTTTTCGCTGGGTATTTCAGAAACATGTTTTTTGATTCTTAGTAATTGATAATAGTGAGAGCGCCAGGATATATCGTGTGTGATTCGATTACCAGGCTTTTAAAAATTACTATGCCAAGTTTTTTGATATTTAGTTTAGTCCTGTTCATTCTGATTTCATGCGGCTCGCCCCGACAAGATCTGTTTATTCCTGAATTCAAATTATCTCCCGCGGAATTAAAAGCCGATCTGAATCAGCTTCGAAATATTATCGAAGATAATCATCCCACTATAAATGCCAATCAAGGTTATCAGACGTTTGAAGAGTATTTCGATAGCTTGTATTCTACTATCACCGACAGCCTGACTATTGTCGACTTCTATCTGCTGGCCCGTCCTCTGGTCGAAAAAGTCAACTGTGGACACACCCATCTTTGGCTGCCTGAGGGCTGCTGGAGTCAAATAATCAATCATTATCGACATTTTCCGTTTAAGTTACTTTTCGATGATGGAAGGGCATTTGTCAGATATAATTATTCCGATAATTCGATCCCGGCGCCGGGAACAGAAATTATAACCGTCAATAATACTCCGATGGCGAAAATTATTGACAACCTGCTGAAACTTATCTCCTCTGAAGGCAAAAACGAAACCTCCAAATATTATCATATGAATAATATCACTTTCGGCCTCTTTCCCGGATATAAGGAATTCCCTGATATCTATAATATCGAATTTATTCCTCCCGGCGATACCGTGATCAGGAGAATGGAAATATCGGCTGGAAGCTACGAGCAGATAAAACAAAGACGTGAGCTGTTGAATGAAAACGAACGATCCGGCAGTTATAGCTATATGTTAATCGATAGCCTGGAAACGGCTGTAATAGATATTAATTTTTTCCCTTATGAAAATAAAGGTGATCAACGTAAGTTTCTAAAAGAGGCTTTCTCGGAAATCACGCGGTCAGGAATAAATAACCTTATTATCGATGTGCGATATAACGAAGGCGGTGATCCGTTCATGGCCTCGCTATTGGTTTCATATATAATTGATTCCGAATATACTTATTTCGTCGATTACGTGACCGGGTATAGTGATTTGAAACGTCCCATGAAACCCCAGGAACCTAATTTCGATGGTAATATTTACGTCCTCATCAACGGCGGAAGTTTTTCCACGACCGGCCATTTTCTATCGCTAATGAAATATTATGAACTGGGAACATTTATCGGTGAGGAATCCGGCGGTACTTATAAGTGCAATGGCTGTGTTAAGGAATTTGAATTGACGCGCACGAGTTTCATATTGGAATGCGGTAGATGTATTTTCAGAACAAAAGTGTATGGATTAGATAAAAACAGGGGAATTCTTCCGGATATTGAGGTTAAGCCGTCGATAGCGGATATAATCGAAGATAATGATATCGTCATGAAAACCGCCCTCGATATTATCCTGCAAACCGAGGTAGAATATAAATGAAGCTGAAAAGCCATACATTCAAAGCTAAAATCTATTCGGTCGGTATCAATCGATGTGTGGATATCCCCGAGCGGGTCACACTTGCTCTGGGGCAGGAAAAATACGTTCCGATCATAGGCAAAGTGGAAAAACTGCCGATCCGTTCAAACCTGGTACCGCGGGGCGGGGGACAGCATCGTTTGTTTATTCATCGTGATATTTGGCGACGCCTGAGAGTCGATAATGGCGACAGCGTGAAAGTATCCATTCAAAGAGACTTCGAACCTCGAGATATTATCGTACCCGACGATATTAATTCCGCTCTCAGAGCGAATCAGGAAGCTCATGAGGCTTATAAGGCGATGACAGATAACGGCCGCCGAAGCTTCGTGCGGTGGATATCAGAAGCAAAGCAAGCCGAAACGCGCGGTAATCGCATCTTGGTTGGTTTGGAACGCCTGATAGAAAATAGCCGAAGGAAAAAACATCGTTAGGATGATTAACTAATTCTCATTATTCATTAATTTTGTTTTATCTAGTTCGTTTCGATTTCTTTTTCGGAAATTTCAATAATAAAATCGATTTGAGCGTTGATTTCTTCGATTTCGTCTTGAATTTTCAAGCTCTTTATTATTGCCGAAGCGCCTTTAGGATCAGTGTTCAAGGCGCGATTTAACTCAAACCGCTTGGTTAAAAGCTTAACCAACTGTTTATGCCGTTCGCAATTTCTTTCGGAAATCTGCTCTAATACCCATTTATTTTTCGATAAGTTTTTTCTTATATCATCTTCATGAAGCAGTTCATTGAAATGAAGAAATAATCCTTCACATGATTCGGGCAACAAGCGGTTTCTGTCTCGATGAAGTTCTATTAAAGAATTATCAATCAACTCAATAAGCACTTCATAATCTTCCCTAATAGGGTTTTTAATTCGATTATTAACAACGTCTTCGCTATTATTCATTGCCGCTCACCCCTTTCTCATATAAAGTCATCAGATATTTTGATTATAGTATTACACCTATGGCTAAAATATACGAAAATATATGGAATATGTCAAGAATATAGAACAAATAATTATAGCAATGTTTGTGTGGGCAAATTCTATACAAAATCGATTGCTGTAAAGTTAAGAACTAGATTTGCGCCAAATGATCTGGGAGAATTTCCCTTATTTTCAATAAAAAACTGCCGGGCGAATCCACCCGGCAGTCAAATTTCGAATCTTACTGTGCCGGTACTTCGGTAACTTCCGTGACCTCGGGTACCACCGATTTCAGATGTTTTTCAATTCCCATCTTCAGGGTCATTGTCGACATCGGGCAGCCCTGGCAGGCGCCGGTTAATTGTACCTTAACTACGCCTTCCGGGGTAACATCCACTAATACGCAATCACCGCCATCAGCCTGAAGATTTGGTCTAATTTGATCTAACGCTTTTTGAACACGATCTTTCACTTAATTCTCCAATCATTATAAGCAAACTTCTAATTGCTATTATTTAGCTTCTCTACAATTTTGTCGGTTATTTCTTTGAACATTTTAGCGGCCTCGCTATCGCCATTGGAACTGATCGGCTGACCCATATCGCCGCCCTCGCGAACTTTTGTTTCAAGCGGTATCTGCCCGAATAAAGGCTGATCCAGCTTGGTCGAAAGCAAGCGGCCGCCGCCTTCGCCAAATATGTTTTGCCTGGAGCCATCCGGGGCGGTGAAATATGA
>JAAEQD010000134.1 GCA_024231855.1 Candidatus Zixiibacteriota bacterium
ATCTTCGGTTAAATATCAACTTATTGATATGGACAAAGAATTTGCTTTGGCCAAAGGTTCCGTCACTCGAATCGGTATGAGTGGAGCAGTACTGACTCACAAACCACATGATCGTTCAGAGGTCAAGGTCACCGGAGAAATTCTGGATCATATTATCGCTATCCAATATGTTATCTCAATTTTACTCTCTGAAAATCATGGTGTAATAAAAGACAAATCAGAGATTCACGCGGTTGGTCATCGGGTTGTCCATGGTGGTGAAAAATTCTCCGAGTCTGTATTAGTTAACCGTGATGTCCTTCGAGGAATCAGACACTTAATTGATTTGGCCCCGCTTCATAATCCACACAATATCAGAGGCATGAATGCCGCAATGAAAACTCTTCCTGATGTTCCACACGTGGCTGTTTTCGATACCGCTTTTCATCATAATATGCCTCCTAAAGCATATATATATGGTATTCCTTATGTTATGTATAAAAAATATGCCATTCGTCGTTATGGTTTTCATGGACCTTCACATCTGTTTGTAACATCCCGTTCGGCCGAACTCTCAAATGGAAATTATAAAGATTATAAAATGATTTCGTGTCATCTTGGAAATGGTGCATCGGTTTCGGCAATCGATGGCGGTATTTCTATTGATACTTCGATGGGTTTCACACCACTGGAAGGGCTTTTAATGGGAACTCGTTCAGGTGATTTGGACCCGGCAGTAATTCTACATATTATGGGACGCGAAGAACTGTCCTTGCATGAAGCAAATACTTTACTTAACAAACATTCGGGGTTAAGCGGGGTTTCCGGTATCTCATCAGATATGCGTGATGTCATTGAATCAGCCAAAGATGGCAGTCCTAACGCCCAACTCGCCTTCGAAATGTACTGCTATCGCTTGAGC
>JAAEQD010000135.1 GCA_024231855.1 Candidatus Zixiibacteriota bacterium
CACCGTGTCACCGGCGACTACCAAATCCAGGCGGCCGAGGTTTTGGGTATACGATCCGGCTTGAACTATCAGCACCTTATTTACGACTTCGGGAAATTGTATTCTCGTATGCGAATGACCGCCGATTATGAGATCGACATTATTGATCTGCCCGGCTAATTCCTGATCGGCGCCATAGCCCAGATGAGACAGGACTATGATGAGGTCTGTGGAATCATCAATCTTGGCGACCAGATCGTTTACGGCTTCGGCCGGTTCGCTGGAATGGAAAGTATCCAGGTTATCCGGTTTGGCCATACCGGCCATCTGATGGTATGTTATGCCTATCACGCCCACTTTCAGGCCGCCACTGCTATAAATATTATAGGCCGGGCTGCCAAAGGCCGTACCCTGAGAATCGGCCAGGTTGGCGCACAGGATTGGGAAATCGGCGATCTTGGCCAGGTTCAGGGCGTTGGCAATCGGTTTGTCGAATTCGTGATTGCCGTATACCATGCCGTCATAGCCGATCATATTCATCATCTCAAGCAAAGCTCCACCCTCGGCGCCTTTATATTCCATGTCGCAAATCAGGTTACCGGTCATCAGGTCGCCGGCATCCAGAAGCAACGTATTCGATGCTTCCATTCTGGCCCGGCGCACATAATGATCGAGCGCGACAAAGCCGCCGACCAGCGGTCTGTCATCCAGCCAGGATGCCTCATCTGGTACGAAATGGCCGTGCATATCGTTAGTGTGAAGAATCGTTATCGGCTGGGGGCCTTTCGCGCCGCAACTGATAGCAAAAAGCAGTAGCAACAAGCCCAAAGCCGCAAAGCTTCTTAAGGTCGGATTCATTTTTCTCATTGAAAGCATCAAGCACCTCGTTTTATTAAGTGTCAATAATCATCACACACGTTTACAGATAACGCAATATAATCTAACGGTATAAATTACCATCAATCGGCGGAAGTTTCAAGTGGATGTTTTATGGCAAGCAATATTTTATATGGGATGAATTATCGTATAATAATAAAAATCCGCCCCTTTCGAGGCGGATTGTCAAGATTATCCAGATATTAGATTTCCTTAGATATTACTTTTTGCCAGAATCGCTTTCAATGATTTTCCCTGTCACCACAATCCCGTCACAATTCGGCCAGCCGTCCGGCGCTTCTGCAGGAAGATCTTCAGGGGTCGGCCAGAGCGGGGCGTAATCCGCGCAGTAAGTCAGCTCGGTCGATCCCCGGAAGTAATTGACCAGCTTGGTCACATCGGAGCCTATAACCAGGCAGTCGCCATTGGCGTCCGCCGAAGCCCAGAAACCGTCGAGTAAGCAAGACGGGCTGGATGGCATACCGCGGAAATAATTCACCAGGTAAGTGACATCGCCGCCAATCACCGATGGCGACCAGGCGCCGTTAGCCATATTAACATCGCCGGGAAGATAAGCGTAGCCGTAAATGGGACCCTGAACCTCATAACTGTACACAGATGCTTCCGTACGCATCTCATTATCGTCTACTGCAATAACGTAGTAATTGACCGTGGTCCCTGAATCATTTAAGCCGATCGTGTACCAGTAAATATCGCCGACAATGCTATCGGAGGTAACTGGTGTGAAAACGGTCGTCAACGATTCGATATATAAGCTGTCCTCGACGATTGTACCATCATCTGTGATTTCGGCACTGACTATTACATTATCATCCGGCCTGATTGGCTCGGCGGGATAATGCGCGACCTCGCCGATAACCGGCGCTTCATAACCATAGCCTTCGCAGACATAGCTAAGGGTGTCAGATTGTGAACGCTGCTCCTGATCATCTACGGCAACAATATAATAATTGACTGTGGTCCCCGAGTCGTTGGCGCCGATAGTGTACCAGTAGATATTCCCAACTGTACTATCCGAGGCGACCGGTGAGAATTCAAGTAAAAGCGTTTCGATATACAAGCTATCCTGAACGATTGTTCCATCATCGGTGATCTCGGCGCTGACCACAACGATATCATCCGGCCTGATCGGGTCATCGGGATAACGCGTGATATTGGCGATCAATGGAGGTTCAGCGGGAACCGGCACGACATCCGTGGCGAATCGCGGCAGGAGCTTATATTCATCATATGCGTAGTGCACTACGCCTATAACATATTCATACGTTTGGCCCAATTCGAAATCAACCGGATGATCGCCGCCAAATGTGTGCATTTCATCATCAAAGGCGCACGAGTCGATTGCCCCCGGTGATTTAATATAACCCAGGCCGCTAGGACTCGGAGCGACAACGCATGTAACGTCATTAAGCCTGACCAGCATGCCCTCGTAAGCTTCACTCGCGGCATTGCAAGCCGGCGATATATTATCGGAAGTAACCAGCGTGGTACATAAGGCGTTGCCGGTAGAATTCGTCTCCAAAATCGCGACATTTTTCAACTCGGTCAGGCCATAGTACTCATCCACCTCGGCAGTGATAGTCACATTATCGCCCAATTCGAGAGGATGGGTGCTGTCATATACATACACGCCGTTCCATTGGGATATCGAACAATCCTGCAGGAAGTAATTTGGATAAGTGCCCTGCTGAACAGCGGCCACGGTACCGGTGACCGGTGTGACCTGCCCGTTTAAGGGCGAATCGTAGCAGTCGGCTCCCTGCTGGCTGTTGTTAAATTGAATATCATAAATCGTAACATCATCCGGCCCCGATGTGGTATCGGAAAACACGATATCATCTATATACACAGTCGCGTTACCATCCCAGTTTGAGCTAACATCATACATCCGTGGCTGTACTACAACCCAGGTGGCACCCAATGGGGCAACCCATGTATAGCCCAGATGCTGCCAGCCTGCCTGGTCGGAGGAGTAATAATCGGGGTAGCTGTTACCGTCATCCGAAATGAAGCACAGGCGGAATCTGCCGGCCGGGTCATTATCATACACATAAACGCTGCATACGTATGTCTCTCCGGCGATAATCGTTAGAGGATCTGAGTTCATCGTTTGAGTTGATTGGCTTGTCCAGGTGATATTGCAGCTATAATTTCCGCCATGAACATTTGAAGCCTCCTGGGTAGCAGTAAATCCGCCTGAATCCAAAACCCAGTTATCGGGAGGGCCACCCGCGCCGTTGATCGTCCATAACTCGAAATCGCCATTAGTGAGATCATTGTCCGGATGTTCGCTGACCGAGTAACTTAATACCGATGATTCGATCCGCTGTGAGGTATCGTCCTCGGCGATAACATAAAACTCAATCAAAGTTCCTATAGAAGCGGCCGGGATCGTGTACCAGTAATAATCCTCGTTAGCGGTGCCGATACTGTCATGCCCCACGGCCGTGTAGACCAGCAGGCTGGACATCTGGTAATACAGGCTGTCTTTGGCAAGCGGACCATCATCAATAATCTCGGCGCGCACCGCCACGTCATCTTCCGGATAAACTATCGGGTATGGATAGCGAAATATATCACCGAATTCCGGTGGCTGATTACCCACGATACCTTCATGCAGAGTAATGTCATCCAGATAAATTGTCGCGTCGCCATCCCAACCAGCGGCAAGATCATAACACCTGAAAACGACCTCAAGCGTAGTCGCGCCAAGCGGCGCCTGTTCGGTAAATGTTAATAACTGCCAGTCGGCCAGATCAGAATTGTAGGTTGTGGGTCCCCAGGAATTTCCGGTATCCCACTT
The DNA here is from genome assembly GCA_024231855.1 of Candidatus Zixiibacteriota bacterium. GTDB lineage: Bacteria > Zixibacteria > MSB-5A5 > UBA10806 > 4484-95 > JAAEQD01. Next base: position 3,680 of record JAAEQD010000135.1, read on the forward strand.
ATAATAGAGCGCGACATGACCAGCCGGATCGTTGTCATAAACATAAAGACTACAAGTATAAAATTCCTCGGCGGTTATTGAGATAACATTGGAAAGAAATTCACAATCGGCCTGAGTAGGCGAGGTCCAGGTTACTTCGGTGCTATAGTTTCCTCCATGGACCGTCGTTTCCTCGCGGATAGCCGTAATACTCGATGTTTGAACGTTCCAGTTATCCGGCGGTCCGCTTGGGCCGTTATCATCCCAAAATTCCATATCGCCGTTAAACCCGGCGGTAACCAAACCCGCCGTAGCCTGCGGACTATTAGATAAATCAGAATTATTAAGATTATCGTCCATCACCTTGATCGCGAAATAATAGCTTTCACCCTCGGTCAGACCGGAAATCGTGAAACTTTCGGATGATCCCGCGACTTGCGGCTCTGGTTCATTCTCGGCCTCGTCAGACAAAGACCAATCGATTTCGCCGTCTATTGGCCCGGAAGAGGCCAATCGATACCTGATATCATAAACCGCTGCCGTACCGCTACCGCCATCATCACCGGTGGCCGTCCAGTTCAGGGTAATTTCATCACTGCCAGGTCCGCCATTGGCTGTAAGATTAGTAATTGCGTCGGGATCGATTATATCATCCGCGTCTTCATCGAGCGGAAAATAACGCGGTAAACCGGCAGAGCTTCTTTCATCGGAACCGCCGGAAACCTGGCCGGTGCCGTCAACCAGAAACAGCCTTTCGCCATTGGTGGTGATTATAATATCGCCCACGGCATAACCACGATCGCTTCTATATGTATCAGGGTTTCCCGATCCCTCTTCGGTCTGAAACACCATCGCCGGATCGGCATCCACACAACCGCCCGGGGCTTCGGCCAAAAGTACATTATCGAGAATGTCGTGTCTGGGGAAATCCCAACCATCCGGTTGATTCCAACCCACCGAAATACAAGCTACCGACGGCGTCAGATTGTCCATATAATCATTATTCGTTGAACTCTCGCTGCCATGATGGTTAACATGCATAACTTCCAGGCCATCTTCGCCAAGAAGGTTGGCGCCGCTGGGGCTTACCAATGAATTCGACAATGGGGTTTCCACGTTGGCATAATTGGTGGCGGTGTGACGGTAGGTACACCATTCATCATCATCGCCGCCGCTTAAATCGCTGGCGAATATATATTCAAACTCGCCATAGGTTACGAGTATGGCTATGCTTTTATCGTTCTCATTGCTGCCACTGACATAGCCGCCGCCCAATACACTACCGTTAGCGGCAACGCATCTGGCTGTTGCCCCATCGCCAAGATCGATTACTGTATTGAGGGCCATTACATCCGGTCCACCGGCTGTGGTCGTAGCGGCCGCGTCAAAAAAGTCCTCAACAACAGAATTCCAGGTTGAACTACCGCTATAGTAAACCGCGCCGATAACGTTGTATCCGCTATATATAACTTCATCCAGGCCACCAATATGATCGGAGTGAAGGTGTCCGGCAATCATATAGTCGAGATCATCGGCAGGCATTAGCCCGATTGACTGCATATAGGGAATGACTTCGCCGTAGCCCTTACCATTTTCGCCGGCATCCATTAAAAGCGTTGTGCCGTCGGGACCGATAACCAACGTAGCGCCGCCGGTTTGCACATTTATATAATGTATCTCGAGAAGCCCCGAGGGAGTGAAGGCAAATGCCGAGAGTGAAAATGACATTGCTATTAACACGATAAGTAGTTTAATAATATTCCGCACCGTTTCCTCCAAATATTCATTTCATCAACTGGTGTGCCTATGGACTTTCAATCGACACCCTGGTTATGAAGATACTTTCTATTACAATATATATATAAAAGCTCAATATCAAAGGCAGATTTTCATTAATAATCACGATAAATCCCCAATATCCCCAGACAGGTACTGCATTTCTGTTTTATATAACAAATAACTGCGATGTTGGTTTCCCATTAATTATTCACATTATAAGTATAATCCTGTTATTGTTATAGGACCAACCGCGAATTTTATCAAACCACGGGCGTAATACCGCTAATAGCGTTTGATAGGCATATATAGACACATAGGGTTCCGTTACAAAAATATATTAGGCAACAAGATGCATCTTTTCTTAATAATAGAGTCAAGAGTCTTGTAGGGAAGATTAAAATCTGTTTCAACGTGCTACATTGCTATGACGGATTACCCAGTAACGGCCGATAAAATTATTAAGGGCCTAAGCCGTCGTAAAGACAAGTACGACAATGAGGGAAGCGTGACTATTCATCGCATCTTTGAATTTACCCAATCTTAAGAGTAGTCGCCAGGATTTAAACGATAAATAGGAAGTACAGAATATCACATTATTCCAAACCAAGGAGGATGGTATGGGGAGAGCAGTAGCAGTAGCAGGAATCATCGCCGTAATACTAATGAGCGTTGGCGCGGTTGCCAATGCCGGCGAGAAACCGTCAGTTTCAGTTGATTGGTATGGCTATTTCAAATTGGATGGCTCGTACGATCAGAATCTCTCAAGTCATGGTAACTTTATTATGTGGGTCAATCCCAGCGAGGATGACGCTCAATTCAACATGACAGTCAAGCAGACCCGGTTGGGCTTGAATGCTACCGGTTCAGGTTACGGTAATGCCACAGTTAAAGGCAAACTGGAAATGGATTTGTACGGAAATGGCGCGGCCGAAAATAAAGCCGCTCTGGTGATCAGACACGCCTATTTCAGTATTCAATCCGGCAACACCAAGCTTTTGGCAGGCCAAAGCTGGGATCTTATTTCCCCGCTGAATCCGTCGACTTTAAACTATACCGTTTTATGGGGATGCGGTAACTTCCAGTATCGCCGCCCGCAGGTTAGTTTACATCAAACATTCGCCATGGGCGAAAACACCAAAGCCACATTATCCGGCGGTTTCTTCAGGACTATTGGTACTGATTTAATCCCGCTTTCGTTCTCATTGGCCGGCGAAACAAGCGATGGTTCCGATGACGGCACGGATGCGGCGATACCGTCGATGCAGGGTCGTTTGGATATTAACTACAAATTCTCATCCGGCGCCAAACTCAGAATCGGCGGTTCCGGCTTATATGGTCAGTTGAAAGCCGAGACCAATCTGGGTAACTCAGAAACCTACAAAAGCTGGACTGGTTGCGGCCATCTGATGTTCTCGCTTCCGTCTGGCGCGGGATTTGCCGGTGAAGTTTACAGCGGATCCAACCTGGCCGCCTATTTAGGTGGTATTGCTAATGGCAATACGGTTGAAGGCGTTGGCGCGCTGGGTGCCTGGGCCTCCGCCTGGGTCAAACCCGCCCCGAAAGTTAAACTGTCTTCGGGATTCGGTATCGATCAGGTAGAAGAAGACGACATCGGCGATGGCGCTCGCATGAATAACCAATGCTTCTTCGGTAACGCAAGCTACTCTATCGTACCCGGAGCTTCGGTTGGTTTTGAAGTTTCCCAATGGCAAACCGAATACAAAAACGTCGATACTTATTCGAGTCTTAGGGCTCAAACGTCATTTGTGTTAAAATTCTAAGTTTGATTTGAACCTCAAAGCAAACTTTACAGAAAATAGAGATATTTAGGAGACAGGAAAATGAAAAGAACATTCATTACATCAACGGCACTGGCAATGGTGTTTATCTTTGCCATGGTCGCATTTGGCGAAGGCATAGTCAAGGTTGGCTTGAACTACCCCAAAACCGGTCCCTACGAAGTACAGGGTCTGGATCAGTGGCGCGCGGCCCAGATGGCGGTTGAAGAGATTAACGCCGCCGGCGGCGTACTCGGCAAGCAAGTTGAAATCGTGTGGCGTGATTCACAATCCAAGAAAGATGTTACTGTAGCCAACGTTACCGACCTAATCGATAACGAAGGCGTACAGATGGTATTTGGCGGTTCATCAAGCGGCGTCGCCATAGCCGCCGGTGGAGTTTGCCAGGCGAAGGGTATTCCTTTCTTCGGCACGCTTACCTATTCAAACGCCACTACCGGTAAGGCCGGTTATCGTCACACATTCCGCGAATGCTTCAACGCCTGGATGGGCGCTAAGGCAATATCAATGTATCTGAAAATGAATTTCCCGAAAAAGAACTACTATTATATCACCGCCGATTATACCTGGGGTTGGTCAACAGAAGAATCTTTGAGAAAATTCACGGGTACGGATAGCAAAACCACTCATAAAGGCACCCTGACACCATTCCCGGGCGCTACCAATACTGATTTCCAAGCAGCCTTAAAATTAGCCCAAGAAGCAAATCCTGACGTGTTGGTGTTAGTGCTTTTTGGTAACGACATGGCTAACGCCGCCAAGCTCGCCCACCAGATGGGTATGAAAAACACGATGCAAATCGTTGTTCCGAACCTGACTCTGGGTATGGCCGAATCGGGCGGACCCGAGGTCATGGAAGGCGTAGTCGGCGCATTGCCCTGGTGCTGGAATGTTCCTTACAAATATGATTATCCGCGCGGCAAAGAATATGTCAAGAAATTCTCAGCCAAATATGGCCGCTATCCGAGTACTTCCGGCGCGTCAGCCTATACGATTATGCATGAATGGAAAGCCGCCGTTGAGAGAGCCAACAGCTTCAAGGCGCAGTTGGTAATACCGGCTCTTGAAGGTCATTCTTATACATGGCTTAAGGGCGAACAAACCTGGCGCGATTTCGACCATCAATCTATTCAATCGGTCTACGCCGTCAAATGCAAACCGGCCGCCGAGGTTGCCAAGGATAAATATGGTCTGGATTATTTCGAAATCATTAGCAGCACGCTGGGGTCACGCGCTGTTAGAAACAAAGCTGAATGGCAGGCCGCTCGTCAGGCCGCCGGCAAGCCTTCTCATCTTGAACCGTTGGCCGGAGAACCGGCTCGGTAAAGTCTTGAACACTAATCAGAAGGGGATTTTATGATTAGGCGATTAAAACTGGGACCCAAGATGATAGGCGGATTCGTACTCGTTTCGCTTCTGGCCGTATTCGTTGGCATAATGGGCATCTATGGTATGGCGAAAATCCGAACTGTCTCCGAAGAAATGGCCAATGTACAAATCCCATCTATAAATAGTCTTGGCGCGATTAACGAAGGCATGACTAGTATCCAGCGAGGTGAACGGTCGGCCATAATGGCTATCCAGAATTTCGATATGGATGCTTATGAGCGGCAATTGACGATTCTCCAGGAGAAATGGCTGGCCGTGAATGATTCATGGCAAGTCTATGAATCTCTGTCGAAATCGGCTTCCGAGGAAGAAATTTGGGTGTCGATGCAGGAAAAATGGAATGACTGGAAAGCCAATCACGAAAATGTGATGGTTCTTATCAGCCAGGCATCCATGGATGAGGCGGCGGAATTCAGTTTGGGTCAGACAAACCAGGATTTCCTGGCAACAGAGAAACTCCTAAAAGAGATATCTACGATTCAAAACGAAGCGGTTCAGACAAACAATCTGGCGGCCAACAAAAGCTACTCATCGATTAAGACCGTACTCTGGTTCGTCATTTTCGGCGCGGTAGCGGTGGCTGTCTTGATCGGGGTTATGCTTACCTTATCGATTACAAAACCTGTTGCCAGGGTAGTGAAATTGGCCCAGAAGATAGCCGATTACGACCTCACATCCGAGCAAATCGAGGTGAAATCAGAAGATGAGGTTGGTGAGTTGGCAAATTCCCTGAACAAGATGTTATCCAAACTCACGGAAATGGTCTCAACAATAAACTCCAACACCGAAAAACTCGTCTCATCGGCAAACGATATCTCATCCTCATCGACCCAATTGGCAGCCGGAGTCCAAGAGCAAACTAACCAGACCGCCCAGGTATCTACGGCGGTTGAGGAGATGGCCGCCACAATTGTGGAAACATCGAGTAACACTTCTGATGCCGCCGATAAAGCCAAAGAAGCCTCCGAAAAATCATTGGAGGGCAGCAAACTGGCCGAAAACACGACAACCGGCATGGAAGAAATAGTTGAATCTTCTAATGTCACCGCTCAAAACATCCAGGGCCTGGCCGAAAAGGCAATGGCCATCGGCGAGATAATCGAGGTAATCGATGACATCGCCGATCAGACCAATCTTCTGGCTTTGAATGCCGCCATTGAAGCGGCTCGGGCCGGCGAACAGGGTCGCGGTTTTGCCGTGGTTGCCGACGAGGTAAGGAAGCTGGCTGAACGTACCACTAAGGCCACCAAGGAGATCGCTTCCACTATCAAGGGAATACAGGCCGATGTCAACAACGCGAACCACCAGATTAACGATTCCAAGAAAATCGTCGATGACGGCAAGGATTTGGTGCTAAAAACCAGCGAGTCCCTAAACCAAATCTTCACCTCAATTGAAAGTGTTCAGGAGATGATGCGTCAGGTAGCTACCGCTTCCGAGCAACAGTCCGCGGCGGCCGAGACGATTTCCAAAAACGTCGATAGTGTTGATCGGATCACCCGGGAGTCTGCCGGTGGAGCCGAACAATCATCCCGGGCGGCCGAACAACTCAATCAACAAACCGAAGAGTTGAGAAAGCTCGTTGGCGGGTTTAAATTGCGCAATGATTATACCGGGAAGGGAGCGAAGTCATGAATGATACCGACAAACAAATCCTATCCGATAGCCTAGAACAGATGGTGACCTTTAACCTCGGCCAAGAGGAATTCGGGGTCAATATCCTGCAGGTTCAAGAGATTAACAGGATGGTCGAGATCACTCAGGTACCGCAAACCGAGCATTACATCAAAGGTATAATAAATCTGCGTGGCAAAGTGATTCCCATCGTCGATCTGCGGAAAAAGTTCGGCATGGCTGAGAAAGAGTACGATAATCATACCCGGATAGTCGTTGTTGATGTATCCAATGAGGTGGTCGGCCTAGTGGTCGATGGCGTCTCGGAGGTGCTGCGCGTACCGGCTGACTCACTCGAGGAAGCACCCAGACTGGTTTCGGGAGAATCTACTTATTCGGGCGTGGAATACATCAAATCGATTGCCAAGCTGGAAGACCGACTGCTAATCTATCTGGATCTGGGAAAAATAATATCAACCAGTAAACTACCGACGACATAGAACAGATATAGCCCCCCTCAAGCTCCCGCTGAAATGATTTTCGGCGGGAGTTTTTTTTGCGATACAACGAAATCGGGATCAGGCCGCCGTAACCGACTCACTTGAAACTCGGCAAAAGGTAAAAACGCAATCGTCTCATCCATTCTATTAGTCCATAATATAATATTCTACTATGAAGACCGGATTCATTAAATCTATACATTGAAATATTCATTTGTTTCGTTTTGAATGCTGATTAACCATTAATAATTCATTAATATAAAGTTATTAAAATCCATTGTCGAAAACCTAATGTAACGTGGTTATAATGATTCCAATTAGGATATGATATAAGCGGACTGGCAAAAAGGTGGGCGAGAAGTTGTGGGATTATTATCCCGATAAGCTAAATTACTGAAATTTTTCATAAATCCTTAGACTCTTTGCATAAAAGGGAGCGCTTGATGAATTTGTTACGAAATATGAAAATTAGAAGCAAACTGGCAGTTATGCTCTTTTTTCCAGTTATAGGCATACTTTATTTCTCTATTACCGGTATCCATGAAAAATACGAATTATCAAAAAGCATGAGTTCTTTACGGGCGTTATCAGAGGTTGCCGTAAGTCTCAGCGCTGTAATACACGAGACGCAAAAAGAGAGAGGAATGAGCGCCGGTTATATAAGCAGCAAAGGCGCCAAGTTTGCTTCTGAACTTCCGGCACAAAGAACCAAAAACGACAGCAGGATTTCCGAGCTAAAAATGTTATTAAGTTCTTCCGACATCAAACAGCACGGAAGCGAATTCAAAAGCGATTTATCAAGAAGTTTGCAATTTATCGAAATGGTTGATCGGAAAAGAAAGGAAGTTGATGCTTTATCCATTTCTACCGCTGAAGAGATTAAATTCTATTCTGGTATGATCAATTCGATGTTGAGTATCATTGCCGGTATGTCAGCTTTAAGCGTTGACGTGGAAATGTCGTCTTTAATGTCGGCGTACTATAATTTTTTGGAGGAAAAGGAAAGAGCAGGCATCGAAAGAGCTGTTTTAAGCGCCTCCTTTGCCGCTAAAAAATTCGAGGAAGGTATGTATCGAAAGTTTATTTCGCTCGTATCGGGGCAGGATATCTACGAGAAAGTATTCCTATCATTCGCCACTCAGGAGCAACAAACATTCTATAATGAGAAAATGCAAAATAAATATGTTCGCGATGTAAATAAAATGCGGGATGTCGCGTACCAGAAAGCGGATGTTGGGAATTTCGATGTAGATGCCAACGAATGGTTTGCCACGATTACAGGCAAGATAAATATACTTAAAGAGATCGAAGATAGGTTGTCGGATGATTTGAATCTCAAGGCCGACCAGTTAAAAAGAGAAGCGCGGAAAGCATTTACATTTTTTATTGTGGTGTCATCGATTTCGATTGCGGTAACTTTTGTTTTAGTTATCCTTATCTACAGAGACATTTCAAGACCGGTCAACAGCGTGGTGGCGATGCTTGAGGATATTGCCAGGGGGGAAGGCGATTTAACTAAAAGAATTGATATTTCATCCAAAGATGAAATTGGCCAATTGGCTGTTTGGTTTAATACATTCATGGATAAATTGCATGATATCATTTATCAGGTAACACTTAATATTGAGCAATTGGCCACGGCGGCAACGGAGATATCGGCATCATCGGTGCAGTTATCAGCGGGAATGACAGAACAAACAAATCAGGCCGCCCAGGTGTCGACCGCGGTTGAGGAGATGACCGCGACAATCATCGAAACTTCGAAAAATACCGCCGATGCCGCCGAAAAAGCCAGTCAGGCCGCCGGGAAATCGCAAGAGGGCGGACAGTTGGCTGAAAACACTTCGCGGGGCATGGATAAAATCGTTAACTCATCTATCGAGACCGCTCAAAATATCCAAAATCTGGCGGAAAAAGCTATCGCGATAGGCGAAATTATTGAAGTTATCGATGATATAGCTGACCAAACAAACCTTCTGGCGTTAAACGCGGCCATTGAAGCGGCTCGGGCCGGCGAGCAGGGTCGCGGATTCGCGGTTGTTGCCGACGAAGTCAGAAGACTGGCCGATCGTACCACCGCGGCAACCAAGGAAGTGGCAGACACGATCAAGGAAATCCAGTCAGATGTAAGTAACGCCAACAATCAAATTGCTGATTCGAAAAATACTGTCGATGAGGGCAAAGATCTGGTTGAAAAAACAAATTCATCTTTAAACGAGATATTCTCAACCATTGAAAGCGTGCAGGATATGATGCGTCAGATAGCCAGCGCCGCCAACGAGCAATCGGCCGCGGCCGAAGATATCTCCAAGAACGTTGAGAACGTCAATCGGATCAGCCAGGAATCAGCCACGGGCTCCGAGGAGGCTGCTTCGGCGGCCGAACAGCTTAATCGTCAGTCCGAAGAATTAAAAGCGCTGGTCGGCGGCTTCAAACTGAGCAGGATTACCGAATCAGTAACATAAATACATCTTCATCGAATAGTTTTGAAGTAATCGTTTTTGCCCGTAAATTTCATTCTTACGGGCTTTTTTATCGGTTACACTTTGAAACGCTTATTATCAAGCAGTGCCCAGGATGAATTCTTAGGATTCATCTAATTTAATTGACGACATCGTAATGTCGTTTATGTTCCAGCAATAAACATTGCTTTGATATTCCGGACAAAGAGATAAAGCAGTGTCAATATCATTACTATTACTGCCGATAATAATAATAATAATAAGAGACAGGTAAATTATGGTTAATGGAGTATTTGTAGGGCCGGTTAATTGGCAATATGGGAGAAAAAAAAATGATCTTTTCATCTGTGAGATTAAGCCTTGTGATCATATTTTTATTAATAACAGCGGTCGCGCAAACACTCGCCCAGACGGCGGAAACTCCCGCCGATGTGGTTACGCCTCTTTTGATAAAGCTGGCCGGTTTTGAAAAGAATATCAGCGGAAACGAGAAAGATTTATCGGTTTATATTATGGGCTCCCCATCGATGTATGAAAAGTTTGGCGATAAGATAGGCACCAAAATAGGCAACGCTACGATAGCCAATGTGATGTCGGGCGTAGATTTGCCGATTATCCAACCGGCTATCTTATATCTCGGCGACCCGTCAAAGGCCGAAGAAGCGATTCAGTATACCCGTTCCAAGCAAATACTCAGTGTAACCGGGATCCCGGATTTGGTTTCGCGGGGCATTACGCTGGGGATTGGCGAGGGCGAGAATGGAAAGCCATCGGTTTTGCTGAACATGTCATCATCAAAGGAAGAAAAACTCGTTTGGAATCCGGCAATCCTCAAAATTGCCAAAACGATAAAATAGATAATACTGATAAAGGATAAATCAGGCAAGGTGGGACGTAACTAACAGGAGCATAAAAATGAACCTATCGTCTATTAAAATCAAAATTATTCTTCCTATAGTTGGAGTTGGGTCAGTTCTTTGCTTCTTATTAGCATTCTACTCGCCCAATCAGGCAAGGAAATTGGGTAATGAAATCCTCCATAACGATGCTGAGTTCACCGCCAATCTGCTGGCTGAAAATCTGGCCCTGGGTATGCAAACGCTTGATCTTGATGGCGGGGCGACACTCGAACAGACTCTCGGCCTGTTAAATCGGGATGATGACAAATCGGCCATAGCGGATGCCTGGATTTATAATGATATGAAAGAATTAGTAATGGGGTTAAACGATAAAAGTGAAACTGATTTTGAATTTAATCTGACGGAAAAACTCGAGTTCGAGGAAAGCGACGAAATTTTACGTGTCATAGGTCCGATGTTCGATTCCGATGACAATATGTTGGGTTATGTGGTAATTGATTATTCAAAACAATTTTTAAATGATCAAGCTTCTAGCAACTCGATAAACGCCCTGTTAATCTCGTTTTTAGCCATCTCCGCTACTATCATTATTGGTATAATATTAGGCAGACACGTTTCCAGGCGCATAAATGAAGTAACGGATGTCATTCAGGATTTAGCCAAAGGCGCGGGCGACTTAACCAAACGGCTGAACACCGGTTCGAAAGATGAAATCGGGGTATTGGCCGGATGGTTCAACACCTTTATGGATAAACTTCATGATATCATCGCCCAGGTGGCAAACAACGCCGAGGAATTATCGATTGCTTCAAACAAGGTCTCATCATTAGCCGAGGAACTATCCGCGGGAGTAAAAGAGCAAACGAATCAAACTTCGCAAGTATCGATAGCTATCGAAGAGATGACCGGAACCATCGTCGAGACTTCGAAAAATACCGGTAACGCCGCCAACAAGGCCAAGGAGGCATCCGAGCATTCGCAGAAAGGCAGCCGGCTAGCCAACGATACATCCCAGGGTATGGAGGAAATCGTAACCTCCTCCGAACAGAGCGCTCGAAACATTATAAGCCTATCCGATAAAGCCGCCGCTATCGGGGAAATTATAAAAGTAATCGATGATATCGCCGATCAGACAAACCTTCTGGCTTTGAATGCCGCTATCGAGGCGGCCCGGGCCGGCGAACAGGGAAGAGGTTTCGCGGTAGTCGCCGATGAAGTTAGAAAACTTGCCGATAGGACTACCAAAGCAACCGGGGAAGTAGCCGATACGATTAAGGGAATTCAAACGGATGTCGCCTCCTCGAACGAACAGATGGTCGAGGCCGGCGAGAAGGTTGACAAAGGCAAAGAACTCGTAAACCAAACCAATAATTCCTTGAATGAAATTTACTCGACCGTGGAAACAGTTCAGGAAATCATGGGCCAGGTAGCTACAGCAGCCGAACAACAATCAGCCGCGGCTGAGCAGATATCCAAGATCATTGAAAACACCGAACGGATATCACAGGAATCAGAAGTGAGCACCGAACAAGCGGCTTCGGCGGCGGAGGAATTAAACCGTCAAACCGAAGAACTGAGAAACCTGGTTGGCGGCTTCAAACTTCGCCAGGATAAAAGTAAAAACCCGGTCAATTCTATATAGATCTTTTCATTGCATCACAAATAATCATCCCGCCGGAAAATTATCCGATGGGATTTTTGTTCTAATGTGCTGGCAGGTGCACACAGTGTTAATGATCCTCACCTGGCAGCTATTTTGCATCATGCCAATAGTAGTTGTCGGGTTAGGGAATCCGACGACACGAGAATAAATGATATTGACACTGTGGCAATCTAATCCTATTCATTATAACGAACCATAAATTTAGAGGTTTGTATGCCAAATTACGTGATGAAACCGATCGGCTATATTAAATGCGAAAGCCTGAAGGAAAAAGACGATCATTGCAACAAGAAGAAGGGGGAAACATTCAAAGCTCAGGCCATAATCAACGATGAACTACTGGATGCTCTTGAGGATATCGAAACTTTCGATCGTATCTGGTTAATTTTCGTATTTGACAGGAACATTGGCCGTGGTTATAAAACCAAAACGCCAACCCGAGCCGAGCCGTCAACAGAGAGAAGCTTATTCGTCACCCGAACGCCATATCGTCCCAATCCCATAGGTATATCCTGTGTGACTCTAATCGGCCGTGATAAGAATATACTTCATTTCGAGAATGCGGATATTCTGGACGGCACACCGCTTCTCGATATCAAGCCCTATATCCCAAATAGCGACAGCCGCCCCGATTCGAAGGCGGGTTGGATTGATAAGCTGGGGAAGTGATTATTTGATGATTGCAAAAGTGGCAGTCATTGCGAAGGAGCGAAGCGACTGCGGCAATCTGTATGTTTGATCGCAGAATATAGCTTGAAATTTGTCGCTTTCCCGTATTCTATACGTCCAGATTGCTTCGTTGGTTAAATGACCGCCTTACGTGCTGTCAGGTGCCCTCACCTGACAGCTGTTTTATGTCAAATTAATAATAGTCGTCGGGTCGGGGGACCCGACAACACTAAGATTTCCCCTTGCCATCTAGCGTCAAAACTCATAAACTGATAAGACAATACTAACTACATCCACTCGGGGGATTGCCGAAGAGTTTATTATGACAACTATCGACTGGGCGGTTTTAATCGTTTATATCCTGGGCATTATCGGGATGAGTCTGGCAATCGGGCGGTCTCAGCGCAGCCAGGAGGACTACTACCTCGGCGGACGGTTGATCCGGCCCTGGCAGGTGGCACTTTCGGTGATGGCTACCCAGCTGTCGGCGATCAGCTTGATCAGCGCGCCGGCCTTTATCGCGCTTCGCTCAGGCGGCGGCCTGATCTGGCTTCAGTACGAGTTCGCGATCCCGCTGGCCATGATGCTTATAATGTTAATCCTGATCCCGGTCTACCATCACACCCGCGGCATTACCATATATGAATATCTTGAAAACCGCTTTGGTGTGGCCACGAGGTCTATTCTCAGCCTGGTGTTTGTCATCAGCCGAGGCCTAGGTACCGGCGTGGCGCTTCTGGCAACCGGCATTGTCACCAGTGTCTGCCTGGGCTTGCCGCTGGCCGAGACGATTATCTTAATCGGCGTAGTCTCGCTTCTGTACACGACCATAGGCGGAATCAAGGCCGATATCTATTCGGATATCATTCAACTTGTCGTACTCTGGGGCGGCGCGATAACCTGCATTATCATAATCGTTAATTTATTAGGCGGCGATCTATTCGGTTTCATGACGGCTGATTCGGCCCGTCTGCAGATACTCGATTTCAAATCGACCGGTCTGGGTGATGGCCAGACATTCGCGTTCTGGCCGATGTTGATAGGCGGCTTCTTCCTGTACCTGTCATACTACGGCTGTGATCAAAGCCAGGCGCAAAGGCTATTAACGACGAGCAATGCCCAGCAGGCACGATGGGCGATGCTGGGCAACGGGCTTCTGCGTTTTCCGCTGGTGTTAACATATTGCGCTTTCGGTTTGCTCTTGATTCCGTTTCTTAATAATCATTCATCATTCGCGGCGAGGCTTCAAAACAATCCGCCTGATTTTCTGGTGCCGTACTTCTTAGTCGAGTTCTTTCCAAAAGGATTACTTGGCTTAGTTGTGGCCGGAATTTTCGCGGCTTCGATGTCGAGTATCGACAGCGCCCTCAATTCACTATCGGCGGCCACCTGGCGGGATTTTATCGAGCGTAATTTCGAATGGGCGCGCCGCATGAGCGGCCGTCAGATGGTGCGTATCTCGCGAGTGCTGACCGTGTTCTGGGGCATGGTCGCTACGATATTCGCGCTTCTGATGATAGGCGGTCCGGAGACCGTGCTGGAGCTGGTCAACAAAATCGGCTCGGCGTTCTACGGCCCGATACTGGCGACATTCTGGCTGGGCATCCTGACCAAGAAAGCATCCCAGCCCGGCGCCATAACCGGACTGGTGGCTGGGGTCACGCTCAATATAGTCCTCTGGCTGTTTTTCAAGGATATCTCCTGGATGTGGTGGAACGTATTCGGCTTCTTCGTATCGGGTCTGATAGGTTACTTTGTCAGCACATTGATGCCGCATAAGGTCACAGTCGGCGTGATGGAGCATCATTTCCCGATCAGGGAGCTGCTCAAGCAGAGCGGCGATAAGACGATGTATATCACCCTCGGTTTTGCTTTTGTTCTGATGGTCGCGTTTTGCTGGGCGGTGCAGGGTTGGTTGGCGGGGAAGGTTTGAGATCATCGATCCCACCGCAAGCGGATGGGGAGCCAATGCATATATTCCCACATCTCTTATCACAAAGAACCACATGAAGTTATTAAAATTCTTGACGGAACGTATTGATAAGGATATTTTATTGAAAAGATCGAGTAGGTCCTTTTAGGGATTTGTAGTAGGATCATACAATGCCTAGTTATGGAATATCGCGTATTTGCGAAAGATTTTTAAGACTGCACAAACTATATTTATAGTTTGTGTAAAACAATTTTATAAAAATGAGGTGCAAGCATGACGAAACGAAGGATTTTCATAAGTTTTGATCATGAGGATACGGCAAAAGTTAATGGTTTTCTAGGTCTTCGCAATATCATGGATTCATTTGAATTCTACAATCACAAGCTGGATCATCGCATAAAGAGTAATGATGGCGCTTATATTAGCCGTGTTATACGCGAGGATTATATTCGACCTGCTTCTGTTATCGTAGTTCTCATAGGAAACAAAACTGCGACTAGCGATTGGGTGAAATGGGAAATTAAGGAATCTCTTAAACAAGGGAAAGGAATTCTAGGGATAAGGCTTTCTGGAACGTTGGGTAAGATTCCCGAGGGGATTCCTTCAAACGCCGTTGGCGGTTGGCAACCCGAAAAATTCCCAGCATGGATAGAATGGGCTTACCAAAAGAGAAGCAGGGCAAATGTCTAATACTGCAATTTTAGTCGAGAGAATATCTGAGGCGATAAATTTTATCCTTGAAACTGTTCAATCTGGATTTTTCTGGCTGGGTACTGCTTTTGCCGCTTTATTATTCATTATGGTCTGGTTCATTTGGCTGAATAAAAGATACAAAACCAGTAAAATAACTATCAACATACCATTTGGTTTAGGAAATATAGATTATGATGCGACGGATCAAGATCGAATTTTGGCTTGGAAGATGTACATTCAGCTAAAAACCCGAAAAGCTGCGTTGCCATTTGATGAAAATCATGATCTTGTTTATAATGTATATGATTCCTTGCATGAAATTTTCCCGATGACCCGCAATTTGCTATCCGAATATAGTCCTCACTACAAAGATGTACGGGGCGGTATTTCAGATTTTGTACTTAGGGTCCTTAACGATGGTATTAGGCCTCATTTAACCAAGTGGCATTCTGTTTTTCGTAAATGGTGGGAAGAAGCGCTTACTGCCCCGGTTAATATTCAAAAAAAACCTCAAGAATTACAGCGCGAATTTCCTGAATATGATTCCCTCATTTCGGAACTTAAGAGAATGAATGATGAACTTACTAAATATGCTGAGATACTAATGGATATTGTCAAAACATCACCTAGGCGCCAAAAGGCAAGGGGAATAAAGGAAAAAATAGCGCCCGAGCAACCCTAGAGAACGGATAAAATTGTGTTAAATCGTCAAATCCGCAGGCGTTTTGACCTACAAGAATTGGCTATGGGGTACTCTACTGATAATAATTCTTTTGGGAAATGAGTCGAATGAGTAATTATTTCAGATTAACTATGGTTATTGCAAATGCTTAGGAGGAGTTCTACTATATGCAATCCGGAATTACATTCGCTTACTTAAATCACATTAAACATAAAGTTTCATTACCAAGCTATTATGACGATCGCGGTGCAGACCACACCGTAACACTTCATATTAATCCGGAAAGTACGGCTAGAGAAACAATTGGTAAATTTATGATAAATAGACGTACGCCCAATTGCTGCCCATACTGCGGATCTGCCTTGTCCGATGAACGCGGCATTATGCCTAGACCCTCGGAATGGTCACAGCCAGATCCCGATAACAGGGTGGTTTCGGGAAAAATCGGGGTGCGTTGCATTACATGTAATTGGTGGTGTATCAACAAGTTCTATGTTCAATCGCCTGCGGCCGACGATGACAGTATTTGGTACTGTACTGACCAATTCCAAAATGCTTATGAGGGTATTATAGGTAGATTTTCGAACAAAGTATGGAAGGATATCATGCCGAATTTGGCAGGCGAGTTATCGGAGTTTCGAAAGGGCTTGGCATCACTTTCACCGGGTAAGGAAACAGAACTTTTCGTGGGTCAATTACTGTCTCAGTATATGAACTGTGATGTACGCCATGTTGGACGCTCCCACGATGCAGGTATAGATTTAATTGTTATAAAGGGTGATGAGCAAGCGGCGGTTCAAGTAAAGTGGAGAAAAATAGGGCGCAAACGCAAGTCCGAAAGCGTAGAGCAGGTTCGTGAATTTATTGGTGCTATGCTAATTAGTGGTTTTAAAAAAGGTATATTTGTTACAACTGATGCTGCTTTTAGTAAAGATTCCCAAAAATCCGCAGATAAAATTACTCGGCAGTATGCACCCTTGAATTTGATTTCGGCGCGTGAACTTCAGGAGTTCCTTGGCGTGATTGTCGCAAATCAGTGGCGAGAATACAAAAAACAATGGGCCTGTGATTAACAAAGTTATATCATCAAATCCACAGGGGATTTGATCTACTGATTACAGTTACGCCCTCAAAACTAAAACCACCAAAACAACAAACACCACCACCGCCAAGCCAATCATCAAATTCCGTTTAAAAAACGGGCGGAAGAACGGGTACTTGTAGAACGGCGAGGTTAACTCATCGGCGATATCCTCGCCATCTATGGATCTGAGTATCAAGCCGGTGACATGCTCGGTGAACACCTCGATCGAGGCTTTGGCGAAATCGGTATCGGCTTTGGCCGGGGCGCCGTAGTAGCCGGGCCAATCGTTATTGGGAGCCAACACCTTTTTCGACATCAACTCCTGCAGGCATGGCTTGAGGTCTTTGTATGACTCATCCACCAGATCGGGATAGAGATGTTGTGTCATGGCGGTCTCCCACCAGCCGGCATGGAAATCGTGTTTGAGCAGATACTTCTCCTCATCGGTAAATTGACGGTTTAGCTTCCGGCTGATCTGGTCATACATCTCGCCTTTGAGGAATTTCACGGCCAGGCCACCGGATAGACTGACCATCCGGACCTTATGCTGCCGTGATACCTTCCGGCAGGCCGATTCGATAGTCACGAACTGTTTCGGCGGACCATGGGTGTTTATCACGAATATATTAACGAAACCATAACGGGCGATTGATCGCCCGGTGTTATAAACGATATCGTAAAGCGTGCCCGGCTTGATATAGAACGAGCCGATATGCTTGTATACCTGCGTACCAAGCGGCAATGTTGGGAACATCAGGACATCGCAATCGGGGCGCTTTTCGATAATTAATTCGGCTGTATGCCTGGCGAAAAACTCGGCGGTGAACATATCCACGCCAACCGGCAGATGAGGCCCATGTTCCTCAAGCGGCGAAACCGCCATTATCGTGATCGTTTTATCACGATCCAGCGAATCGATTTGCGGGAACGATAATTTTTCGATACTGTAAATCACGCCGGCCATGATGTATAAACTACGATTTGCTTTGAAAGGTGTCAAGTTTTGTGAATGACAAATGATATTTGCGCAAAACACATTGCACTATTTTGAGGGAGTGATTGTGAATCATGCGTAGGTGGTCAGTCGCCCGGATCCAAATGGACTTGCTGGCCTGGGGCGGTGGGGTGGCAGGCTGCGGACATTTGGGAGCAAGCTCCCAACCTACGAGAAGATGGGCAAAGGCATTTTAAATAGGACGTAACGCTATCCTATACAGATTGCCGCGTTTTCCCGCTTTAGGCGGGATTCCTCGCAATGATATAGCTAATTTAATTATACTTTTACGATAAATAATATTCAGCAGATGTTTTAATAATAATACCAGATCGTCTCGTATTGCTTCACATCCTCGCCCATATCCTCCAGGCGCTTAAGGTAATCCAACAGCGGCACGTCCTCGCCGACATGCGATTTCTGACGTCGGATATTTTTTTCCCAGGGATGGAATTCGTAAACGCGGGTGCCATCGGGTAAAACCGAAATTAGGTCCCGATGCTGCAGGGCGCGCAGATAATTTTTACCCAGGCCAGGTACGTTGTAGACGGCCTCATCGGTGCGCGACAAGCCGGGCAGAAGCCTTGCCTCTTCTTTTTGCTCCTGCATCAACCGCGCGATAGGCACCCGATAGTCCACGGTTTCGTCCTTGCCTTTGGTGTTGAATGTGTAGTATGGATCGATTCCAATACGCTTCAAAAGCCGCCTTAGAAACGCGGCCTCGAATCGGCGGGAAATGAAGAATGTGAAAACGTTCTGATTGTAAACATTTATCATTCGCCGGCGAAGTCTTTCCACTGCCCGGGCCATCTGGGGGGTAACCTCGAAGGGGTGTTCAACATGAGTAACAACCGAAATATCGAGTTTTAACGGTTTACGTAATTTGCCCAGAAAATCGGCCAGCTCTTTGGTGATTCTCATCGGCATAGTAACCGGCGTGCGAGTACCGATACGAATACGTTCGACCGACGGGATTTTCGCAACTTCGCTTAAAAGCCAGAATAGTTTCCTGTCGCTCATGGCCAGCGGATCACCGCCGGTCACTAAAACATCATGAATCCCGGGGTGATCGGCGATCCATTCGATAGCGGCTTTAATCTTTTCCTTTGATGCCATCGATCCGCGGGCCAAGACTTCATTGATTTCCCAGTTACGTTGACAATACACGCATATCTGCGGGCAAGTATTATATGGTTTTAGAATCACGATACCGGGGTATCGGCGGGTAACGAGTTCTATCGGGCTGGTGTCCCTTTCCAGCATAAAGTCAAGCGAGTGGAAATTTTTATGCTTGCCCTCGATAACTGATTCGGCGTAGCTTTTCGGCGGTATAACCTGCGCCCGAATCGCCATATCGCTATCATCCCCGTTGTTATTCATCAAAGATAGATAATACGGGGTAATACCAAAAGGAAGGCGGGCGCGTTCGACCAACTCCAGCGATTCCTTCTCGTCATCGGTAAGCGGGATCATGTCGAATAGCTGGGTCGGCCATTTGATGACTTTACGCAGATGCCATCGCCAATCGCGCCAATCATCACCGGTGCCGCCCAACTGCTTGAACACTTTTCGACGGCGCCGTCTTCGATATTCAATAACTTCGGGGTCGAGGCCATGCCGATAAAGCGACATCTGCTTCTCGAGATTATTCCAGAGCTTATCGAGTTCATCCGACCGGGCCCTGGCCGCTTCAATGCCCTTTAATTTCGGAGATATAGAATAATCTCCCGGCGCTCGTCCGGGTCCCTTGCCCTGTATGCCCTTAAAAAGATGACACATCTCCGCGAAAAATCCAGGTTTCAAATCGGGACGGGGAACATCCCGGGCTATATCATACAATGCTTCGACCACGCTGAAACCGGCAAGTTTATCTGATCTTCGCCTCATTATACTATTTAGGGTCCGGGCGCAGTCACGAACGCGAACCATCCTGGTTTTATATCGACTCCTTTGCCCAGCGAAGGAATCAAAAACCGACGTGTTCAGCTTCCGGCTAAGGCGTTCGCGAGCAACCTCGATATTGGCCGCGCCGGCGATAAAGGACAGATATTCCCCGGCTGCCCTTTTAAGAGAATTTAAATTGTACCTAGAAAGCTTTCGAACTCTAATCATAAAAAATCCCCATGCAGATATAAATATATAATATAATCGCGGCCAATAAGCAAACGGTTAATGCTATAAGTGATATATACGTTGTTAGAAAGTCGAGCAATATTCGTCATACAACGGCAGTTTGTCATTGCGCTTTATTTGATTGACCCCTGCCGCTTTAAGTGTTATAATCGGACATGGCTAATAAAGGTAAATTCGCTAATCTAAATCTCTATCTAATATTGCTGGCCATCGTGGCCGGTTTTATCCTCGGACACTACTACCCGCGCACGGCCTTAAAGTTCGGCTTTTTAGGAGACATATTTTTAAACGCGTTGTTCATGATGGTGGTACCTCTGGTGGTAGCCTCGATGGTTACCGGTATCGCCAAGCTGGGCCATCTGAGGAAACTCGGCAGCCTCGGCGGCCGGACTATCACCTATTACATGATCACCACAGGCATATCGGTGATAATCGGTATCATTCTGGTAAATATCGTTCAGCCCGGCACGGGTGTCCCTCGCGCCCAGGATTACCATCCGCAAACGGCCTATACGATAAAAGCGCGGCCGCTGGCCGGCGGATCGGTTTTAGCGTTAACCGGCGATAATAAATTCAATGCCACCGATTACACGTCGCGCTTCAGAATCCATCTTCTCGACCAGGAAATCAAAGGCATAATCGATCCCTCCGGATATACTACCGCCAAAGAGGTCACAGTTTCGGTGTGGTTGGATTCCAAGGGCAAAAATGTCGAGCCAGATACTATCGGCGCCGGCGTTGAGATCAAACTTAAAGAAAAGAAATTTTCCTTTCTCGATGTTATAGTAGGACTGGTTCCAAAGAACCTGTTCAAGGCTATGGCTAATAATAATATCTTGCCTCTGATCGTTTTCTCGCTGATTTTCGGCGGTATTCTCACTACCCTGGGACCGCGGGGAAAAACGGTTATAGAATTATTCGAGGGTTTGAACGAGGCGTTTCTTAAATTCATTCGCTTGCTGATGTATATCGCCCCGCTGGGTATATTGGGCCTGGTGGCCGCCAGGCTCGGCAAAGCGGAATTAGCCTCGGCCGGCGGTTTCGCCACCGAGGTGGCGCGTATGAGTAAATATTTTATCACCGTTATAATCGGCCTGACTATTCACGCCTTTTTGATATTAATACCGGCTGTTTATTTTGTCGCCAGGCGAAACATGTGGCGCTATCTTTCCAATATCTCACCGGCGCTATTAACCGCTTTCTCCACCGCCTCCAGCTCGGCTACGTTGCCGATGACAATCGAGTGCGTTGAGGAGAAAAACAAAATCAGCAATCGTACCGCCGGTTTCGTTTTACCATTGGGCGCGACAATCAATATGGATGGCACCGCTTTATACGAGGCGGTAGCGGCTATCTTTATCGCCCAGGTGTATGGCATTCCGCTGGATTTCAGCGCCCAGGTGATTATATTCCTAACCGCTACTTTAGCCGCGATTGGCGCCGCCGGTATACCGGAGGCGGGGCTGGTAACCATGGTGATCGTACTCAACGCGGTCGGCCTGCCTACCGAAGGTATCGCTATGATCCTGGCAATCGACTGGTTTTTAGATCGCTGCCGGACCACCGTTAACGTGCTGGGCGATTCGGTCGGCGCGGCGATTATCGATAAGTGGGAAGAGCGAGGCGCGAGTGCTTCAAATAATAATTAGGTACTCTAATTGGGCGTAAATTTATTTCGCTTGACCCAATAGTAGAGGGTTTATATTCTTAATAAAATTGTATTAGTAGAATTACGAATAAGTGATTTTTCATCATGGACGAAAATATAAGTAAATTCGATGTTTTCCTGTGTCATAATAGCAAAGATAAAAGTGCTGTCAGGGAAATAGCGAACCAGCTAAAAGAAAAAGGTGTTGTTCCCTGGCTGGATGAATGGGAATTGCCCCCTGGACGATCCTGGCAGGACGAACTTGAAGCCAATATCGAAAATATCAAAACGGCGGCGGTCTTTGTTGGCCCGGACAGAATTGGCCCCTGGCAGAAAAGGGAAATAAACGCGTATCTTCGCAAGTTTGTAAATCGGGGCAGCCCGGTAATCCCTGTAATATTATCTGATTGTAAGAGCACTCCCGAGTTGCCTGTGTTCCTGCAAGATATGACCTGGGTTGATTTTCGTAAAGCCGAGCCCAAACCTTTAGAGCAATTGATCTGGGGGATAACCGGGCAGCGCGGATTTCAGGCAAAACCGAAGCAGCAGCGGGATGAAATTACAAAAAAGCCTGTTATAATAAAAGTTGATCGTAATTCATATGCTGCTGGTATAATAAAAGGGAGAAAACCATCTGGTAAAAAGCAAACATCAAGAATTAAGGCCATTATTTCAGCAAGGAAAAAACTTATATTGATATTGGCAACGGTTATTGCGGTTGCTATAACCTCAATATTATTGCTTGATACCCAGTCGCAAGAAAGGAAATTATTAGAACTATTAAACCAGATAGAATTACGATTAGATCCATTCTCGCCCCCATTCATTAAAACTCAAACCAAATCTGTTTATTCTGCAACGGGAAATCCAATAGTAGTAATGGAAACCGATATGGGCAATATTGAAATCGAAGTTTTTGCCAAGGAAAATGAAATGATCGCCCATTTTTTCTTTAGTCATGTAAATGAAGGTTTTTACAATGGCTTAATTTTTCATTGGGTAATTGATGATCTCATGATACTGATGGGAGATCCCACAAGAACCGGCGATAATGGACCGCGATCCCATTATAAACCGGACTCAACATATGGAATATATGAGCGCTCATGTGTAGGTATGATCAGAGAACCGTTTGGCGCAAGACAGCTTTATCTCTATATCCTTGTGAAGGATTCCCCCTCCTCACCTAATTTAGATCCTTGCTTTGCAAGAGTTGTTGAAGGTATGGATATAGTTGATTCAATATCAAAAGCTAAAACAAAATATGATCACCCTATTGAAGATGTGATGATAAGGCGAGTTTATAGAAAGATGCATTTTGATCTAAAATGATATTTTTATAATGGTTCCTGGACCGCTGCCGGACCACGATAAACGTGTTGGGCGATTCGGTCGGCGCGGCGATTATCGAAAAGTGGGAACAGCGGGAAGCCGCCGCCAGTTCATCGTAGAACCTCATCCCTCGCTGATCCCATGATCGTCTCCGGTTGCCCCGAAAACGATTATGAACCCCGGATCGCCAGTTTGATAACATCGCATAAGACAAGCAATATACTAATGTTAATGCTAAAATAGGCTTGACAAGCTACGAAATCAGTTATATCTTTACTAAAGAGCAACATCTGGTACCGCATTAATCTTTTTAGTTCGTTCTCAACCAAGGGGAATAGCATGAAACAATCTATAACGAATTTGTTATGGCAAAGTCTGGTTTTCAGCATTGTCCTGTTTACATCATCGTTATATGCGCAAAATATCGAGCTGATCGGTTCATATGATACACCCGGGCAGGCGCAGGGGATATTCATAGCCGGCGATCTGGCCTATATCGCCGATGGCGAAGCGGGCTTACAGATTATTGATATTTCAGATAAGGCCAATCCCGCACTTACCGGCAACTATGCAACATCTGATAAGGCTCACGACGTTTATGTCGAAAACGATTTCGCCTATATAGCCGCCGATCATGCCGGGCTGGAAATTATCGATATTACTGATCCGGCCAATCCGGTATTCACCGGTGAATACGATACGCCCTGTAATACTCAAAATGTGATTATTGGGGATGGTATTGCATATCTGGCCGATATCTACGGGGGATTTATTACGCTCAATATATCAAATCCATCACAACCCGAATTACTCGCCAGCTTTAATGAAGTGAGTGTGCGTAATTTCACGATACGGGATAACCTGGCATATCTGGCAGTCAGCGTGTTCGGTATTATCATTATCGATATCTTAAACCCGGCGGAGTTGGTGAGAGTAGGCGGCTTATATCTTCCGCCGTATCACACAGCCGGGTCCATCGATATCAAAGATGAATATGCTTATCTGGCTTGTGGCGATGAAGGTATCTGGACTATCGATATATCCGATCCGGCTAATCCTGAGGTAGTCGCCCAAACGCCAACGCAGGGAAGAGCGGTTGATATCTGTATACTCAACGAGTATGCTTATGTAGCCGATTCAGACGGCGGTTTGATTGTATTCGATATCAGCGAACCGGCTTATCCAATGCCTGTTGGGTTGTATCAGCCTGATGACGAGGCGCTGGCGGTTGAGGTTAATAATGAATTTATTTACGCGGCATATGAAAACGATGGTTTGCTGATACTGCAATTCACCGAGCCTGCCACTTCCGTTGAACTGGAAACTAAGCCAGGGGAAATAGAAGATATACCGGTTATCACATTCGATCCGCTGGTTGGCGCCGATGTTGGGGTGTCTGATATATTAAGCCCTCCTATGGAGTTATCCTGGCACCACTCTTATCCGAAAACGGTGGAAGTAACAAACTATGGCACAGACGGTCAAACCTTCAATTTAGTGTACGAATTTTATAACCTTGATTCAACGGGTCATTCATATTCAGATACTCTTTTGGGCTGCTTCTTAGCGGGGCAAAGCTCACAAATATTTACTTTAAATGATAGCATTCATTACGATTGGATCGGTTATAGATCTCATTGCCAGTCTATCGTATTCACTAATCTGGCGGAGGATGAAGACCATTCCAATGATACGACGATAGCAGTACACGGGGGAGACCAGACTGTATTTATTTGGTACGGCAGCGTCGATGGTTCTCCTGTTACAGTATATCCGGGGGCATCTATGCCGGTAGATGTGTTTCTTCTCGGACCTTTTGATGATTGGGGAGATGCCGGCGTAGCCGATTTTTGTTTAGCTTTAGGCGCCGATAATCAATATATCGATAGTCTTATTCTTGAAGCGGGAACTCTCTATTATCCTCTTACAGCATGGGATTATATTGAAATCATGGGGAATTATGGTTCTCCACCTAATCCAGAGGGATGGAGAAGCCAATCAATATGGGGATTTGCCGAATTATGGCCACCTTATGATTCCCCGCTGATATTGTACTCCACGCCAACCAGAATATTCACAACTGTTGTTAAAACACGCAATGACACGAGCTTTATAGGAGAAACTATAGCCTGTATTGGTACGGGTTTAGATTCCATACAAGGGCCCTCAAATACAGGAGATGCCGGTTGTGGGGCCGGTCTATCTCTTCATGAGTTCTTCAGCCCATTCCATTTTGAGCCAAGAATCGAATACATGCCTGGTGATGTGAACATTTTCAGAGGCGCCTGGCCGCCATTGGTGATCGGCAATGACGTTACATATTTCGTCAACTATTTTCGCGGGATGGAAAACAATCCACCATGTAATCTCGGCGGCTTCTTCGCCTCAGCCGATATCAACGGCGATTGCCGGGTGATCGGCTCCGATGTGACCAGGCTGGTGGAGTATTTCAGAGGACAAGTTTCGATGTCATTTTGCCCCGAATATTATCCCGCCTGGCCGACCACCGATGATCTGCCCCTGTTAGCGCCGCAGGGCTGGCCTAATTGTGAAACGCAATAAAGAAGGAAACGGATATGATTGAAAAAATTTCTAATAAATTATCCCGGGCCGCGTCATTTTATATCCTTCTATTTTCGTTTTTAGCATTCGCTCAAAATCCGGTTGTTGCCGGCGATGTTGGCGTGACTGAAATTATCAGCCCACCTTTATCCGCGCCGGAAGACTCATATCCCATTGCAATTGAGATCACCAATTTCGGAACCGAAGCGCAAGTGTTCGATATTTATTTTGAGGTTTACCGGAAAAACTCATATCCCCCTGATCCGCCGCTTTTATTAAATTTTGCGGATACGTTGACGGGATACGCCCAGGCTGGACCAAGCGTAGACACTGTTACTTTTAACAGTACCTTTGAATCTTATCTTTTCAATTATCTAAAGGCCTACACATCACTTCAAGATGATGAGGTAATATGGAATGACACGGCGTTTAGTTTTTCTTCGGCCGTAAATCATGTAGCGTTCCGGTATGGCAATCCCGATGGAACGCCTGTTAACGCCTACATTGGAGAGACACTGGAATTAGATATATACTTTCAGACATTTTCCGAACAATGGGTTGCAGAAAATTTTATGCTGACTACCGCTTCGTCAAATCAATACATTGACAGCTTCCTGATCCAGGAGACGGTTTTTCACTATCCGTTAACAGGTTGGGATTCCTATTATGCCGAAGGCCCATTCGGCTCTCCTCCAAACTTTGAGGGTTGGTCCGGTATGCTTGTTCACGGCTTTAATGAAATGGCCCCTCCCTGCGATAGTGAACCGCTTTGGTTTTTAGAACCGGAAAAGGTTTTAACCTTTAAAATACAAATTAATGATGATTTATCTTTGGTCGGCACAACCGCCTATTCTATTGGTATAGGGTGTGGCCCTTACGGGTTTAGTAATGCCGGTAATAGTAGTGGGGGCTATGGCTTTGAAGTTTACCAGTTTTTCAGCCCTGTCCACTTCGTGGAAAGAACCGGCTACGAATACCTGCCGAATGACGCGAATATGGCAAACGGTATCTGGCCGCCACAAAAAATCGGTTCTGATGTTACTTACCTGGTTAACTATTTTAGAAGCTTACAACCGCCGTGCAATCTGGATGGCTTTTACGCGTCGGCGGATATCAATGGTGATTGTCTGGTTATTGGCAGCGATGTAACAAGGTTGGTTGGCTGTTTCAGAGGATTATGTCCAACAAACTGGTGTTTGGATTATCCGCCCGCCTGGCCTCATCCCGATAGCCTGCCCCCGGAGGCGCCGTCGGGCTGGCCGAATTGCGAGCCGGAATAAAAAAAAGCGGTCATCTGACCGCTTTTCTATCATCTATCGAGTATATTACTCAATTTTGAACTTGCTCCATTTCGACATATATTTCTCGCCGTAGCTATCATCGCCAACAACGACGAAATAATATTTACCCGGCTTAATAAAACTGCCATTGGCCAACTGTCCGTTCCAAATCACGGTTAGGGGCGTAATGCCCTTGCCCTCTATCACGTGAACGGCAAAATCATCGACCGCGTCTTCCTGCCAATCTTTCATTTTGGCTGTGAATATATAGAGTTTCCATCCGCTCAATTTGAGTAAGCCATCAGGCCTGAGATAAAAAACAAGCCTCGGCTTGGACCCGGTTATCAACTGGGTGGCTTCTGTTTCAAGATTAAGCCTGGCATAGCCTTTTTTCTTGGGACTGACATCGCGCCCGGAGAATGTTTGCCCCGATCCCATCTCGGAAAAAGATTCCTCGCCTGTTACCACCGGCGCCTGCCAGGTCTGTTCTTTCTCATATCTGGTCAAATCGTAGGTATCTTCCATATGCTGGCCGTAGTAATCGGGTATGCCGCCCCAGCCATACGTAAATGATAGCGAGTGATCGACTACCAAATCCTCGGTACTTTCGAAGGGAAACGACCTGATCGCGTAATCGATTCGCAGATCGCGACCATGGAAATCGAAATTAATCGAGGCGCCGCCGCTCCAGCGATTATAATCCAGCTCAGCAATATAGACTGTCGATTTACCGTACGTATAGCCGCCGCGTAAGCCGAGGCTCACATCGCTATGCGTGCCAAACCACAGCTCCGTACCGGCGTTGAATAGCGACGTATTATTGGTTTCGATCTCACCGGCTTGTTCAAGCTGCCAACCGGCAATCAGCGAGGCCGAGAAATTTTCTTTAGGATAATGATAGGCTCCGGCCAGACGGAATTTCCGTGACAAATGTTGAGAAAATCCGGCAATTGCCGGCGTCAGTTCGGCTTTCAGTAGATTTTCGCCCACGGCAGCCAGCGAAATTTTCGCCATTGGCCGCCAGGTTAGCCCCAAATCCAGATCGAACACAGAGCGGTCGCTGAAATTGGATTCCATCATATATTTGAAACCCGCTCCGGCGGCCCATTGCTCATTGATCAATCTGGCATATGAAAGATTAAGGCTGCTTAAAGTCGTTATCGAGGTCGGCTCAGAAAACGAGCCGAATTGATGTGAATTCAGGACAATATTGCCCAGGCTTTCATGATAGTAATTGAATCCTGCCAGACCGCCGTAAGCCGACTCTTCGATAACGGACAAGCCGTAATCGGTGGGATTCTGATATTGCATCTGCGCTTGCCAGCCCTTGATAAAAGCTGCCCCAGATGGGTTATAGAGAGCGCCGGTTGGCTCATCGGCCAGTGCCGAATAGGCGAATCCAATCCCTTCACCCCGGGTTCCGGCCAGATAGTCATTATCGGCGTAAGTTAATACAGATGATACTATTAGGACGACAATAACCATACTTACCTTGATATTAGTGCTGCTTTTCATCGTGAAGCCTCCAACTTAATTTTGGCAAATTCAAAATAATTTCCAATCTTGCGCTCCAGGTAAATTCGTTAATCCCGGAGATATTTCCGTTATTTTGTATATCGGTCATATTTATTAACATCTTACCCTGAATAATCTCATTTTTAGCACAAAAAATCTCCAGGGAAACGCCTCGCCTTCTCTCTACAAAGCCCGACGGAAACTTCACTATGTAATCCTGATCAAGCCAGGGGGTCTCCCAATCATCAGCCAGCCGACCCTCGCCACGGTTTATTAGATAACCGGTTATTTCAGTGGTTAGATAATCATCATAATGGTAGATATACGATAGACTAAGCCCCTCCTGGTCGGGGCCCCGCGGATGCCCGATCGGATTGCCCTGATTAATATAGATATTACGTGGCTTTACCTGATTATAGGTATGATTGGCAATATGGGTATACTCGATTTCGATAGCCCCCATTTCAAACGGGAAATCATATACATTGGCTCCGATAATCAAGCCGATTTCGCTCGGTTCATTATCGAAAATGCTTTTGTTTTCAATCTGATAATCATCAACAAGCAATTCCAAGTAGAAAGCATATCGATTTTTCAACCTGATAACACTTTCCAGACCCAGAAAAGTGTTATCATCAACATTGGCATTAAGTTGTTCGCCATGATACAAAATGAATGGGATAATATACTTTGGTTCCAGCTGACGACCCACACCGCCATAAATCACCGATTCTTTAAGTATGATATCCCACCACGAAAAGGGGGAAATCCGTAAAGCGTGCGCGGAATAATAACGATTTTCGGTTAATGTATCCGCGGCAAACGGCGATCGCGAGCTAACCGGCGACAAGTAAGCTATCGTTGAGTACAATGACAGCTTGTCGCCGAAGTTATAATTTAAAAGCATTCCATCCATCGGCATGGCCGCCGATGAACGCATTAATCCATATCCGCTTCTTGACGCGCCCCAGAAGTCGCGGGTTCGACCCAGATCGAGCGACAGTCGTTTACCTCGAAACGAAAGAAGCGCCAGTTCGGCGTAGCCGGCAAAATCTCCCCATACCTTGCCCGTATACAGCGAATCATCCGCCAGGCTGCCATCGATTCTATAAGCCGCCTGAACCGACCATGTATCAGAAATTCGATATATAAATTCCGGCATAAACATCAAGTTAGATTGACCGGCTTTGTCGCCGGAGGTGCCTGATGGTATTATCGTAGTTTGAAAATCCAGAAATCCTGTTTCGGCCTCGAAACGATTAGCGGTACGTTTCAAAAAAGTGGTCAGTCTGCCCGCGGAGTGAGGTCGGTTGTTATCAGATAATGCTTGAATATCCAGGTAGTCAAACGGTGCATATAGCGCTGATGGGGCCGTCTCGAAGCCTCGCAAGTACAATTCTCGTAAATTACGATAGGCATAATCCGTGTCGGGGCGGCCAACCGGCAGTATCCCCGCTGAGGCCAGGCCGGCATAGAGGCTTAAAACTATTATAAACTTTTTAAAAACTAACATTAAAACTAATGGATAACTTTTTTGGGCTGATTTCTCTTGGATGTACGATCAAATCTCGCCCGGTTGCCCCTGAACTCACGAACCAGTCTGCTTGCCCGATCTTCATATGGATTATCGGCAACTGTTCTGGATTTCTCATTCTCGGCTTCGCTCGTTGCCGTTTTATTTCTGTCCTTATCCGGTTCCATCGCCGCTGTACGCGGGATTGGATCCTTACCCGGTTTCGTGCTGACAGGCTTCTCATCGGCCAATTTATTGAAACCCTTCAATATGATACGCCTGGGCCCTTCGGATCTACCAGAGAACAATCCTTCGATAAACGGAGCCAGGGTAAATCTGCTTAACCAGAGACCGCCCAGTCCCAAACAATAACCGCTAATTAAAATCAGTCGACTGTCGATCATAATGGCCATAAAAAACAGTATTGCCGCGTACAAAACATAAACCGACGTGAAATTTATGAAATCCCTGGCGAATTGCTTTGTAATGTCCGGCAGTTGAATAGACGGCTGGAATTTTAAAAATATAAAACAATAACAGCACACGAATGACAATGTCAGGTTCAATATCTCGGAAATACCCCATACGGTTGGTATTTCGAGCCATTGATATATTTCCTGTTGAATAGCAAATCCCAGAAGCAGCGCTATAATTGTTACAGGCAAATCAACAAGGAATTTGATCGTGTTCTTTGTTTGAATAATTCTTTTAATCGGGAATCTCTTATCGGGGCAATAACCCGTTTCAACCATATGCATTCTTTCCTGGTGAGCGAGATTCGTGATCTCCTTAATGTCATCCAGATCAAAAGGCTTCTTTAGATAACGGAAAACACCTGATTTAATGGATTCTATGGCATAATTAATATCGTTTTCCCCGGAAATCACGGTTGTTATCGTTAATGGAGATCTTATTTTAAGAGACTTCAATATTTCAAGTCCGCAAATATCGGGAAGTCCCAAATCTATGAAAGCAATCTCGAATTTATTGCTTTCAATTATTTCCAGGGCTGTCCGTCCATTTGCCGCGACCGTTACTTTATGCCCATCCTGCGCCAGGACTTCCGTGAACATCCGTGAGATATGTTCGTTGTTATCAACAATGAGAACATCTGCCATAATATATCCTACCTGGCGCCTTTACGGCTTATCACTGCCGGCAATGTTCGGGCGAGAATCTTTGTGTCGAGCCATAGTGACCAATTGTCAATATATTTGAGATCTAATTCCATCCACTTCTTAAAACTGATATTGTTGCGTCCGCCTACTTGCCATAAACAGGTAATACCTGGTTTCATCGATAAACGCCTTCTCTGCCAGGAATCATACTGAATCACTTCGTTTGATAACGGTGGCCGCGGCCCGACAAGAGACATGTCGCCCTTAACAACATTGAGAAGCTGCGGTAGTTCATCGATGGAGGTTTTTCTTAGCCAACGTCCCAAAGGAGTAATCCTCGGATCATTCTTGATTTTAAATGCCGGACCGTCCATTTCATTCTGATCTTTAAGTTGATCTTTCAGCATATCGGCGTCCGGCCGCATTGTCCGAAACTTGTACATGGTAAATCTTTTACCATTGATGCCTAAGCGTTCCTGTTTAAATAAAATCGGCCCTTTTGAGAAAAGTTTAATAGCCAGGGCCGTAAAAAATAATATTGGCGAAATAGTAATAATTCCCAAAAACGATACGAATCTGTCGAAAATCGCCTTTACTGCCAGCGAAATTCGCTGTGGCGGCGTGGTATCGAACAATAAAATCGGGCAATCGAAAAACTCATCAATCCTCTTCTTGGCAAATTTGGCGGGGAATAAATCGGTCAGAATCGCCACCCGCGTACCCATTTCGTCACAAGTAGCCACCGCTTCTTCGATTTTGCCCAATTCGTTGTTCTCTACGGCAAATACAACCCAATCAACCTGTTGAGATTTAATGATATCAGGTATTGTGTCAAGACAGCCGATTACCGGGATGTCATTATAGCTCCACAGGGGAACGGATGGGCCATTGTTAGTATTAATAAACCCGTCAATCCTATATCCCCAGTGTAGATTTTGAAAAATACTGTCGGCAAAATGGCGAGCTCGTTTTCCTTGACCGGCTATGATTATCGTTTGATAGTTATATCCTCGCTTACGGATATATTCAAGCAGGAACTGGATCTGAAGCCGCAACACAACCAGACCAATCGTCGATAGAATCACAAAGCTCCCGGCCATCAGCTTACCCAGCCTGGAATCGGACCAATAAAACAAAACAATAAGCGAAATTCCCGATGCCAACAGCGATGCTGTGATAGCTGTTTTAGTAATTTCAAATTTGGATTTTGAACGGAAACTATAACAATCCTTATTATTCCATAACACCAGGCCCCAGATTATTAACACCGTGGCCATCAACCCGTCATAAGCATCAAAATAGACGTGTTTGCCCTCATAATATGATTCAACGTATATCGAAATCAGAAAACTCGCGGCAACCGGAATTAAGTAGGCTAGAAATAATAGTTTGCGAAGTGTGTTTATGCGTTCTCTGAGCACAATCCCCCCAAATGCTCGAAAATTCGGATACTTTATTGTTTTCGGCAATTATTGGGCACAGGACAATCACATAATCAAAATATTGCTATACAGGCAATTACCTTAAAGGTTAAAGTGATTCCGGCAAAACATCAAATAATCGACCGGATAGAGAAACTATAAATTTCCCGCCAAACGACAATAGGGATTATAATTATGAATTCATAACACTGGATTAAATTCTGCCAAGAGCAAATGTAATGTAGCTGGATTAGGGTTATTCGGGGAAGCTAAGACTTCCCCGAATGCGTATTTTCAAAATTAGCTTTGAACCGTACCTTCAGGTTTTTTTAAAACGATACGGCTGCCTGGTTTAAGTGATGAATGAAGCCGATTGACCGGTTTTACATCTTTCCGGTCGGTTGTCGAACTTATCGCCTGCTCGGGAGCCAGACGGCCTAAAATATCGAGTACAATCGAGGTTTGTTGAGGAGTTCCGATTGTAATCCGAACATAATTCTCAAATCCCGGTATCCCCTCAAGACAATTTACAAAAACATTCTTATCAGCGAGAGATTTAACCAATCCATCGGGGTCGGCAACCCGCATCAGGAAAAAATTTGCCGAAGTTATTCTAAAATCGTATCCCCGGCAAGTCAAACTATCAAACAAGAGCTTTTTCGATTGGCTGACCTGTCGAACTAATTCGGACGTATAACTTAAGTCTTCCAGAGCGGCTTCCGCGGCGACCTGGGCCAGGGTGTTCGGACCCTTCAGATAACCTAATTTGTTTAAGAACTTGAAATTCCTCGAATCGGTGGTCAGACAACATATGTCAAAGCCGGCCAGGGCAAAACCTTTCGAAAAGGTCCTGAGAACTATCAGGTTGGGGAAACTGGAGATTATATCGGCCACTGTGGTCCCGCAAAATTCAAAATACGCCTCATCGACTACAACCATCGAATTCTCGGCATAAGACAAAAGAAATACCAATTCGGCCTCGGTCAGCGAAGCCCCCGATATACCGCTGGGATTAGCCAGGTAAATCAACCTGGTTTTCGACGTTTTAGCGCCAATAATTTCCTCAACTTTAGGCCTGAATTGATCTTTAAACTTAATATTAATTACTTTAGCCCCGGTACTGACCGCATAATGAGAAAACGGGCTATCGGTTGGCCAGGCATTTAACATCTCAAGACCAGGCTGAAGATATGTTCTGACGATCGTTTCCATCGCGGCGGCCGGATTAGCATAACACGCGATAGAGTCGAAATTGACACCCATATAATGCGACAGCTTTCGGCGAAGTTTCCTCGATCCAATATCGGGAGAGCAATTTAAGGCTTTAGTTTCGAGTGAACTTTTGAGGGCTTTAAGCACTAGCGGCGATGGTGAAACAGTAGCCTCGTTCTGATCCAGTTTCAACAAAGTTTCCTCATTGGGGGCAAGTAAAGCTCCCTGGAAGTCCTGTTCAGGTTCTTCCAGATCCAGAACGCTGGGCACAACTTTTACTAATCTCTTTTCCATAAACACCTCATCTTTATGTTATATTGCCATATTTTAATACATTTCAAACATGATTATTTAAGCCTGTCGACGATAAAAATAGTGGTCGCCATGGACCCGACTATTGTCGCGGTTGTGGATAGTATCCTTCCCCAATCCCGGTTCTGCTTCAATTTCGACGGCACGATTATGGCATCGCCCAATTCAACTTTGCATGATCGGGCCTTGCCGCCGTAGTACACCTTACCGTTGGCGTGAACCAATCTAATGCCGGATTTTTCGCCATCGGGAGAAAGTCCCCCGGCCTGGCCAACGTAATAATCGACTTTCTTATTTTTCTTAAACGAAATCGTGCCATTGTAGGCAACCGCACCGATTACCTGAACACCCGATGGATAAGTCGGGATATAAATGTAATCTGAATTCGCCAATACGATATCATTATAATCTCCGGGATTTTTCAAAACTTCCGGCAAATCGATAACTATCCTATTCAGTTGGGATGGATTGAAATTTACGATCTGGTCATTTACCCTATTGCCCATGGAGTCTAATCGAATTCCTTGAGTATTGGCGATAATTTGCCCTAAATTCCTTTGCTTCACCCGATGCTCGATCGAACCGCGAATGTAAATCGCGCCTTCCGGGAAAGCCGTCGGGGTCAAGCCTCCGGTACGGGAAACTAAATCGGATAATTTTTCATCCTTGTGCCGGATCGCGTACAATCCCGGGAAAAGAACCTCGCCTTCAACAGTTACTGTTTGAACGGGACGCCAGTTGGGGATCTGCCTGATAAATACACAATCATCTTCTTCAAGAAGATAATCCTCCTCGGTATTGCCCCGAATCAATACATCCTCCAAATTGACCGTAGTTATTTCAGTATTCTGATTTTGCTTTCCACGCGCCAGCTCGCATTCCATCTTATAAGCCTGTTTGGTCAGATTACCTGCTAAAAAGATCAGGTCGGAAAGCCTCATAGAATTGTACAAGTTGTAATCCCCGGGATATTTCACTTCACCATGGATACTGACATTTTTCTTGCGACCAACATGATCGTGCGAATAGATCACCAGGCTGTCGAGTGATTCCAGAAAAATGTCGGCCTTCAAATCACCGGCTAAAACATCTTCCAGGCTAATCGGAATCAGGGTTTTGGTGCCATCATCGTCAGTCCGAAATAGATCGGCGCGTCGGGTATAAATTTTCTCCCTGAACTGCTCCCCATTATCGATTAGCTCTGATATTCGCATACTATCGGTTATTCCGAATCTGCCGGGATGTTTTACATGGCCGGTAAGGTAGACGAGGTTTTCATGGATATCGTAAATAGAAAAAACCTTGAGCTTATCGCCATCCCCAAGAGGTATATCGTTGTCGGCGATAATCGTCGAGTCTATAAGGTTTAAATCCCTTAAAATCCGACTATCGTTGGGGCCTATTCTATCAAGGCTTATCGATTCCAGGAAAGCTTCGGGAGTGACGCCGCCGGCAAGTTCTATCGCCGCCAATACCGTTTCATTGCCGGTCAATTCATATATCGCCGGACGTTTAACTTCACCAGATATCGATACCTGGGGACCGACCACCGGCACATAAACAACATCCCCTGATAGAAGCTTTAAATCCTTATTATGGTCGCCCTTTAGAAGCAGATCATATAGATCGAATGTCCCTTTCAACAGCGTATTACGAACAAGTCTTATATCACGTAAACTACCGTTCGCGGTAATTCCTCCGGCGGTATAGAGCGCGTGAAGTAAATTTGCCAACGAGGAAACGGTGTAGCCGCCCGGCCGTTTGACCTCGCCGAAAACATAAATACTTATCTGGCGAAGTTTGCCATATGATACCGATAGACTGTAATCGGAATATATTCCGCCAAGCTTTTTGTCGAGTTTAGTTCTGAATTTATCCAGCGTCAAACCGGCCGCCACCAACTCACCGACCTTGGGAATGAACACTTTACCTTCTCGATCAATAGTCAGATCAAGTCCCAGGTCGACTCGCCCCCATACATTGACCAGTAGATGATCCCCCGGACCAAAAGTGTAGCCATCGGGGGGAAGTTCATGAACGCCGGGAGCGAATACCTCATCGGCGTCGGCAAATATATCATAACCGAATGGCTTTAAATCCGGGTCGAACATGCCTGATTGCTCAGGCTCATCGGTATTAGGCTCGGATTCAATTACTTCGCCGGCTTTCTCGGCGGGACTAAACTCCAGCGATGGATCATCACCCGGCTTAAAATCTTGCTGATATATATCAGGCGAGACGAATTTCTCTATTTCCGAATTTGGTGACTTATTCTGTCGCTTTTTATATTCTTCCAGATATTCTTTCTGGGCCGGGGTAAGTTGAGCGAAGCTCAATGATATTCCTCCAATGAGGATCAGGACTAACACGACTGCTTTTTTCATAATATTCCTAAGCTAAATCTTTATGCCTCCCATATTTATCCAGCTACATTAATGGCAAACAGTATGCCACCTTATAATTATCGTAAGAAAAATAGTTAATCTAATAATAATCAACGAGATATGTAACCCAAAGGCATTGTCCAATGTGTAAATTACACGCCCCTAATAGGAAAAATTGACCGGCCTGGGGCTGAAATTTATTCTAGCTTGAGGTGAGTACAAGTCGTAGGGGGTCAGTCGCCAGGATCCAAATGGACTTGCCAGCCTTTGGAGGAGGTCGGGCGTCAGGCTACGGATAATTGGTAGCAAGCTCCAAGCCTACGAGAGAACGGGTGGGGGTATTTGTAGTGATAGCCCATTTGGGCTGTCTTGGGGTGGGGCGGAAAATATCAATGGTCAGGCCAAATTTAGCTATAAACCTAATATTCGTACTACGAGTTATCCAGAAACGCCAAGATTTTATCTATATAATGCCAGGAATCGATTACCAGATCGGCGCCGGCCTCATTTAAAGCATCCGATTCGTATGTCGCCCCGGCTTTTGAGCTGATCGCGGCGGCCAGAATACCGTTGGCTTGGGCGGCTTCGATATCAACCGGCGTATCGCCAAAATGGCAGGCCTTACGTTTACCGCTATAGTTGGCCCGTTTCAGGGCTATGCCGATTATCTGATCTCGGTTTTCTGCATCATCACCAAAACCGCCGAACGCGAAATAATCGCCCAGGCCAACGCCATCGAGTTTCCACCAGGCGAATTTCGCGAAATTGCCGGTGGCGATTCCCATCTTTATATTTCTCTCGGCGAGAGCGGCCAGCATTTCCGTAACGCCGGGCAGAACATAATAATCCGTCGTGGTTTTATGCTCCGGATGGTTGTCAAAATAGGCCAACATCTCATGGAAAAAGATATCAAGCTTGTTTTCGATAAGCTCGCTATCGACGCCCAGGCGAGTAGCCAGCATCCTCATAATCGAACGATCAGTCATGCCATACATATTCGGCTGCAAATAATCAAGGTAGCTGAAGTTATTAATTTCAAATACTTTACGGAAAGCGTAATCGATCGCATCCAGCTTAAGCGTGGGTACATCTGGATGCCGCCTGACCAGCGTACCGTCCACATCGAATGTAACAAGATCAACAGACATAGTATTTATATAAGGATTTACAGATACCAAAAACAAGGTAATTATGCCAATTGCCGGATTGGTTCAAAATGAACCACCCCATAAAACGGTGCATTCCTGGCTTTCGGGGTGCCAGATTTTTAATAAATATCAATATTTTCGTGCCGATAAGATAGTATCAGGAATAACTGTATGGTAAAAAAACGAAAAAAAACAAGCAAACCCATGGAATTCCTCAAGGCCGCTATCGTTATAGCGCTTATAGGTTTGGTCTTGCGGATTTTTATCTTTATGCCCTATCGGATCGCTGATCCCTCGATGGAAAATGCCCTATATGAAGGCGATTTTATGCTGACTTCGAAGCTCTCCTACAGTTCGGGGACTCCGCAAGTTGGCGACCTGGTAGTATTCGAACATCCGCTCAGAATTGATGAGATTAGATCCGGACGCGTTGCAGCGGTTGAGGGGCAAACCGTGGAAATACTCGACAAGCTCGTTTATGTGGACGATGAACAGCTCGAGATATTCGGTAATATCAAGCATGTTGATAACAGGGTAATCCCCGAAAGCTACGGCAACCGGGATTACCTTCAACCGTACCAGGTACCGGCCGGGGCCGTTTATATACTCGGCGACAACCGGGATGAGGCCGAGGATTCCCGTAATTTCGGCGTAGTTAATCTGGAAAATATAAAGGGCAAGGCCTTATTCGTGTACTGGTCCTGGCGGCCCGATCCCGAGGCGCCCGAGTGGGAAAGCCCGTATATTTTCCCGGCGGTTAAAATTCTCTTCTATAATCTCGTTCATTTCCCATCCCGTATCGGCTGGGATCGCCTCGGTGCATCCGGTAATTGATTTCCAGTAATTAATTTTATACCAGCATTTCATCAAACATAATTTTACGATTGCTCCATTGATATCGGGAAGTACCAGCTCCTTTACAATAAATAGTTGAACTTCTGACAATATTATTATATCTTTCAACAGAGGTACTAATATGCCGGCTGGAATATATATTCACGTCCCGTTTTGTATGGCGAAATGTCAATACTGCGATTTTTACTCAATTGTCGGAAATGAGACAACGGTTGATGGTTTCGCCGGCGCTCTGTTATCCGAAATTGAAATATTGGGCAGATCGAAATGGAAAGAGCGCGTTTACAACACGATTTATTTCGGCGGAGGTACGCCGCCGCTTCTGGGTGACAAAAATATAAGCCGTGTTCTGCAATCGATTCGGGGGCGTTTCAATATTTCTCCGCGCTCCGAGATCGCCATGGAGATCAACCCGGAAACCTCCTCGCCTGAATTTTTCCAGGCGTTGAGAGAATTCGGTCTGAACCGCCTGTCTATCGGGGTACAATCATTCGATAACGACCAGCTTCAAATTCTGGGCCGAATTCACTCGGTCAATTCAGCCGTCGAGGCTATCGATAACGCGTTCGCCGCCGGTTTCGAAAATATCAGTCTCGACCTGATATTCGGTATACCGGGGCAATCGATCGAAAGCTGGCGAGCCACGTTAGATCAGGCAATCGCCAAGAATCCAACTCACATATCCGCATATGGACTAACTATTGAAAAGGGCACACCGTATCACAAGATGGTTGACAGCGGCGAGCTGGCTTTAGTGGATGATGATAATCAGGCGGAGATGTATTCGGCGACGAACGAAATGCTGTCATCGGCCGGTTATAAACGTTACGAAGTGTCCAATTTCGCCAAACCGGGATTCGAGTGCCGGCACAATTTTAAGTATTGGCGGGATGACAAATACGTCGGCCTTGGACCATCGGCGCACTCCTACGATGGCGAAAAGCGCACGGCCAACCAGAAAAACCTCGATAAGTATATCGCCAACCTGGGCAAGGGTAAGTTGCCGATTAGCTTTCGGGAAACACTCACCGATAAACAACGCGCCGAGGAGTGGCTTCTTTTAGGATTACGTTTGGCCGAAGGTATTGATTACAACCTGGCTAAAGAAGTGATCAACGATCAGGTCAAAACCGATTTCATAAAACAGGGATATCTTCGCAAGAAGCTCAACAAAATCGCCCTCACCGATAAAGGCTTCTTAATGGCTGATGAGATTATCGTGAAGCTGCTGAAGAGCTGATAGATGCATAATTAGGGGTAGACAAGGACATCTGCCGCCCACAAAGCTGATATTTAAATAATCTAAAAAACTAAATTGATTATTAGCTAACCCACCCCGGCTTGAGGCCGGGGATGGGGCACCCGTGCGGGTAGTCAGGTTAAATCTTGAATATTATATTTTTTCACTACTAGCACCATACCACTCAGCTTCTATAAATGGCCACAATCTTTCTACAATCTCGGCAATATTTGGATCTATTTCTTCTGTTGTTAACAATTCGACTGCCGCCTCCATTTCTCCATGCGAAAAACCAGAAGATGTGCTTGGTCCTAATATTGACGCTATTTTTGCTATGCTGTCTAATAGATTTTCTAAAAATTGCAATTCTTTTTCGTTATGTTGTGACGGAATTCTTGTTTTTAGCCACTCTTTATTTTCCTTCAGAAATTTGCTTGCTGTATTTTGCCTGACATCACGCGGTAAGATACCCTTGGAAGTTTTAATTAAAGATAATCCTAATAATGTTATGACAATATAACTCGCTATTAGTCCTATTAACAATCCCCAAAATCCCCAAATCAAGCCGCATACAATCGCAGTGATACCTATAATAAAGTGAGGAATTAGATTCTTCATTATCTTTCTCTGTTTACGTTAGGGTGCCCCACTCCCGCGCTAAACGGGAGTGGGTTATTCCCGAATCAGAAAATGCTTACTTAAGCCTTCTTGGCCGCCGGCTTAGGCATGGCTTTCCAGATTTTCACCGCTAATAAGAAGCCGATCAGGGTGAACGGAATCAGGAAGACCGGCCACCAGTTCCAGTTTGAGGTGGTGATATAGCCCAGGCAGATCGATTGGATACCGGTGCCGAGGTACACAAAGCCATCGATTAAGCCAACCGCCGTAGCCGCCGCTTTTCTACCGCCGAAATCCATAGTCGAGGTGCCCGAGAGCATGCCATGAGTGCCGATCACACAGAACGACATCGCCACCACGGAGATAGCCAGGAATATCTCGTTACCCCCGACAGTAAACACCATCAGAAGAGTCGCGAAAAACATCACGCCGTAAAGCAAGCCCGCCACCGGACCGCGGCGAGAACCGAACACCTTATCGGAGGCCACACCGGCGAACATACCGCCAAACACACCGGCCAACATCAGGATCAAGCCCCAGTTCTGACGCATAAACGCGTCGGAGCCCAGATGCATGAAGTCTTTGAGGTATATCGGGTACCAGTGCATGACACCGTTTCGCAGTACACCCGTACAGAATTCGATTAAGGCAATGGTTAGAATTATCTTGTTGGTC
>JAAEQD010000136.1 GCA_024231855.1 Candidatus Zixiibacteriota bacterium
TTATCTATTTATTGTGTTTTATCTAGCAAAAAACCGCCTGCAAACCGCCTGCAAACCGCCTGAAAACCGCCTGAAAACCGCCTGCAAACCAATATAAAACCACTGTAAAACCGATATTATATATCCTGTTATCCGGTCTTAACCTGTTCAACCATGCGCAGCGCCGAAAATTGTCGCCCAGGGTAAACCGTTAATATATTGATAGTATAGGCCGTCTCGGTACAATATAGAAAACCGATAAAAGTGTTGCAGGTGAATATAAATATTTTTTCGCATGTAAACCCTTGCAAAATAGACGCGATATAATTATTTTCGATGTTGCAGGTCTTTTTTAATTGACAAACCGCAAAACATGAATTATTATTAAATTGAAAGTTGATCGAAGTGATCAGCAAAAAATGCTCCGGCGATGCTGGTAACATCCCGGAGCGCGGGCCTAACCTACAGTGGAGGTTAAACCATGAGCAAGTCTAATGATTCCGAAAAAGCGCGTCAAGCGCTAAGTCGTATCGTCGATTTATTCAAAACCGGCGATGTACCCAAAGCCCTGGCAGTAGCTACGATACCACCACAAGCCGGTATTCCATCGTCTAAATGGTCCTGGAGCAATCGGCTACTGCAATTTATGGCCGATACGTCCGATGCCAGAGGTTTTCGGCAATGGCAAGAGGCGGACCGCAAAGTCAATAAGGGCGCTAAATGTTTCCATATCTTAGGGCCTAAAATCCGCAAAATCACCGAAACCGATGATAACGGGCAAGAATCCGATAAGGTTTTCGTTGCCGGATTTTTCACAATCCCGGTTTTCCGGGCAGAGGATACCGACGGCAAGCCCTTGCCCTATGAACCGACTACCCCGCCACCATTGACCGACGTTGCCGATAAATTAGGTTTGTCGGTATCTTATCAAACCTTTGCCGGTAGCTATTATGGATACTATCAGGGCAATAGTAAAAAGATTGTCCTGGCAAGCCATGAAGCGCGGGTATTTTTTCACGAATTGGCGCATGCCGCCCACCATCGAATCGAAGGCAATCTCAAGGGCGGTCAAGTACCGTCTCAAGAGATTATCGCCGAATTATCAGCGGCGGTTTTGGCGCAGTTATACTGCCCTGAATCCAATCTAGGGTTTTCTTATGAGTATATCGAATCATACGCCAAAAAGTCTAAAAAGACCGTCGAGAGGGCTTGTCTGGCCGTCATAAACACTGTGGGCAAGGTCCTGGACGAGATTTTAGGATACCAGCGAGAGAGCAAAGGAAGTCAGGCGGCATAAACTAAGTCTATCAAGGCCCTGGTAATCGGTCCAGGGCCTCTGGAATAAAGGAAATATTATGTATTACAAACCTAAAAACAGTTATCAA
>JAAEQD010000137.1 GCA_024231855.1 Candidatus Zixiibacteriota bacterium
ATATACCCGCCGCTCCGTAGCCAAGCCAGTGATTTAGGACCATCTGTATAGTTCAAGATATGAGTATTATTATTCAAACCGATACTATGCTTCGAAATTATAGCATCGATCCTAAGTTTGAGGAATTCTTTCGATTGCTTAGGCATGATAGTTGTTTTTATTTTACAACTGCTGTTATCGAATTTGATACCGATTACTATTATATCTACACTGACGAATATTAAGGATAAATTGCGATCAGTGGGGCGAACCTCTCCACTTGTCCAAAGTCTGGTTCGATTTTTCTTCTCTGGTCGGGGGCTCGTAAGCAAAGGGAGAAGGGAACCGCCTTGCAACCGAAGCTTGAGCGGAATCTGTCAACCATTCTTGCCAGGTAAAATCCAGCGAAATAAATTGGGAAGTCACTGAGAAGCAACTGAATTTTGAATCGATCAGTGGCGCTTTCGGGGGGATTTCTGACAGGAAATATCAATCCAGTTGCATTCGATTTTCTTTGCTGTCTTCATATCCCGCTCAAAAAGTCAAGAATAT
>JAAEQD010000138.1 GCA_024231855.1 Candidatus Zixiibacteriota bacterium
CACCCCGGTGTAAAATATAATTTTTCGGCGCGCTTTGTTCTACGGTTATCCACCTTCATTCCAGAGTATTCGGGATGAAAACATCAGGGTGGATGCTGGTTTATGGATTGTTAATTCCGCGTGGGACCTTAACGATAGCGCTTATTCCGGCCGGAGTATTGGAGCGCCAGTCTTCGCATAAGGCTACGACCCGACAGGCTGGAGCATCATCCTTCGCTAAAGCCGCGGCTCAACAGGCTGGAGTATTGCGTGAAACAGCGGAAGCGTTTTGGGAGGATTATGACCATAGGGGATCCGCCGGACGCTATCTCGCCCCGGGCCGGAAACAGGTTGATGACGCGGCCCTCGGTAACCGTTTCGATGTAATGGCGAGCCGCGGCGTCCGCTATGAAGCCCGCCTTCTGAATGGAAGCCTCGGCATAGACGCGCCAGCTTTCCGTTCAAGAACCGGCCTTTCCCGAGGAGCCGGGCGAGCGTGTAGATTGCGGGGAGCGCCATGCAATCGAAGCCTATTCACTGACGTTAAGTTAATAAGTTAAGGGCGTCCCGTCCCCTAAATTCACGTATTCACTGACGTTAAGTTAATAAGTTAAGGGCGTCCCCTAAATTCACTTTAACCATAATAAATTCTCGCTATCCAAATTAGCTGTTCCGATCATGAATCTACAAATAAACCGACCAATGTTCAGCGCTGAAAAAATTCGACCTGTGCGGACAAATTTTTCTATTTAATCAACAGGTTGGCGTATCAATCATCTCCTCGCCATCAATGTTCAGGGTTCGGATGCGAGCTTCCGTTCTCGCTTATACCGAGATCATAGGTGGTGCAAGGAGGTGTATTTCGCTCGATGATTTTTATTATTCGCGGTCGTATAGAAAGACCGATCACAGATCTCATGAGTTGCACGACCTACGGATTTGATGATTTTGGCCTCTCAGCGT
This sequence comes from Candidatus Zixiibacteriota bacterium, assembly GCA_024231855.1. Taxonomy (GTDB): domain Bacteria; phylum Zixibacteria; class MSB-5A5; order UBA10806; family 4484-95; genus JAAEQD01. The sequence goes on from JAAEQD010000138.1 coordinate 943, forward strand.
TCTTTGAGAACCTCTGGCGTCCCTCCCCCTGCTTCCCCACGCGAATCGCGGGAACCAGGAAAGTGAGGACCGTGGCAACGGGTTGCGGTCGTCGGGCCAGGTGAGATTAGGTTTCATCCATATTGCCGCCAATCACAGCCCAAACCGTGAACTGAAAAATAAAATGCGTTTTTTAAAAAAAAAGCTCGACAAATCCGTATTTATGTGCAAACGTTTGGTAGACAGTAACCTTTACTGAAGGGGAGGATCTCCCAGATGGGCAATTTCAAGATTAAGGTCAAAGTAGAAATGGTTGAATGCGATGATGCTGAATCCAATGAACCAATGAATCACGACGACGGCAGCTTTTCAATTGTAATTGATGAAAATGAGGCGGTGAGTATCGATAAATGTGAAAATGCAGTTTTACGGACAGCTTGGCCGACAATCCGTGGGGCTTTATCAGGTCACTTGTCGGAAATATCGAAAAAAAAACTATTGAGAACTCCATCTCAGGAGAAATAGTCGCGAATCCAATGGCATATAAGGTTGATGGAGAAGCGGGGCGTTTCGAATTTGCGAC
>JAAEQD010000139.1 GCA_024231855.1 Candidatus Zixiibacteriota bacterium
CCATTCATTACAGTTGACGACGACACGTATGGCCATTCAAATGGTAATGGCGATGGCATCGCCAACCCGGGCGAAACGATTGAACTTGAAGTAGAGCTTACGAATTCCGGATCATCGACAACTGCCGAGAACGCCCATGCCGAATTAAGTGGATTTGATGAAGGCCAGGCAATAATTCATGGCAATTATGTCGCCTATGGTGATATCGCGCCCGGTGGAGTAGCCGCCGGCAATTCCAAGTTTGTTCTGACCGTTATGCCCGATATGATCAATGGTGATGAAATGATGTTCAGAGTAGCCGCCTCGGCCGATGGTTTCGATGATTACTGGTATTCGACGGTAACCGTTCCGGTCGTCGCCGCCGGCTTTGATGTTGATGATATCCAGATCAGCGGTAATGACAGACTCGATCCCGGTGATGTTGTCGAGGTCACGATCGACCTGACAAACATCGGCGGCCTTGATGCCGAGGGCTTAACCGGTACGCTCAGTACAACCGATGGTTACGTTCAGGTTACTCCGGCAATCTCGAGTTTCGGCGATATAGAAGTTGAAGGTATAGGCAGCAACAGCGGTTCACCATATACGGTAGCAGTTGATGCCGCCACTTTCGAGGGTAGAAGCGTTCCTTTTGTTCTTGATCTTGAATCTTCTGACGGCGCTATATATAAGGTTAATTTCAACCTGGTAGTTGGTTCTATCACGGCCAGCGATCCCGGCGGTCCCGATGCCTATGGCTATTATGTTTATGATAATACCGATACCGCCTATCCTGAACATCCTACCTATGATTGGATGGAGATCAGGTACCTGGGAACCAACAGGAACCAATACGATGATACCAAAACCATGGTTGATCTGCCGTTTACTTTTGTTTATTTCGGTTATGTGTTCGATAGAATTACTATCTGTTCGAATGGCTGGATATGTCCCGATTCCACTCAATGGGTCGGTTTCCGTAACTGGCGTATGCCCGATCCATCCTATGCCCAGGCGATGATCGCCGGTTTCTGGGATGACTTAGGCCCGTCCGGCAGCGACAATGTATACACATATTTCGATGAAGACAACCATCGTTATATCATCGAATGGTACAATGTCCGGGCCCGCTGGAACCAAAGTTATCGCGAAACTTTCCAGATCATTCTGTACGATCCGGAGTATCACCCTTCGATCAGCGGTGATGGAATTATCGAATATGTCTACAACGATATAAATAATTACGACAGCGGCTCCGGGGAAAATTACGGCACGGTAGGCTGGGAGGATTCCACCGAAACGATCGGTTTCAGTATCTCCTATTCCAATACCATGGCTCCCGGCTGCGCCAACCTGGCCGATTCGAGAGTTTATAGAATCACGACCAACACCGGCCGCGGCGGAGTTTCGGGCTCGGTGGAAATATTCGGCACCGGGATCGAAGGTGCCATGATTGAAACAGCGACAGGCCAATGGACCACTTCCGGCGCCGATGGTACTTATCTGATGAATGAAATTCCTTTGGGTGTGACTGATATCACGGTCAGCAAAGATGGCTATTTCCCGATAACTTTGTCCGATGTCACGATATCGACCAATTACGTTTTACCAGATCAGGATGCGAGCTTGACGTCATGTCCGATTCCAGGTGATTTTGAAGCCAGTGAGGATTTAGGTGATCACGTTGAGCTTACCTGGGCCGAACCCATGCATCCCGATCTTGCCGGTTATGATATTTATCGCAGCGATTGGGCTGACGGTATCTACGCCCAACTGAACGACACCCCTGTTAGCGGCGATAGCTACGATGATTACACGACAGAAGGCAGCGATATTTACTGGTATTATATCGTGGCTGTTTATTCCGGAAGTGACTATGAAGCCGTATCGGCGGCCTCTGTCAAGGTTATGGGATCCAATGACGAAATCACCGGTGTTGATGAAATCGACAATCTACCGGAAATATTCTCCCTGGCTCAGAACTATCCCAATCCATTTAACGCCCAAACCACGATCAATTTCGCCGTGCCGACCTCTGGACACGTTACGCTTGATGTATTCAATATTCTCGGTCAGAAAGTAAACACGCTTTATGACGCCGATCATCAGGCCGGCTATATGACAGTAATCTGGAACGGTACGGATGATAGTGGCAATGAAGTTGCCAGTGGACTTTATTTCTATCGTGTCTCCACCGATTCCGAGCGGATTACCAGAAGGATGTTGATGCTGAAATAGAATTCTTGAGGGGAGCGTTACTTTATTCTGGA
>JAAEQD010000140.1 GCA_024231855.1 Candidatus Zixiibacteriota bacterium
CCGACTGAGAACACCTTCAGAAGTTCTTCCATCCGGGGAAATGTCTCCATCCCATTCGTGTTCACTCATTATATGATGCTCCGCAAACTAACCAGCAACAAAGTAACCGCGCGGACAAACAATTTTGCGTAAATGATGAAATTAATTGATTCTCCGGCGTGATCATTTTATTGTGCGAGCTGTCTCTGAATAACTGTCAAGATAGAAATAATAAAAGGCTTCGCGCAAATTAGTAGAAGCCGTTGTCGCTCTTCAGTGATTACTACCGTTCCGATCGCCACCGATCGCCGATCGCCGATCGCCAAGTATATATTACCCCGAAAGGTAATATTAATAATTACCCCGGCACGATTTCAGGATGGAACCAACTTCTAACGCTATTCAGGTAACTTTTTGTAGCTAATACTAGCTACCTCATCTTCAAAACTTATAACTTCTCATTCTCTGTTGTTCGAATTTTCAGAGGATATTTTCGCATGGAGAGCAGATCAAGAATCCTATACTTCAGTTTCTGGTACGGACGTAGCTAGCTACCTACCGCCGAGGCCTACGTACGGCGATACGTCGCCAGTACATTTATTGAGCAGTGAGAACGGTGCAGAGTGAGTGGCAATTATTCCAATCACGTCCGTGCGGCCTGAACGAACTTGGCCTGTTCCAAATTACCGCACGTGCACGGAGTGCTATAGGAAGATGCGGCGCATTTACTAAACCACCCGGGGAGTTCGCTCCGAAACTAATACACCGCCAAGAAATAAAAGCACCATTAGGCTATTAACTAAATAATATATGCCTATTGCAGTTGAAATTTATACAAGAAAGAAAATTATGTAGCTATATTAGCGTCCGGTATGGGGTTTCTTCATAAGCGGTGTAGCCAAAAACTGCTTTATACGATTGCAAAGACAATAATTTTCTCTTTCGATTTCGAATGAGCCATAAGTGAGCAAAATTGGTTCAGGTATTAGTTAGAACGATCAAAAACAGAGATTCACTGATTCTGACTCATGCTC
>JAAEQD010000141.1 GCA_024231855.1 Candidatus Zixiibacteriota bacterium
AAAATTTCCCGATCTCATCCTGATAATCATTCAGATCAATTGATAAAGATTGAACAGCCATCGCACCGCTTAAAGTGTCGGCATAAATATCGCTGATGCTCCCGGACAGTTTTAACAATTCATGGTCTGCCGATCTAAAAGCGAATCTATTAATTTCAGCCTGACTGTCGGATAACTCGATTCGCCAATCCGCGAAAAATTCATATTGATCCGCAAACGAAAATCCGTCATAAACAACATTTCTAATGCCGGCCGATATACTGCCTTCCGTTTTTACCGAGGCGATGCCGTCTAATTCGATTTTCAAATCGGCATCCACGACCGCGTTCAGTTCCACCATCCGGGTCTCATTTTGATATTCAATTCTAAACTCAGCCGGAGTTATCGCGATTCGAGGGGACAGGTTATCGTATCCACTTATTCTTATATTGTCGGCGGAAAGATTAATCTCCCCGAAAGCATTGATTCCCATTACGCTATCGGCGAGGCTCAAGTTATTGAGATCGAGTTTCAGTATTTCCAGCGCCAGGGGTAAGCCCAAAGATTCGATATTTTCATCGACCGATCTTGCCTCTAGTTCCAGGGTGTCATTCATAGGTGGATAAACAGCGGAGTTAAAATAAACCGAGTCGATCATAATAGATTTGAGCTGTAATTTACGACCAACAATAGCCCAGGGATTTATTTGAATGTCTATTCGATCAACTTCGAACCATAGCTCATTATCTACTCTTGCTTCAACAGATTGGCAGTTCAAACGCGATAAGCCATCAAGATGAAAACCAACTATCTCCAAATCGCAGCCAAGTTTATCCGATGCCAATTCCGATATGATTTTCACCAGCCTGTGATCATCGAAATAAATAATCGCTGATACCGCCAATAGTAAGATCAGGGTAACTATTGCCAGCGCGATAGTACCGAAGATTTTCAAAAATCGTTTCATTCAGTAAATTGTATTTGTCTTAATAGATAAAATCAACAAAAAAAGCCCGGGGTAAACCGGGCTTTTAAGGTATTTGGGCTGTAACGCTTATTTAATTTTATTTTATGGCATCTTTTAAGGCTTTACCCGCCTTAAAACGAGGAACGGTACCAGCGGGAATTTGGATAGTCTCACCCGTTTGAGGATTACGTCCTTCGCGAGCCTTGCGTTCGGAAGTAGCGAATGTACCAAAGCCAACCAGGGTCACCTTATTGCGATCTTTTAAACTGGTCGTAATCGAATCGAATACAGATTTCAGAGCTTTAGTCGCTTGAGCTTTGTTAATTCCCGCTTCTTCCGCCATTCTTTCAATGATCATTTCTTTATTCATAGCCTCTCCCTGTGTTTTCCAGGTTAATTTATCTTTGCGAATGAAACTTTAGCACAGTCTACGACGGGGTGTCAATAGTTTTTTTAATTCTTTTTGGCTAAATTAATAAAATTATCTGCCGCGCACACCGCCCAATGATTGTTCGACTTTGATATCTGGTATCTGCTTGATATATATCCTGAAATAATAGCCGGCCAGCGGGCCGCTTGGCTGCCAGATAAATTCACCGGCCCAGCAATGAAGATTCCGGCCCATCTTTAAAACGGGAAATTCGGTCTGTTTTTTCTCCAAATCATATTGAAAGTCCAAGTTCATCTGCCAACCCTTCGTCAGCGATAGATCGAAAGCGGCGCTTAGTTTGCTCGTTTTACTTTTTACATGCCCGCCGCTTCGCTGCTCTACATAGCGATGGGACAGACTTACATTAAGTGATGTTTCCTTATTCTCTCCAAAGGTTGGATCGCCTTTGCCAGGGATTGGGCTTTGAGTAAAATCATCCCCGAAATCAAATCCGCCTTCATTTTCCGTTTTTTTCTTTCCGCCCAATCGAAATTTACGGGAGAAAGATGTCGAAGCCGAAAAACTAAGCAGCCGGGGATTTAATAACTGCCTCTCTTGCGTTATTTCATCGTAAAAACTGTGACGTGAAGACAAGCTGATATTTAATATTTTCAAAGCCCCGCTTCTTAAAGAACTGCTCAAATCACTCAGGCGATGGTCGTCCTTTTCGAAATCATAGCCGGTAGACGAGTTAAGGGAAAACAGATCGATTTTTTTCTCTTCGCCACCGGAAAACGCTTTCATTTGAAAAACGTTATTGAGACTGAAAGTCATGTTCTTTCTGCGGCTGCTGGATGATCCGACACCGGTGAACTGCTGGTACTCTTGATTTTTTTCCACTTTAGGAGCATAGCTGTAGCTCACGCTGGGAGTTATTACATGCCGTAGACCGGTTACTCTGAAAATATTGGGATAAACCGTTCCATAGAGCGATGTATTCATCGAAATTCCAGCGGACCAGACTTCCCTCCGGAAATAATCATCAGTCACGATATCAACGCTATCGACCGTATGAGTTTTATCGATTTTGTAAAATGTCTGTTCGATATTCGCGGTTGGACTAATTGTCAGAAATCCAAAAAATTTCTGCGGCGACCTGAGGCTGGCTTTTGATTTTAAGGTTTTATACTTCGTCCAATCGAGTATCTCGTTTTTCTTGTTTAATTGTTCATAATTATTGAAAGTACTGTTTATACCGAAATAAATCGAATGATACCAGCTATCGGTTTCCTCCTCTTCTTCCTCGATCCAGGGCAGAACTCGCTCATTTTTTTTCTTCTTGGATGGCGGGGAAAATAGCGGTAATGACTTGCGGCTAAACTGAATTGTCGGTAATCTCCTGGTTTTAATATCGGTATCAAGGTTCCAATTTTGATCGACCGCTATCGATATCGATTCATTCTGCCAGTTCTTCCTGAAATTAGCTTGCGCGTTAACCGACCGGTTCAAACGCTCTTCCTGATCGTAGCTGTTATCCTGATTATAATCCTTACTCGATAAGAACCTGCCGCTGCCGCTTAAGCGCATTGATTCGGATAGAGTCTGGCTATGCGAGAACCTCACGCTCCAGCCGTCCCTCACCTGACGCTCGTAATTACTCCAACTCGTGTTACGGGAAAACGATGTTGACACATTACCGTTGAGTTTATAGCGAAGGTTATAATTAACCCGGCCGTTCAAGACAGTGCTTTTATTTTCATAATAGTCGAAACTCGCCTGAGCGTCCCAATAGTCGGAGGCGGCCCAATAGTAACCGACGTTACGGATAAACCTCTCGCCCCGCTCGAAATTGCCGAGTTGAAACGGCAGAATACCGGAATGCCGGCCCTTACGGGTAGGGAAAACATAATAGGGAATCGCGAATATGGGCAATGGGCCGATCATCAAAATCACCGGCCGGGCGATCACTTTCTCCTTGCCCAACATCTTCATGTGATGGCAATAGAAGTGAAAATGAGTATGCTCCCGATCGCAGGTAGTATATTCGCCGCCGGTCACGAACAGAACATCGTCCTCAACCTGACGTATCCGTTTGCCCCGGTAATACCCCTGATCCATTTCCGTTTTACCAAGTTCGACTTTGCCCTTGCGGCTCTTGATATTGTATACCATGCGCTGTCCGAAAAGCTCATCGGCGTCCTCTTTAAGAATAGGCGTTTGATCGAAGACCTCGCCGCTGTCGGTCTCAACCGGAACCCCCTCGGCTATCAGAATCTCCTCGTCGAGATCATACTGAATCCAGCCCGATTCCAGTGCCATGTTTTCATAACTCAGCACCCCCCGGTCGGTAAGATTAATCAGGCGGTCCTTGACCAGATAATCTATCTCCTCGGCGTCATAGTATGTCGTATCGGTTAAGGCTTCCTCATCGGGCTGATATCTCTCCTCGGTGTAATGACCCTGGGCCCCGCCCAGAATCAGTACCCGGAAAATATCCGTTTTATCGAAAAATAAGGTGATCGAATCGCCGCTGGCTACGTTCTTGCCCTTCGCCACCGTATCGCTTTCGGCGGGGGTGTAGAAGCTGGTGGCGTTTCGCCGCATAACCGCCTTGTCGATCTCATCCGAAACGAAAAACACCTCGAGCTGCTTGCCCTCCAAAACCGCCTCGGTATAATCATCCTTCAAGGTATCCGGCCGCGACCTGTAAGTCGCCCGGGCATGGCCCTCTATCAACATCCCGACAAGCGACCTGGCTTTCGTGCGAAGTTCTATCTCATCGCCTTCAAGCAGGTTTCCGCTCTGGTAAACTTTAGGATCGCCGCGAAGGATGATCTTTTCACCCGATTCCTCGAAATCCGCCGTTTGCGAGGTCGCCTCGATATCGCGCCGGGTTATCTCAACATCGTTGATCGCCCGGCCTGTTTTCGTTTCGGTGTTGTACAGGATACTATCGCCGACAATTACAGTCTTTGATGAGTCATCGGCGGTCATCAAGGTTAGAAGCGGCCCGCCGGTGGCGATAAATCTATCCTCATCTTTAATGTAATCGACTTTGCTGGCTTTCAGATTGACCTGTTCGAGCTTATCATCGATCTCGACTACGCCGATTGCCGTGGCCGATCCGGAATTACGATAATAGGTCAGATGTTGGGTGGTCATCGTTCGCGAACCATCGATTAGGCGCACCGAATCGAGGAAGACCACCACGCTGGTCTTCTTGTACCAGACCGCCCGCTGGGACCAGAGTTCTGTATCGCCGTGGCTGAGATGGACGTTGCCACTTAAGGTGGTGATATTATTGACATCCTTGCCGGTGGACTGAAGCCTGTCGGCATGGATAAGATCCAACGGATCGTCACTCGCCGACTTATCGGCAAACGCGCTGACGGTCAGTATTACACAGACCAATAAAGCAATTGAAAGTCTCATCATCCTCTTTAACGCCAGGGCACGCCTTTTGTGCCCGGAATGCATATAATCAATATTATCGGATATTTCAAGGTTTATTGAAGATTTGCGGGAAAGTGCCAAAGTGGGCGGTAGATGTCCCCATCTGCCCCTTTGTGAGCAAGTATGTCATAAAATTAGCAGCAGACGAGGACGTCTGCCAGCCCCAAAATGATTTATTTTTATTGCTCATAATTCCTCCAATTAAGATGATCTATTTAATTAAACCACTAATATTGCTAATAATCGTGCCGGTTTGTGCGTCAATTCTCAACTCGCGTGAAGGACCATATAATCGACCATGAGAAGTACTTACAAACCAAATTAATTTATACACATCATCGACTTTTTCAATAAAAAGTTCCGATTTAAGGACATAAGCAGGTGGGATATCAGGATCAGGATGTTTAACCGCGCCAAGTGCGATACTTTCGGCTTGATAATTGCTTATAGAATGTTTGGTGTCAATACTCCTTGCCTCCTTAACTAACCAACCACCTCTATAATAGCACTTCCCATAATGCCTATAGCGAAAAGTTAATACACCCGATTTAACTTTAACGCCATCTTCAAACTGATATAAGATAACATGAACGTTACCTTCGGAGTCGGTCGAAACATTCTTTATAGGAAAATCAGCTCGTGGGTCTTCTGTATGATACAAATCTTTGTGGTCCTCAATATACTGATACGTTTTATTGATAAAATAATCGCTATCAAACGTTACAACTGGTATCCCCGGATCTGTTTCATTATCCTTTTTTTGACCGTTATCGGCTAAACCCGAAACAGTTAAAATTAATGTGAAGATTGTTATTATCATTAGCTTATTCATCTTTCCTCCGGTCTGAAAACAATGCCGATAGCTATGAATATCGCTTTGCGCGTTAGAAAGCAAACGAAAATCGTATCTCTGTTATAATTACAGCTCAAATGACATTTTATTCCATGAGAATTTTCAAATCAGGTGTTTAAGGTAGGCGGCAGATGTCCCCGTCTGCCCCTTCGTAAGCAAGTTCGCCTTTTAACTAGCAACAGACGAGGACATCCGCCAGCTACATTGTTCAATCAGGCCGCAGCGAAGCTTGACCTGATTGCTACTTCACTAACAGCATCTTCTTTGATTCAGTATAATCACCCGCCTGAATCCGGTAGAAGAATTTTAAAGTGGGCGGCAGATGTCCCCACCTGCCCCTTCGTCAGCAAGTTCAACATCTAGTTAGCAACCGACGAGAACGTATACCAGCCACAATAACATAAAAAAGCCGGGCGTAAACCCGGCTTAATGCTTCTATCAATTCAGAGAACTACTCACAGTTCGGCCAGCCCGGGGGCGCGGATGGCGGCAGGTCATCGGGTGTCGGCCAGACCGGCGGGTAGGATGGGCAATACTCGATATCGGTCGTGCCTCTGAAATAGTTGACCAGCTTGGTAACGTCGCTGCCAATAATCATACAATCGCCGTTGGCGTCAGCCGATCCCCAGAAACCACCGACCAGGCATGCCTGGCTGGATGGTAATGCTCTGAAATAGTTCACCAGGTAGGTCACGTCGCCGCCAATTGATGATGGCGGCCAGGTGCCGTTGGCCATATTCACATCACCTGGCAGGTACTCATAACCGTCCGGTTCGAACTTGCCGATTAACGTGAAAGCCTGAGGCGCGTAAGCTACCAGCGAACCGGTAATCCGAACTGTCCAGACTCCCTCATCGGGGGACACCACCCTGACCTGTTCCATGTTGTTTCGGTCATCGACACCTACAGTTGCCGATGAACTCGGCGATGTATGATCGAGCACCCAGGGATAATGAATATCCATCGCCGGACCCTGAAGCTCCAGGTCGAGATCGTTAATCAATTCCTTGCCGGCCCCGACTACGCCCTCCTTGTCATCCCAGGCGATAGTGACGAAAAATATGTATTCACCACTTTCCACGGTCATTTCATAGGTTAATTCCTCGAGATGATTAATCTCATCTTCGATAATCCGGGCGCCAAGTCCGCCATCCTCGATAATCAAATCGATCGCGTTCTGGACATCGATTCGACCGTAGCCGTACATAAAATCCGGTCCGGGATTGCCCAGATCCAGCGATGTGTGATAGAAGATCGCGCGTATCGTTGACGGCAGAGGATCATGGCCGTTGTAGTTATTGAACTCCTCGTACATCAGAATCGCCGAACCCGAAACAGCAGGCGAGGCGAAAGATGTGCCGCAATAATCCGAGCTATAACAGTTGGTCGTATAAGTCGAAACAACACCGTTGAAAGTCTTGCAGCCCGGCGCCGCGATATCGGGTTTTATTCGGCCGTCATCGGTCGGTCCACGGCTGGACTCGGACCACCAGCTGTTGTCATTGGCATGAGTGCAGGACACCGCCAGGACGTTCTTGGCGGTGGCGCTCGGACCACCTATCGTACCGTAAGGATAATCCGGCAGCCAGGGTGAGCATGTCGAGCACTGCCCATCATTACCGGCCGAGGAAACGATTGTTATCTTATCGCTATATATACCCCGGACTATCATATCGTAAATCCGCGTAGTCGCGTCATAATCGCCGAAATTATTGCATGATCCCGGCTGGCAATTATCCCAGCCCCAGGCATTCTGCGAGATATCGGCGTTATACGTGTTAATCGCCGAATTATGTTCGGTTGTCGGATTAGACCAGTCGTACGAAACCAGATTCGCTTCGGTTGCGATACCCCGCCAGAGATTAGCGCTGCCCCCGCAAGATGAACTCCTGACACCACTGCCAACGGCGATACCGGCAACAAGCGCGGCGTGATAATGGGTACTGCCACCATCGGCGTTGATCAGTCTGCTTGAGTAATCGGTATGCGGCCAGGCGGCGCCGGCATCCCACATGGCAACTGTGTAGCCGTTACCATGTAGATCGTAGGGGCTTTGCTGAACCTCGTTGGCATGGATCGTGCTTCTCACGTAATTCAGATGAGTAGTCTTACCCGGTGGTATATCCTCAATCCAATTAACCGCGTCCTCGGCGGCCAGATCATACAGTTTTGCTTGATCGAGCGTCAATTCCCAGACATCGATCATAACTTTTACCGCCTCACCGTATTTGGCCACGATCGTCTCGATTTCCTCAACCGAAACATCGCTGAAAAATATCACATAGACACTTGCCAGATCCTCATCGATGAATCCGCGTTCGGCAATCCCTCTATCGACAATGTGAGGAGATATTTTGTCGTTGGGTTCAAGCGTAACGATAGCTCTGATTCCAAAAGTAGGCTCGATTCTCGGTGTCGTCAGATGAGCGTACCAGGCATAGTTGGGGAGATAAGCCAGAAGTTTGATACCGTTGCTTTCCAAAATCTCTCTTTCGGCTTCAGATGGGATATATTGAAGTTGAATCAACGCGTGTTGATCGGTGAAAATCTCCGCTTTGGCATTCAAATCACTGACTGATTCTTGCCGGGGTTCAAACTCCCTGGAGTCGAGATAAATATGATATTTCTCATCTTCGGATGGCCTGGAAAAGGCTAGCGCGGTCATCATCAACACGAGAAGAATTGTATTGATGATATGGTTGGATGGTTTTCGCATTGTCATTTCTCCCCTGAAATGGCTGGTAATCTCTACAAATATTTTAAATCTTAAACTCTATAAAAGAATAATTCCAATTTTTATAACAAGTATCAACTTCAAAAATGTTCCTCTGTTTCAATTTTGCATTCATTCAAGCTGAAAAAACCCTCATCAAAGAAACACCGATGTTTTCGCTTATCATTCTTAACCAAGCCAATGTAAGAAGTAGAACAATCGCCGATTCACAGAGCGAATCATATCATCAGCTTCACTAATAAATTAAGCAAATAAATGACGATATGTCAAGGTTAATTAGCTGACTTAAAAAACGAGGTTTAGAAAATTATCAATATATTGAAATATTAAACTTTGAGATACATGAAAATAGAAATAAACTGGATGTTTGACTATTATTGGCTAAGACTTGGCCGCTTCCAGCTCGGCTTCCACCACGCGATGTTTACAGCTCTGGCAGTAAAGATGGTCGCCCTTGGCCTGGGTCGATTTTTCGACCATGAAACTTTTGCCGCAGGCCGGGCAGGGATGGTTAACCGGTTTCGACCAGAGCGAGAACTTGCAATCGGGATAGCGTGAGCAAGAGAAGAAAATCTTGCCTTTTCTGGATGTCCGTTCCAGTATTTCGCCGGTACAACCGTCCTCCGGACATTTGACTCCGGTGGAGACGCTTTCGGTGGTCTTACAATCGGGATATTTCGAGCAGGCAACGAATCGACCGAATCGACCCTGACGGATCTCCATCGGCGAGCCGCAGTTGGGGCACTTCTTATCGATTTTTTCGACCTCATCGCCCAGAGGCTTGGTGTTCTTGCAATCGGGGTAGGCGCTGCAAGCCAAAAACCGGCCGTTACGGCCAAACTTGATTACCATCGCCGAACCGCACTTATCGCAGACCTCATCGGTTTTCTCCATGGTCTGCTTCTTGATTTTCTTCGTGTTCGCTTCGACTCGCTTAAGGTCTTCCTCGAAAGGAGAATAAAATTCGTTTAAAACATTAACCCACTCTTCACTACCTTCTTCGATTCTATCGAGTTCGTTTTCCATTTCGGCGGTGAACGCGGTATTAAATATATCGGCGAAATTTTCCACCAGGATTTTATTGACTACTTTACCGAGGTCGGTCGGCTGGAACCGTCGTTTCTCGAGCGTGATATATTTTCGCGCCGTAAGCGTGGTGATAATCTGGGCGTATGTCGAGGGTCGACCTATACCATCTTCCTCAAGCTCCTTAACCAGGCTGCCCGAATTAAATCGTGGCGGCGGTTGAGTGAAATGCTGTTCGGGAAATATCTCGGATAGATTCATCTCCTGGCCGACTTTGAGCTTGGGCAACTTCTTCTTTTTATCGTCATCGATACCATTGGCGTAAACTTTTAGATAACCCTCGAAGACCAGTTCCTGTTCAGAGGCGCGGAAAATGTATTTACCGCCGGACAATTCTATAGTAGTAGTCGAATACTTCGCATTGGCCATCTGAGAGGCCATAAAGCGTGACCAAATCAATTGATAAAGACGGTATTGATCGCGCGATAGATTCGATTTGATCGATTTAGGATCGCGATAAGATGAAGTGGGTCTTATCGCTTCATGAGCATCCTGTGCCGATTTTTTAGTTCTGTAAGCCTTGGGTTTTTCAGGCAAGTAATCATCGCCATACGCTTCGGCAATGAATTTCCGGGCTTCGTTCCTGGCCTCATTGGCCACCCGGAACGAATCGGTACGCATATAGGTTATCAGGCCAATCTGCCCCTCATTGCCCAACTCGACACCTTCATATAGCTGCTGGGCAACGGCCATCGTCTTCTTGTTATTGAAACCGAGTTTGGCGAACGCGTCCTGTTGAAGTGTACTCGTGATAAATGGCGGCGATGATTGGCGATTAACGGAACCTATCTTATAAGTCGAAACCTCATAGGTTTGCTTTTTAATATCGCGGCAGGTCTTCTTCGATTTCGCTTCGCTGTCGATAACGGGCTTTTTGCCCTCAAGCTTGATTAATCTGGCAAGGATCTTTTTAGTCTTACCGGCCAGGAATTCGCCGTCGATAGTCCAGTATTCCTCGGGGACGAATTTTTCGATCTCTTCCTCGCGTTCGCAAATTACGCGCAAGGCAACGGATTGGACCCTGCCCGCGGACAAGCCATAAGTTATAGTTTTCCAGAGAAGAGGGGAAACTTTATAACCAACCAACCGGTCCAGTACACGGCGAGCTTGCTGGGCGTAGACGAGATTGATATCGATTTCGCCGGCGTTCTTAATCCCATCCAAAACAGCTTTCTTGGTGATCTCGTTGAACGTTACGCGTGAAACTTTGGCCTTAATCTTGCCGAGATTATTGGCAATATGATAAGCAATCGCCTCGCCCTCACGATCGGGATCGGGAGCCAGATATATCTCATCGGCTTTACGGCAGAGTTTTTTCAACTCGGTTAACAGTTTGCCTTTACCCTTGATTGTCACAAAATCCGGTTGAAAACCATTATCTATATCAACGCCTAATTTGGATTTCGGCAGATCGATGATATGACCGTTAGTCGAGGCCAACTCAAAACCTTTGCCCAGAAACTTTTTGAGCGTTTTGGTTTTAGTCGGCGATTCTACAATAAGAAGTTTCACATAGTCCCCTATTCTTATCTGATGCTATCTATTCAGGAAAAGCATCTTCCTCGGGTTGCGTATCCTCTTTGATAATATAGTTGACGTTGCCGTCGGCTAATTCGACAAGGGCTTCCGTAGTGACCTTTTGGTCATGCTCCGGCATCGGCTCATCGGGGCCCAACTGTTGTTCGACTGAAACGCGTTGGTTGTTTATTTTACGGGCCAATTTAGAGGCTACGATGACGGCTTCATATTTATTGGTCGTAGCATCTTCGATTTTTTTCCTCAAACTGTAGTCCATATACCTCCCAACATAAAAACTATCGGCGGTTTCCATTTAAACCTAAAAGTTCAATTAAAGATTTTTTCCAGTATTTTTTATCGGCTAAACGGCTGGTTTTATGCCGTTCGGCCTTAATGATCTCGTGAACATCGCTGACTGCCCGGTCCAGATCGTCATTAACGATAATGTAATCATATTCGATCCAAACACCTAACTCCTTGATTGACATATCTAAACGCTTTTTGATCCGCGATTGATCCTCAGTTTTGCGGCCGCTTAATCTTTTTTCAAGTTCGGCAGCGCCAGGCGGCACCAGAAATATCATAACCGCTTGCGGTAATACATCTTTGATCGATTTTCCACCCTGAACATCGATATCCAGAAGTATTATTTTACCCTGGTCGACCGCCTTTTCCAGCGGCGCAAGCGGCGTGCCATACCAACAGTTGAGATATTGGGCGGTTTCAATGAATTTGCCGCTTGTCCTCGACTTAAGAAACTCATCCTCGGCCATAAAATAATAATCCACGCCGTCTTTTTCTTCTCCTCGCGGCTGTCTGGTAGTGGCCGAAACAGAAAATTGATAATCGCCATAATCGCCGATTAGTCTATGGCAGATAGTGGTTTTACCGGTTCCGGACGGTGATGAGATGACCACCGCCAATCCAGGTTTTATCATTAGTAAAATTCCTTAGCCGTACTTCCATTACCGAGCGCGTTTAATTTTAACGCGTTGTCGTCACACAGAACTATTCTTATCCAATACGAGTTTCTTGTTTACAATTTGAGATATTTTCGAATCTGGTTGCCAATCGGGGTGAAAACGCGCCAGTTTAGCATAATTTCCTATTCGATATTCATTGCCTGTTCGCGAAGCTTTTCGAGTTCATCCTTGATATTTATCACCAGTTCCGATGTCTCATAATCGGCTGATTTGGATGCGATTGTGTTGGCTTCGCGATGCATTTCCTGAAGGATAAAATTCAAACGCTTACCGATTGAGCCGGTTCTGGACAAAGTTTCGGAGAAACTATC
Source organism: Candidatus Zixiibacteriota bacterium (assembly GCA_024231855.1). Lineage (GTDB taxonomy): Bacteria > Zixibacteria > MSB-5A5 > UBA10806 > 4484-95 > JAAEQD01. The sequence continues at coordinate 12,255 of JAAEQD010000141.1, forward strand.
CAGATGCGATCCAAGTCTTATAATTTCCTCCGTGATATCCATTTTTTCGGCCATCAGGGCGACTTCCATAGCAATTCTTTGATCATCAACCGGATAATCACCGAGCGCTTCATCTATTCTTTGATTCAATTTGTCGCGATATTGTTCGACATTATTGGCTGCCCGGACTTTAATTTGGGCAACATTATCCTTAATTAATTTTACTCGTTCGACAAAATCAACATGAAGATTTTTGCCCTCAGCCTTTCGCATCTGGCAAAAATTATCCAGGGCGTCCTGGCAAACGGGCATAATATCAGCCCAGATTTTATCGAGATCGACATCGTCATTCTGGGCGGTTATCAAATCGGAGAGACCGATAAAATGCTCCATTGTAATCTCGCCGCCAAGATTTAAACGCTTCTTCAAATCGCTAAAGATTCTGAAATACATATCCGCCAGATCGGTATTAAGTGCCATTCGGCCATTCAGTTGCTGGCTATCTTCGAGCGATAAAGAGAAATTCACTTTGCCGCGATGAAGTTTTTCAGATAGAAGTTTTTTAATCTTCGGCTCCAGGCCGATAAGAGATTTGGGCAAACGGATTTGGAATTCCAGGAAACGGTTGTTAACCGATGTCAATTCGACAACAACTTTTTGATCCTCGATATTTTTTTCGGCGCGGCCGTAGCCGGTCATACTCGAAATCATAATAACCTCAAAACAGCTTGATATAATATAAAAATATTAGCCAAAGTCAATAAATTCTTGACAAAATCGATAATATTTTATTTTTAACCTATGATATGAAGATTCAACGTTACAGCTCATTAGACATATTTTTGCTGGCAATTGAACTAAATAATGTTTTGACCGGCAAAGCGATACGTCAAATTGTGGCAAAAGGAAGCGATATATATTTAGCATTAGATGATCGGATATTGCGTTATCATATACTAACCGGCTCGCCCTACCTTGTTCTGGCCGATAAACTGCCCTCCGGGCGTAATTGGCTGAGTCCGATTAAAGGCGGACTGATCGAAAAAGTGAACCAGGTCGCCCTGGACAGGTTGATCATGTTCGAAATCGTAACCTTCACCAAACTCGGCAAGCGGAAAAATTTCCATCTCTATTTTGAATTCTATAAGAACGGCAATATCCTGTTGACCGATAACTCGGATAAAGTAATGTCGAGTATGAGGCGAAACTTTAAATCGGGCCAAAACTATATGATCAGTAAGCCCGATGGATTCAGTGTCGCGGGATTCGAAAGGAATCAGCCGCTCGCACCTGAGAATCTGGACAGCGTTAAATCATTGAATGTTTTTCAATATTCGAAAATCATTGAATCGAATCCGGCAGACATCGCTGAATTTATCCTCGAATCAAAAAGTAATCCCAAACCTCATATAATAAAAAACAAAGATAATCAGGTTATCGGTTTTGCCTCTTATGGTCCCCCATTCATAGATGGCTTTATCGGCGAGGAAAGCGATGATTTACTGGAAATGATGAGCGAATATGTAAAGTCGCGAATCGCGGCTAAAACCATCAGGCGGCCGAATTTCAAAAAGCGACTGCAAAAAGCCCGCAAAAAACTAGATGCTATAGAAAATGAATTAAGCCAGGCTAAAGAGTTTGTCGTAATGCGACGTTATGGTGAAACCATATTGGCTAATTTAAAGAGCATCAAAAAAGGTCAAACCGAATGCCTTCTGGCCGATCACTTGCCGGGACAAAATAATATGATAAAGATATCGCTCGATCCATCGATTAGTCCCGAAAAGAACGCGAGCGTATATTTCGATAAAGCTCGCAAACGGGAAAAAGGCTTGCCTATTATCGAGAAACGAATGGATAAACAACTTGCCGAAATCAACCGGCTTGAATTGCTGGAAAAGGAATCGGCCGGCGATGAGGACGATCTTGCGGTCAAAGATCGAGGCTCAAGACAAGCTCGCAAGCGGCCGCCGTTTAAACATTACCAACTCGATGACGGCTGGCAAGTCTATCTCGGCAAATCGGCGGCCTCCAATGATGAGTTGACATTTTCATTCGCCAAAAAGGACGATCTATGGTTTCATGCCTGGCAGGCATTCGGTTCTCATCTGATTCTTCGCCCGCCCCAAAAAGGAGCTGTTCCGGATAAACAGATAATACTCAAAGCGGCTTCGCTGGCGGCCTATTTTTCAAAAGCTAAAAACTCGAGCAAAGTACCGGTAATTTACACCGAAGTGCGCTATTTGCGAAAAGTCAGGAAAGTCCTTGGCAAAGCTATTTATACGAATGAAAAAGGGCTCATGGTCAAACCTCAAAGCCCTAAAGAAATCCTGATTGATTAAATACCCATAAATAAAAACATTTTAAGCAGGATATAAAAAACCGGCTCCGATTTTAATACCGAAGCCGGTGACTATTTTTTAAATCTATCGCAAGTAGATTATTTCATTAATGTGATACTGGTTGTTTCAACCATATCATCGTTGGAAAGCCTGACCAGGTACATTCCCGATGACAGATTATCCGGTTGCCAGACAATGGCATGATTACCGGCATTTTGATAACCGTTGTAAAGCGTGGCTACTTTCTGTCCCAGAAGGTTGAATATTTCCAGATTTATCGCGCCCGCTTGCGGCAGACTGTAGTTGATAGTGGCGGATGGGTTAAACGGATTGGGATACACCATTTGAAGGCCGAACTGCTCGGGAATCGCCGGTGTGTCGTCATCAATAGCGGTTGGTGATGTAGTAATAGTAATCGGGACTTCAGCGAATGGTTGTTCCATCGAGTTGTTCATGATCGAAACCATACCGTAGATTATCTCTGACTCGATATCGTCGGCGTTGAATGTAACGGTTACATCCACCTGACCGCCGGGCGGTATAACGCCGGTTTGCGGATCGCAGCTAAACCAGGTGAGCGGCGGAGGCGGAGCGGCAATCGCGAATTTAACGGCTAATCCATCCTCTATATATGGATTGTCGCAGACAACCTGCGTTCCGATAATACCTAACCGGTTTTCGATTCCGATAGTACACTCATCTAACCGGCCCGGACCCATACTATTGTATTGATAGATCACGTTGTTGGGCGCCTCCAGAATAATCTGGAATGTGTATACGCCTTCCTGACGGGAATCAACCGCCTCATGAAAGGTTACAATCGCCGAATCGGTATTATTGGTATAGAAATACACCTGCCCGCCGTAATCCATGTTCAAATCATCGAAAAACGCGGCCAGCATGTTATTAGGCAAGTTCCAACTTGGAATTTCCTCGTTTTCCCATTGAATAATCGTACCGCTGTTAAACGATGCCCAACCATTGGTACAGATATTCAAAGCGTCATAAGTATTATCGTAATAATCAAAATCGAAACCCATCTCTAATTGACCGCTGTTACCGTTGTCGAGGCCATATTGAAAATCTACAACTTCGCCGATACCGGTGATATCAATCCAGTTGTATGTCGGGCCGTCGCTATCGTTGCTGTCGCGCCAGTAATAGCCAAAACCATCGGTTTCGGAAATATTATGAGAATCGATATAGTAGCGAAGGTCAACTCCGCCGTAGTTATACAATTCGAGCGTACGCTGTTCGTCGATACCCGGCGCAATATCCAGTTCGAAAGACTGGGGAGAGTAACCTAATTCGCCTACCCCCTCGAGGTGATACATCGGCAACAGAGTGTTGCTGCCGAAAGCGGCCGAGCCATACTTAATATAGAAATAACCGCCAAGCCTGCCCCAACCCGATCCCCAACTGTTTTTGACAATCCAGGCGCCGTCGCCGTTGCATTCATTGTCATCCCAGCCGACAATCAAAACGGCATGGTTGGTCGGTTCGGTATCGGCATGTTCGTAGCAACCCTGTTGATACGAATTGAAATCATCGTAAGCGGTAAATGATGTTGAAAGCGGCCCCAGGGCCAGCATGTTTTTAATAGCGTTGACATCATTGGGCACCGGCTGGTAACCTTCAAGATAATCTATAACTTCGCAGTCATCTATATCGCAGGGGATATCATCGGCAACGTAGGGCATGCATGATTCATACATAGCGCCGGTGGTCGACAGGAATCCGTAAGCCGCGCCTGAATAGCCGCCGTTACAGCCATTACTGGTATTTTCGCAGGAGACAATAGCCTGTTCGGAGAGATCGACTACTTCGCCGGTGGCGATAAGGTAGGCCGACTCGAATCCGGCCGCCGCGGCGAAAGCCCAGCACGATCCGCAACCACCCTGATTCTGTACAGGCGTAGTGCCACCCAGAAGACGCCAATCGAATATCGGCTGGGTGTTTAGAAGCATCGGCGATGGCTGATTATCGAGTTCCCTGAACATCTCTTTGACATCTTCGGGAATGACCGAGCCACGCAGGTGTTGTCTTTCCTCCGGGGACCATTCCATAATTTCGTTATAACCGGCTTCCCAGCCGAGGCCCTGATCCTTAATCATCTTCTGGATCGCGGCGATTTCCTCTTCAACCGATACCCCATCGGCAAAAACGTTAGAAATCCAAATGACAGACAGACAGACCAAAAGAAGAATTGTTAGCTTTTTCATTACGATAAAACCTCCTTAAAAAAACAATAGTTCACCACTTATATATAGCATAAAAATTAACAAAGTCAAGGCAGAAAATATATAGCCGGATCGATTCTGTTGATTGGCAAGGAGTTAGAAAAAGCGCCCCGGTCATATTACGGCCGAAATCATAAAAAGGGAATAAAAGCTTGATATAGACGTATTATAATATTAGATAGTTAGGGATGTTACAGGCTAAGTTTATATGAACCCCAAAAACGATTTTATTTAACAAGGATGGAAAATGAAAATACTAATTTTAACCGCACTCATAATAACTACCATAGCATTAACAGCTATTTCTCAGACCGCGGGTGAATACATCCATAATCCTACCGGGGCGATCGCGGAAGAATTTGGCGAAGGCAATGTTGCAGGCATAAGATATGCGGAAAACGGAACGGTGAAAACTATTAACGGCAAGCTTGATAAAGGGATTACTGCGGTTGAGCCGCTCGATAAATGCTACGAATTTTTCGAACTTCATAAAGATTTATTCGGTCTGGTTAATCCGAGAGAGGAACTAAAATTAATTACTGCATTAGAAGACCCTGACATTTATAAATTTCGTCAGTGTTATCATGAAATCGAGATTGCAAGGAGCAGAATAGACGTTTCTTTTAATAGAGATGGCTCTATTTCTGGTGTAAGTGGCAAGTTTTTTCCGGAAGTAAGAGGATTGAGCACATCACCGTCGATAAGCAATGAAATAGCAAAACAAAAAGCCTTTGGAGCATATGAGAATACAAAAAGTCACGCAAAACCCAACCTGCATAGTATTGAACTTATATTCGTTAAAGATAAAGAAAATGATAGATTAGCTCTGATTTGGGAAGTATCTATCAATCATTATCGTTTTTGGCTGGATGCATTGTCCGGCGAAGAAAAAGGGTTTTTCGACGTAGCTAAACGATAACTTTTTTAATAATTAGGAGGTCTTGTGTTATTTCCAAAGATCAATCTTTTTACTGTTATATTAACATTATTATTGATTGTCTCTACTACTAGTGCCCAAGATTCGGGAGTACCGGATTCAGTGATAGCAGGCAATCTGGATGGCTCCAACATAATAGCCAGTCCCGGCGACATCATTAACATTCCCCTTTGGGTAAAAAACGATCAGAATGCTATTATAATGTATTTTCCAATTGCCATTGATGACCAGTACATAGCCGACTATTCTGATGGTAACCTTTTTGATATTCTAAATCCTTCCTCGAATCCGCATTGGGATGAAGTTCAATTCACTGATATTTTCCCCGGTTATCCGTCTGTTGGCTTAACTTCATATCCCTTAGTTGGTATATCGGGAATTGTACCCCCAAATAACTGGACGCCGTTCAACAGCGATGGCGCGTGGATAAAATTAGCCGAGTTCACTTTTGAAATCAGTAATGACCCATCACTGATTGGCACTACTGCGCAAATCATTGAAGGTGAAAATCATATAATACCTGGTTGTTCATTTGTAGGTGTAGGCCATGAGGATGATTATCATCCCCGTTTCGTCGGCGCGGCACTATCGAAATAGTCTCCTCCGCCTACGAATACCTTCCCGGCGATGCTAATATGGCAGCGGGTGGCTGGCCCCCGGCCTTCATAGGCGGCGATGTTACTTACTTGTCTTATTTCTTCAGAGGTCTTACTGACCCATGTAATCTTGAAGGCTTCTGGGCTTCCGCCGATGCCAATGGCGACTGCCTGGTAATCGGCAACGATGTCACTAAAATGGTTGCTGTCATGAGGGGCATAGGATCTATCTTATATTGCCCGGATTATGAACCCGCCTGGCCGACATCCGGCGATGTTCCACCGGTTGCCCCTGAAGGCTGGCCAAACTGCGATCCACCGGCATTGAATAATACCAAGGTTATGCCTTCGTCAAAGAGCCAGTAGAAGCAAAAAAACTGAATCTAATCGCAAAAGGCGGTCATTTGACCGCCTTTTTGTCTAACTGAATCATACGCCTCATCAATACAGCAATATCTAATATTCCATGAATTACTATTTACCTCAAGTACACCATCGACCGGGTCTCGGATTTTCCGCTGGTCCTCAGACGGTAGAAATAGACGCCGGTTGTATAATCCGAAGCGTCCCAAACAATCGTATGCTCGCCGGAGTTGATCGAACCCTCATGAAGCGTCTCGATATAGCGGCCGGTGACATCATATATATCCAGTTTGATGTCCGTAGCCTCGCTGACAGAGAATTTTATCGTGGTTGAGGCGTTAAACGGATTCGGGTAATTCTGCTCCAAGGCCAGGTTGACAGGCAACAAGTCCTTGATATCATCATCGACGCTGGTTGGGCCTATCACCACAATAGTAGCGGTCATGGACGGGTGGATCGCGCAGAAATACGGAAATACGCCCTCTTCGCTGAACGCAAAACTAAATGTCTGCCCGGTAGTCAAGGTTCCCGAATCCCAAACACCGGTATTCGAAGTTGACGTATGCGGAGCGGAATCCTGATTTTCCCATCGCACCGTATCGCCAATATCAATTGTCAAAGCCGGCGGATTGAATGAGAAATCGACAATATCAACATCATGAACCACCGCCAGGCCATTTACGGCCATAGCCATCACGAACACAATCGATAACAAGCTTTTCATAATTCCTCCTGATTTAAAATTATTAATTTTAATTATCGTCTGTTTTCCTTATTAACAATGATTATCATTTACAAGTTCCGGTTCTTTTTAATTATTTATTCACATATATAATTATTCCCCCATATCCTTTATTTCACTTAAATCGCCCAAACTATTTCCTTGCATATTAATCGGTTGGGATATATATAATCACCCTATGGAACAACAATACTGGGATGATTACTATAAACTCTTTGTCAAGCATTTAAAGGGCGGCGGTATCTACGCCGAAAATACGGCAGTTGCCTACGGCAGTGATGTGGCAGCGTTTATCAAACATCTCAAGCGCAAAAAGAAGGGGCAGGATGATATCACCCAGTTTGAAATCCGCGGCTACCTGATAAGCCTTCGCCAATCCGGGCTGAAAAGCAGTTCAATTGCCCGCAAAATGGAGTCGATCAAGATGTTTTTCGACTACCTGGTGGCCATAAAGAAGCTCAAAAACAATCCGGTCCGCCTGGTGGAACCGGTAAAAGTGGACCCGTACCGGGCCAAATATCTATCCGAGGAGGAAGCCCGCTATCTTATCGAAACCGGCTTGACCGGCAAGGATTTCAAACATAGCCGCAACCGGGCGATGATTGAAATCTACTACAATTGCGGCCTGCGATTATCCGAACTCATGGCACTGGATATTCTCGATTTGGGATTTACCTCAAATATGATAAAAGTGCTGGGCAAAGGTGGTAAATACCGTCAGGTACCGGTCGGTGATCAGACAATTAAGGCGGCGGACAATTATTTAACCGAAAGAGAAAAATTGCTAATAACGAAAAAAATCAAAGGTGAAAACGCGGTATTTCTGAATACGCGCGGCGGCCGGCTAACATCCCGAAGCGCCGCCCGGATCGTTAAGGCGCATCTTCAGCAGTGCTCGGAGAAGACCGGGCTTTCCACGCATAGTCTGAGGCATTCATTCACCACGCATCTATTGACTGCCGGGGCCAACCTTCGGGCGGTCCAGCAGATGTTAGGGCATGCCTCGCTGAAGACGACTCAGAAATACAGCCATATAACAACTGGGAGGCTGATCTCAATATACAAACGAGCCCATCCCAGAGCGGAGGCCGAATGAGAGGAACAACCGTACTTGGAATAATCACGAAAAAGGGCGCGGCTTTAGGGGCCGATGGTCAAATATCTTTAGATGACACGGTCATGAAATCGACGGCGGTGAAAATCCGCAGGATGTATAGCGATACAGTGCTGGCAGGATTCGCCGGAGCCACCGCCGATGCCCTGACCCTGTTTGAGAAATTCGAAGCCAAACTCGATGAATTTTCAGGCAACCTGCCTCGGGCCGCTGTAGAACTGGCCAAAGAGTGGCGAACGGATAAATATCTGCGCCGGCTGGAAGCGTTGCTGGTTATTATGGATAAAAATAAAGGCTTTGTAATTAGCGGCAATGGCGATGTTATCGAACCCGATGACGGTATCCTGGCTATCGGCTCGGGCGGTACTTACGCCCTGTCGGCGGCACGAGCGCTTTTGCAGAATACGAAGCTGGCCCCTGATAAAATAGTCGAAAAGTCGTTGCGTATCGCCTCGGATATATGTATCTATACCAACGCTAATATCGTAATGGAAAAACTTGATTAAGGAAGTTATGGAACAGGAACTAACACCCAGAGAAATTGTCGGAGAACTTGATAAATATATTATAGGCCAGGACAAGGCCAAGAAAATGGTGGCTATCGCGATGCGTAACCGTTGGCGTCGCCAGCAAGTTAGCGGCCCGATCAAAGATGAGATAATGCCCAACAACATAATCATGATCGGCCCGACCGGCGTGGGCAAAACCGAAATCTCTCGCCGCCTGGCAAATCTTTCTAACGCGCCGTTTGTCAAGGTTGAAGCCTCGAAATACACCGAGGTCGGTTATGTGGGCCGGGATGTCGAATCGATGGTGCGGGATCTGGCCGATCTGTCGGTTAACATGGTAAAGAAAGAACGCCAGATTGAGGTTCAGGAAAAAGCCATGTTATTGGCCGAGGAAAAACTTCTGGATATCCTTCTCCCGTCCAGCGCCAAAAGAGCCAAGCCGGGCGAAAAAATCCCCGAAGAGCTTCTGAAAAAGAGCCAGGCCACCCGTGAGAAAATGAGGCAGCGGCTTCAAGAGGGCAAACTCGACCAACGCGTTATCGAACTCGATGTGCCTAACGAACGATTCCCGGTAGTCGAAGTCTTTTCGCCGATGGGTATCGAGGAGATCGGCCTGAATATACAGGATATGTTTTCAGGTATGATGCCGCAAAAAACCCGCAAACGCCGGGTGACGGTAGAGGACGCTCATAAGATTCTGACCCAGGAGGAATCGGCCAAGCTGATCGATTTCGATGAGGTGGTGGCCGACGCGGTCGATCGCGTGGAAAATGCCGGGTTGATTTTCATCGATGAGATCGACAAGATCGCCGGCGAAAGCGCCAAGTCGGGACCGGATGTTTCCCGCGAGGGCGTGCAGCGCGATATATTGCCGATAGTCGAAGGGTCCAATGTGATGACCAAGTACGGTATGGTTAGAACCGATCACGTATTGTTCATCGCCGCCGGGGCTTTTCACATTTCGAAGCCATCGGATTTGATACCTGAACTCCAGGGCCGTTTCCCGATCAGGGTCGAACTCGATACTCTGACCGAGAAGGATTTCGAACGCATACTCACTGAACCTGAAAACGCGCTGATCAAGCAATATAAAGAGCTTCTGGCCGCCGATGGTGTGGATGTGACATTCGAAAAGTCCGGCATATCCGAGATTGCCACAATTTCAGCCGAGGTCAACCGCCGCACCGAGAATATCGGCGCGAGGAGACTTCACACGGTGATGACCACTCTGCTTGAGGATATGATGTATAAAGCTCCCCATGCCAAAAGGAAAAAAGTGAAAATCACTAAAAAACTGGTAGCCGGCACGCTCAAATCGATAGTAGATGATGAGGATCTGAGCCGGTATATTCTGTAAGCACATGTTTATTATAAATCATCCGTAAGGGCCCATTTGGGTCCTTTTTTATTTCAGTTATTGATCATTAATCGTAGGGTGTCGATCTAAAATCAATCCGATTGCGAGCCCATTTGGGCCCCCACATATGATGATCATTTATCCATTGAAAGATTCAATTCGGCAATCCGATGCGCCGCTTCGGCGGTGGTGATACCCTCCGCTTGCGCCAGTTCAAACACTTTAACCAGCGCGTTTCGGACGCAGGCAGCCACTTCTTCTTCGGCTTGATCACGGGTCCAGCCCCGTGTTTCCATGCCCATAATAGCCATCGCCCCGCCGATATTGATCACATAATCAGGCGCGTAAAGGATGCCCCGGGCCTGAAGACTATCGGCATCTTTGGGTACGGCGAATTGATTGTTTGCGCCGCCTACAACGGCTTTACAGTCCAATTGAGATATAGTCTCATAGCTTAAAATGCCGCCTAAAGCACAGGGAGCAAAGATATCGCATTCGGTGGTATACAAATTTTCAGGCAATACGAACTCTAATCCGACTTCATCCCTGAAATATTTGATCGCGTCTTCGGCCACCTCGGAAAATAACACCTTGGCGCCGGCAGCTCCTAATAGCTCAATCAGCCCTCCACCGACACTTCCGGTACCTTGCACCAGTATTCTCCGCCCTTTGAGCGATGGATCATCAAAAAGATTTTCACAAGCAACCTGCACACCGGTGAATACCCCCAATGCCGTAAATGGGCCGGGCGACCCTTTGCCGCCGGCGGCTTCGGTACGAGAGTGCACGTATGGATCTCCGGTTTCGGCTATGATATCCATATCGGCTGATGATATGCCCACATCCGGGCCGGTCATGAACAGCCCGCCGAGTTGATGGATCAACGCCCCATGACGACGCAGCAAATCAGCTCGGGATTTCTCATCGATATCGGGTGGTATAGCGATAACGGCCTTTCCCCCGCCATATGGCAATGCCGGCACGGCGAACTTATAAGTCATGCCCTCGGCTAATCGAAGCGCGTCGGTCAGGGCCGCTTCCAGATCGGAATAAGATTTCATCCGAGTGCCGCCGACCGCCGGTCCCAAGTGAGTCGAATGTACGGCGATTATAATCCAGGCGCCGGTCGGTTTATCGTGACGGATAATTACGTTTTCACCATCCCACTGTTTGATCAGTGAATCTATCATATTGGCATCCCTTTCCGGTTCAAATCACATTTGCCAGCTATTATGACAGAAATATGGATGATTATCAAATGGAAAATATAACAGATAGAAATCAAGCGACTATTTAATAAGCGTCATCTGACGGCATTCTGTATAATCATCCGTCTGCAATTTATAGAAGTAAACACCTGATGGCATACCATCGGCTTGCCAGATTACCTGATGTTGCCCTGTCGGCCTTGATCCATTACACAACGTCGTCACCATTCGACCGAGCAAATCGTATACTTCGATTGTGACTTGTGATTGTCGCGACAGTTCATACTTGATCAGCGTGGAAGCATTAAACGGGTTGGGGTAGTTTTGGGAAATATAGGTATTTTCCGGCAACAAGTCGCTCTCGGTAACACCCGTTTGATTTGTCGTGTTTCTATAAACAATGATATTATCCGAAGTGAAATTAACCACTACCAGATCTTCATCATCATCGTCATCGAAATCAGCGGCCGCGATAGCTATTGGATAATCCCCGGCGGTATAAAAATCTTCCAGCGCGAAAGTACCGTCGCCATTATTTAGGAAAACCATCATACTGTCGGCATCAGCAGTTGTAACCGCAATATCAATTTCACTGTCGTTATTTAAATCGGACGCGACTATTCCATAAGTAGCGTTTCCCGCCGCATATGCTGTTTGGTTATTGAACAAACCGGAACCATCATTGTACAAAACGGTGAAATTATCATCCAGAAGGCTGGTAACCGCCAAATCGGGCATATCGTCATTATCGAAATTGGCAACGACAACCTGTCTCGGGTGGGCGCCTACCGAATAATTGCGTCTTGATGGAAATGAACCGTTACCGTCATTATTCAATATCGATATAGTGCTCCCTGTGCCATTAGGCACAATGATATCAACATCGTTATCATCGTTGACATCGGCGGTGCAATGGCGTCTTGGACCGGCTTCAGCGCCAACGTGAACTGCTGTCTGGAATACGCCACCAGACATGCCGAAGAGAATAGATACATTATTATTGCCCATATTCGACGTGACCAAATCCTCGTAAGAATCGTTATTGATAAACGAAGCCGTCACATGTTGGGGGGCGATATCGGTGCTATAAACTATGGGTACCTGGAAAACACCATTGCCGGTATTGAATAACGTCGTTATTGTATTATTATCGATGTGGGTCGCGGCGAGATCGAGATCATCATCATCGTCAATATCCGTGGCGCAAATCCCTGATACTCTCCCCAACACCCCGTAATCGACCGGGTCCCCGAAAGTCCCATCGCCATTATTGATAAAAATCGTAATGCCCCAGGCAAAACCTTCATTGGTAACCGCCAGATCAATATAGTCGTCGCCGTTAAAATCCTCGGCAATCACATAGCTGGGCTTACTGTCAACCCAGAGAGAATACTCTGTACCGCTATCAAACAATTGGCTATACCCCACGGCAAATAACATTACTACCATCAGTATCGATATGGCCGATGTAAATTTCAAGCTACTCATGTTCTCTCCTGGCTTAGTCATAAAAATCATATTTTTTATATCTTGTCCCGCTCAACAGATTATTTATTGATGGGAAATATGCCTTACAGTTAAGATAACATCAATTAAGAATAAATCAAGTTAAATATAATTGATTAAGCCCACCAGAATTCTACTTCAACAGCGTCATCTTTCTGGTCTCGATATAATCATCCGCCTGCAGCTTATAGAAGTAGATGCCTGAAGGCAAATCATCGGCATACCAAAAAATATGATGCTTACCCGCAGGCTTTAATCCATCATGTAACGTCGTCACCATTCGACCAAGTAAATCGTACACTTCGATAGCGACTTGTGAATGTTGATGCAGCTCGTATTTAAATAGAGTGTTTGCGTTAAATGGATTGGGGTAGTTCTGGGATATGGCGGTTTTTCGCGGTAGTGAAAATAACTGATTGATACCGGTTTGGTTGGTTCTATTAATCAGTACTGCAATACTATTGGCATCGGCAAAGTAAGAAACCGCCAGATCAAGATCATTATCATTATCTAAATCTGCCATAAAGATCGAGTTGGGGATCTCTAGCAATTCATAATTGACCGCACCCTGAAATGTTCCATCACCGTTATTTAGAAGTATAGAAACATTCTGTGAGTTACGATTCCCCACAACTAAATCGTTATCATAATCATTATCCAGATCAACTACATAAATTGGATCTGGCCCGCTATCCGCATTGTAATATTCAGGTGTTTGAAAAGTCCCATCTCTATTATTAATAAAGATAGAGACATTGCTGGATTCATAACTGGAAACAACCATATCGTAATAAGTATCACCATCTAAATCTGCTAAAAAGACCTTTAGGGGTTCCTCACTGGTATCATAATTAACAGCGAGTTGAAATGTTCCATCGCCGTTATTTAACAAAATAGAAACGTTATCATCGTCATTGTTCGCGACAGCCAGATCATAGTCAGAATCACCATCGAGATCAGCAGAATGAACGGAAGTGGGCACTCTCCGAACATCATAATTTACTGGTTCCTGGAAAGTAGCATCGCCATTATTTATCAGAATAGAGACATTGCCGGGCCCCACATTCGCGGTGACTAAATCGTTATCGCCGTCATTATCAAAATCCGCCGAAAACAATGACTTGGGCAAGTGCGGTACAGTCAGTATATCTGCCAGATAAAAATCCCCAAATCCGTCATTAAGTAATATTGAAACATTATCTCTTGGATAATTAGCTACGGCAATATCGTTATCATCATCGCCATCCAAATCGATAGCAAAAACCGGTATTGGATTAACACCGGTATAAAAATTAACTGTGTCCTGGAATGTCCCATCGCCGTTATTGAAAAGGACTGAAATACAACTGTCAGCACGATTAACAACAACCAGATCATTAAAATCATCACCGTTCAATTCAGCTGAAAAGATGTATTCGGGCCATTCTCCCACGTTATAGAAGACGGGGGTTTCAAATAGCTGCGCCCTGGATGAATATCCAATGCAAATGTAAAAGCAAGCCAAACAAACAGTTATAATGCTTTTCATTGCATCCTCCAAAGATAAATATCAATTGCTAGAAAATCAAGTACTGTATGATTATAATATAATCAACTATTCGAATACATCAACTAAAAAATATACGGGAGAATTGAATGATACTATCAAACAATGTGCCATCGATTCGAAATAAAACTTTTAAAGTATAATTCGATGTGTTAAAATCGGAAACTGATAGATTGGTGAATACGTTTAAACACGCGAGGTAACAATGTCGTTTTTCGTAATAGTACTAATAGTGTTCTTGTTGATGTTTGGCTATATCGGTTGGCGGCTGATTGTCCCGGCAGCTTTCAGTTTGCCAATTAATATCCTCCTCTGGAGCATTCTTTTTGTTGTAATGGCTTTGCCGTTTATGCCGCTTACTCTACAAATCCTGGGAATCGGCAGCAACCTGGCAAGTAAGATAGCCCGGATAGGCTATCTGGGTTTTGGCTTTTTCACATTATTATTCGCAATTGTTGTCTTCAAGGATTTGGCTTTTATTTTAGGGTGGGCCGGTTATAAATTAATTCAAATAGTAGGATTGGGCTCGAATTCAAATCCGGGTCATCTAGTTGATCCCGCCCGGCGTCAGCTTTTGACCAATTCGATTAATATCGGCGTACTGGGCGTTACCGGTTCGATGATCGGCTATGGCATGTACCAGGCCAGGCGCAAGCCCGATATAGTCGAGGTCGATGTGCCGATCGCGAATCTACCGGCCGGCCTCGATGGGTTCCGGATCGTTCAACTGACCGACATACATGTCAGCCATACTATCAGGCGGCCGTTTATACAGATCGTGGTTGATATGGTAAATGATCTCAAACCGGATCTGATCGCGATCACGGGCGACCTGGTGGACGGCTCGGTCAATCGACATCGCGACGATATGGCGCCGTTGGCCGATCTGAAAGCCGCTCACGGTTCGTATTTCGTCACCGGCAATCACGAATACTATGCCGGCGTTCAGCAGTGGCTCGATGAAACCAACCGCCTGGGATTTACTAATCTGGTAAACGAACACAAAGTTATTGAAAGCGGCGATGGACGGCTCTTAATCGGCGGCGTTACCGATCCCGGCGGCGGGCAATTCAGCCGCGACCATATTTCCGATCCCCGTAAGGCGATGTATGGCGCGCCCGATTGCCACGCTAAAATCCTGCTGGCGCATCAACCTAAAAGTATCTACGCGGCTGCCAGGGCGGGCTTCGATTACGTTGTATCCGGTCATACTCACGGCGGTCAGTACTTCCCCTATCATTTTTTGGTAGCCTTAATGCAGCCGTATTTATCGGGATCGCATAAGTATAAAAACACGCGAATCTATGTCAGCCGAGGCACCGGCTATTGGGGTCCACAGATACGAATCGGCGCCCGTTCGGAGATAACGGTGCACAGGTTGGTGACGGCGTAAGTAATAGCTGGTCATTGCGAAAAGCGAAGTGACGCGGTAATCTGTATTAATTATCCGCTCCACTTCTAATTAGATGGTTTTTCCAACTTCTCCAGATCATACAACGATGATCTCACAGTCTTCCAGCATTCACTACAGTCATCTTTTGAAGGCGTTTCATTTTCGCTGGTTAACTGCTCCCAGGGATGGACGAGGTTGCGGTATTTTCTGAGCAAATGACCAAACTTGGCGGCATCCTGACGGATCCAGTCGCAATCATAGGCGACATTAATCAGGTCGTTTAAGGTCCAATCGCGGATTTTCTTGATCTTGCCATTCTTATCCAGAGGCGCCGACTCGCATTCGCGGGCTTGCCCGGGGAATTTCAGGGCGATCGCCAAAAACACCGCCTCGAGTATACCTCCCATCAGGATAATCCCAGCCAGATGAGCATCCGATTGAAGGCAACGATTGATCTCGACCCAGCGTTCGACCAGTATTGCCGAAAGGTTTTTATCCCCGGTTATCTTCAGAAAATCCGGCGGCGGAAAACTGCAGTTATCGAAAGGCGCCGAAGCGGCATCTTCGCGAGCGTCATTATCCATACTTATTAAATTAACATGATATTCAATTATTACAAGCTGTTTTCCTGACAATCGGGATTATCGCTACCGACAAGATCAGGCGGATGATGTTCCCGGTAATTCGCGTGAAGTGCTAAAAGGAGAATATCAACCCGTTTCTCAATCCCGGCAATAAGTCTTTTTAACTTCGGTTAAAGCATCATTATACTAAATTTAAACCAATAGGTCGGCATATAGTAGTTATCTTTACAGTAAATATTGATCATTCATAAATAGTTATATCTATCATTTATTGGATAAACTGATAAATTGTATTGACGACTATATAGAATAAATAGTTTATTAATTATCGAAGACAATTTATTTTGATGGAGTTGTAAATATGAAAGATGAATATAAAACCAAGAAACAACTTATCGACGAGTTGAATAATCTCCGTGATCTTATGGCACAGCGGGATCCGGAGGAAAACCATAAGCCCGACATACAAGAAGAGTCCGTTATTAAAAACCAACCATTACCTGAAAACGTTCATTTCGCCGCGATCTGGGATAATTTGCCTTTAGGGATTTGCATAACCGATAAAAATGGGATATATCAATATGTCAACCCGGCTTATTGTAAAATCTATGGCTACTCAAAAGACCAATTGATCGGTCGGCCTTACTATGACTTAATACTGCAGCCCGATAAAATAAAGAGTGGATTTGAATCTTACAAGAAAGCCTTCAATTCCGGTCTGGTAGAGCATTTTGATGAAGGAAATTTCTTAGCAAATAGCGGGGAAACTGTTTGGATTCAGTATACGGGAGTCACGATAAAAGAACATGGTATAGCCAAATACATGGTTTCAATGAATTTGGATATTACCGAGCAAAAACAATCTCAAGAAGCGCTAAGGGAAAGCGAGGAAAAGTACCGGGCTATAGTAGCCGCGTTTGACGGGCAATTGCTTATATGCTCTCAGGATTATAAAATAGAATTCATGAACCGGCGCTACATCGAACATATCGGATTTGATGCAACCGGCCAGCTATGTTATAAAGCGCTCCATGATAGGGATGATATCTGCCCCTGGTGTACCGAGGATAGAGTTTTTAAAGGCGAAACAATAAGACGGGAAGCGCAAAGCGCTAAGAATAAGAGATGGTATTACGAAGTAAATACCCCCATTTATCATGTAGACGGATCGGTTTCTAAACTGGCCCTTCATTTAGATATTACCGAGCAGAAAAATTCACAGGAGGCGCTAAAAGAAAGCGAAGAAAAGTACCGGGCTATCGTGGCCGCGTTTGACGGGCAAGTGCTAATATGCTCTCAGGATTACAAGATAGAATTCATGAACCAGAGCTTTATCGAAAAACTCGGATATGATGCTACCGGCAAGTCTTGCTATAAATCGCTCCATGATAGAGACGATGTCTGCCCCCGGTGCACCGGGGATAGGGTATTTAATGGCGAAACAATAAGACGGGAAAAGCAAAGCGCTAAAGATAATAACTGGTATTACATGGTAGATACCCCTGTATATCATGTAGACGGATTGGTTTCCAAACTATCCCTTCAATTGGACATAACCAAACGTAAACAGGCCGAAAAAGCGTTGATGGAAAGCGAAGAGAAATACCGTTCCGTATTTGAATCATTCGTAGATCTCTATTTCCAAACCGATATGAAAGGCGATATTACCGATCTTTCGCCTTCATGTTTGGCCTTTTCGGGATATAAATCGGAAGAACTAATTGGCCGAAATGTAACAGATATTTACGTTGACCAGGCCGAAGGATTTGAATTGGCGGAGACATTACTTCGTGAGGGCAGCGTTAATGATTACGAGATTAATTTACTGACAAAGAACGGTCATAAAATATCCGTTTCACATAATAGCCATATCATTTATGATAAATCGGGAAAGCCGATCAGAATCGAAGGAACCCTCCGTGATATCACCGAACGCAAGCAGACTGAAGAGCAACTTCGTCAGGCACAAAAGATGGAGGCAATCGGAACCCTGGCCGGCGGTATCGCCCACGATTTCAATAATATTTTGGCTGGTATTATCGGCTACACTGAAATCGCGATGAATAATACCGAAATAGATACTCCGATTCACGAATATCTTCAACGAGTAATAGAGGGTGGCGACCGGGCGAAAGACCTGGTACAGCAGATTCTCGCCTTCAGCCGCCAGAGCGAACAGCACCAAAAGCCGATTCAGATAAAACTGATAGCCGAAGAGGCTCTCAACTTACTCAGGGCATCACTGCCCTCCACGATCGAAATTCGTCATAATATCAGAAGCGAAGCCGCGGTTTTAACGGATCCGACTCAAATCCACCAGGTATTTATGAACCTGTGCACGAACGCGGCGCATGCCATGCGCGAAAAAGGCGGCGTACTCGAGGTCAAACTTGTCGATACTGAACTTGGTCCTGATTTCATCGCCAAACATCCGGGATTAACACCGGGACCTTACTTGAAGTTATCGGTGAGTGATGCCGGGCATGGCATGTCGCGCCAGACGCTGGATCGGATTTTTGATCCGTTTTTCACGACCAAGGAAAAAGGCGAAGGAACCGGCATGGGATTGTCTGTAACTCATGGAATTGTGAAAAGCTGCGACGGCTTGATCACCGTCTATAGCGAACTTGGTGAAGGCACTACTTTTAATATCTTTCTGCCTACTATTGAAAGACGATTCAAATCCGAATTGAGGGCGGAGGAAAGAATCCCTACGGGCACTGAGCGTATTCTCTTTATCGACGATGAGAAACCTATAGTGGAAATAGGAAAACTAATACTCGAATCATTGGGATATGATGTCGTGACTAAAACCGACAGCCTGGAAGCTCTGGAATTTTTCAAAAACCAATCCGATAAAATCGACCTTGTAATTACCGATATGACGATGCCGAAAATGACAGGTGAACACCTTGCATTAGAGATTAAAAATATCAGATCGGATATTCCGATAATTTTATGCACCGGATTTAGCGCGATTATCGATGAAGCAAGAGCCGAGAAAACAGGGATACAGGCTTTTGTCTTGAAACCGATCCTTAAAAAAGATATTGCCGGAACCGTCAGACGCGTCCTGGATAAAAAGTAAATGTTCGACACATACTATATATCGGGTGACCGGGATATCGGCCGGAGGGCGGGACTTACGTACTTCCCTTACTTGCCGTTTAAGTAGTCAATCGCTGAATCAAGATCGTGAAATATTTTCTCGCTATGGTATATAATCCAGGGGCTGATATCTTTGCCGACGACAACTGTGACAATCTTTTTACCTCTCTCCCAGGCATAAAGTATCTCCATCGAGGTACCGACACTGGGGCGTGTATGATTGACCAAAAGCAGATCGCAAGTATCTATTTCCTTTTTGTCTTCCTCGACTATTTCCACATAATGCTCATCGGTTCTACCGCGATAATCCCTGACCATCGGATCGACTAAGTCATGATTGACCAGCCTGACTTTGGCCCGATCCCGCCAAACCTTGCACTCTTCACCTCGGTCAAAAACATCGGGCCGGCCAGATAGATTTTCATTCGGCGATATTCCTTTCGGTTCACATTACCGCGTAACCGCGTTCATCTGCAACTGATATAGGACAAATCCGCTCAATCGGCAAGCGTAAATATATTTTGGGTTACTCAATCCGGCTGCCATGTTCCGAACTTATAAGATGAGTATAGTTTGAATTTGGCTCTATCGGCACGGCGCGATATTACTTTATATCGGCCAGTTGCCTTTGCCAGGTCGATATTTTACTAACCAGTATTATCAAAACGATAGCGGCGGGAATATCGATTATGTTGCATGCTAAATCGATTTGGGTCGACCAAATCAAGCCCTCGATAGTCTCATTATTTGGCATAAGCCTTGAAGCAATATTTCCAAAATAGTACGAAAGCAGGAAAAGTCCCCACCACCAACCCAGTATAGAATTATTAACCGATTCGGACTTGCTTAAGGGCACCGACCTTTTATACAGCTCGAATGTTTTCAGCCAAATATCTTTCATGATTTGATATGGTATTATAAGAGAAGCAATTGGAACAACGAATCCCCAAACCGTCCATTTGGCCGTGAATTGTAGTTTAGAAATTTTAACTTTTTCAAGATTTTTATAAGATCGATAAAACCACACCAGAAATCCCGTTGAAGCTATGATAAATGTAAGAAGCCATAGTGAAGTTGTTATCCCAATCCAAAGATCATTTGAATTAATAGCACTTTCACCAATCGTAAAACCATCCGCGAAAACATTCAATATCTTTAGTTGATTGATATTCGCGAGCATCGTGAAAAAATCGACTACTATCAAAACCCAAAACGAAATGATAACGAGTTTGGCCGGTTTTTTAAGATTGCCAAAATGATTACGCGTCGTCAGCACCACCAGGTCATCTTCTTCAACCAACCGCTCAATCGGTTGTATAAGATTATCGGCCTTAACATTTTGCCCGTCCGGGCCCGAATCGCTATCCAATTCGGCATAACAGTATATACATGTATAGTATTTGATATCGATCGGTTCATTGCAGCGTGGACATTTCCGATAGCTTGTCACCAGGTGTTACTCTCGGTTTAGATGATTAATAGCTTGAGTAGATACTCCGGATTCTGCACGTTTATCTCAAATTTATGAATATTAATCATGTACCGACCGCTTATTGATAAGCATATCCACCGATGCTTTCAACTTATTGATCGGTAACTTCAGATGATCATTAATCCGATCAGGACAGAAGCCATTCTCTTGCCTGAGTCGAGGTATCAAATTCCCGAATCGCTCCACTTCGATTTTTCGCCACAGTCGTAGTAAACAGAGCAGCTCGGCGGGCATCGGGATCGCCCGGCATCACATGAGCAATCCTGATATCAATCGGTAGTATCCCCTGGGTCAGGGACTCGCCAAACCTGTAACAACCCATCATAGAAATACCTTTGCGGATTTTAAGGTATTCAAGATCGATCAACAACTTTCTAAAACGACGCTGATCGCACAATTTCGCGGCTTCGCTCCTTGCTGCCAGATGATCATTACGTGTAGCTAAACCCCAAATCCGAATCTGGACAATCTCATTCTCTTCATCGACAGCGACTTTGAAGGGCATGGCCTACCCCCTATCTCGCCCCTGGGATGTTTTACCAACTCGAATGATCCGTCACGCAGTCCATCGATGGTGTTTTTTTTGCTTATGAATTTAGGACCTCAAAGTAAATATATAAGATAGACGCCAGGTTTTTCAAGTATAAAATTAAGGTCGCTATATTTTTTCTCGGCTGTAGTGCGTCAAGTATCCGGTTTGACGGGTACAGCTTATTGGAAGCCAGGTCCCAACAAGCTGTTCGTAAAAATCCCACTGTAAGCGGCCGATGCGCCGGGCGCCAGGCTATTCTCCCTCTGATCCAATATAGCCGGTAACGGCCGGTTCCCAGTCTTTCACTTCAATCCCGAGTATTTTATTTTGTAAGATAGGATCATCATTGAAAAGTTGTCGGGCTTGTTCAAGACCGGTGACTTTCAATACGGCCATCACGCCGCTCTCATCCCTGAATGGCCCACCAACGACTAACTTGCCTCGTTTTCCAGCTTGCCCATGTATTCAAAATGACCGTTGATGAACGGCTGCTCTAAAGCGGGTTTACCGTCAATCCAGCCTGCCCCCCTCGTATTTAGAAACACGAAATAGTTACTTGCCATTGATTTCGCTCTATTTGAATTTTTCAACCTTATAGCCGAGCTTTATAAGCTGGGTTATTACTCCATCCTCGCCAACCAAGTGGCCTGTACCGACTAATACGAATTCCGTTTTGGGATCAGCAAGAAACCTTTCGATCTTCGGTACCCATTTATTATTTCTATCGACAAACAATGACTTATACAGTTTCGGGAATTCCCGTTTTACGTCATTCACGAACATATCGCCCAGGCCCTCCATATCACCGGTTTTCCAGGCGGCAACCAGTTTATCGAAAAGCTCATCCAGCTTAATCAAATCATCAATACTATAAATAATAAATTCGCTCTCATTCCCATCGCCCATAGTTGTTATGACCTCGATCTGTTCGATGACCGTTTCAAGTTTTTCCACGGATTTCAGGTCAGCCATGGCTTTATTATAGTAGAAAGCGTCAACGCCTTCCTGGAATATTCCCCTTTTTTGCATCTCCATTCCCATAAACATCATCATGATCATCCAGGGTTTAAACTGGTTTATATCAGCCACGGGAATACTGTTTTCGGTACAGTATTCTTCCAGCTTTATATATGCTTCGTTAGACAAAACACTGTCAAGTGTTCGGCCATCAGTATAAGTTGCATTGGCTGTCAAGGCCGGTTCGAAGGCGGGACTGTTTAGTTGGGTAAGATCGGTTTCAAATACGAGTACTTCGGATTCTGCATACGCTTTATCGAATTCCGGTGGAAGAGGAAGATCAGTCTCGCGCAGAAAGTGAATAGTGCCGCCGATATAAGTTACTGATGAGTCCGTTTGGGCGATCCAGACAGATGTTTCGCACAAAGCCGGCGCCGCCATAAGCAGGCACAAAACCAGAGATATAATCGTCTTCTTCATAGCAATTCTCCTTTTATCAATGTTTTTCAAATAAGGGCTTCAGAAACGCGATTTACTCCTTTCAACATCGCTCCACTTCGCTTTCGGTTTGTCGATATTACATACACGCAAATAAGGGATTTATTCAATAATAAAGAACAGCTTGATAATCTCCGATGTTTGTCTAAATTAGCAGGTCTCGGCAAGACCTGCTATTTGGCTAATGATGGATTAAGTCATGAGATCATTATCCCGGCTCGGACAGAAGCCATTGACAGGCTTCCTCCAGCGTATCGAAATCCTTAACCGCTCCACCTTGTTTCTTCGCCGCATTCGTCGCGTAAAGAACGGCCCGATGAGCGTCAGAATCACTTGGCATAACATGAGCGATCCTGGTATCTACCGGCAATACCTCTTTGGTCAGGGTTTCGCCAAACCTGAAACTACTCATCATGGTGACACCTTTGCCGGTTTTAAGATCCTTGAGATCGATCAGCAGATTCTTAAATTGTCGCTTGTCACACATTTTAGCGGCTGCACTCCTGGCGTTTAGATGATCATTATGCGTAGCAAAATCCCATACCCGAACCAGGATGATTTCATTCACTTCATCAACAGTGACCTCGTAGGGCATACTGTTTCTCCTATTCAACACTGCGGGTAATTATCTAACTCAAGTAATCCGTTTCACAGTCCATCAAAGATGCTTTTGCCAAAAAATTTAGGACTTCGATAACAGATATGTAATAGATAAGCCCAATTTTTACAAGTTAAATATTGGGATGATTTTTTTATTTCCGATTGCAAAGCGCGAAAATCCCACCGCAAGCGGATTTGCTGAAAAACCTCAAATACTGTCTTTGCGACCCATGTGGGGAAGCATTCTGGATGTTTGATCGTAATGTTAATCTCAAATCTTCACCCTTCTGACAATAGCATATATACAGATTGCCGCTCGCTCCGCTCCTCGCCTGACTTTTTCATCAAACCCAGGCTAAAAAAGTCCTCTCTCGAGAGGGGATTTAGGAGCGTGTTGATATTTAACCTGCTCACACACCCCGCCCTTCGGGCACCCCTCTCAAGAGGGGAATTCGCTTATTACGCCATGCTTCAGGATGGAAGGAACGACATCTCGCAGAGTCATAGATCTGACGCGGTTAAGTAACCCACCCCGCGCTTGAGGCCGCGGGATGGGGCACCCTGGCCTGTGCCATGTGGTGTCGTGTGGTGAAACCTTACAGCACGTGAATACGTTTATAAACGGGAGAGTAGACATAATTATCACGGAATTTGGATAAAGTTAGGAATTTAAAATTCAGGAGGATTACAGTCATGGATAAAACCGATCTGGCAATGCTTCGTCACACGCTCGCTACTTTATCTTACAGGGCGGCTAAAGCCCTCAGGACGGCGCCCGAATCTTTCGCGGATTACCTTCCCGGGGCAACCTCGAATACACCTTTACAGATATTGGCTCACATGAGCGACCTGTTCGACTGGGCCTTCACTATGATATCCAACGACGTTAAATGGCATACATCAAAGCCGAAAGATTGGCAAAGCGAATGCCAACGGTTTTTCGCGGCCCTGAAGAAGTTCGATGAGGGCCTCGAATCGGCAATCAATTTCGAGTACGGGCTGGGGCGTATGTTTCAGGGGCCTGTAGCCGATGCTTTAACGCATACCGGACAGCTAACCATGCTGCGACGCCTGCATGGCTCGCCAATGAAAGGCGAAAACTACACCTACGCCGATATTCAAGTCGGCCGGATCAGCCTGGAGCAGACTCCCGCGAAGCCGAAGTATGAATTTGATTGAGAGATTTCAGTAGGGTTGGAGTCTCCGACTCCTGCCTAAGTTGGCAGGTCTCGGAAAGACCTGCCCTACTTGGCTGTCGGGTAGGAATATCCGAACAGCACATGTAATATTATTTCCCATTATTAAGAATTTCAATAATTCCTGTATATCCATTAACTCTTAATTTCCACCCATTCTTTATATTTCTAGTTATGCCTGTTACACCCACGACCGCAGGAATTCCATATTCTCTGGCTATAATAGCACAGTGATTTAAGATCCCGCCCATTTCAACAACCACACCGGCAGCAGTTCTAAAAAGTGGAGTCCAACCCGGATCAGTATTATGAGCTACCAATATCTCGCCCTCCCTTAATTCAGTGAATTCTGACTCATTAAATATCACTCTAGCTGTACCTTCAATTATTCCTGGCGAAGCTGAAATACCAGCAATCCTTTTATTATTAGCACTTGGGGAAGTTAAATCTATCACATTATCATTAACAATCTTAACATAGAAAGGAGGGGATTGATTCTGTTCTGTTTTCCAGCTTTTAATCCTTTGTTCTATTAAGGACACAAATTCTGTAGGTTTACGTTCATATAATAAAATGCTTCTTAATTCATTCAACTCTAAAAAGAATATGCCATCTTTAATTTCTTTTATTTCATTAAAATGATTATGGTTATTAATTGAGAGCAATAATTTACGAATTCTATAAAATACTTTATCTAAACCGAATCTTAAATCTTCTCTGAGAGCTAAGAAGCTTTTTGCCATACGCTTTACAATTGCTAGGGGAACGATGCTAAGCAGATTCTTTAAAGAAAAAAAACCATCCTTATTAGGTAGTCGTTGAGCAATACTTTGTTCACTATTTACATTCTTTATCATAATTTCCAATAAATCTAATACTAATTCTGGTTTTTCATCCCATCGAGGATGAATGAAATCTCTATTTGGAGAGCGATACTTGAAATCCTTTAGAAATTTTCTAAATAGAACTGTAAAATCGTGATTACGAAATGTTGTATCTAATTTTCTCAACAAATCCGCTCTTTTTGAAACATTGAGGATATTTTCCTTAATTGTTTCATCACTGGCTTCACAAATCTTTAATAAACGAACCTGCAAATCAGAAGTTACGTTTTCAGGTAGATTATTGATATGATTCAGAACCCATTCTTGTTTCTTGCCGAATATTTTTACGGCTAAATGATGAAAAAACCAAGTGAAAATTGTTGCATTTCCATATCCCCATTGGTTACGTATTTGTAATTTGCTTAAGAGTATCAAAATGCGTTCTAATTCCTCTCTATAAAAGGAAAACTCATTAGATTTATATAATTCCAAATCAACATTATTTAACTCTGATTCGATACGATCCAAATGTCTTTTTAATAGATTACGCGTAAATATTGGTATTATGGCCAAATCATTTAGAAGTAAGGGCGTATATGGTAAAATCTTTATTATATTTAGTAGTTTAAATTCTTGCTGCAATACTCTATTTTTAATAAATGGCGGAAAAACGTTTTCTATTTCCCTTACTCGTAAAAATTTAGGTATAAGATTTAATAGTTTGGCAATTGTGTGAGCGCTTAGATAACCGTACCCATTTATCACTTGTATAGATTTACCATCTGCAATATTATGGAGTCTTAGCTTTCGGAGAGTATTTTTATAAGTATATAGATCCGAAAATTCTTCGAAAATTATTGAACTTGTAATATTGCTCATACGATCTGACCATAGATCTTCCACTATTGACCTGGCATATACATTTTCTGTAATTTCATTTATAGAATTATCAAGATGCGAAGTAGTTATGGGCCTCACCTGCAAAATATATAATTGATTGTCTTTCGCAGCCCATTCAATATCAAGCTCATTTCCGAAATCTTTTTTAAGTTTGATTACAGTTCTAACAATGTTATCAAGATAAAAAAAGTTATTCTCGGAAATACTATTTGTAGGATTTTCTGTGAATTGAATTAAATTTCTGTTGTTTGGATCAATTTCCCACCTTGCAGGCGTCTCTTGTGCAGAAACCAGTTTTTCTCCAATCCCCTGAATTGCTTCAATTATTATTCTCTTATCATTAAATACAGGATGCTTAGTGAAAATGACGCCAGCAAATTCAGGAAAAACCAGCTTTTGAATTATAATCGACATTTTTGGGCTTGAATATCTTAAATTGTTTTGTTTTCTATAAGCAATTGCTTGATAATTCCACCAAGAAGAGTAGCATTCAAAAACCGCATTCCATATATCCTTTGGGCATACGTTTAAAATCGTTTTATATTGACCCGCAAATGATGTATTTTTACTGTCTTCGCCTATAGCCGCTGAACGAACTGCATACCTAATATTACTAGAATAATCTTCAATCGCTAGAATATGATTATTCAGTTCGTTCTTAGTATCAATTTCCTCTGATGTACTCTCCTTTAAATAATCTATAATTTTTTTCTCTATATTTATATCTGCCTTGTTTATTGAATCTAATAATAGCATTTCTATAATCTCGAGTTTTTTAGAATCAACAATTTCATCAAAAAAATCAACTGATAATATGATGCCATCAGGTACATTATAGCCCTTGCGCTTCAGTTCAATTAAGCGGAGAGCTTTATCGCCAATATTTTTGAAAGCAGCATTATACTCGCCAGATATTCTAACCATCCTCAAATTGCCCATAAAACAAACCTTTGCTAGTAATTAATAAACTTATAATATTATTATCAAAGAATTATAATTTAAAAATTAATCCACAGCTGGCAATTAGGTGCCATCGCGATATACGGCATAGCCAATAGGGATTAATCCAACATTCTCTATTTCAAATAAATAAATTGTATGACCATATCTTGGGAACGGCAAGAATTTCACTTTCGTAGCGCCATACAAAGTATGATGGAAAATTTTACCATTTTTTGATGTGTAATTTTCGGCTAGTAATTGTATAAATTTTGGTTTGAGTAATATCTCCTGCTTAATATAAACATCAATCAACGTTGGTTCAATATGATCATTAGGAGATTTTACTTTTTCAAAAATACTAGTAAAATAAATCTCCGGCTTTTCTGGTTGTTTAAGAACATGTTTTAGCTTTCCAATAGACTCTTCAAGATAGTAATTTTGTAAACCATCAACTTTCTTTATAATAAATGTTGTTTCCCCTTCGCTATAAATATCTTTTAGCTCTAAAGCAAAGAATTTATCTAAAGAAAGTATTTTTTGCAATTCGAGGTCCAAGTCGTCATAATATACTGCTTGATACGATTTGAAATCTTTAATAATATCTAATTTTTCTAATTCTGAATCACTGTAAGTTTTTAATGTTTCTTGTATACCTTCATCATCGAAATACACATCCATTTTAAATTTCTTTGGGAAAAAAGATGAATAATCAATAAACAAATACATTGCTAAAAAACATAAAGCTATAAGAACTACAAGGATTCTAATAACTCCAGCACTCTTTACTGGTATTTTCAATCCAAAATGCTCAAATCCTATACTAATTTTTCCGTTTTCCTCATTCATTCTTAAGAAAAATAAGGAAACGATACATATAATGAACATAATAAGTGGCCCATATAATTGAATTAGTATACGATAAGAACTAATCATTTTGTACCTCCTAAAAAGGCTTCCATTAATTTATATGTTTGTAAAGGCATTTCTTCATGCGGAACATGGCCGCATTTCTTTATAATTTCTAGTTGCGATTTTGGCAATGTTTCGTGAAGTTTTTTCCCATATTTAAAGGGAATAGCTGTATCCTTCTCGCCCCATATTATCAAGGTATTGGTTTCAATTTCACTATAGGATTGTAAGATTCTTTCATAGTCTTCAGGGATAATTTGTTTTGCAGCTTGAGTAAATGAATACTTTGCGCCATTTATACTGAAGAACTTTGCATATTGTAGTATTTTTTCTTTTGTTACTTTGTTCAAATCATAAAAGATTCTTTTTAGTGTAAATTCAGCTCTATAATGGGCCGAAATTAAGTTTAATGAAATGAAATTCAGAATCGGATTCCTTAGCACATCGATAAATGACGGTATATCATCAGGATAAGCGGCGCAATCTAATAAAATTAATTTGGTGATTATCTTTGGATTATCTAGAAATCTTAACTGCGTAAGCAAGGCTACGCCGCCCCCGTATGAATGACCAACCAAAGTAACGTTTTCAAGAGCTTTAGATTCCATGAATTTTGCAATAATCTTGGATTGTTCGTTTATTGTATATTTTTTATCATGCGGTTTTGATGAATATCCAAAGCCCTTTAAATCTATTAAATATAATCTATATTCAGTCGCGGGAAATAGGAACTTAATATCATTCCAACTGTATAAAGAAGCACCAAATCCATGAAGGAAAATTATGGTTTTTGCCCCTTCTCCCAATATTTCGTAGTTAATTAAAATGTTTTCAGAATACTTATAAGTGTTCTTGGGTGGGTAATCGATTAAATTCTTGTTATTTACGGCACAATTCATAATCATAAGTACAAAAATAATTACGAATTCAATTCTAATCAATCTATAATTTCGAATTCGCACAATTTAAGCTCAACCTTCTTTGTATTTCTAATACTTTATTATAGGTTAAAGTTGTAGCATTTAATCATTTACGTTACACTGACTAAGATTACGTTTAAACCCGTTATATTAATATGTAATCGGTTGTCATCAATGTCAAGAGTAAAATAATATTTTGCAATCCTTTCCCGCTTGCGTTTCCGCCCCAAATACCTTATATAATTCCCTGTTTCTATAAATTTATTAGTTTGAGTGTTATTTTGCCGGCTTTTCAGGCCGGCGGCAGATAATAAGGAGTTTAGATAAAATGGGAAAAGTAATAGGAATTGACCTCGGCACCACCAATTCATGCGTGGCAGTGATGGAGGCCGGGGACGCTAATGTGATCCCAAATGCCGATGGCTCAAGGACTACGCCATCAGTGGTGGCGTTCACCAAATCCGGCGAACGGCTGGTCGGCCAGACCGCTAAACGTCAGGCGATAACCAACCCCGAAAACACGATCTTCTCGATCAAGCGGTTCATGGGCCGCCGTCACGCCGAGGTGGGCTCGGAAGAGAAAATCGTGCCGTACAAGATCATATCCGGCCCCAATGATGTCGTCCGGGTAGTGGCTCACGACAAAGACTACGCCCCGCCGGAGATTTCGGCGATGATACTTCAGTACCTGAAAAAGGCGGCCGAGGATTACCTGGGCGAGAAAGTCACCCAGGCGGTTATCACGGTGCCGGCCTATTTCAACGACAGCCAGCGTCAGGCCACCAAGGATGCCGGCGAGATCGCCGGGCTGGAAGTGCTTCGCATTATCAACGAGCCGACCGCGGCCTCGCTGTCGTACGGGCTGGAGAAGAAGAAAGACCAGAAAATCGCGGTCTACGACTTGGGCGGCGGCACCTTCGATGTCTCGATACTCGAGTTGGGCGAAGGCGTCTTCGAGGTCAAATCGACCAATGGCGATACCCATCTGGGCGGCGATGATTTCGACCAGCGGATTATCGATTATCTGGCCGATGAGTTCAAGAAAGAACAGGGTATCGATCTGCGTCAGGACAAGATGGCCCTTCAGCGGTTGAAAGAGGCCGCCGAGAAAGCCAAGTGCGAACTGTCATCCACGATGCAGACCAATATCAACCTGCCGTTTATCACCGCCGATCAGGGCGGCCCCAAGCATCTCGATTTGACCCTGACCCGGGCCAAGTTCGAGCAGCTCTGTGATGACCTGATTCAGCGGACAATCGAACCCTGCCGTCAAGCCATAGCCGATGCCAAATTGAGCGCCGGCGATATCCATGAGGTGGTTTTGGTTGGCGGGATGACCCGCATGCCGAAAGTGCAGGAGGTGGTCAAGGATGTATTCAGCCGCGACCCGCATAAAGGAGTCAATCCCGATGAAGTCGTGGCAATAGGCGCGGCTATCCAGGCGGGCGTTTTGGCCGGCGATGTTAAAGACGTGCTGCTTCTGGATGTTACTCCCCTGTCTCTGGGTATCGAAACCCTTGGCGCTGTTTTCACCAAGCTGATCGATCGTAATACGACTATCCCATCCAAGAAGACACAGGTATTCTCCACCGCCGCCGATAATCAACCGGCAGTTTCAATTCACGTGCTGCAGGGCGAGCGGGAGATGGCGATTCATAACCGCACCCTGGGACGGTTCGACTTGGTGGGCATTCCACCGGCGCCGCGGGGTATGCCGCAAATCGAGGTGACATTCGATATCGACGCCAACGGTATCATGCACGTTTTCGCCAAGGACCTCGGCACCGGCAAAGAACAATCGATCAAGATCGAATCATCATCGGGCCTCTCCGATGCCGAAATCGATAAGATGAAAAAAGACGCCGAAGTGCATGCCGATGAAGACAAAAAGCAGAAAGAATTAATCGAGGCCAAAAACAAGGCCGATAGCACAATCTACGCCACCGAAAAATCAGTGAAAGAACATAGCGACAAGCTCTCCGACGAGGACAAAACCAAAGTCGAACAGGCGATCGAGAAATGCCGCGAGGCCCTGAAAACCGATGATGTCGAGCAGATAAACGCGGCCACCGAGGAGATGATGACTGCCTCACATAAGCTGGCCGAGGAGATATACAAGCAAGCCACCGCCGAACAGCAAGCACAAGCCCAGCAGCAAGCCGCCGGAGCCGAAGGCGGTCCGCAAGCTGAACAACCTCCGCCCGGAGCCGAACAGCCTACTGATGACACGAAAGGCAAGGATGACGGCGCGGTCGATGCCGATTTCGAGGTGGTCGACGATAAAGAAGATAAGTAAATAAATAATATCAAATAGTAGTGGATGTTAAGCCGGGTTGCTATGTATTGTGACCTGGCTTTTTATTTTATCGGATTATTGTCTTACCGGCGCAATCTGGTTTCGCGGCAATCAACTTTTACTTCTTTAATGATGATGACTTGAATGCTTCTCTAAAACATCACCTGAATGAGCATCGACTTGATAGATTAACCCGAGTCGTCGAACTATCCAGGTTAGATAATATTTATCCTGATGTTTGATAATCGCTAGTTCCACATTTTTCTTATCGTAATTTTCATGTTTAGAGTAGATAAGTTTTTCGGCTTGATCGGCTGATATCG
The DNA here is from genome assembly GCA_024231855.1 of Candidatus Zixiibacteriota bacterium. Lineage (GTDB taxonomy): Bacteria > Zixibacteria > MSB-5A5 > UBA10806 > 4484-95 > JAAEQD01. The sequence goes on from JAAEQD010000141.1 coordinate 44,168, forward strand.
ATGGCTCGGTATCGATCAGTCTAATTTGTGGATCCATGCTTCCCTTGAATTGTATAACATCGCCATCCATATTGAGCTTGACCCGAACCTTCGCCTTATGAATCCTGACACCTTCGAATGCCACATCGAATAATTCAGTGACTCCGCCTGTACAATACGTATGCTTTTTAAAGCCTCTTTGGATGAGTTCATGCTCAGGATAAATAAAACCTGTCTCCTTATGGGTTTTCGCGTAGTCATATATTTTATCTATTGGCGTCATATCTACCAAATCATATTGATCGGTATCGATAAACCGCTCCTCCGCTACCATCAGTTTGCCGTTAACGGCACGGACCACCCAAAGTGAAGGAATGGATTTTGGCTTGGTGTCGGTCACCAGATAAAAAACCCAGGCTTTGTAATACTTTTCGTGAATCTTTATTACTGCCAGGTATGAAGCTTTCTCATCAACGATTTCAAGACCGTTATCTTCGATAATCGGAATCACCGTATCTAACGCTTTTTCCTTGCTGATAGCTTTACCCGGTTCAGCAGCGCCAGCCGCGTCCGGGATAACCTTGCCTCGCACATCGATGATCGTCCCGCTTTCATCGAAAGTAAACGTATA
>JAAEQD010000142.1 GCA_024231855.1 Candidatus Zixiibacteriota bacterium
AGACAGCAGCGTAACATTTATAGTAAAATTTTCTCCGAAGGTAACCGGCGATATATCCGGCACTCTGACATTTGCAACAACCGATACTGCTAATTCGTCACTCGTCTTCACCATTAATGGCATCGGCTCCCTCCCAAATGCAGGAACGCTGACTTTTGTTGAATTCAAAAAGGATGGTGTCGGAGGTGTTGATGGATTATCTGGCGTGTTACGATCATGCATCAGCCCTGACGGAGAGTATTTATATGCCGCAGGAGGGAGCGAAGACGCAATAGCAGTATTTAGTATTAATCAGACTACAGGAGCTTTGACATTTGTTGAAAATGTATCTGATGGTGTAAATGGTGTTGACGGTTTAGACTATGTGCGTCTTACTGTTATTAGTCCCGACGGTCGGTTTCTCTATGCTGCAGGATCAACAGACGATGCAATAGCTGTATTCGATCGTGACTTAACAACTGGTGAATTAACATATGTAACTGTATATAAAGACGGTGTAAATGGTGTTGACGGTTTAGATGAGATTGTCGATCTTACAATAAGCCCTGATGGATCACATGTATATTCTGCAGGCAGATATGATAATGCCATATCAGTTTTTAGCCGCAACACAGCAAATGGTGAGTTGAGTTTTATTGAGGTTCATAAAGATGGAATTAACGGAGTTGACGGTTTAGATGAAGCTTACGGTGTTATTCTAAGCTTAGATGGCAAATTTGTATATTCCATTGGTGCCGTAGACGATGCAGTTACTGTTTTTAATAGAAACTCTACTACTGGAGAGTTAAATTATAAGAATACTCTGAAAAACGGTATTGATGGTGATTTGGGATTAGATGGCCCCAAACAAATAATAATCAGCCCAGATAATAAGCACATTTATATATGTACGCAAGTAAGTAATACCATTTCACTTTTTTCAAGAGACAGATCTTCCGGTTCCTTAAGCTTTGTCGAGTATTACAAGGATGATACTCTGGGGATTGATGGTTTAGAAGCTTCAAATGGTCTAATGATATCTCCTGATGGAAAATATATTTACGGAGCTGGAACTGTAGACGATGCAATTTCTATCTTCAGCAGAAATACCGATACCGGAGTATTATCTTATTCAGGTATAGTTCAAGATGGAATTAACGGTGTGGATGGATTAGACGGTGTCTATGATGTTTCAATAAGCCCTTATAATGATTTTTTATATTCAACCGGTCTTAATGACAATGCAGTCACCGTCTTCTCAATCGACCAGTTTACTTCGAGTCTGACAACCAATCCTGATTCTCTGGATTTCGACACAACCAATGTAGGTAATTCCGATACTCTTAGTTTTAGTATCAAGAATATCGGCGCTACTAATATCTTTGTAACAAGTACGGTTACACCAACCGGTTTTGAGATCGATCCTACGAATTTTGCTCTTGATGAGGGCGACAGCTCGGATGTGACCGTGATCTTCACACCGCCGGATTCGGGAATCTATGCCGATTCGATCTACTTCTACAGCAACGACAGCCTGAGCAATGCCCTCTCGTATTATGTCACAGGATACGGATTCCAGAGACCTTATATTTCTGTCAGTCCGACTTCTATAAATTTCGACACCACGATGGTAGGATTTAGTTCATTTAAGTTCGTATCAATAAAGAACACCGGAAATGACAGTCTGACAGTCTACAGCATTTCCTCTTCACAGGATGTAGTTACTATGCCGGATCTTGCCGATTCGACTGTCATACCCCCGTTCGACAGCCTGAGCGTAAAACTCAAATACAGCCCCGATTCTCTGGCGAATTTCGGAGGCACGCTTATCGTCACAAGCAGCGATCCGGACGATCCTGTCATAGTACTGGGATATGAATGCCTTGCCAAAGCCGCCGATCATGCGATATTTGCATTTGCCGATACAACCCTGACAAACCTCGATTTCGATTCAGTGTCCCTCGGTTCAAGTTCTCAGATATCGGTGATAATAACAAATGACGGGACCACGTTTCTCGATATTTATGAAATCACAGCTCCGAATTGCTTCAGTACTGATTCGATATCGTTCGACAATATAGCTCCGGGAGACAGTGCAACCTTTAATGTAACATTCGAGCCGGATACACTCGGGCTATACTTGGATTCCCTGTCTATAGTCAGCAATGATCCGGCAGACTCGCTTGCGAAAATAGGGCTCACGGGATTCAGCTCCGGACCATTCATTACATCAGGGGCAGTACAATTTTCTTTCGATTCCACATCAGCCTTCAGTTCAGATACAATAACAATATATATAAGGAACACCGGAAACGTCAATCTGAACATCACATCAGCATCTATTGCAGATCCATTCAGTATAACACCGTCATCACATTCCGGGATAGCACCCGGAGATTCCGCTGCGTTCACGGTTATTTTCGCTCCGGATTCCCTTGGAACCATGGTGGACAGTATCAGCTTCTCGAGCAACGATTTTCAGGCTCCCCAGTATCGTGTAACAGTACAGGGCATCGGGATCCAGTTAGTACAGACAATAATAATTGATCCGTTGTCGATCGATTTCGGAACCCTGAAGATCAACCGGACAGATTCCGCATCTGTCACAATAACCAATAATGGCGACTCAACATTTACTATTGACTCGGTCTATGTACCGGATCAGTTCGGTGTCGATGTCTCGGTCCCTATATCAATTACTTCCGGATCAAGCGAAGAG
>JAAEQD010000143.1 GCA_024231855.1 Candidatus Zixiibacteriota bacterium
ATGGTAATGCCGGGAGATAACGTAACGATAACCGGTGAGTTGATCACCCCGATCGCGATGGAGAAAGAGCTCCGCTTCGCTATCCGCGAGGGCGGTCGCACGGTCGGCGCCGGCGTTGTCGCAGAAATCATAGAGTAAGAGATTATGGAAAGTCAAAAAATAAGAATTAGACTGAAGGCGTACGACCATGTCGCGCTGGACCGTTCAACCACGGAAATAGTGAATACTGTCACGCGTACCGGCGCAAAAATCGCCGGCCCGGTTCCATTACCGACTAAAAGAACGGTTTATACGGTATTGCGTTCGCCGCATGTAGATAAAAAATCACGGGAACAGTTCGAGACCAGAATTCATAAACGGCTAATCGATATCTACGAATCCAATCCACAAACCGTGGATTCACTGATGAGACTTGACCTGCCGGCTGGTGTTGACGTTGAGATTAAAGTTTAAGGATCTGACATTAAGATGAAAACGTTGTTTGGAATAAAGGTGGGAATGACCCAGGTGTTCGACAAAGCGGGCAACATGGTTCCTGTCACCGTGATCAAAGCGGATCCGCATTCTGTGCTGGCTGTTAAAACCAAAGAAACAGACGGCTATAATGCGGTTCGAGTCGCTTTCGGTGAAATCCGAAAGAAACTGGTCAATAAACCCACCGATGGACAATTCAAAAAAGCCAATCTCGAGGCGCGCAGGTATATTCGCGAATTAAATATTTCCCCGGATGTGGAATATAAAGTCGGCGATACTTTAAATGTCGAGTTATTCCTGCCGGGTGAAAGGGTTCGCGTAACCGGCGTTTCGAAAGGGCTTGGTTTCCAGGGTACGGTAAGACGTCATGGTTTCGCCGGCGGCCCCAAAACACATGGCCAGTCGGATCGACTGCGTGCCCCGGGCTCAATCGGGCAATCATCTTATCCTTCAAGGGTATGGAAAGGTATGAAGATGTCCGGCCATATGGGAAATGAACAGGTTACCGTTAAAAACCTGAAAATCAACTCGATTGAACCAGAGCATAATCTGATATTGATCCGCGGCGCGGTCCCCGGCAAGCCCGGCGGCCTGGTAAAGATAGTTAAGGCGTAGGTGATGACAATGGCTGAAGCAAAAGTATTTGATGTAAAAGGAAATAGTAAAGAGAGCAGGCCGTTGGATGGTCCTCTGTTCAATTCAGATGTAAAGGAACACCTGCTTCACGAATATGTGGTCGGTTACCGGCGCAATCTGCGGCAGGGGACAGCCTCGACAAAGACCAGGGCTATGGTTCGTGGCGGTGGCAAACGGCCATGGCGTCAAAAAGGCACCGGCAGAGCCAGGGCCGGAACCAACACATCCCCGATCTGGGAAGGCGGCGGTGTCGCTTTTGGACCTCATCCAAGAGAATACTACCGACCTGTTCCGAAGAAATTCAAAAAAGTGGCAATCCGTTCGGCTTTTTCAAATGCGGCGAATCAAGGCAACATCCGGGTTGTCGATCTGCCCGAATTGACTGAGATTAAAACCAAGCCAATGGCCGATTTCATGAAAAGTCATGATGTATATCAAAAAAGGGTCCTGCTGCTGTTTGAGGGCAAGACCGAACATCTGGCGAGATCATGCCGTAATATCAAAGGCTTGGCGGTGAAGCGGTCGGTACTTGTTAATCCGTTCGATCTGATTTGGGCCGAGCATGTGTTGATTACCCCTGATGCCTTACAGAAAATAGAGGAGGTGTTTGGCCAGTGAGAACAGCAAATGAAATAATTTACCAGGCGATCATCTCTGAAAAAGGTACGATTCTCAGGGATAACGAAAATCGCTATGTATTTAAAGTTCACCCTCAGGCAAACAAGATTGAGATTAAAAAAGCAATCGAAACAGCTTTTTCGGTGAAAGTGCTTGATGTCAAGACAATCAATGTCAAAGGCAAAGCCAAAAGATTAGGTCGTTATGAAGGTCGGCGCTCGAACTGGAAAAAAGCCATTATCAGGCTTAATGAGGGCGATTCAATAGACATTTTTGAGAGTGTTTGAGGCAGATAAATGGGCATGAAAAAATTCAAACCAATTACTCCCAGCCGCCGTTTTATGACGGTGTCTGATTTTGCGGATATAACGCATGGCTTTCCTGAAAAAAGCTTACTCAGGCCGCTGAAAAAACATGGTGGCAGGGGAAATACCGGCCGGATAACATGCCGGCACAAGGGTGGCGGCCACAAACGCCATTATCGGTTGATCGATTTTAAACGCGATAAAAACGGTATTCCGGCGCGAGTTGCGTCGATCGAATACGATCCCAATCGTTCGGCCAGAATAGCTTTGCTTTTCTATGCTGATGGCGAGAAGAGATATATTATCGCGCCTCTGGATATGAAAGTTGATGATGTCGTGAAGACTACCGATGAACTCGATATCGCGGTCGGCAACACTTTACCGTTGTCGGTGATTCCTATGGGCACGACAATTCATAATATCGAATTAAAGGTTGGCAAAGGCGGACAGATAGCGCGTTCGGCCGGTGCCATGGCGACTCTATTGGCCAAAGAAGGCGATTACGCTCATGTTAAGCTGCCCTCCGGCGAAGTCAGATTAATTCATCTGAAATGTCGGGCGACTATCGGCCAGGTTGGTAATATCGATCATGAGAATATTACCCTGGGTAAAGCCGGTCGTTCGCGATGGCTGGGTATCAGACCATCGGTGAGGGGCGTGGCAATGAACCCCGTCGACCATCCGATGGGCGGCGGCGAAGGTCGGTCTTCGGGCGGACGACACCCATGTAGTCCCTGGGGTCAGAAAGCCAAAGGCCTGAAGACTCGTAAGAAAAAACATTCTGATAAGATGATAATTAAAAGACGGAAGTAGGACTCGGATGATGATAGTGGGAGGTATTTAATGGCCAGATCTTTAAAGAAAGGCCCATACCTGGATCCAAGCTTGACAAAGAAGATACAAGCGCTTAATGAAAGCGGCGAAAAGCGTGTGATTAAGACCTGGGCGCGGCGTTCCACAATTCCGCCGGAGTTCGTTGGACATACATTGGCGATTCATAACGGCAACAAGTTTATCCCGGTGTACATTACCGAAAACATGGTCGGTCACAAGCTCGGCGAGTTTGCCCCAACCCGTGTTTATCGTGGGCACTCAGGCAAATTAACCGATCGTTCAACCTCATTGAAATAGGTTGTAATTTATGGAAGCAAAAGCAACTCTAAGATTCATCAGGATGTCGCCGCGCAAAATCAGGCGGGTGGCAGCGCTGATCAAAGGCCGCGGTTATATAGACGCTAAAGCCAGGCTGACATTTTTGCCCAAGGCGGCAAGCCAGGTTTTGTTGTCGACTATGAAATCAGCGGCGGCAAATGCAATTTCACGCGAGGGTTCGGCTAAAGTGAAGGTCGAAAACCTCTATGTTAAAGATGTTTGGGTTGACGGTGGTCCGATTATGAAAAGAATCCGCCCGGTGGCTATGGGCCGAGCATTCAGGATTCGCAAACGGACTTCCCATATTAACATTGTTTTGGCCGAAAAACCCACAACCAAAAGTCCGGAAAAGGAGGCTTAGTGGGACAGAAGACTCATCCATATGGGATTAGACTCGGAATCATTAAGGGTTGGAAATCACGCTGGTTCGCCAGCAAGAATTTCGCCGACCTGCTGCAAGAAGACCTGCTTATCAGGCGCTACACTTATAAGCGTCTGGAACATGCCGGTGTGGCTGATATCCAGATACTAAGAGCCCTTAAAAAAGTCACAATCGATATTCATACGGCCAAACCCGGCATCGTTATCGGCAGAAAAGGCGCCGAGGTCGATAAGCTGAAAGAAGAACTGCAAATGTTGTCAGGTAAGGATATTCTGCTCAACATTATCGAGGTGAAAAAACCGGAACTTTCCGCTTCACTGGTTGCCCAATCAATCGCGTTGCAACTGGTGGGAAGGGTATCATTCCGCAGGGCAATGAAAAAAGCCGTCGCGGCGGCGATGAAAAGCGGCGCCGAGGGTATCAAGGTGGTATGCGGTGGACGGCTTGGTGGGGCCGAGATCGCTCGAGCGGAAAAATACCATCAGGGTCGCGTTCCTCTTCATACCTTAAGAGCCGATATCGATTATTCGACCGCTACGGCTCATACGACCTATGGTTGTATCGGCGTGAAGGTTTGGATCTGCAAAGGCGAGATAGTCGAGAAAGAAAAAGCCCATGCTCAGCTTCTCGGCGAAACTTTGCCGGATAAAGATGAAAGACCTCGCGACAGAGGCCGTAAACCACGTCGGAAACGTCCCGGTGGCGATGGTGGACGTCGCCCATTCCCGGGTGGCAAAAAACCGTCGGCCAGGGCTATGGACAAATCCAAAAAGCGCGGCGATGGCGGCGGAAGCTATCGTGGTGGCAACCGTGATAAAGCCCGCGACTCTAAGCCGAAGGCTACCGATAAACCGAAGGCTACCGATAGACCGAAGGCTACCGATAAACCGAAGGCTACGGATAAACCAAGGGCTACGGATAAACCGAAAGCGGAAAGCAAACGACCGAAAACTTCAACTGATAGCCAGACCAAAACAAGCCCAAAGAAGAAGGCGTCCGGCACATCTGATAAGGAGAAAAATTAGTTATGCTTTCCCCGAAAAGGATTAAATACAGGAAGCAGCAACGCGGCAGGCGTACCGGCAAAGCATATCGCGGATGTAATATTGATTTTGGCGAATATGGCTTAAAAGCGCTTGAACCGGCCTGGATAACTAATAGACAGATTGAAGCTGCCAGGGTGGCCCTGACCAGATATGTAAAAAGAGGCGGCAAGGTTTGGATCAGGATTTTTCCGGATAAGCCGGTTACATTCAAACCCGCTGAAACTCGTATGGGTAAGGGCAAAGGCTCCCCGGAATACTACGTAGCCGTCGTCAAACCGGGGCGGATAATGTTTGAGCTTGAAGGCGTAGAAGAACAAGAAGCCAAAGAGGGTATGAGACTCGCGGCGGCCAAGTTGCCGATCAAGACGAGATTTGTCACCCGCAGTGATATTGTAAAGGATTAGTTATGAAGGCTCGCGACTTAAGAGACCTCACAATAGATGAGGTCCTTCAGAAAAGAGAAGAGGTTGTAAAAGAGAAATTCAACCTTAAGTTAAGACAGGCGACTCGCCAGATTGACAATCCACTGAGGATTAGACTTCTGAGACGTGATTTGGCCAGGCTAAATACGATTATTAGGGAGCACGAACTAAAAATCTCCCCAATAGCTGAGAGCGCTGCAGAGGTTAAAGATAGGCAGGCTGTTGATGAGAAATAAGCGTAAAAGCAGGATCGGGACGGTTGTCTCCGCTAATATGAATAAATCCATTGTCGTGGCGGTTAAAAGAACTCTGAAGCATCCGCAATACGGTAAAATCGTTTCGCGGACTTCAAAAGTTTACGCTCATGATGAGGAGAACCAGGCCGGTATCGGCGATGTCGTATCTGTAATGGAAACTCGGCCGCTTTCGAAATTGAAAAGATGGCGGTTAGCAGAGATATTGGAAAAAGCCAAATAGCAGGTGGTGTAGGGATATGATTCAGGAATATTCAAAACTGACAATATGCGATAATTCAGGCGCAAAAGTGGCTATGTGTTTTCGCATTCTTGGCGGTACCCGTCACCGCTACGCCAGAGTCGGCGATATTATTGTGGTAACGGTTAAGGACGCGATACCAGGCGGAACGGTTAAAAGAAGTGAAGTCTGTAAGGCGGTTGTCGTCCGAACCAAGAAAGAAACCCGCCGCAGGGATGGTTCCTATATCAGGTTTTCCGATAACGCGGCAGTGATTATTAATGAACAGGGTGAACCTAAGGGTACGAGGATATTCGGCCCGGTGGCCAGGGAGCTTCGTGAAAAGCAATTTATGAAAATTGTATCCCTTGCCCCTGAGGTTTTATAGCTGGGGGCCCTGGCGGGAGGATATATGAAGATCCGTAAAGGTGACACGGTAAAAGTCATTTCAGGTAACGATAGAGGTAAAATCGGCAAAGTGCTGAAGACCTTCCCCGAAGCTAAACGGGTGATTGTCGAAGGTGTCAACCTGGTCAAACGTCATACCAGGCCGAGCCAAAAAAATCGCAAAGGCGGCATTGTTGAGAAGGAAGACGGGGTCAACGTCTCGAATGTAATGCTCTTTGACACGAGAACTAACATCCCCACCCGTGTCGGATTTAGGAAACTTAATGATGGCACCAAGGTTAGGATTAATAAGAAGTCCGGGGAGATAATAGAGTAGATTATGGCCAGATTAAAAGAAAAATACATGGATGAAATCAGACCGGAACTGATGAAAAAACTGAGCTATAAGAATATCAATCAAGTTCCGAAACTGATGAAGATTGTCGTTAATTCCGGCGTTGGCGATGCGATCGGTGATCATAAGAAACTGGAATCGGTGGCAAGCGAACTTCAACAGATCACTGGTCAGAAACCATCAATCCGCCGGGCCAAGAAATCGATATCGAATTTTAAGTTGCGGGAAGGTATGCCGATTGGCGTTGCCGTAACCCTGCGTCGGGCGATGATGTATGAATTTTTTGATCGCTTGGTCAATATCGCTATTCCCAGAATCCGGGACTTCAGAGGCATTCCCTCGAAGTCGTTTGACGGCCGAGGTAATTTTACCCTCGGCATAACTGAGCAAATAATATTCCCTGAGATCGATTATGATAAGGTGGACAAAATCCGCGGCATGAATGTGACATTAATCACTTCGGCCAAAACGGATTCCGAAGCCTTTGAATTGTTGAAATTATTTGGGATGCCATTCAAAAAACAATAGAGGAGTTGGTTTGGCCAAAAAGTGTAAAATTGCTGCCAGCTTGAAGAAACCGAAATTTAATGTTCGTAAGCACAATCGCTGTAAAAGATGTGGCCGCCCCCGCGGCTATCTGCGGCGTTTCGGCTTATGTAGAATTTGTTTTCGCGAACTGGCTTTGGCGGGTGAAATTCCCGGTATAACTAAGGCGAGTTGGTAGGAGGGTATGGCTATATGACTATGACTGACCCTATAGCTGATATGCTAACCAGAATCAGGAATGCGAGCCGTGCGTCTATTCGCAGATTAGACATGCCGGCGTCGAACGCAAGGAAGAAAATCGCCGCAATCCTTCTGGAAAATAACTTCATCCGCTCGGTCGATTATATTGAGGATGAAATCCAGGGGATTCTCAGGCTAAGGCTCAAATACACACCTGAAGGCAAGAGTGTAATTAAGGGCATCAAAAGAATTTCTACCCCCGGATTGAGAGTCTATCGAGGTAAAAAAGACCTCGTCAAGGGATCGCGAAAACCCGGTATGGTTATTCTTTCGACTTCCGCCGGTTTGATGACCGAAAGAGATGCTATCACTGAAGGCGTAGGTGGCGAAGCAATGTTCAGGATTTGGTAGGAGGATCGCGGTTTGTCTCGAATAGGAAAATTACCGATATCTATCCCCAAGGGTGTTAAAATCACCAAGCAGGATAATACGGTTATTGTCGAAGGGCCGAAAGGAAAGCTTTCCGAACGGATTCGCCCCGAGATACAAGTGGAAATAAGCGATGATACATTGGTGGTCAAACGGCCATCCGATATCAAGTATCATCGGGCCCTGCATGGGCTATCCCGGGCGCTGATCGCCAATATGGTGACCGGCGTTACCGAGGGATTTAAAAGAAACCTGGAGATAATTGGCGTTGGCTATCGGGCTGAGAAGGCCGGCAAGGGAGTTACATTCTACCTTGGTTATTCTCATCCGATTACTTTAATACCACCCGATGAGATCACTATCGAACTCGAAGGAGCCAACAAAATAACGGTCTCAGGTATTAATAAGCAGATTGTTGGTCAGATCGCCTCCGAGATTAGATCGTTCAGGCCGCCGGAACCTTATAAAGGTAAAGGTGTTAAGTATGCTGACGAACAAATAAGAAGAAAAGCTGGAAAGACTGCAGGCGCGTAATTATGGCAAATATTCTAAAGCTCAAGAAAAAAGCGAGAGTAAGGCGTAAATATCGCTCGAAGAAAAGACTGTATGGCACGCCCGATCGTCCTCGCCTTACGGTCTATAAATCGCTCAATCAGATTTATGCTCAAATTGTCGATGACCAATCACAGAAGAGCATTACTGGAGTGTCTTCGCTGACTAAAGAATTGGCGTCGCTGAAGGTTAACAAGACCGAGATGGCCGGCAAAGTCGGCGAATTGATCGCCGCCATGGCCAAGGCCAAAGGCATCGAATCGATAGTTTTTGACAGGTCCGGCTACCTTTATCATGGACGAGTAAAAGCCTTGGCTGAGGCTGCTCGCAAAAGCGGATTGAAATTTTAATTAAATAAAGAGTGAGGTTTCTTTGGCATACTTCAATGGCACAGAATCGGAATTCGAGGAAAAAGTCGTAAATGTAAATCGAGTTGCCAAGGTTGTCAAAGGTGGCAGGCGTTTTAAGTTCACCGCTTTGGTTGCCGCCGGTGATAAAAAAGGCAGAGTCGGAATCGGCCATGGCAAAGCCTCTGAGGTTGTTGAAGCCATACGCAAAGCCAGCGAGGCCGCCCGCAAGAACTTGGTTAGAATAAATATTCATGACGGCACAATTTCTCACGAGGTTACCGGCAAATTTGGCGCTGCCAGCGTCCTATTAAAGCCCGCTTCGGCAGGTACCGGTGTGATTGCCGGTGGGCCGGTAAGGGCCGTGCTGGAATCGGCTGGCATACAGGATGTGCTGACCAAATCGTTGGGTTCTCCGAACCCATACAATGTTATCAAGGCCACCATGGATGGTTTGATGCAACTCAAAGAAGTTGAAAGCCTGATTGAGGCAAGAACGCAAATGGGGAAAGCCGATGGCAAATCAAATTAAGATTCAACAGGTTAAGGGAGTGGCAGGATCATCCCAACATCAGAGACGAGTTTTACGCGCGTTGGGCCTTCGCCATAGAGAACATACTGTTGTCCATGATGATACACCCCAGATCAGGGGAATGGTTAATAAAGTGTATCACATGGTAAAAGTGACAAACGGATAGAAGGGTAATTATGGATCTGAGCAGTTTAAAACCGGTTCAAGGCTCGAAAAAAAACCGAAGAAGAGTGGGCAGAGGTCCCGGTTCTGGTCTTGGCTCCCAGAGTGGCAAAGGACATAAGGGCCAAAAATCCAGATCCGGCTATAAGAGTAGAGCCTGGAACGAGGGCGGTCAGATGCCGATAAATCGTCGGTTGCCTAAGCGGGGCTTTACGAATATTTTTCGCAAAGAATATCAGGTAGTTAATTTGAGTTCATTAGAAAAACTCAACCAGGAAGTGATCGACAAGGAAGTCCTGGTTAAAAGCAGAGTTATTCGTAGCCAACGTATTCCGGTAAAAATACTTGGCGTCGGGGATATAAATAAGCCGTTAACTGTCAAGGCCCATGCCTTTTCCAAAACTGCTTCCGAAAAAATCGAAAAAGCAGGAGGAAAAGCCGAGGTGATAAAGTGATAGAAAGCTTTAAAAACATCTTCAAGATTCATGAACTCCGCCAGCGGGTAATGTTCACGTTGGGAATATTCATTATCTACAGGATTGGCGGCCACATTCCGTCACCGGGTATCGACGCTCAAGCTCTGGGAGAATTTTTCCAGCAAGCTTCCGGCTCTCTGTTCGGAATGTACGATCTTTTCGTTGGGGGTGCTTTCAGCAAGGCTACGATCTTCTCTCTGGGAATTATGCCCTATATCTCAGCCTCGATTATCTTCCAACTTCTGGGCGCGGTTATACCGTATTTCCAAAGATTGCAGAAAGAGGGCGAAGAAGGTCGCCGCAAGATCACTCAGTATACCAGATATGGAACGGTGCTGATCGCATCTTTGCAGGCTGTCGGAACCTCGGTCTTTCTCGAGTCGATTACGACAGGTTCCGGTCGGTCGGTTGTGCCTGATCCGGGTGTCTTCTTCAAATTCCTGACAGTTATTACGTTTACAAGCGGCACGATATTTATCATGTGGCTGGGTGAGAAAATAACCGAGCGTGGTATCGGTAACGGTATTTCGCTGATTATCTTCATCGGTATTATCGCCAGATTCCCGCAAGGGGTCATGGATGAGGCCAGAATGGTTCTTGGCGGACAACGCTCGATATTCACGGAATTGATTATCGTGGCGATGATGCTTGGCGTTATCGCGGCAATCGTATCAGTTACCAGGGCCCAGCGCAAAGTTCCGGTTCAATATGCCAAGCGCGTTGTCGGTCGGAAGATGTATGGCGGTATGACTACTCATATACCTTTATCTGTCAACACCGCCGGTGTTATCCCAATTATCTTTGCCCAATCGATTATGTTCGCGCCATCGACTCTAACTTCTTTCTTCCCCAATTCCGAATTCATGCAGGCCGTGGCGTCATGGTTTAACCCGGGCGCGTTGCTGTATTCGATTGCTTACGGTTTGATTATTATCTTCTTCGCTTATTTCTACACGGCTATCGTCTTTAATCCGATTGATCTGGCCGACAATATGAAGAAGCAGGGCGGTTTTATTCCCGGTATCAGACCGGGTCAGAAAACCGCTGAATATATCGACCATATCTTAACCAGAATAACGCTTCCGGGAGCGACATTTTTCGCTATAATCGCCGTTTTGCCATATGTCCTTATCCAAAGATTGAACGTCACGTTTTATTTCGGTGGTACGGGCTTGCTGATCATAGTCGGTGTGGCTTTGGATACGCTTCAACAGATAGAATCGCATCTGCTAATGAGGCACTACGACGGATTTATGAAAAAAGGCAAAATGAGAGGCAGGTCCTAATGCGCTTAGTGTTTTTGGGGCCTCCCGGTTCCGGTAAAGGAACTCAGGCAAAGATTTTGGCCGAAAAGATGAATCTGAAACATATCTCTACCGGTGATGTCCTGAGAAATGCGGTGAAAAATGGTACCGAATTAGGCAATAAAGCCAAGCAGTTCATGGATGCCGGCGACCTTGTACCGGATAACGTAATTCTGGGCATGATAAAAGAAATATTGCAAAAAGACCGTGATGGCTTTATATTTGATGGTTTCCCAAGAACCGCCGCCCAAGCGGAAGGTCTGGGGACACTAATGGAAGAAATCGGCATCGGTATCGATTCGGCGATCAATCTGGCTGTTAACGACCAGGAAGTGATGAAAAGATTGACCGGCCGCTTCTTCTGTCAAAAATGCGGTACTGATTTCAATGTCAATACCCGTCCCCCGAAAGTCGAGGGGATTTGCGATAAATGCGGCGGCAATCTCGGCCAGCGTGATGATGATAAGACTGAGGTGATTAGTAACCGGCTGAATGTTTACCGGGAGAAAACGAAACCTGTCGAAGACTATTATCGTTCGCATAACCTGTTGAAGGATATTGATGGGACTCAGAGTTTCGAACAGGTAACCGACTCAATCCTCGAGGTTGTTAGCTAAAGTTATGATAGTTTACAAGTCGCCCAAAGAAATCGAAAAAATCCGGGCGGCTGGAGCCATTGTCAGTAAAACGCTGAAACTGCTCTTTGAAAATCTAAGACCTGGAATTACCACTCAGAAACTGGATGGGATAGCCGAAGATTACATTCGCTCCCAGGAAGCCGTGCCATCTTTCAAAGGTTACAACGGATTTCCCGGCAGCATATGCGTCTCCATCGATGATGAGGTTGTCCATGGCATTCCCGGGCCGCGAAAGCTCAAGGAGGGCCAGATAGTCGGTATCGATGTTGGCGTCTACAAAGATGGCTACCATGGCGATTCCGCCTGGACATTCACCGTCGGTGAAATCGATGATGAACTCAAGAAGCTGATGATGATCGGCGAAGAATGCCTGAGGAAAAGCATCAAGGAAGTTAAAGTTGGAAATCGCCTGGGCGATATCGGCCACGCGATCCAAACCCATGCCGAGAAACATGGCTATTCGGTTGTCCGCGATCTGGTAGGACATGGTATCGGCAAAGAACTTCATGAGGAACCGCAAGTCCCTCATTACGGTAATGCCCGAGCAGGATTGGAATTGAAACCGGGACTGGTGATCGCAATTGAGCCGATGATCAATGCCGGAGTTTTCCAGGTCAAGATGTTGGATGATAATTGGACAATCGTCACCGCCGATGGTAAACGGTCGGTCCATTTTGAACATACAATTGCCGTTACCGAAAACGGCCCGATGATATTAACTAAGTAGTTCGAGGGTGAATGGCTAAGGAAGATGTAATAGAAGTAGAAGGCAGGGTAATCGAACCTTTGCCGAACGCTATGTTCAGGGTGGAACTCGATAATGGTCACCAGGTGCTGGCTCATATATCCGGCAAGATGAGAATGCATTTTATTAAAATCTTACCGGGTGACAAGGTCACATTGGAGCTTTCACCTTACGATTTGAACCGTGGCCGGATAACCTACAGGCATAAATAAAGAACTAAGGAGCATTGTCGTGAAAGTACGGTCGTCCGTAAAAGTACGTTGTGAAAAATGCAAAATTATTAGGCGCAAAGGCGTGGTTAGGGTTATTTGTACTAATCCGAAGCACAAACAGCGCCAGGGATAAATAAGGAGGTCCCGATTGGCTCGTATTGCGGGAGTTGATTTACCGCGGAATAAAAGGATAGAGGTTGCTTTAACCTATATATTTGGCATTGGGCATACTACCGCCAGTAGGATTATTAAATCCAGTAAGGTAGATCCTGATATCAGAGTAACCAACCTGACTGACGAACAGATCGCCAGTCTGCGTAATGTTATCGAACAAACATGTAAGGTTGAAGGCACGCTGCGGACAGAAATCAATATGAACATCAAGCGGTTAATCGATATCGGTTCGTACCGCGGTTTGCGCCATCGCCGGGGTTTACCGGTGAGGGGCCAACGTTCGAAAACAAATGCCCGGACCCGTAAAGGTCCGAAGAAAACTATCGGCAGGAAAAAGAAATCTTAATTATAAACGGAGGAGATGTTGGCAGAATCTTCTAAAAGAAGAAAGACTAAGAAAAAGGCGAAAAAAGTCGATGCCCGTGGAGTGGTTCATATTAAGGCCACTTTTAATAATACGATTATCACGATTACCGATACCAAAGGCGGTGTTATCGCCTGGTCATCGGCGGGCAAAGCCGGCTTTAAAGGCTCTAAGAAATCAACGCCTTTTGCCGCCCAGGTGGCCGCCCAGGCAACTGCCAAAGAGGCCATGGATATGGGTTTGAGAAGAGTCGAAGTTGTCGTAAAAGGACCCGGTTCCGGCAGAGAGGCGACGATCAGGTCGATTCAGGCCGCCGGCCTTGAAATTATCGCGATCAAGGATGTTACACCGATTCCGCATAACGGCTGTCGTCCTCCCAAGAGTAGAAGGGTCTGATGTATGGCTAGGTATCGTGATGCAAACTGTAAGCTTTGTCGCCGCGAAGGCATGAAGCTATTTTTAAAGGGTACTCGGTGCACATCAGAAAAATGCGCGTTCGATCGCCGCGGTTATGCGCCGGGCCAGCATGGTCAGCGGGGCCGTCGTAAAGGCTCCGAATACGGCCTTCAGTTGCGGGAAAAACAAAAAGTACGTCGAATTTATGGTGTTCTCGAGTCTCAATTTCACAACTATTTTGTGAAAGCCGCCAGGAAAAAAGGTATTACCGGTGAGATTCTCCTTCAATTGCTGGAATGTCGGCTTGATAATCTGATCTATCGATTCGGTTTTGCTCCGTCTCGTAAATCAGCCCGTCAATTGGTCAAACATAATCATTTTATAGTTGACGGCCATAAAGTAAACATCCCATCTTTTAGTGTGAAAACCGGTAGTGTAGTTAGCGTTAAGGAAAAAAGCCGTAATCTCGACATTATTCATTCAGCTCTGAAAGAATCGGGCAAGGGGGTCGATATCGATTGGATCAGGTTGGATAAAGTCAAGATGGAAGGTCAACTGTTGGAAGTACCGACGCGTACCCAAATTCCGGTGTTGGTACAGGAACAGATGATCGTAGAGTTGTATTCGAAATAGGCGACAATTTACTATTTTTGGAATTGTGGAGGCAAGCTGCCGATGAAGTGGAAAAGCATACAGATGCCCAAAGAACTGGTGATCGATGAAGCCGTCACCAATGAAACTTATGGATGCTTTATAATCGAACCCCTGGAACGCGGTTTTGGACAGACACTCGGTAACGCGATGCGTCGAGTGCTGTTATCCTCTATTCAAGGAGCCGCATTTACATCAATCAGGGTCGATGAGGTTTTGCATGAGTATGCAACTATTCCGGGCATCTATGAGGATCTCACAGAGGTCGTTTTAAACATCAAAAGAACGCACTTAAAACTGATTGGAGATGCGCCAAAGACAGTGGTGCTTAATGTCAAAAGTAAAGGTGATTATACCGCCGCCGATTTCGACCATGACGCTGAACTTGAGATATTGAATCCTACCCAGCATATCATATCACTAATCGACGATACGAAGTTCAGAATGGAGCTTGAAGTTAACAGCGGGCGCGGTTATGTAAATGCCGATAAGAACAAAAAACCGGATCAGCCGGTTGGTACTATCCCTCTCGATGCTCATTTTTCTCCTATCACCAAGGTTAATTATGAAGTGGAAAATACCCGGGTCGGTCAACGTACGGATTTCGACAAGCTTACAATAGAAATCTGGACAACCGGTGCGGTCACTCCGGAAGAATCGCTTTCTTTCGCCGCCAAACTGGTCAAAGACCATCTCAATGTATTCGGTCACGCTGAGCAGGAAATGGAAATAGCCGAGGAAGAGAAAATCGATGAGGAAATCCTTCGGGTCCGAAATTTATTAAATATGCGAGTGGATGAATTGGAGCTCTCGGTACGATCCTCCAATTGCCTTCATGCCGCTAATATCGTAACCCTGGAGGATCTCGTTCGCAAGACGGAAAGCGAAATGCTGCGTTATCGTAATTTCGGCAGAAAATCACTCAACGAACTAAATGGCATCCTGAGCGAACTGGGATTGTCGTTCGGTATGGATGTAGATAAGTTTAAAGAGGAAAGCACAGTCAAGGCATAGATATGCGTCATAGAAGATCAACCCCGAAATTGGGTGTTAAAACCGCTCACCGTAAAGCCATGATGTCTAACATGGTGACATCGTTAATCGATCACGGCCAGATTCAGACTACGGTCACTCGAGCCAAAGCTCTGGTACCGGTTGTCTCGCGTCTGGTGACACTTGCCAAAAGAGGCGATGTTCATGCCAGACGATTGGCCGCGACAACCGTGAGAGACAAGGCTGTATTAAGGAAGCTTTTCGGTGAAGTCGCCGGTGAATTTAAAGATCGAAACGGTGGGTACACCAGAGTCGTTAAATCGGGCTTTAGAAAAGGCGACGGCGCCTCTCTGGCAATTGTTCAGCTAATTATGGAAAAGAAAGCTGAAGAGCCGGACAAGAAGAAAGAAAAGACGACCAAGAAGACAGCCAAAACGTCTGCCGGTAAAAAAGAAGCTAAAGGTTCTAATTAGTTTTCTGCGGTTAAGAATTCAGTTCAAAATCACGTTCAGTTTAAAGGCGGACAGCATTTCCGCCTTTATTTTTTAACCTTTACTTGAAGGGGCTTTTAGCCTTATATCAGAGTTATGAGAAAATATAAACGAATTTGCCTTCTCATCCTCGATGCTTGCGGCGTTGGCGAATTGCCCGACGCGGCCGCGTACGGCGATGTCGGATCTAATACTATTGCCAATTGCTCAATCAGCACGGGGGGATTGAAAATGCCCAATATGGCGGAACTGGGCCTGGGGAACATCATCTCTATCAAGGGAGTGTTATCCGAGGCCAAACCGTCGGCATATTACGGCAAAATGGCCGAAAAATCATCCGGCAAGGATTCGACAATAGGCCACTGGGAATTGGCCGGCTTGATTAACCATGAGCCTTTCCCTGTCTATCCTGATGGATTCCCGGACGGGATAATCGATAAATATAAGCAATTGACGGGTCGAGGCGTGCTTGGCAATAAACCGGCTTCCGGTACCGAGATAATCGCCGAACTGGGCGAGCAACATCTTTTATCCGGCGATCTGATAGTCTATACCTCGGCCGATTCGGTGTTTCAGGTGGCCGCCCATACCGATATCGTATCTCTGGACGAGCTATATCGTTATTGCCAAATAGCTCGCGATATGCTGATTGGTAAACATGCCGTTTCAAGGGTTATCGCCAGGCCCTTTGAGGGCCGACCAGGTGAGTTCAAACGTACCGCGGATAGGAAGGATTTTTCATTGACTCCTCCCGGAGATACAGTATTGGATAAGTTAAAATCATCGGGATATGAGGTTGTCACTATCGGTAAGGTTGATTACTTATTCGCCGGTAAGGGAATCAGCCGGGCCATTCATACCCGGTCCAACGCGGGCGGAATTGACTCTTTGATAGAAGTTCTGGATGAGGATTTCACCGGTTTGATATTCATCAACCTGGTCGATTTTGACATGCTCTGGGGCCATCGCAATAACGTTGAAGAGTTTGCCAAAGGCCTTGAGTATTTCGACCGAAGATTACCTGAGATCATCGCCAGCCTAAAAGATGATGACTTATTGATTATTACCGCTGATCATGGCTGTGATCCGACAACGCCATCAACGGACCATTCGCGCGAGTATGTACCGATTCTGGTTTATTCCAAATCATTTATCAATCCCGGGAAAAACCTGGGAGTCAGGAATTCATTCGCGGATGTGGCCTCGACAATTGCCGAGTTATTTGAAGTTGATTCGTTCGATTCCGGTGATAGTTTCGCGGGAGGATTAAAATGAGTGATGTAGAATTAATAGAAGCGGCCCGACAGGTTCAAAAAAACGCCTATGCTCCTTATTCAAATTTCAAGATAGGGGTGGCGATTTTAGGTAATGATAGCCAGATTTACACCGGTGTTAATGTCGAAAGCAGTTCATATGGTTTAACGATCTGCGCCGAGAGAGGGGCCGTATGCAAAGCGGTTGCGGCCGGCTGTAAAATTTTCGCCAAAATCGTTGTTTATTCGAGTTGTTCGCCGCCTGCTACACCTTGCGGCGCTTGCCGGCAGGTGTTATATGAATTCGGACAGGACCTGCAAGTAATCTGCGTAAACGACCACAACGAAATCGTCCGTTATGAATTAAGTCAACTTTTGCCTGAGGGCTTTCGCTTGAAAGATAAACAGAACTAGATTCTTTGTTAATTAATAGTAGATACGGGTAGTCAAAGGTCACATTATGAATCCAGCTGAAATAATCGCGAGAAAAAGGGATAAAAAGATACTCACCTCCGAAGAGATCAATTATTTCGTACTAGGTTATACTAAAGGCGATATTCCTGATTATCAAATGTCGGCGCTATTAATGGCTATCCTGCTGAATTCAATGACTGCCGAGGAAACCGCCGCCTTGACAAACGCGATGCTCGAATCGGGCGACCAGGTTGTATTCGATCCTCATAAGCCGATTTATGTCGATAAACATTCGTCGGGCGGTATCGGTGATAAGATATCTATTATTTTAGCCCCGTTGATGGCTGTTTGTGGTTTGAAGGTGCCGATGCTTTCCGGTCGCGGATTGGGACATACCGGCGGTACGCTGGACAAATTGGAGTCCATATCCGGATTCAGAACCGATTTATCGATAGAGGAATATAAAGCGGGTGTGGAATCGGTGGGCTGTATAATCACCGGTCAAACTGCCGAGATCGCTCCGGCCGATAGAATGATATACGCCTTGCGCGATGTCACAGCAACGGTTGAGTCAATCCCCTTGATATGCGGATCGATCCTGTCAAAAAAATTCGCCGCCGGGCCGAATTCGATAGTATTTGATATCAAATGCGGCAATGGCGCTTTCATGAAAAACATGGAACAAGCCGAAGATCTTGGCCGGAACCTGCGTCATATCTGCCAGGCGATGGCTAAAGGTTCCGCTTATCTTATAACCGATATGAATCAGCCGTCGGGCAGGGCCGCCGGTAACGCCCTGGAAATCGATGAATGCGTCCTGGCTCTAAATGGCCAAGGCCCGGATGATTTAATGCAGATCGTTTTCAGCCTTGGTGAATGTATGTTGAATCTGGGTGGGATATCAGCCGGCAACGAAGCTATTATGCAGCAAATGGCTAAAATCGAGGATGGCTCGGCTTTCGAGAAATTCCTGGAAATGATTGCCTATCAGGGTGGGCAAACTAAAGCGATCGAAAGCGGCAAACCGATTGCGCCGGCTAAGAAGATAATTTCGGTACATAGCGATGTTTCCGGCTATATCGAATCGATTGATACCTACCGGTTGGGCCGCCTGATTATCGAGATGGATGGCGGTCGGACTGTGGTAGGCCAGCAAATCGACCTGACTACCGGCTTTGTGATACATGAAAAAATCGGCGATCAAGTGGATAGGGGCGAACTAATCTTTGAAATCCACTCCTCCGGCAAGCTCGAGGATAGTTATCTAATTAAGGCTTTCCGGGAATGTATCAGGATTACCAACGAAGAAGTATCATCTCCTGAGTTGATTAAATCAAAATCTATTTGAACCGTTTTAATTTCATATCGATTCGCTAATTTCATATGGTATAGATATTAGAAGGTTTTACTTAAAGCTATAGTTAAAATCGAACCAATAGGGTATTTCTCTTAAGATATTAAAACCGTTTCTTGCGTTTATTTTCCTGGACCTTAAATCGGCCCTCTTGTTCCCGCTTAGAGCCATCGGCGAGATGCTTTAGCGGACAGGAAGATTTGGGCAAAGTAGCATCCGTGAAAAGGTCAGTAACCACCCGGCTGCATCGTTCGGTCGCCAGCTTACCGGAATCCAGGCAGATTGTGGCGTTGTTTATGCCGGCAGGTACGGCAAATTCTCTTTTCGGCATTTCCTCGCAGGTGGCTATCATAAATTCGGCCCAAATAGGCAGCGCTGTAGTCGCCCCCACTTCGCCTCGCTCCACGCCGATTTTCGTATAATCGCTATAGCCTACCCAAACGACAGTTGTCAGGTCGACGGTGTAGCCATTGAACCAGTTGTTGGTATAGTCATTGGTAGTTCCGGTTTTACCGCCGGCGGGATGTTTGAATCCCCTCCTTCGGGCACCTATACCGGTACCGTTATTGACTACCGATTCCATCATATTAACCATGATATAGGCAGTCTGCGGCGAGAGGACTTCTTCCTGATCGGCTTTTTCACGATGTTCCAGGACGTTGCCATGGCGATCTCTTATTTCGGTGATATAAAATGGCTCTTTTTTTATGCCGCCATTAGGGAAAACAGAATAAGCCCGAGCCATTTCCCACATGGTAACATCGCCCGCGCCGCCGATGGCCAGGGTTGGGTATGGTTTCAGGTTAGATTTGATACCCATTCTCCGGGCATAAGAAATAACTTGTTGCGGGGTTACCAAGGGATTCATTATCAGCTTGATTGATATCAGGTTGCGCGACCTCCTTAAACCCTCGCGCAAAGTCATTTCACCATCGAAAGATTCATCGAAATTTTTGGGTCGCCATTCTTCGCCACCGGCGGTTAAAACGATAGGTGAATCAATAAGTAAATCAGATGGACTGAAACCGTTATCGATAGCGGTGGTGTAAACCAGAGGTTTGATAGAACTGCCAGGTTGACGGTGTGCTTGTGTTACGTGATTGAATTTATACTGACTATAATCCTTGCCACCAACAAGGGCCAGTACCTTGCCGGTTTCGTTATCGATACATATTAAAGAGCTTTGAAGCTGTTTATATATCCTGATTGTTGAATCGGGATTAAGCGAATCCGGGGTGACGATTGTGTATTGCTCATAACGCTCATCTTCTGGCGTAATACCCTCTTCCATATGTTTTTGAAGTTGTTCTAATTTGGTGACAATGGCGGCCTCGCCAAAATGTTGAAGTTCCAGATCGATTGTAGT
The DNA here is from genome assembly GCA_024231855.1 of Candidatus Zixiibacteriota bacterium. GTDB lineage: Bacteria > Zixibacteria > MSB-5A5 > UBA10806 > 4484-95 > JAAEQD01. The sequence goes on from JAAEQD010000143.1 coordinate 19,831, forward strand.
CTTTACCGACAGCCCCGAATTATAAAGCGCGGTTTCACCATACTTATCCCTGATATATTTGCGAACCATTTCGGTGAAATAGGGAGCCTCACCGACCTTTTCCTGATGCGGTTTTATACCGATTGGCGCTTGTTTCAAGCTATCGCACATCTCGCGGCTTAAACTGCCATATTCTACCAGGGCGTTATAGACAATGTTACGCCGCCATTTAGATTTCTCCGGATGATCGATTGGATTATAGGGATTGGGCGATTTCAACAAGCCGATTATAAGCGCTGATTCGGGAAGTGTCAGTTCCCAGGCGTTTTTAGAGAAATATGTCTGGGCGGCCGCCTGAATCCCGTAAGCGCCTTTGCCCAGGTAATGCTGATTTAGGTACATTTCCAGGATTTGATCTTTAGAATATGTCTGCTCGATCTTGATCGCGGTTAACGCTTCCCTGATTTTTCTGGAGAACTCCTGCTTGGAGGTCAGGAATAGATTCCGGGCCAGTTGCTGAGTCAGGGTGGAGGCGCCCTGGGCTTTCAGATCGAAGCTTTTGATGTTGTGGACGAATGCTCCCATTATACGCCTGATATCCACTCCCCAATGATCATAAAATCGCCGATCCTCAACCGCCAACAGACAATCGATTAAATATGGGGGGATTTTGTTATAAGGTACCAGCATCCGGCGCTGGTTATAGAATTCCTTAAGCAAGTTGCCGTCTTTATCGTAGACTTTGGTGACCAGACTGGGTTCGATATTGTGTAATTGAGCCAGCGATGGCAGATCCCGTTTGAAGATCGAATACATTATCAGTCCGAAAACAATGTATGCTACTATCAGGCCGACTCCCCAGAAGCCAGCCGCTCTGTATCCCTTTTTTTCCTTGTAAACGATCGCCATGCTTGTTTATTAATATTCTTTACCGATAATAGTCAAGGGAAATGATACTAAAACCTTGCCCTATGTACTCAATTATATATATTACATCCTGAATTGAGAAAGGTTTCGTATGCGGGAAGAAATAAAAAGGCAGTTAGAACTTATCTCTCGCGGTGTCGAGGAGATTATCCGGGAGGATGAACTCCGAGAACGCCTGGAACGGTCGATTAAGAATAATAAGCCGCTCATTGTCAAACAGGGATTCGATCCGACCGCGCCGGATATTCATATTGGCCACATGGTTTCGATCCGCAAACTTCGCACATTCCAGGAACTCGGACATCGGGTGGTCTTCCTTATCGGCGATTACACCGGCCTGGTCGGTGACCCCTCCGGTCGAAATTCGGCCCGTAAGAAAATGACTGAGGAGGAAGTACTTGCTAACGCCGAAACCTATAAGCAACAAATATTCAAAGCCCTTGATCCCGATAAAACTGAAATTAAATTCAATTCCGAATGGTTTAAAAAAATGGATTTCGCAGGTGTTCTGGAATTGACTTCGCAATACACCGTAGCCCGCATCCTGGAAAGAGATGATTTCGAGAAGCGGTACAAAGCCGGCAATCCGATTTCGATAATGGAATTTCTTTATCCACTCATGCAAGGGTACGATTCGGTAGCCCTGAAAGCCGATATCGAGCTTGGCGGCACCGATCAAAAATTTAACCTGCTGGTCGGCCGGGTACTCCAGGAACGCTATGGACAGCCGGCTCAAATAGTGATGACCATGCCGCTGTTGGTGGGCACAGACGGTGTCGAGAAAATGTCCAAATCCCTGGGCAATTATATCGGGATACATGATAATCCTACCGAGATTTTCGGCAAGGCGATGTCTATTCCCGACAATCAGATTCTCAATTATTTTACGCTGGCAACCGAAGTGACTTCTGATACGCTCGAGCGGATAAAAAAGCAACTCGAATCGGATTCGGTCAACCCCATGGTATTGAAGAAAGAACTCGCTTTTAACCTGGTTGAGTTATATCACAATGAAGTCGAGGCGAAAAAAGCCCAGGAAGATTTCGAGATGAAATTTTCCAAGAAGGAAATTCCCGAGGATATACCCCAGCTCTCGATTTCAAGCGATGAGGCTAAAGTTTGGATCGCCCGGATAATAGTCGATTCCGGCGTGGCCAAGTCCAATAGTCAGGCTATCAGGCTGGTTAAGGGCGGCGGTGTGCAGCTAAATGGCGCTAAAGTAATGGATAAAGATCATCATGTCGATCTGGCTGCTGAAAACGTGATAAAGATCGGCAAGAAAAATTTCTTTAAAATCATATGGAATAAGTAAATGGCTACGACTCTTGATATAAATTTTACCGATCTGAAAAACCGCCTGGCAAAATTAAGGAGGTATCTTTGACATTGATACCCTGGCCAGAGAGGTTGAGGATCTTGAGAAGAAAAGCCAGGTTGATGGATTCTGGAACGATAACCTGAAAGCCCAGGCAATCCTCAAAGAATTAAGCCGCAAGAAAAATACTATAGATCTCTGGACCAGACTATCGAGTGAATTAACCGACTTGTCCGAACTGGCTCAACTGGCCCAGGAGGATGGCGATCGTCAGACTCTTGAGGATATCAGCGGCCAGACATCGGAACTCGTTGTTCAAATAGATAATTTTGAGTTTAAATCTCTGCTTTCCGGTGAAGATGATGATAAAAACGCGATACTGGAAATCCATCCCGGCGCCGGCGGAACCGAATCCCAGGATTGGGCTCAGATGCTTCTCCGGATGTATCTTCGTTATGCCGAACAGAAAGGTTTTAAAACCGAAACACTGGATTATCTGGGTGGGGAAGAGGCCGGAATCAAGTCGGCCACGATAGAAGTGAAAGGCGATTACGCCTATGGTTACCTCAAAGTCGAATCCGGCGTTCATCGACTGGTCAGGATATCGCCGTTTGATTTCAACAGTCGCCGGCATACATCTTTTGCCTCGGTATTTGTCATCCCGGAAATCGATGATAATGTCACTGTGGAAATAAATGATGATGATCTGCGTATCGATACTTATAGAGCCTCCGGGGCCGGCGGCCAGCATGTTAATAAAACATCCTCGGCGGTGCGTATAACTCATATTCCTACGAATACCGTAGTTCAATGCCAGACCGAGCGATCCCAGCATAAGAATAA
>JAAEQD010000144.1 GCA_024231855.1 Candidatus Zixiibacteriota bacterium
CGCTTTCGGAGGTGGTTCATCGCGGCGATTAACATTCCGAGCACCATATCCACGTCAGCTCATCGCAGGGCGCCCGTATGCGCCGCCGCGCAGCCGGTTCGGGCGGCCACAGCGGGGCCGGCCGAATGGGCGCCTTGATCGATATCAAGGGCAAGGATGAGTACTATTCGGGCAACTGGACTCTTGGCTGCGGCTACTGGTTCGGCACCGGCCTGGTTTATGAGGGTGAGGGCGATGACTTATACAAGTCGGTCTATTTCACGCAGGCATCGGGGGCACATTACTGTATCGGGGCCATACTCGATGAAGGCGGCAACGACACCCACGAACTTTGGGACAACGCCGGAGCCGGGATCGCTTTCGGTTGGGACTACACCAACGCCTTGCTTTTCGATATCGGCGGCAACGACCGCTATATCGCCAAGATCATATCGCTGGGACTAGCCCAGATACGATCCAACGCGCTGCTGATCGATATCGGCGGGGACGATTACTATCAACTTCAGGAAAACCAACAGGGATTCGGGGCGGCTACATATCGGGAGAGCTACGAAGTGCCTAACCGGCTCTCGCCGTTTGATACCTATGCCAAGTCATTCGGCCTGCTTCTGGATATAGGCGGGCAAGACATATATAAAGACTGGTACGCGGAGAACAACCGTACATTCGATAGTAAAAGATGCGCCAACAATACGATCTGGTTCTCGCCGACTAAAGATGATGAAAATTACGGCGCGAATAATTACGGAGTCGGTCTGGATTCGGAAACCGGTCGGGTGCCGGAGTTGGAGCTTTTCAAGAAGTAAAAGAGTGAATAGTATAATTCTCTGGTGGTGCCCCATCCCCGCGACCTCAAGCGCGGGGTGGGTTACATTGACAGACCAGCAGACGGGGACGTCTGCCAGGCACGAAACTTTGCAGGGAGTAATTCGATGGATAAAGATGTTTTCTGGCTGAGGATTTCATTCTGGGTTGGCGCGATTTCCGACGCGGTCGTTGGCATGGCCATGCTCTGCCCATGGCTTATTGGTAAGGCTTATGGCCTGGATAATTTCAACCCGGGATCCGAATATATGTACGCTATGGGCATGGGGGCAGCGCTGATGTTCGGCTGGACGGTCCTGTTAATTTGGGCCGACAGAAAACCCCTGCAGCGTAAGGGGATACTTATCATAACGGTTTTTCCGGTGATAATCGGCCTTATGGCTGCTGAAGCATATGCCGTGAAATCGGGTTTCATATCATTAGGCGAAATGGCCCCGAGCTGGATTTATCAGGCTTTTTTGATCTGGCTGTTTTCGTATAGCTATTTTCGGGCAAGAAAATACGGCGCCTGAATCCATTTAGCGGAAGACGGCGCTAGTGCCTATTTCCAACTAAAGTGTATCTCGATATAACTATTTCAATAGAAAAAGGATATTGTTCTATCTTTCGACTTTAGCTTCATATCTCCCAAAAAATTCCGATAAGATAAATGTATAATTAGGCCAAAGCCTTTTAAGGCTATGGTTAGGGTGTAAAAAAGCAAGGGATTTACCAAATAATGCAGATGATGCATCCACTAATAGTCCATTTCGCGGTCACTTTCTTCGTGGCGGCGATGATCACCGAGTCGCTTAGCATGTTGACCGGCAAGCGGTTCTGGAAACTGGTGGCAGATTATCACCTGATGGCGGCGGCCGCGGCCTCGCTGGCGGCGGTTATCACCGGTTTTATCGATTATGGCTTTATCTGGATGTCTGATCCGGGCTTCGAAACCCTTCGGGCACATATGGTAACCGGCTTCATCGTCTTCTTCATCATCCAACTAATGGCCAATTATCGGTTCTATATGCATAAAATGCTGCCTGAGAAGATGAAAATGGGCTATCTGATCTTAGGCGGCCTTGGACTGGGGCTGATTTTCGGTACGGCGTTTTTGGGCAAGACCGCTGTTTATAATTACGGTACAGGCGTTTACGCGGCCATGCATAACTATAAGCAAACCGAGCAATATCTTACCAAGCTATATAGCCTGGATGAGCTTCCCACGCCAACCGCCGAGGATTCACTTCTGGCATTGCCTTTCAAGCCGGGTTACGATAGTTTGCAGGCCGAAGCCGACAGCTTGAATATCGAGGTAACCGAACATCATGACGAGCCGGCCGAAGAATCTCCGGCACCCGATAACAAATCCGACCATCATTGAGAATATTCCTCTAAAAAGCCTGACCAAAATCACTTTAATACAATTTTACTGGACATAACATTATTGGCTTTATTATTTTATCTTCAGCAGTTATATATTTAACCGATTTAATTACATGAAGGGATAACAACTTTAGTACCGGGTGTAGTAATGGAAAAAGCAAGAACCATTGAATTTAAAGACTTCAAGTTAACTATCAAGCCGGCTAATAAGCCCGACGCGGTTCTGGTGCTGTTCGGCGGCGGCCTGGATGTGGACGGATCGGGTTGGGAGAGTTCGGCGGGCGATCGGAAGAAATTCGAGGATGATTTCAAGTTCATGTTCAATCCTTTCGAGGCGCCATCGCTGAGAAAAGGCGAATATATTTTACATTTTAGATTGCCCGGGAAAGAACAAAAGTTCTTCGAGTGGGTAGAACAACAGAAAAAGATGTTTTTCGGGATAGAAGACGATAAATAACGCGTTATAAATATAACGATAAGCAATGGTTGTGAGGTAACGAGAAATTGTTATAAAGGAAGCCATGGAAAATTTAAAACAAGATACCGAAAAAATTGCCACAATAGATACGAAAAAGCTTGCCGCCGAACCGATTTCGATTTTGCCGGTAAAAAGCACGGTCGTATTCCCACATCTGGTTATACCGTTGATGGTGGCGGAAGCCAAATACACCAAACTCGTAGATGATACGCTTATGGCCGGCAAGCCATTAGGAGTATTCACCCAGAAAGATCCCGATGTCGAGCATCCCGGTATCAATGATATTTACAGCGTTGGTACGGCTGGACATATTCTGAAGATGCTTCGCTTTCCCGATGGTTCGGTAAGGTTTTTGGTCCAGGGCGTGGCCAGGATAAAAATTAAAAATTTCATCGAGACCGATCCATTCTGGAAGGCGGATATTGAACTTCCCAAAGAAAAACTGGTCTCATCGATAAAATCCGAAGCTCTGGTAAGAAATATCCTCGAGCAGTTGGCCAAGGTCACCAAGCTGGCGCCATACTTGCCGGATGATCTCCAGGTTTCGGCCTATAACACGACCGACCCCTCCAAACTGGCCGATCTGATAGCATCAAACCTGAACATAAGCACCGAAGAGAAGCAGGAAATATTGGAAGTCTTCGATGTTATGGATCGCCTGAACAAAGTCAATATGATGATTAATAAGGAACTCCAGGTACTGGAGATGTCGCGCAAGATACAATCCGATGCCGCTTCCGAGATGGGTAAATCGCAGCGCGAGTATATCCTTCGAGAACAGCTCAAGGCGATCCAAAAAGAGCTGGGCGAAACAGATGACAGAACCCTGGAGTTCGAGGAATTTAAGGCTAAGATCGAGGCGGCCAAGATGCCCCAGGAAGCCGAAGAGGCGGCCGAGAAAGAACTTGACCGTCTGACGAAGATGAATCCATCAGCGGCTGAATATACGGTTAGCCGCACCTATCTCGATTGGCTGGTAACCCTGCCCTGGTCGGTTAACACCGATGATTTACTCGATATCAAGGCCGCTCAGAAAGTTCTCAACGAAGATCATTATGACCTGGAAAAGGTTAAAGAGAGGATAATCGAATTTCTGGCGGTAAGAAAACTCAAATCAGATCTCAAGGGTCCTATCCTTTGCTTTGTCGGCCCTCCCGGAGTGGGCAAAACATCGCTGGGTATGTCGATTGCCCGGGCCATGGGTCGGAAATTCTTCCGCATGTCTCTCGGCGGTGTCCGAGATGAAGCGGAAATCAGGGGGCATCGACGGACTTATATCGGCGCCTTACCCGGCCGGGTAATTCAGGGCCTCCGTAAAGCCGGTTCCAATAACCCGGTGTTCATGCTCGATGAGGTCGATAAGATCGGTCAGGATTTCCGCGGTGATCCGTCATCCGCTCTTCTGGAGGTATTAGACCCGGAACAAAACTTCAGTTTCGCCGACCATTACCTCGATGTGAATTTCGATTTGACCAAGGTCATGTTTATAACCACTGCAAATATACTCGAGACCATTCCCGCCGTACTTTTAGATCGGATGGAAGTAATAACTCTGCCGGGTTACACCGATCTGGAAAAACTGCATATAGCCAAGAAATTCCTGATTCCTCGCAACCTTGAAGACCACGGGCTTAAAAATAGCAATCTGACATTTTCCGATAAATCCGTTCAAACCGTGATCTCGGATTATACACGCGAATCAGGACTGCGCAATCTAAACCGCGAATTGGGCTCGATATGCCGTAAAGTGGCCAAGAAAGTCGCGGCCGAGGAGACCAGGCATGTCAAGGTTAATCCCAAACAGGTGGAAGAGTTCCTTGGACCGGCCAAATTCTTCCAGGATTTCGCCCAAAAAAAGCCGCGTGTTGGGGTTGTGCCCGCATTGGCCTGGACATCGACGGGCGGAGATATCCTTTTCGTTGAAGCAACGGCGATGACCGGTAAGAAAGATCTCACTCTAACCGGACAGCTTGGCGATGTCATGAAAGAGTCGGTGATGACGGCGCTTTCGTATCTAAGATCGATCTCCGATAAACTGTGCATCGATCAGTCATATTTTACCAGTCACGATTTTCATATTCATGTGCCGGCCGGCGCCACGCCCAAGGATGGCCCATCCGCGGGGGTGACGATGTTTACCGCCCTGGCTTCGCTGGCCTGCAACAAGCCGGTAGCTCGATATCTGGCGATGACCGGCGAAATTACGTTGCGCGGCGAGGTTCTGCCTATCGGCGGTCTGAAACAAAAAGCCCTGGCGGCCTTCAGATCGGGGATTAAAACAATTCTCTTCCCCAAAAAGAATGAGAAAGACTTACTGGATATCCCCAAGGAAATCAGCGCCAAGGTAAAATTCGTACCGGTGGAGACTGTTGAGGATGTACTGGAAAACGCCCTCGGGCTTAAGTTCAGCAAAGCAGCCCCAAAAAAGAAAACCGCCAAAGCAAAGGCGAAAAAAACGGCTAAGAAAACAACAAGTAAATCACGGACAAAAAGAAGATAGTTGTTTTTATAATAGTATCAATAATCAAGGGGCGGTCATTTGACCGCCCCTTCTATTATTGGCTAGTACCAGCAAATATTTAGAACAACTTGCCGATCATTTCAACATCAGCATCTTCTTCACAGATTTGAAATCGCCGGCTTCGAGCTTGTAGAAATAAATGCCGGTAGATACGTTATCGCCGGAACTGGATTTGCCGTCCCAGATAACCTCGTGATAACCCGCATCCATTTCGGTATCGACCAGATTGCGAACCTGGCGGCCCAAAACGTCGTAAACCTGAAGGTTTACATTTGCTTTTTTGGCAAGGCCGAACCTGATGGTGGTAGTCGGGTTGAAAGGGTTGGGGTAGTTTTGCGATAGCTCATATTGTGATGGAAGTACTGGTGCCGGATCATCAATACCGACCTGGGTTTCGAAGAATTCTCTCAGCATGACATCGACATTTGCTTTGAGATCATCATGATCATAGCGATACGGCCGGCCGGCCAGGTAAATGAAATTGCCATTATTATTTGGCGCCTGGGTCCAGAATCCGGCGGCTAAATCAGGTTCGCTATCGGCTTCATAAAGGGTGGTGGATACCGATTCGTTTATATCAAACACGGTTGTGAATGACAAGCTGCCATCTCTGTCAATATCCGTTAGAGATGGATGCTGGGCAATGAGAGAATATGGAACTATGCCATCAACGTAATCAATAATTTCGCAGAAATCCCATAACTCTTCGAAGAAGAAATGGTGCCCATGGCGAGTCATCAATAAAAGATTTCCACCGGAATTCAAATATTCCATTATTTCAGTTTGTTTGCTTTCCCAATGATCCAAATCCCCGCTATAACTGTTGCCCACCCATACGACAGATGAAAAGGCATTGATCAGTTCGTCGGGGATATCACCTTCGCCGAGGACTTTCTCCGGATGAGGGTGCGAACCATCAAGGAATAAATCCCAAATATTGTAATCGGTGAAAAATCCCGATGGGACCTCATCCTGATAAAAGCTGATAATACTACCGCCGTAAGTCCCCCAATCGACTCCGTTGACAATCAATATTCCTCTTCTATCATCAGGTGAGTAAGGATACGCGAAAACCGTATCGGAGGGATAGCTTTCTACACCATAGCTGGAGTTAGATGTTAAATAATAATAGTAGCCATATCGGTTGGCCACGGAATCATCCAGATAGCTGTTATCATCCTCGGAAACCGTGGCTATTTGAACGAAATTTTCCGTCCCGCTGAGTTTTCGATAAATATAGAAATTCACGATAGATGGATCGTCGGGGATATTCCAGGCTAGCTCAACGAGCTCGTCGCCGGGTTCGGCTGAGAGATTCTCCGGGGCTGATGGCCGGCCACCCATCTCGGTAATTACAGGCGACGGTTCGCCTTCCTGCCCGGCGAAATCGACGAAGGCGAGTTTATAATTGTATTCATCGCCCGGTGTAATGTCCTCATCGACATAATCACCCGCGTCGGGATCCAGCGTGGCGATAAGCTCGAATTGACCATCCCAAATCGCGCGATAGATATTTAACGCGACTATATCGTCTTCATCAGCCGGATCCCAGGTAAGATGGATCAAATTTCCTGGCAAGGATATAATATCCATTTGCCACGGCGGTAAGGGAGCCGGGTCTTCGTAAAAAGTGCAGCCGAACTCATCGCGAAGAATATTGCTCATGGTCAGTTGGGCGGGTTCGTTCGGCATAAAATACAGGCTAAAACCAAATAGCGATGTCACCGCCTCACCATCAGGGCGGTATATGATAGCCGTAGGTTGTTGATAATATTCTTCCCCGGGCGGATCGCCATCGACCCATAAACCCCAGGTGAAAAGAGTATCCGCGCCGGGCCTTAATGAATAAAACGACGTGGCGCATACATCCTGATTTGGCTCTTTAGCCACGTCGATTTTCATCGAATCGGGGTATCCCGGCTCGGCGCCGATAGCCCAGGTAAACCACATCATAGTGTCCCAGGCCTGATCATTATAAGGCGACTGCACCGAATCGATCCCGAACCAGTCATAATCGAAATCGCCGGGCAGAGGTGGATTACTATTGTACAAATGGCTCATAATTTGAGAACCGACGGCTAAAAGATGGCCGCCGCCTTCAAGATAATCTCTGAGTACTCCTCCGCTCGGGCCAATTTCGATCCACCAGGTATAATCAGGGTTTGCCTCGCAGACATCGCCATCGGAGGCGAATAGTACGGCTTGATAATCCTGCAGAGTCTCCAGATCGACCATACCCGAGTCGGGAATCGACCAGACATCGGAATCGAAATTATAGACTCCCCAGCGTTCGTAGAATCGTCTACGGTACTGATTTTCAAGCGGATTGCCGAATTCATCGACATCCTGATAATCATCAATAAGCAAAACTCGACCGGTAAGAACGGGATTAACTACAACTCGAATCTCGCCGGAGTATGGTGATTCGTATCCCCCGCCCATTGAAGTTCCCACATAGTAATATGTTTGACCTGAAACAACATCATTATCTGAATAACTATCACCGGGATGGTCGATTTCGGCGATTTGTGTATACGGTCCGCCGGAGATATCAGCGCGATACATTCGATAGGCATCGACATTATCGTTAGTATCCCAGCTTAAGCTCACCGAATTTTCGCCGGGGATCGCCCGTAAGTTGCCCGGAGGTACGGGCAATGTTGAAACCATGATCGTATCGGATGTCATCCCCTCGGCTCCGCCATCATCCTCGGCGGTGATATAACAATAGAAAAGATTTCTCTCGGGAGGCATGTATGAATATGAATTTTCCTCGATAGGAATACCATTGATGGCCATAAACGGTTCATCGAGCCCGGTAGCGCTATAGATAATATATCCTGCTATGTCATCATCCGTATTGGATTGCCAATTAAATTCGATATAGTCGCCGAGAGTGGAAGCATCAAAGCCAAGTGGCGCGGCCGGGGGTAGATCGTAATACGCATAGTCATTTTCAAAAAGTAATTTCGCGGCGTTTAGATTTGACCGCATCCCCTGCATTCCCTCGCCGAGGCCGAGCGCGAATACCACCCGAATCGAATCACCTGGCGCTATTTCGAACGGCCCGGTTTTCTGGAAAAATCGGAAATCATGAGGTGATGGTGTATCATCTTTCCAGATTCCATCGGCCATGATATCAAACCAATCGGCAAACGCATCATCATCGGATGGATCAGAATTCCAATCCCACCAGCCATGGCCTGATTGAATAGTTGGTGTAGCTTCGCCAACACGAGCCGGGCAATATAAGAGGCGCGAACCAAGATAACCGGCGCATTCCTTCGGCTCCCGTCGGCCTCCTTCATCATTTCCCGGTACAGTAGGATTATCGCCATCATACATAAATGAGATGAATTCTCCGGCGTCATAATCACGGTAGTAACTGACCAAGTCATCACGGCTCCAGGCCTGATTACCGGTTCCTCCCTCGGCTGCGGAAATATCGCAATCGGCATGCAACGCCACATAAACGGAATCCAGGGTCGAATTGCTGGTATTGACAATCTGATAATCATAAATTATGAAATCGTCCGCGTTAGATTCATCCCAGGCATAAGTGTTTTGATGGACTACAACGCCGACTCGATATTCATCCGGCACTATTTCCAATGTATCGGCGATAAAGAAATGCGTGTCAAAATCAGAAATAGAGGATGGCGGTTCTAAGACATCAATTCCCGGTGATGAATCCTCGGCCAGCATAATCTGGTGACCGTGATAGCCGATCCTCAACGAGGCAAAATATAAATAGTGATTATAATCGGCGTACTCTTCCGGTGTGGTCCAGATCATGGATGGATCAGCTCCTGAATCATC
>JAAEQD010000145.1 GCA_024231855.1 Candidatus Zixiibacteriota bacterium
ACAAGAGTTAATCGATCAGCCGCAACGCTGACCAAAAATCGAACCGAGGATTCAATTACCCCAATATCAGGTATGTGCGTTACCTGCGTTGATGGTTGCGTCGGCATGTGTGAAATTGGTAAATCTGCCTATCGGGGGCACGAGGTCATTTACCCGCAGCCGTTTGGAGTTATTACCACTGCTTCTGAGAAAGAATATCCGGTTGACTATTCGCACCTGAATATTATCGGCGGTGTTATTGGAGCCAAAGGAATAGAAGCTGACAGTGATAAGGCTGTTTTTCCAAATGTTGATTTAGAGGTTAATTTTGGCCACGATAAGGGGATTAAGTTTAAACTTCCGATTATGATTCCCGGAATTGGATCAACCGATGTTGCCAAAAATAATTGGGATGGTTTGGCAATTGGTACGGCCCTGGCTGGAACCGGTTTGACGATCGGCGAAAATGTTGTTGGTATGGATCCCGAGGCAGTTATCAAAGATGGTCATATTCTTGATACAGTTGATTTAAAACGTCGTGTGAATCTATTTAAAGATCACCAGC
>JAAEQD010000146.1 GCA_024231855.1 Candidatus Zixiibacteriota bacterium
AGCTTCATTTTAAAGTTCAAATAGTATTGAAACTACTTATAAGCGAATTAGTATAACTGGAGGATCCATTAGTTTTTGCTGAAATTCCGCGAGAGGAACAGCAACTCGTAGGTGTTTCGAGCAGGATAAGGACTTGAATGATAGGATTAAACCTTCCTAAGGATTATCAGGAAAGGGGCGATTCCGGTTCACGGTTTTTCTTATATCTCGTTGATTATAATTCTGTTACAAAAGCCGACAAAAAAGTATATAGGAGCTAATATCAGATCTATCGTATATTAGAGAGAAAATTATGGATGTTATTTCTAAACGGATCGCAAAAGAAATATTTTAATGGGGTTGACTCTGATTGACGGATAGGTTATATCCTGATTGTTGAGATGGAAAATAGAGGATACTGATCGTTAATGAAGAATTTAGCCGAGTTTTTAATCCAGCTATATCGTTTTTCGGTTTTTCTGAAAATTGTTTTTCAGTCGTTTTTTAAGCGGCCGATCTATTTCAAAGAAACGGTTGAGCAGCTTTACCAAATAGGCTATAAATCGCTGCCGATTGTCACTTTGACGGCATTATTTACAGGCATGGTTGTCGCTTTTCAAACCGGAACCGAGATGAGCCGCTTTGGGGCCAAAGCCTATATCGGTTCGGTAGTGGCTGTTTCGCTGGTGAGAGAACTTGGACCGGTATTGACGGCTTTGGTTGTAGCCGGTAGGGTTGGGGCCGGGATCACCGCCGAGTTGGGCTCGATGCAGGTGACCGATCAGATCAATGCTATGAGGGCCATGGCCACCGATCCTTATAAGAAACTGGTCTTGACTCGAATAGCGGCTTTATTGATAATATTACCGATTTTAGTTATAATCGCGGATGTCCTGGGTATTTTTGGCGGAGCTTTTATCGCGACAACTAACCTTAATGTCGGACTTGAGATGTACAGATCGACTATAGTTGACGCTGTTTTTATTGAAGATCTCTACTCGGGTCTTACCAAGCCATTCGTTTTCGCGTTCATTATTGGCACGATAGGTTGTTATCTGGGTATGAACGCTTCGGGCGGAACCAAGGGAGTCGGCAATTCGACTACTTTGTCCGTGGTAATCTCATCGGTGCTGATATTCTTATTCGATTTTATCCTGACGAAATTTTTCTTCATGATGGGCAGGCCGGTATGATCAAAGTCGAAAATCTATCCAAGGATTTTGGCTCCAAGAGGGTACTGGATAACCTGTCGATTGAATTCGAAACCGGTAAAACCACGGTGGTCCTGGGCCGGTCCGGTTGCGGCAAGAGCGTTATGTTAAAACTGATTCTGCGGTTATTACCGTTCGATTCGGGCCGTGTAGTTATTGATAATATCGATACTACGGATTTCTCGGAAAGTAAGATGATGCCCATACGCAGGAATATGGGGATGTTGTTCCAGGGGAGCGCTTTATTCGATTCGATGAATGTCTTTGAGAACGTAGCCTATACTCTCAGAGAGCACACCCGGATGAACGAAACCGAGATCAAAGCCAGGGTACATGAAAAGCTCAGTTTCGTGGAGATGGCCGATACCGAATTAATGATGCCATCCGAGCTTTCGGGAGGAATGCAAAAAAGAATAGCTCTGGCCAGGGCATTGGCCAATAATCCGGATTATATATTTTTCGACGAGCCGACCACGGGTCTGGACCCTATAACCTCTCAGACAATCAACGAATTGATCAAGAGAGTGCAGGTTCATACCGATGCCACGATCATAGTCGTTACTCATGATTTGGAAAGCGCGGCTCATGTTGCTCAGAAAGCCGTTTTATTATACAATGGCAAGGTACATTTTGAAGATACTTATGATGCTTTCCGGTCGAGCGAGAATGAATTCGTCAAGCTCTTCCGGTCGGGCGGGAAGGTGATCGAGTCATATGAAAGAAAGTACTAAGAAAGAAATAAAAGTAGGGATCTTAATAGCCCTGGGTTTAATTATACTTTTTTCCGCGTTTTTTATTGTCGGCGGCAAAGAGGGGATTTTTTCGACTCGCTACGCGTTGTTTGCCAGGTTTGATGATATCGAAGGTTTAACCGTAGGCGCTCCGGTTCGGCTTGGCGGCGTTAAAGTCGGCAATGTCGAAGATATCAGCTTTTCGGATATTGCCGACGCCAAAGCGATTATTGTCGAAATGTCGATCAAGTCGAAAAGTTTTATCAGAATAAGAGAGGACTCAAAAGCCATACTGGCAAGCATGGGACTTCTGGGTGACAGAACCGTGGATATATCGCTTGGCTCAACTGATTCAGAGCCAATCACGCCGGGGGAATTCGTATTAACCAAAGGTGGACATATAATCAAGGATGTCGAGGAAATAGCCCGGAACGCCAAAGATATCTCGCATAAAATTAACGAGGGCGAAGGCAGCATGGCGCAGATTATCAACGACCCGAGACTGTATACCAATCTCGATTCCTTGCTTATTATTTGGTCTGATTTAAGCAGGAAAATCAACGAAGGCGAGGGCAACCTGGCGGCCATTATTAACGATCCCACGTTGTATAAGAATTTCAACGATTTTCTGGCCCAATCCACAAGCCTCATCGAGAGTATTAATTCCGGAGAAGGCACATTGGGCAAATTAGCTCAGGATGATGGTCTATATAATCATACCGACAGCGCCTTAGTCGCGTTGAACAATACTCTTGAAAAAATAAACAGCGGCGAAGGGACCATAGGGCAGTTGATGGAAAATGCCGAGCTTTATGAAAGGCTTAACACGACGCTGATCTCTCTGGACAGCCTGCTGGTCGATCTCAGGGAAAATCCCAAGAGATATGTCAAGCTGTCTTTATTTTAGCAAAAGCGTTTAGGTTTACGATTGGCAATATAATAATTGCCCGATAGAATCCTGAACGTTGACCCGAATAAGAATACTAAGAAAATAAAAATATCTTGACAAGTCGTCAATTGAAGTTTAACTTTATACTATAAAACGTTTTTCTGTTTTTCGCTTATAAACCAAACCACCTCGGGAAACATAATTGAGATGTCATTAATAAAATAGGAGGTAAACATGAAGGCCAAGTTAATATTATGCGTATTAGCTTTGATAATAAGTTTATCGGCAACCTATTCGGCAGATCGCTTATCTTCACAACAAATCTTGCCTGTGCCCGCCGATTCGAGTATGACCGCCGATGCCTACGGTTACACCTGGGTGGATAATGATAACGGCGGCAGCCCGGTATATGACTGGGTTGATATTACCGGCATCGGCGTTCAGGTTTTTGGCCTAACTGATGACAATGTTGTTGGGCCGTTTAACTTAGAATTCGAATTCCCATATTACTGGTATACAGTCGATCAGTTTTATATCGGGTCAAACGGTTATATTTCGTTTTCATCGGATGCCATCTATACGCAAGATTTTCCAATGATTCCTAATATTAGCCAACCCAACAATTTGATTATACCATTAGCTGCCGACTTTGATTTTACATCACCCTATGGTGTTAATCTCTGTTACTACTATACAAATAATATAGATAGTTTAGTTGTTTCCTGGATTGGAGTAGCGGAATGGGATATTCCCCATGAGAACACCTCACACACTTTCCAATTGATCCTGTGTGCCGGCGATTCTTCAATAACTTTTCAATACGGGGATCAGGTGGGAGTCTTCCAGAATCCGGATGGAGCCTGTCAAATAGGTATTGAGGATATGGGCGGCCGAATCGGCTTAAGATACTTGTATAATCTGGACCCTCCGGACCGGTTTCCACATGACGGTTTGGCTATACGTATCCATGCCGATCCAGATCCAAACTTTGAATATCATGATATAGCGTTAATAGCCGGCATGAACGAAAATTCCGGCGGTGTATTTGCCAGGATTGATTCCGGCTTGACATTAAAAGTCATGGTTGAAAATCAGGGATTAGTCCCAGAAGACAATATTTCCGTAAACGCCGAAGTCAGAGAGTATTTATCTGAGTATTATGATGAAAATGCCGTTATAGATCATCTCGAACCGGGTGAGATAGCCTGGTGTGAATTTCCAATTCCTTTTATACCGAGTTATGAGGCAGGCTTTACGTTAGTTTTCGATGCCAATTTATCAGGCGATCAATATGGATTGAACGATACCGATACAATCGAAGTGCGTTCTTATAACCTGCCCGCGATTTTAGGCTATGTTAATAATATAAGCTACCGTCCCGCTGATCCCGGGCAAAACGGTTGGGCTAATGAATTTGAAATATCTGAACCTATAGTTATTACCAATATTACCGCAAATCTGAAAGCCACTTACAGCATGCTTTGCGATTTCTCAATATTACTGTCTGATGAGAATGGTTATCCTGATGAGGAAAACCTATTATGGTTCGGTGATCAAAATATAAATGACCCATCGGGCAGTTGGCACAGTATACCTGTAGTTCCCCCTTTAAGTATTTTAGCTGACGAGAAGTTCTTCGTTGTGGTGGAAGCCAATGGTTACTTAAGGCAAGGATATGAAGACACTCTACTTACCAGCCGGCGCAGTTGGGAAAGAACTGATTCTTTCGCACCATATCGCTATCGGGATGATTATGATTTTGCGATTAATGTAATCTGTGATCCTGTTCCGGAACCTTGCGATTACGTACCCGGTGATTTCAACGGTGACGGCTTGGTAATAGGCAGTGATGTTACATTCGGAGTTAATTATTTTAGAGGGATTAGCGATCCGCCACCGGATTCTTGCTACAATGATTGGCTGGATATATGGCATTATTCCGCGGCAGACGCCAACGGCGATTGCAGTTTAATCGGTTCTGATATAACTTTTATGGTTAATTATTTCAGAGGTGTCCAACCGGAAATACTGTGGTGTCGCCAAACACCGCCTTCCGGAGAATAACCGGATAAATTTATATTGCCTTTTGTATGAAATCGTTTGACTATTCAGATAGAAACTATTACTATAACGTCACTTTGAATTCAATCGATGACCAGAGTGGTTTTAACAATTTGTGAGTTGCAATTGGGATTTTTCCTAACGAGTAGAGGTGATTTAATTGAAAACGGACGAAAACCTGCGAAAGGTTATAGCTTCGGTAGCATCGGCTTCGGTCAGATTTTCCGCTTACGCTGAGATCGCGGAAAATGATGGGTATCGTCAACTGGCAAAACTATTCAGGGCAATGGCTGAAACGCAGAAAGTCTTTGCTATTAACGCCATGAAGGTTACCGGCGAATTGGATAAAACGGACAATAATCTTTCGGCGGCTATTGACGCGAAAACATACGAGTTCACTCAATTGTATCCGACTTTCCTGGAGCAGGCCGACCAGGACGGTAATCCGATAGCTGCCACAGCTTTTCGGGCGGCCGCTGAAACAACCAAAGGCCATGTTCGAATATTAAATGTGGCTTTGGATAATTTGGGCCGCAATAAGGAAGTCGATTATTGGATATGCGGTATGTGCGGTAAAATAGAATCCGGCGATATGCCCGTGTCTTGCCGAACCTGCGGCGCCGCCCGGGAGAAGTTTATCAAGACCGACTAGATGGATAAAGTTGGGGGCCATGATTGCGATATAGATTTTGTTGAATCGACCCTTGTGTTTTCATCAATGATAAATACAGCGATATTAAAGCCGTGGAACTTTTCGCCCGGCTTAATATATGAAAAGAATCATGAAGCATATTGTTTGATTAATCGATAATCAGGAGAGTCACATGAACCTTAAAACGACATATGGTATCCCGAAGAGGACTGGCGCGAATATCAATATATTTGTGTTTTTTCAGGATGATCCGAGCACGATTCGCCGAACCCTGAAAAAATACGGATTCGCGCCTGGAGTCGCGGATAACTATGGTTTTGCCGGCATGAAGGATGAAGTTCTTGAGTTAATTTCACCTGATAAAAAGAAAGACCAGTGCGGTATTCTTCTAGGACTTGGCCGCAAAGAGAAATATACGCCCGACAACGCTCGCCGCGCAGGCGGATATTTTGCCGGTCTCGCGGCCAAACGATTGATTAAAGCCGCTGCCGTGGCCGCGATACCCAAGCCTGAAAGCAGCCTGGGAGCTTTCGTCGAGGGAGTCATTCTCGGCGGTTATAGTTTCGATAAGTATAAATCGAAAAAACGGAACATCCTTTCGCTGCGACTGATTATTGAAGAGAAATACCGCAAGTTCAGGAAGGAGATCAATAAGTCGGTTGTCTTGGCGGAGTCCGCCTGTTTCGCTCGCGATCTGGTCAATACGCCGGCGAATTTCCTAACCCCATCATCATACGCCGCCCAGGCCCGGACGCTGGCCAGAAAATACGGTATCAGGACCAGGATCTATTCCGCTCGTGAAATACAGGCCATGAAAATGGGCGCGCTCTGGGGAGTAGCCAAAGGCTCCGAACAGCCGCCGCGATTGATAACATATTCCTATAATGGCGGCAAGCGGGGAGAGGCGCCGATAGTATTAGTCGGCAAGGGCGTGACTTTCGATACCGGTGGCATATCGTTGAAACCGAATGCCAGCATGGTTGACATGAAAAACGATATGGCCGGTTCGGCGACTGTTATCTCACAGATGATCGTACTTGGCAGACTCAAACCTAAGATCAACGTAGTCGGTATAGTACCGGCGGTCGAAAATATGCCATCGGGGAGAGCCTTGAAGCCCAGCGATATTATCACCGCCAGCGATGGTCAGACTATCGAGGTGTTAAATACCGACGCGGAGGGCCGTCTGATATTAGCCGATGCCCTCTGTTTCGCGCATAAATTCAAACCTAAAGCCATCGTCGATATCGCTACTTTAACCGGCGCGGTGATGTACGCTTTGGGCCATGCGGCGGCCGGGATAATTGGCACCGATGATAAACTTCTGAAAAAGCTTTACGAGGTCGGGCAGAAGACCGCCGAGAAGACCTGGCAGTTGCCATTATGGGATGAGTATTACGAGCAGATAAAATCGAATATGGCCGATATGAAAAATACCGGCGGCCGGCCGGCGGGCACGATTACCGCTTCAGCGTTTCTGTCTAAATTCGTGGGGGATATCCCCTGGGCGCATATCGATATCGCGGCGATGGACAACCAGGAGGGTTCGCATCCCTATCAGCCCAAAGGCGCGACCGGTTTCGGCACGAGGCTGTTGGCGGAGTTTTTGCTGTCTCAATAAAAACTCGTGTTGGTCAGGAGCCCTGTGCTCCTAACTTTTCGATGGTAATCACGGCTGGGATCCCGGCCCGATGCAGCAGATGGAACAACGGGGTTTTATCGCCGGGAAGTTCGGTGAGGATGTGTACGAGCTGATGCGGCGGATGTGAGGGGGGTTCTTTGTAGGTCAGGAGCCCTGTGCTCCTGACGCGTACCAAGCAAGTATCCCACTCCCGCTTGAGGCGGGAGACGGAGCACCCAGATTTGTATATTATAAAACTTCCAAGAATTGGGAACAGAGTTCAAATTGTGCAGTATATATTAAGCAATGATCAAACTAACAAACACTCAAAAAAAATCAGGTGTTCTAATTTTACTGTCAGCATTTCAGCTAGGATTAGCTGTACTTATACATGATGGCGTTGTGTATTATATAGATCGCCCCCTTCATGATTTAAGTTGGGGTATTGGGATATACTACGCTTTTCGGCTTTATATCTTCTGGGTAATTTTAACTAACTATGTATTTATCTTTAAATTTGATAAAAAATATGTCGCTTACATGTCTGCATTATTATTCTTAACTATTTTATTAATATTTATGGGAATATCTTATCGTCCCAATAGATCTCTCTTAATTATGGTTTCGACAATGTTTGGCATGGTTGTCCCTTTCGAGATATACTACAGTATTAATAAAAGGTTTAGCAATGTTCGCAAGCCCCGCGCCCTTAATTGACCTACTTGCCACCCGCCCCCCAAATCCATTGCCTCAATAGCCCACAAAACATAAAATCACCTAATGGACTGACAATTCTTATAACCGCCTGTAACTATTTAAAATACAACAAATAACGATATCCTGACTCCTGATTATTAAATTAAAATATTGTGAAATATATAACAATATTTACGCAAAAAAGTGGTTGACTCTCGATACTTCTATGACTATCCTCATGTAACGTAATTTTCGCGTTTGGGGGAGTTAGGGTAAGTTATGCCGGTAATGCCGGACAGTTGGATAATTAAGATGGCCAAAGAGAAAGGGATGATCGAACCGTTCGCCGAATCCCAGGTGCGGGAGAATGTTATCTCCTTCGGCGTGTCATCCTATGGCTACGATTTTCGGGTTGCCGATGAGTTCAAAATCCCGGCCGATTCGGCCGAGGGGATAATCGATCCGAAGGAATTCGACCTGGAGGCGTTCGAGGATTCCAAGGGAGATCATGTTATGATTCCGCCGCGAAGTTTCGTAATTGCCCGGACGGTGGAGTTTTTCCGTATTCCCAGAGATATCCTGACTATTTGCACGGGCAAATCAACGTATTCCCGTTGCGGCATATTGGTTAATATCACGCCTTTCGAACCCGAATGGGAAGGCCATGCCACATTCGGGATATCCAACGTGACAAATTTGCCGGCCAAGGTCTACGCCAATGAAGGTATTGGACAATTAATATTTTTGCGGGCGGATAAAGAGTGTGATATTTCATATAAAGATAAAAAAGGAAAATACCAGGGCACAAAGGGCATAACTATTTCAAAAGTGGATAGTTGATTTCTTAGTTTTAAATTGATGAAACTTTGTGCCGAATTTAAATAAAAATACAAGTTAGATAAGGAGGATAAATTGAAAGAATTGCGTCTTCATGGACGCGGTGGCCAGGGGGTAGTAACGGCGGCGGAATTGGTCGCCCAGGCGGCCTTTGCCGATAAAAAATACTCTCAGGCTTTCCCATCATTCGGTTCAGAGCGAATGGGAGCGCCTGTAACATCGTTTGTCAGGATATCCGACGACGCGATCAGATGCAGAAATCAGATTTATACGCCTGATTATCTGATCGTGCAAGATGCCACCCTGATCGGAACGGTGGATGTTACCGCCGGCCTGAAGCCCGATGGCCTCATGATTATCGATACCGAGAAAGACCCGGGAGAATTGAAGCTGGATACAAAAGCCACCGTGATGACTATTCCGGCCTCTCATATTGCCCAGGAGATAATCGGACGTCCAATACAAAACACGACCTTGCTTGGCTATTTCGCCGCGGTTACCGGATTGATATCATTCGATGGCGTAAAACTGGCGTTGAAACATCGGTTCCCGGCGGCGATAGCAATCAAGAATATCAAAGCTGTCGAGAAAGCCTTTAGCTTAGCGAAGGAGGTCGCCCATGTCTAAACCGATTTTGACATACACCGGTCCGGGCACTTCCAAGGCTAACAAGACCGGCGCCTGGAGAACTAATGTCCCGATATTCAAACATGTCACCTGCAACGACTGCCGTATCTGCGTAGTAGTCTGCCCGGATGCCTGCGTGACCGGCGAAGATTCTGTATACGAAGCCAACCTGGATTTCTGCAAGGGTTGCGGTATCTGCGCCTATGAATGTCCAAAAGATGATATTGATATGAAACTGGAGGAAAAATGAAACAGTTCATCGAAGGGTCGATGGCGGTTTCGCAATCGGTCAAGCTGTGCCGTCCCGATGTAATCGCGGCTTACCCGATCACACCCCAGACCCATATCGTGGAATTTTTGGCTCAGATAGTCGCTAACGGCGAATTGAAAACTGAGTTTATCAATGTCGAATCCGAATTCGGAGCCGCCTCGGTGGTACTGGGCGCGGCCGCTGTCGGTACGCGCGCTTATTCGGCAACTACCGCCCAGGGGCTACTTCTGATGGCGGAAGTACTGTACAATATCGCCGGTATGAGATTACCGTTGGTGTTAACAATCGCCAACCGAGCCGTTTCGGCACCGATCAATATTTGGAACGATCATTCCGACGCCGTGGTAATCCGCGATGCCGGCCTGATCATGCTGTTTGCCGAGGATGCCCAGGAATGTATGGATATCCATCCCCAAGCCTACAAAATCGCCGAACATCAGGAAGTCTCGTTGCCGGTGACTGTCAATATGGATGGTTTCATTCTGACACACTGTTTCGAACCTGTCGAGATGCTGTCTCAAAAGCAAGTAGATGAGTTCCTGCCGGAGTTTAATCCCGTTGTCAAGCTCGATGTGGAAAACCCGGTCACGTTGGGTTGCCTGGCCGAGCCGACCTGGTATATGGAAACACGCTACAAGCTTCAGGAGACAATGAATGACGCTAAGGCGATTATCGAGAAAACCGCCGACGAATTCAAAGATTTAACCGGCCGCTATTATGGTGGCCTGATAGATACCTACCGCATGGAAGATGCCGAGACGGCGTTCGTGGCGATGGGCTCGCTTGTCGGAACACTCAAAGATGTTGTCGATACGCTTCGCGCCAAGGGTGAGAAAGTCGGTATCCTGAAAATCAGGAGTTTCCGGCCGTTCCCGCATGAGAAAATCCGCGAGGCTTGTGCCAATCTCAAACAGATGGTAGTATTCGATAAATCCTACTCACTGGGCCTGGGCACGATCCTTCAGGAAGAACTGCGTGGCTGTTTCTACCGTCAGAAAAACCAGCCGATTATCTCCGGATTCGTTGTCGGTCTGGGTGGACGGGACATCCCGCCGGAATCGCTTATTAACGCATATAAAAAAGCCCAGAAGGGCGAAATCCTAAACGAGTTCGTCGATCTCAGGCTTGATGTGGTGGGGAGGTAATATGGCTGAACAAACCAAAAAAAGAAAAAAGAAACCGGCGTTAACCGAATCATTACTGACCAGTGGTCATCGCGCTTGTTCGGGCTGTGGTGAGTCTTTAGGCGCCAAACTGGTTATGGATGCCGCCGGATCTAACACTATGGTTGCCACCAGCACCGGCTGCCTCGAGGTGTTCTCCACTCCATACCCGGAATCCGCCTGGCGTATACCCTGGATACATTCACTGTTTGAAAACTCATCGGCCGTGGCTTGCGGCATGGAAGCCGGCCTCCGGGCGAAAGGCAAACGTGATGGAATCAACGTGATCGCTCAAGGTGGCGACGGCGGTACGGCCGATATCGGAATCGGCTGCCTGTCGGGGATGCTGGAACGCAACCAGCAGGTATTATATGTCTGTTACGATAACGAAGCCTATATGAATACCGGTGTCCAGCGTTCGGGTTTGACCCCGTATGGTACGCATACGAGCACCTCGCCGTCGGGTACGGCTTCGCAAGGTAATCCTCTGCCGAAAAAGCCGCTTTTACAGATCGTAGCCGCGCATAATATTCCGTACGCCTGCTCGGCGACTG
>JAAEQD010000147.1 GCA_024231855.1 Candidatus Zixiibacteriota bacterium
AAATTTCTAAGCTATCGCCATAGTTGGC
Organism: Candidatus Zixiibacteriota bacterium; assembly: GCA_024231855.1. Lineage (GTDB taxonomy): Bacteria > Zixibacteria > MSB-5A5 > UBA10806 > 4484-95 > JAAEQD01. The sequence goes on from JAAEQD010000147.1 coordinate 29, forward strand.
GCCCCAATACTCACCATCACAACTTGACGTACTTATACGTTCATCACAAGGACTTGTTGCTCCAACTGCCATTACACTGCGATAAAAAGACGGATATGAAACCGGAGTCGTATTATTATTGCCAGATGCAGCAAGCAGTAACACGTCGTTATAGTCGTAAGCGTAATTACATGCGATCTGGACCGCAGTATAACTTCCGGAGCTCATCAACCAACTCATAGAAATAACCATGGCATCGAAATCAGAAGCTCTGCTTCGTGCGTAATTGATAGCGTCAGCTCTATTCTGGTTCTGCCCAGAGCTTAGGTTTACCCTTAACGGCATCAGATAACATTCAGGTGCGGCGCCACAGACACCTGTGCTGTTATTGGCAACCGCGGCCGCCAAACCACAACATGCTGTGCCATGATTTCCTGTATCATCCGGCGAGCTATCCAACGAATCTGCGAAATCCCAGTCATCTGTTCCGCGGCTTAAAAGATTTCCTGCAAGGTCAGGATGTGTCAAATCCATACCGCTATCGATTACGACTATTACGACACCCCTATCTCCGCGGGTCATATTCCAGGCTTGTTTGATGTTAATATCATGACTCGAATATGGAGAGCAGACGCAGACTCCGCTTTCCTGGCCGGTATTGTAGAGATGCCATTGATCATCGAAATATGGATCGTCAGGTTCCCAGGCCATATCGTTAAAACCATAAATAGACGGCTCACAAAAATGAACTTCAACGTAATCATTTAAAATCTTAAGCGTTTCAAAGACATTTTTCCCTTCAGCAACCGAAATTGTGTAATAGTTAGGAGTCCACTGTTTCCTTACAATCGTAGCTCCGATCTGAGAGATTATTGCCTCGCAATCGCTTTCGGAGTACTCTGGGTGAAATTGGACAGTAGCCTCAGTAGGATCGAAGTATTTCGTAAATCCTTGTTTATCGATTCCCGGTACGGCAGCATCGACTACCCTCTGATCAGTTTTTAGTTGATCTATAACATAGGTATCGAATCCGGATTTTAATCTGTAGACTATATATCTGTTCCACATCGCATTATGGATTTCAGTCAATCCATA
>JAAEQD010000148.1 GCA_024231855.1 Candidatus Zixiibacteriota bacterium
CGAACGTTTTTGGCGATCTCGGCGATAATGTCGTTCAGCCTGACCAGATCGGTTTCGGTATTATCAAGTTTTTTTAAAGCTTCTTTTTTCCGGTTCTTATATTTGGTTATTCCGGCGGCCTCCTCGAATAGATATCGACGCTCTTCGGCCTTATCCGATAATACGGCATCCACCATGCCCTGCTGAAAAATGCTATAGGCATGGATACCCATACCGGTGTCGGCGAACAGATTAGTTATGTCCTTTAACCGGCATCGCGATTTATTCAATAAGTATTCGGATTCTCCCGACCGGTAAAGCCGCCTGGTAACGACTAATTCGTCATACTCCAAAGGCAAAACACCGCGATTGTTTTTAATCGTCAGGCTGACTTCCGCCATATCAGCGGAGCGAAGTTGAACAGTACCGTTAAAGATCACCTCATTGACTTTGCCAGCCCGAAGAAGCGAGGAACGCTGCTCACCCAGTACCCATCTGATGGAATCGAGTATATTCGTTTTGCCGCAGCCATTCGGCCCGACAACGCCCATTATCCCTTCATCGAAGCGAAGTTCGGCTTTATCGGGAAATGACTTAAAGCCATTAAGCTCAAGTTTCGACAGGAGCAACTTTTTCTCCTTTATTTTTAAAGTTGTATAGAACTTTAATAAAGTTATCATATGTAGCCGGTGATATCACCGTTTTATCGCCGATATCGATTTCCAGATTGTAATAAGGCAAGCCCATGCCTTTTCTGCAGCCTATACGCAAAGGCGCTTTGGTTAATACGGTGATTGCCGAATTAAAGAAATTATGCTCAAAATCCAGATCGATACAGATTGACAAACCTTTGCCGGATATCCTGTCTATAAAAGAACGTTTCGGAAGATAGAAATTAGTGATATCATATGAATAAGGTTTATCCATCGTAAATCTCTTAATATATTCGTGCGAGCGGTGATCGATATTAGATGTCACGAGTACTTTGATCAGCCTGTTCGGGAAAATCGTCGCGATATCGGGCAGTTTCGAAGCGGCATTGAGAACGAATTTCAGATTAGAAGGCAAGCACACCAGGCAATCATCCGGGTTATCGACAAGCGACAGGAAATTTACCGGGTCGTTTTTATATTTCATTCGATATCGAATTCTACAGATCTTTTCAGCTACGCGATTAACTTTCATACTAATCCTCAATAGCATTCTTCGCGATATTAACGATTTCAGATAAATCCAGGCGACGTTTATCGCGCAAATACTTATCATTATCGACCGCGACACTGTCGTATATTACATCCAGACAATTGACTCGTCCCATAGCCAGTTTGAACAGCCTGGTAGATTGCCTTATAATTTTTCGCCCGGGGCTAAGAACACCGACATAAGATGTATCATCGCCCGCGGTAAGCATCAACCAAACAGAATCGGTGGCGGTTATCTCAAGTGTATGAATTTCTTCGGGCTCGACTATGCTTTTGTTGATATCAAGCTCACTGGAATACTGCCTGTTATAGATAGCATTGTTTTCTTCGGGAACCACTACCGCGGTAGTGGAGTCGCCCTCTAAATCAACCTCGGGTGTTTCAACTGGTCTAAGCATAAATATGACTAGTGCCGCCAATACCACCATTACCACTATTGCCGGCCAACGATAATCGAATTTTTTGCCATCCATTTTTCCTTCATCGATGGGGGCTGATTCCATATCGGATTTATCGATCATGGCGCTCAATTCATTGTAATCGGCATCTAACGCCTCGGCGATACTTTTAATAAATGGCTTGAGGTATACCTGGCCCGGTAGGAGATCCCATCTGCCGTTCTCCAGGGCCTCAATATATTTCACCAGTATCTTTGTCCGCGAATAGAGCTGATCACGGGAAAGATTCTGTTCTTCCCTCAGGGATTTGAGCACGTCGCCTAAACTTTTTTCAGGCATTCTCTATGCCCCTCCAGCATTTTTCTTAACAGACTCATAGGAAATCCGATTACGGTATCCAAATGACCGTCGATTTTATTCACCAGGAAAGCCCCCATTCCCTGTATTCCGTATGCTCCGGCTTTATCGAGAGGCTCACCGCTTTCTATGTACTCCAAAATAGCTGAATTAGTCAAGACATTAAAATGGACCGTTGTCTTATCATAATCGACATTGGTTCGACCGCAATTCGAGCAAACCAGGCATAAACCGGTATAAACAACATGAGTCTGCCCCGAGAGTTTTTCCAGGGTTACTCTGGCTTCCAGTTTCGAAGCCGGCTTATTTAGAAACTCATCACCCAGCACGACAACCGTGTCCGCGCCAATCACTAATGAATCGCCGTTATCAATAGCCTGAGCCTTGGAACGCGCCAGTCGGCAGACATAGTCTTCCGGCAACTCATCCCCGATTTTGGTTTCGTCGATTTCCGGCGGAACCACTTTAAACTCGAATCCCTCTTCAGATAGGAGCTTGAAACGTCTGGGTGAGCTTGAAGCTAAAACTACTTTCAATTTTCCAATATCAGGGTTACAGGTCCATCGTTAATCAATTCCACATCCATTTTTGCGCCGAAACTGCCGGTTTGGACGGTTATCCCTTTGTCAGCTATAGTCTTGCAGAAGCTTTCATAAAGCTTTTCCGCGTCTACGGGAGGCATGGCGTTATCGAACGAAGGCCGCCGGCCTTTGCTGAGCTTGGCACATAGAGTGAATTGTGATACTACCAACATCTCACCGGATACATCGCTAAGGGCAAGATTCATTTTGCCGTTATTATCCTCAAAAACACGCAAGCCGGCGCATTTATCGGCCCAGTATTCCACTTCCTTTCGCGTATCGCCCTTTTCGGCGCCCAGGAGGACTAAAAAGCCCTTGCCAATTCTGCCGATGGTTTTATTATCGACTTTAACCGAGGCGCTTTTAACTCGCTGCAAAACAATACGCATTACTCTCCAACTCCGGGCATTTAAACTAGCCTAGACAACTAGATATTCTAATAGCGATAGGTTAATATGTCAATAGAAAAGCTGGATTCCGCCCCGGCTAATTCCATTGATCAGATCACATATTATTAAATCGATAAGATTGACAAGTGGTTGCGGAGATAATATCCAACGCTATGGTTACCGAGATCTACGCGGCTTTTAAAGATCAATCAGATGTTTTTTCATTAAAAGTCGATAAAGCGTCCTGCCCCGCCTCAATCGCTTCGACCATGAAACCGGCGTCATCGCTTAAATCGGAATCGGGGTATTTTTTCAACAACTCCTTAAAATACTTCAGCGCTTCGTCTTTCTGTCCCAGATTTTCCGATTTCAGGAATCCAGCCATGAATAATGCTTTATCGCGATGTGGGCTGTCGGGGCATTTATCGGCTATGGTAATATAGAGATCGATGGCCACTTCATAATTCTGTTTCGCTTCGGCTACGGAGGCCCGCTTAAATAAAGCGGCTTCTTCTTCCGTGGAAAGGTTGTCGGTATTTTTTGCCTCCTCCAAACATCCGCTCGCGGTTAACGCAAGTATAAATATCAGGATTGCGCTTAGTCTTTTCATTCTCATTCCTATCTCCATTTCTTAAAATCGAGCAAATTCAGATGTTTGAACCAATACTATCTTAAACTTTATACTTCTTTCAAGGATTTTGGTTTGATTTTTCTGAAAATCAATTGATCTTCATTTATACTGATTTCGACCGTATCGTTATTGCGAAATTCGCCTTTAAGAAGCAATTCGGCCATCGGCTGCGTTACAAATTTAGTCACGATTCGTTTGAGCGGCCGGGCGCCGAACTGTGGTTCGTAGCCCAGTTTAGCCAGGAAGTCCTGGACGTGACCGTTATAGACCATCTTGATATCGCGGCCTGCCAGGCGCGCGGCCAGCTTATCGAGTTCGATTTTCACAATCCGCCTGATTTCACTTTCGGTTAATGAGGAGAATACCACTATTTCATCGATTCGGTTCAAAAACTCAGGTCGTAAAGTATGGCGAAGAAGCCCCAATACTTCTTCCTTAATATCATCGTAAATAGCCTGGCGATTATGATTATCCATCCCCTCTGATTTCTCCATAATCCGCTCGGCGCCTATATTTGATGTCATAATCACTATTACATTCTTGAAACTCACTGTACGGCCCTGGTTATCAGTCAAGCGGCCATCATCGAGAAGCTGAAGAAGCAGATTATGCACTTCAGGATGGGCTTTTTCGATTTCATCCAAAAGCACAACGCTATATGGATGGCGGCGGACAGCCTCTGTTAATTGCCCTCCTTCATCATAGCCAACATAACCAGGCGGCGCTCCTATAAGCCTGGAGACGGAATACTTTTCCATATATTCAGACATATCTATCCGAATCATAGCGTCCTTGGAGCCAAAAAGCACGGCCGCCAGTGATCTGGCCAGCTCGGTCTTGCCTACTCCGGTAGGACCAAGAAAAATAAACGAACCAAGAGGTTTATCAGGATCAGACAGACCGGCTCGCGATGAACGCATAACATTGGCTACCACCTCAACAGCTTCATTCTGGCCGATCACTCGCCGATGAAGCTTGTCTTCCAGCATCAACAGCTTTTGGGCTTCCTCCTCGGTGAGATCGGAAACTGGGATACCAGTCCATTTGGAAATAACTCCAGCTATATCATCCGCCTTTATCTCTTCAGAGATCATGCCCCCCGTGCTTTGAATTTTATTCAATTCCGCGGCCAGGCTTTCTAATTCCTTTTCGAATTCGCCGGTAATACCATATCTCAATCTGGCGGCTTTTTCATAATCAGCGTCGCGGATAGCATTTTCGATTTCGACCGAGGTTTCGTCCTTCTTTTCCTTTAACGTATTCATTTTATCGACAATATTTTTTTCAATTAACCACTGTTCCGTGAGCGTCTCGCGCTCCTTGTTCAACTCATCGAGTTCATTTTGTATAGGGATTAATCGTTGTTCGTAATCCGGCTCGCTCTTGATTCCCTCTTTTTCCACTTCAAGCTGTTTTATTCTTTTCTCGGCCGAATCGATATCGGCCGGCATCGAATCTATCTCCAATCTCAATTCGGCGGCCGCTTCATCGATTAAGTCGATCGCCTTGTCGGGCAGAAACCGATCGGCAATATAACGATCCGATAACCTGGCGGCGGCGATTATGGCGGAATCGGAAATTTTGATGCCATGATGTATCTCATAACGCGCTTTCAATCCTCGAAGGATAGATATAGTATCTTCAACCGATGGCTGTTCAATCTGGACGGGGGCGAATCGCCTTTCCAGGGCCGCGTCTTTCTCGATATGTTTGCGATACTCATCTATGGTAGTAGCCCCGACACATCTCAGATCACCTCTGGCCAGGGCCGGCTTGAGCATATTCGAGGCATCCATGGCTCCACCGACAGCGCCGGCGCCCACCAATGTATGAAGCTCATCTATGAATAGAATAATCTCGCTTTTAGAGTTTTCAACTTCTTTGAGTATAGCTTTAAGACGCTCTTCGAATTCCCCGCGAAATTTAGAACCGGCGATAAGGGAGCCTAAATCCAGTTCGATAATCCGCTTTTTGAAAATCGGCTGGGGCACCTCTTTTTGAAATATCTTGAGCGCCAACCCTTCGATAATAGCTGTTTTGCCCACTCCCGGCTCACCAATAAGTACGGGATTGTTTTTTGTCCGACGTGAAAGTATTTTTAAAACGCGCCTAATTTCCTCATCTCGACCGATTACGGGGTCAAGTTTGCCTTGCCTTGCCAGAGCCGTCAAATCGCGAGAATATCTTTCCAACACCTTATATTTGGACTCGGGATTATCATCGGTGACGCGCTGATTGCCCCTGATTCTCGATAACGATTGAAAAACTTTTTCTTCGGTTAAACCAACTTGCTTCAGCAACTCTGATGATTGATCATTCTTTATCTTCAACAATCCTAATAACAGATGTTCAGTTGAGACAAATTCATCTTTGAATTGGCCGGCGATATCGAACGCCGCGCTAATTGCCTGAGATAACTCATTGGAAATATAAATTTGCGATTGACCACTGACTCTGGGCAACATCTGCAAAGCTTCATCGATTTTCGACGATAATGTATCGATATTAACGCCGGCTTTCCCAATCAGATCGCCGGTAATTCCCTCATCGGTTTGTGACAATAAAGCTTTGAGAAGATGCAAACCCTCTATTTGCGAATGCGAACTCGATTGCGCCAACTGTGTGGCATACTCGATCGCTTCCCGAGAGTTTTGCGTTAATTTTTCGAACTTCATTCGCTTAAGCTCAATTATAATGGTTCATTAATTATTTGCTGGATATCGTTCTTCAGCTTTTCACAATAATATATTGCCGCTTCGATATACTTATCCAATTGCTCAAGATCAACAACCGCGAACACATCGCCTTCTTTAATTACTTTGTCGCAGAAATTACGAATATTGTTTAGATCATCATAATCATTCTGCCCGATATGCCCTTTTCGTTTTAACCAGTCAATCTGTTTGAACAACGAATCGAACCGCTGCTTCACGAATGCTCGATTCTTTTCAGCGTGGTCCACATCATTCGGATAGAGAATAGCGGCAATATATTCGCCAAGCCAGCTTTCAATATATATCCGGCACTTTATGACAACTTCGACGAAATTCTGACTATCGTATGATTTTTGTATTTCATAGCTTTCGGCGAGTTTTTTTACTATGAATTTATTTCCCATTTATTATTTCCTTATCCTATCTCAATCCAATACTATCCGAAAACGCTTCAAACAATTTCGCTTGCTCATGAGTTAGCTTTTTAGGGATTTCTAATTCAACTTCGACAAACTGATCACCTTTTTTGCCGTTGATGGCTAATCCCATTCCTTTTAGTCGAAAACGCTGTCCTGATGAGGTTCCCGGCGGGATTTTCAGTTCGATTTCCTTCTTTAATGTCCTGATTTTGGTTTTGCCGCCAAGAATAGCCTGTTTTAGGTTTATCGGCACGCGACTATATATATCTTTACCCTTCCTCCAGAAATAACTATGCCCGCTGACATTTATTTTAAGATAGAGGTCTCCAGCCGGGCCGCCGTTTACGCCGGGCTTGCCTAAGCCCTTTAGTCGTATATTTTTACCGGATTCAATTCCTTTCGGAATATTAATTTTCACCGTCTTGGGGCCAAAGACTTTGCCTTTCCCGGAACATTTACGACAAGGATTTCCAGTAATCCGGCCTCGGCCTAAACATCTTGGGCAGGGTCGCGATACGGAAAACGAGCCCTGGGAAAAAGTCACGTTTCCCGAACCTTTGCATTCGGGGCAAGCCGACGCTTTGCTTCCCGGAGTTATACCTGATCCGCGACATTGGCCGCAAGCCTGCTCGACATTAATTTTAATCTTCCTCTCGCCGCCTTCGATGGAATCCTCGAATGGAATCTCTATATCCGTTAGAATATCATCGCCTTTTCGGGGTCTGGATTGTTGCCCGGTCCGCCCGAATCCACCAGTGAAGCCGCCTTTTTGTTGATCGCCGAATAGCGAAGAAAAGATATCCGCGAATGATCCAAATCCGGAAAATTGTTTATCTGACCGGCTAAATCCGCCCGTTCCCTGCTGGCCGAATTGAGACATGATATCTTCGAATGAAAATCCCGACGCGCCACCTGGGCCACGGGCCGCGCCGCCAAAGCCCGCCCCATACTTGCGCATCATATCATATTGCTGTTTCTTTTTCGAATCGGAGAGCACGTTATAAGCTTCGGAAACTTCCTTAAACTTGGCCTCCGCCTGTTTGTCATTCGGATTCGCGTCCGGATGATACTTCTTGGCCAGCTTACGATACGCCCGTTTTATTTCATCAGGCGAAGCCGATTCGGCAACACCCAAAGCATTATAATAATCAGCCACTCTTATTTACCTCGTTTCAGCCTGAATTGAAGCCGATGATTTTTTCTGGTAATTTCGTATACCTGGCCCGGTTTCAAGGGTGGCTTTAAGGCGAGATCGAATTCAATTTCGTAACTCACGAGTCCACCGCCACCACAGGTTTTGCATCTGGTTAAAATCGTACCGCCGAAACCAAAGCATTTCGGGCAGATTTTTTCCCGGGGGATCGTTATAGCGGTTTTGGCTCCATGTTTAAACTCTTCGTCACTGAGATATAGATCAAATATAAGATCATGCTTTCTGGGAAGATTGAATCTGTCCGCTACAACATCCAGCACGTCATCATAGACATCCTTATTAGCCGGAGGTACATAAACCCTGTCGGAACGATAAGGTTCGTTAAAAGGTTTTGTTACACCGATTTCGCGGTCATAGCTTCGCCTTTTAACCGGATTCGACAATGTTTCGAATGCCTCCTTGAGCACTACGAAATCGTCGGTCTGAGTTCCGGCGATGTCGGGATGGTATTTTTTGGCCAGATTGCGAAAGGCCGATTTGACCTTTTCCGGATCAGCATTGTGGGCGATTTTCAGTATTTTGTAATAATTCTTCAACATAATCCATCTCTGGTATTAATCTAATCTATCCAGATCGCCTTGATATGTCAATTCGAATATCATTTTTATATCTCAATGCTCCTTCCTGACGACGCGATAGTTACACCAAATAAAACAGGGCCTTGAAAGGCCCGGGTATGAGGAGTAAAAAATGAACATTTTAGTTGACGATTATAAATAGTCCTGGGCCGACTCAAATCTTGTCAGGATGCTTTCTCCATTATTGCCTTTTTTTCCCTTTCAGCTTTCTTTTTATAATCTTTACTTCGATAATCGGTTATATAAAATCCTGAACCCCTGAACAGGAAACCCGCGCCGGCCGAGATTAGTCTTTCGGTCTTCTCTCCGCAAATCGGGCAATCCATATCCGGATCGGTCATGGGCCTGAAATTCTCGAACCGATAACCACAGCCGGGGCATTTGTAATCGTAAGTCGGCATAGCTAACTAGTCCTCATCAGCTTCTATGAAAGCATCTCGCCTCTCATCCTCTTTCTTATACATAATCTCCTCGATTGCCTGTCTGCTGTCGGCATTTTGGTACTGCATGTATATATTCTGGCCAACATATTGGCTTCCGGCATTAATCATCTCCTTAGATACGAATCTCTTAACAATGACCACGGAGCAGAATACAATAATCGCAAGGATAATACCTCCTGCCAAAATCAAGCTTGCTGTCTGTTCCGTGATCATATCTATATCAAAAATTTTTACTTATCGTTTACAACTTCGAAATCTGCATCGACAGCGTCATCTTTTTTACTATCCGACTGCGACTCGCCGGTTCCGTGGCCCGATCCGTTGCCACCGTTGCCAGGTTCTGGGCCGGCCTGGGCGCCCTGCGTCTGGTAGATTTTAGCCGCAACCTCATGCCAGATTGAGTTTAAGGCGTCGGTAGCTGAATTAACTTCATCCAGGTTTTCCTGCTTGACCGCTTCTTTTAAACGTTCGACCGCCGCCTCTACTTTTGTTTTTTGATCGGCATCGATTTTGTCATCGAGTTCTTTCAGCTGCTTTTCAGTTTGGTAAGCCAATGAATCGCCCGTATTGAGCACATCTATTTTCTCGCGTTTGGCCTTGTCTTCCGATTCATGCGCCTTGGCATCCTTGATCATTTTATCGATATCCTGCTCCGTTAGTCCCGAGGAAGCCTCAATCCTAATGGATTGCTCGCGTCCGGTAGCTTTATCTTTAGCCGAGACATTTAAGATGCCGTTGGCGTCGATATCGAAAGCCACCTCAATTTGGGGTAATCCGCGCGGCGCCGGCGGAATGCCGTCCAGATGAAAACGTCCGATTGTTTTGTTACCGATTGCCATCTCTCGCTCACCTTGAAGTACGTGAACTTCAACAGTGGTTTGGCTATCGGCGGCCGTGGAGAAAATCTCCGATTTTTTAGTCGGGATAGTCGTGTTGCGATCAATCAGTTTCGTGAATACGCCGCCAAGGGTCTCTATGCCTAAAGACAACGGTGTTACATCCAGAAGCAGTACGTCTTTTACATCGCCGGCCAGGACACCGCCCTGAATGGCCGCGCCAATAGCGACTACTTCATCGGGATTTACGCCGCGATGGGGTTCCCTTCCGAAAAATCGCTTGACCGTATCGATGACTTTCGGTACCCGAGTCATACCGCCGACTAATATGACTTCATCAATATCAGAGGCGGAAAGTTTGGCATCACCCAGGGCTTTTCGGCATGGTTCGATTGTCCGGCTAATTAAATCATCCACGAGCTGTTCGAGTTTAGCCCGGCTTAAGGTTATATTCATGTGTTTAGGACCGGATGAATCAGCGGTAATGAACGGCAGATTAATAACAGTTTCGGATGTAGAAGACAATTCGATTTTAGCCTTTTCGGCGGCTTCCCTGAGCCTTTGAAGCGCCATCGGATCTTTCGACAGGTCGATGCCATCGGATTTTTTGAACTCTTCGGCAAAATAATCGATAATCCGTTTATCGAAATCATCGCCGCCCAGATGGGTATCGCCGTTGGTCGAACGAACTTCGAAAACTCCGTCGCCCAACTCGAGGATCGATATATCAAAAGTACCGCCGCCCAGATCGTAGACGGCTATCTTTTCATTTTTCTTTTTATCGAGACCATAAGCCAATGACGCCGCGGTCGGTTCGTTGATAATACGCAATACTTCGAGCCCGGCGATCTTACCGGCATCCTTGGTTGCCTTCCTTTGGGCATCGTTGAAATAAGCCGGTACGGTGATAACCGCCTTGGTGACTTTTTCACCCAGGTACTCCTCCGCGGTCTGTTTCATTTTCTGAAGTATCATCGCCGAGATTTCGGGCGGCGAATAATCCTTACCAGCCATCTCGATTGTGCAACCAACGTCCTTACCCGCTTTCACCTTGAATGGGAAGTTTTTGATCTCCTCGGTAACTTCAGTAAAATTCCGGCCCATGAATCGTTTAGCCGAGAAGATCGTATTCTCGGGATTAGTCACCGACTGACGTTTGGCCAGTTGGCCGGTTAAACGTTCGTCGTTTTTTGATAAAGTTACTACTGATGGCGTTGTTCTATTACCTTCCGAATTGGCAATCACGACCGGGTCGCCCCCCTCGATCACGGCCACGCATGAATTGGTGGTTCCCAGGTCAATGCCTATTATCTTGGACATGTACTTCCTCCTGATATTTATCTTTATTTTCGATCTGTATTTCGGCCTTGGCAGATCCCCCGGATTTCCACAAATCGATAATCACCGTAGTTACCGCTATTGCCAGCGGAATCGCTATTATTGCTTTTAACATCTTCCCATCCTTTCCTAAATTCCCATCATCATCTCTGGTCTTTATGCCAGAACCGATCCCCTATTTCCGTCAAGAGACCGGTCCTGGCAGCCCTCCCGGGCTGCCGTTGATGGTTTTAGTTGATCGTTATCTGACGGGGTTTGACCTTATCTGATTTAGGCAAAGCTACGGTCAGAACGCCGCTTTTGTAATCGGCTTTGATCTTATCCGCGTCAATATCAGAGTTCAGAGTGAAACTCCGGCTGAACTTGCCGTAATACCGCTCATTGCGATAGCTATTATCCGCCTTTTCTTTTTCCGAATGTCGTTTTTCGCCTTCAATGGTTAGAACACTATCATGAAGGTTGATTTTAACATCCTCCTTCCCGACTCCCGGGATTTCGGCCGACAGAACTAGTTGGGCGTCATCTTCGATAATATCAACCGATGGCGCCCACCGGTTTTCACCTGGCTCGGAATCCTCAGAAGAATCATGGAACATTCTGTCAACCTCGTTACGGAGGTTGAAAAATCCCCAACCATGCCTGGGCTCTCTTCTGACTAAACTCAACATTAGATTCCTCCTATTAATTGATTTTGATATTTTTGCGACTGGCTTCTTCCAGCTTGGCTATTTCGACCGTAACTACCCCATCCGAGTAGTTGGCCTCAATTTTCTCCCGATCAACATTATCAGGAAGTCTGAATGTTCTCTGGAATTTGCCAAATATTCTTTCATTCAAAATCCTATTGCCGGACTGGGCTTCTTTCTCGCCGCTTATCGTGATTATACTGTTTTCCTGCCAGACTTTGATCTCGTCGCGATTACTGCCCGGAAGCTCCATCATAATTGCGAAGCCTTTGTCCGATTCTGTTATCTCGACTGCCGGCGTGCAAGTCTTACATGTTGCGTACATATTATTTCCTCCAGTTATTCTTCCGTTACTTACTGTTCTACTTCCTGACGATAATTAAAGCAAGGGTCATGCCAACTCGCATAAACCACTAATAAACAACAGGTTGCATATCTATATGTATTTGAGCCAAGAATTATAACAAAAAAATACTGCCATTAAGGCAGTATTGCGGTCTTTCTGACATAGGTGCTGTCAATATGGCAGTTGTATCGGTTTATTTTTTATGATCGCCTAATAATATCGTAGCGGTCCGGGACAGCACGTCCTTTTTAAATAGTGATTTTTTTCTTTTGGAACTATATAATTGCATTTTGCTTCGCGAAATGTCATCATCGATTTTGGACAATGACTTCAAGATGGCCAGTTTTATTCCCTGTTCCTCTTTTTTACCAATGTTAAGTTTTGAATAAGCATCTTCATCCTCATATAAATCGATTATTATATCTCTGGCATGCGGCCCACCGATGCGGCCAAGGGCGGCAATTACAAGAATTCTATCGGACCTGGGATCATCGAAGATATTTCTCAGGAAATTAATCATATCGGAGTGACCGGACATACCCATTGCGATAACGGCGGTTTTGCGAATATCTGAATCGTCATCCAGGGCAAGTTTTGATAATAATGAACCGGTTGCCGAAGATGCCATGGCTTCACAGGCGGATATGATCTCACGTTTTAATCGGGTTGACTCCCAACTTGACATAATTTTCAAATAGGGAATCGTTTCCACGTATTTAATCCGGCCGACAACTCTTAGCAGATTCCTTAAGCGGTACCAGTTTTTTTCTTTTTCGCCTTCGCCTTCTTTAACTATCGTCGCAATGCTTTTGGTCAATTCAGAACCGATACCTTCACCCATATGAACAAGCGCTTTAATGATCCGGGCTCGCTCCGATTTATCTCCCATGTCGATCCTATCAATCAAAACCGAGGCGACTTTTGGAGAAGCCAACGCTGAAATCGCCCGGTAAAGGTCCACATCGCCCTTCCCGGTTAAAACCGCGTCTACCAGGATATCATTCATGATCGAGGAAACGGCCAGTTCTTCAAGTCGATCTTCGGCCAGTTTCTTCTTATAGTCATCTGTTGAATGCTCTGCCAAAGATTTCAATACCTGAACGCAGATTTTCAATTCTTCCCAATGATTATTTTGGGCGGAATTTTCGATTGTCCAGCCGATTAATTCGATAACCTCGGGTCCCGGATCTTTTGTGTGAGCTATCTGGAGAATTTTTTTAATAAAGGAATTATATATCTCCCAAAATGAACCATCCGTCAGCGTCTGCAAAGCTTCAATAGTCAATCTCAGGCTGCGTTGCCGGGTATCCAGATCCTTGGCCAGAAGGCTAATGGCCAGTTGATCGAGCAAATCCTCGAGTGGTTTGCCATAGCTATTAGAGGCTAACTTGAAAACGGTTTTTCGCAACAGCAGAAAATCGATCTCTCGCGCCTGAGAATTTTTCAGATGCCTGATAAACTCTTCGGCATCGATAACGCCGCGAAGTTTGATTAGTGTACCTTTGTTAAAAACAATCTCCAGCACATCATCGGTGGCGCCCACCGACCGAAAAAGATCATAGACCGGCAACAGGATAGTAAAATCTTCATTCTGGCCGGAATAGTCCTCCCAAAGTTGATGCAGACCCTGCAAAACTTCCTGGTTGATTGTCTCATCCAGCCAATTCGCCGAATAGATGACTTTTTTGAATACTTCCAGAGCCATATCTTCAGACAGGTTGCCGATTATCGCGGCAAAATGGTTTGTTAAAAAATGACAGCGTAAATCTATACCGGTTACTGAAGCGACATTATCATCGGTTTTTATCTTCCCCAGATAATAAGCCATCAATATTTCCGGGTTACTCTGAAGGATGTTCTTTATTCGTTGATTAAGCATAAATTTTGGACTGCGGTCGCCAATAACGATATCTTCAAAATTATAGAGCGTAGCCGATTCAGGATTATTAACGACTACTGTACTTACATTGCTATTGGATAATGATTTTTTAAAATAATCCTCGACAGGGCTTTTGTCTTCGATCAGCTTGCTGAGGAATTGGAAGAGATCGCCCACACCCATCTCGGAATTGAAAGTAACGGAATCGAGATTATGCCGAGCCAAATCAATCAATAAGCCATTAACGAAAACATTATCCTCCATTAGTAGACCTTCGGCCACCAACCGGTTGTTATAAATCCGAATATTAAAGGATCTTTTAAACGCGTAAATATCATTTAGACGTTCAAGCGGTTTTTTCAAAGTCTCATTAGCGATAGGATGGTCCGCGGGATACATCATTAATTTGCGGGAAGCGGAATATAAATCACGCAGAATATCCAGGCAGATTCGTTTTATATCAAAGTCATTATCTTTTACTGCAAAGGCTGGTTTATTCACTCTTTCCCTTTCAGTGAAAAACAGTTAAGAAATTTATCCTGGGCAGCGATAAAAAGCTTATTATCGAATAAAACCGGCGCGGCGCTGATCATGCCGCCGGCAATAAAGCTTGTCAGTGGCAGACCGCTTGTCTTATCCAGTATATAAACCGTATAATCGAGGCTGGCAAAAATAACGTTTTGAGAGTTAATCAAAGCCGTGCCTCGTACTGGAGAGCCGGTTTTATATTCCCATAGCTTTTGGCCGGTTAATCTATCGAGCTTAATGAACAATCCGTCGCCCGACCCATAATAAACTCCACACTCATCCACTGAGGGTGAATAGAATAATCTTGAATGGTCTTCATATTGCCATAGTAATTCGCCGGTTATGGCGTTGTAGCCAGCAATCGTGCCGTCCGCGTTGCAGATATACAACTCCGTTTCGAAACAGGCCGGACTGGAATTCGTGCGGCCCAATCCCGGAGTTCGCCAGATGGTTTCGCCGTTCTCCGGATCGAGACAGTAAATAGTACTGTCCCGGGAGGTGATATATAATCGATCATTACAGACAATAGGTCCGACATCGAAACCACCATCCACGTTTTTCGACCATAGTTTTTCGCCATCGATCAACCAGGCGGCATGAATACTATTCCTGCCATCCGCCCAGAATATTTTGTTGTTATAGAGCACCGGCTGAAAGCAAGCCCGGTAAGTACTGGCACTCCAAATCAATTCACCATTGACATAATTGATTACCAGAAGTTCGGATTTCTCGCCTTCTTCGCATATCGCCATATAAGGACCCGATATTTCGGGAGTCGTTCCGATATGCCGCCTAAGCTTAATTTCGGCAATTTCGACGCCGGTATTAATATTTAAAACATGTATTTTTTTGTCCGTGCCGGGTTGGAAAACATAATCGCCGACCATCGACGGCTCAAAAAATAGCGGGCTTCTAAACTTAATCTGCCATAATAGGCTGAGTTTTGTCGATTCATTCGAATCGGTATAACCGGTTCTAGATGATCCCCCTTTATATCCAGGATACATTTCGGCCTGGTTGGGAATCACATCTAATTGGGGCGGGCCGCCGCCGCAGCCGCTTAGCATTATACCTAGCACCCCTCCTAAAAAGGCCAGGTTCTTAGTCATCTATCTAATAATTCCATCCAAAGAAAAAGTCAAAGTCGAAACCATTATCTACAGTTTTGAAATCGGTCTTTCTGGCGAAATCAAAACGTAAAACCGTAACATAACCCAAAGAAACTCTAAACCCGAAGCCAAAGCTTCCGGCCAATTTCCCGGCTTCCTCGTCTCCAATACTACGGGAGAAAGGCCCCTTATTCTCGTCCCACTTATTCCAGGCCCTACCGGCATCGAAAAATAGCGCTCCACGGATCGCCTGAAAATTCAACGCGCCAAACGGGAAACCGACGAAAAGTCTGTTTATCAGCGGAAAACGCAACTCGTTATTGATCAACAAAAGATTCCGGCCATGAAATGATCGACGAGGATAGCCACGCAAATCCCAACTGCCGCCAAGATAATAACGCTGCGGATCCTTACCACTTGAGGTGAAATACATAGTTCTCACCGCATAAGCCGACGACTCGCTAAGCCGGAAATATTTACGCAAATCTATATTGAACTGAGAGTTATAGTATTTGCCTTTGCGTAAATCCAACGATCCCGCCAAAGTCAGATGCATGCGGTAGCCATCTATAGGGCCTGTTGGTTCCCATATCGATGTATCCTTAATATATGAAATCAAGCCGGTTCCGACAACTGCACCGGGATCTTCGGATAAAACAGTCTCTTTTTTGTATTTACGAATATACAGCGATGCCTCTACCCTGTCATATCTGGAAAACGGGTAGCTGGTTAACGCCAGTCCGCCATAGGTCTGCTCGGTAAGGAAACCGTAGTAATCATCGTTATATTCATTATAAAATCTGTAAACACCCAAACCCCAATTTAGCCGATTCTTTCTATTTAAGTAAGTCACGGCCGCGTTCATACTGTTCAGCAGATCTGTTCTGGTATTGGCCGTATTGTACAGAAGGAAATAGTATTGATGATTCCCAAGCATATCCGTTAGAGCGCCTTGAAGCCCGCCGACAGACCCGAAAACCGCGTCATATGACATAACCGACTGGGCGATATCAAATGAAAGTTTAGTCTTGTATTTTACATTACCTTCTATATAATCGCCGCTGAGAACACTGGGAGTCCAACCGGATGAATTATTCCAGGCCCGCCCCGGATCGTGATCTGTACTTGTCAGCGCCGAATCAATTTCCATTGTATATATATGATAACTGTTTTCCTGATAGGCGCTGAACACGAAAGCGGTGTCGCTTGGGGTAAAAACCGGATCGAAGGCGCCGGTAGCGAAATCGGTAAGCTGAGAAAGTCGCGGAGATTCGCCAAGCGGATTATCCAGCAAATATATATTGGAAACACCGCCGCGATCAGAAGTAAAAATGATTTGATTGTTTTCTGAGGCCCATTCAGGAGATAAGTTTTCAAAATCACCGAACGTTAATTGAGTAATCTCGTTATTCTCAAGCTCAAGCAGAAAGATATTCATGCTTTCATGGCCACTTCGATCGGAACTGAATACGACAGAGTTGCCATCATGGGAAAACGACGGCGTTTGATCGTAGAAGAAATCGTTCGTTACTCGCGCAAGATCATCAGTGGCTGTATCATACACGAAAATATCCGTCTGCCCATCCTTGGCGGCGCCGCTGAAAGCTATCTTCATGCCATCGGGTGACCATGAGGGCGAGCTAATGCTGATGAGCCCCTCGAAACGGTAATTTTTAATTACTTTATTTTTCTTGGTGTCATAAATATACAGAACATCCGATTCATGGCTTTTCGAGGCGAACGCGAGTCTGCCGTCACTGCCCGCATCGATTTTTGAATCGATAAAATGTAATGATTCGAACTTAGCTGATCGCTGGCCTTTGATTATGCGCTTCATTCCGAAGTCTTCTCCGGCTAAAGGCATCAAGGCGATATTGGAATACCCCATTCTATATGTTTTGAAAGCGATTAGATTTTGTAGATCCCCATCCTCATCAAAATTCGAAAATGCCACGGGCTTGACATTAAATCGTTTTGTGGTCAGACGGTTGGCTACGTTCTCGGGTAAGTGCTGATCTTTCAATGTGGGATAATATTCTTTTTTTAAGTGGTATTCCCAGGCTTTACCGATTTCCGCCAGGGATACTCCGAAAGTCGTTTTAACCAATAATGGGAACGACGGCTCTTTCCACCAGTTCTCCAGAATTAAGGTCAGCTTATCATCGCCATATGTTTCGGACATGAATTTTACAATTGATTGGCCTACTTTATACATAAAATAAGTGCCTGAAATCGTATATAAGCGATCAAATGGAACTATATTGCCCGAAATAACCATATCGCGTATCACCATATCGGCTTGCGGACTCCATTCCTCCGACCAGTATTCCGCCAGGCCCTCGGTGAACCATAAAGGCGGCCGTGGGGGATTTCTTTTCCGGTGAGTCTTGGTGACATAGGTGATTTTATTCATCTGAAACACGTGAGTTAATTCGTGTCGAATAAGAAGATCAAGGTCTTCATATGAGCCATGATAATGAACGACAACGCGCTCCTTGAAATACTCCGTAAAGCCGGCGACACCTTCAGGAAGAAGCATTGGAGTCACATTAGTCTGAAAAAAGTAAGCTGGTGAACTGTATATAATTAGAGGTATTTTCTTGTCGATCACATGGTTAAATTTTTCAACATGAAAAGTGTAACTGTCCTCGGCCATCTTGGCCGCTACTAATGCGATATCTTCTTCCTCGGGATAAAAATAGACATCGAAATTATCAGTTTTCAGTACTTGCCAGTCAAAATTAGTATATTGGACTTTATTTTGTCCGAAATAGTATTGGCCAAAACCGAGCGTAGGGATAAACGCGAAGACTAATAATATTTTAATGATTATTCTCATGTTGCGCTACCTTCTTTTTAACCCTAACTTTAGAACTTCCTGTTAAAAGGCTATGTTCCTTTCATTCTTTGCTATATAAATACCATTTTGTTCTAAACTTATTCCATTCATTTGGTTATAAACATAGCAAATCTTTGGCCGACACTCGAATTCATTCCCAGTCATATAGCTACCACTATATTAGCCAAGGAATTAACACTATCCGGCAAGATTATTTCCATCTTTTTCCCGGCCTTCAGCCCGGCCAGTAGCGCGCACGATTATGATAGAGATTTCATACAATATGTATAATGGTATACCGATGCCTAATTGACTGATGAAGTCGGGCGGCGTAATAATCGCCGCCAGGATCGCTATACCTATTACCGCGTATCGACGTCCTTTGGCCAGGAACTTTGACGATATTATGCCGATCCGGCCCAAAAAGAAACTGACCACTGGCAATTGAAATACCACCCCAAAAGCCAGAAGCAAGACTAGAATAAAGCCTAAATAATCGCTCATCATTAGCGTTGGTTGGGTACCTTCGGGCGCTTGAGTATAGAAGAAATTCAGACCATATGGGAGAAGGACGAAATAACAAAAAATCGTGCCCAGAAAGAAAAAGAAGGTCGACGCGGACACAATCGGTATTACGATTTTCGCCTCACGCTGATAAAGCCCGGGCAGAACGAATTTCCATATCTGGTAAAACACTATCGGCGAAGCGGCGGCCGCGCCCCCGACTAGAGACAGTTTTAACCTCGTCGTAAAACCCTCGGTGACCCTAAAATAATGGATTTGTAATTCCGGGGCGGCTTGCTTTAATGGATACCATAGCCCCTTGAACAGATAATCCGAGAAATAAAACGCGCCCGCGGCAAAAACCACAATGGCTATTATAGATTTGATAAGTCGCCAACGCAATTCCTCCAGATGGTCCAGGAAGGGCGCCTCACCGGTGCTTTTCTCGTAATCTTCCTCTGACATTTTTCCCTTATTATTTTAAGATTGCCTGTTGAGATTTTTACTTAAAATCGGTTATTTTAACTTCATCGAAAACCAGGGCGCCGAAGAAATTGGCGGCATTGCCTTTGTTTATGCCTATTTCAAGATTACCGAACGAGCCGATATAGGCCAGCGGCTGTTTTTCATCGACATCAGCATAGCTTTTGCTTAAGCCCGTGATTTTATGATTACAGAAAATAATGCATGAATCGTTTTTGACCATATGGCTGGGGATATTAGTCACCAGGTTGCCGAACGCGTCGATATCAATCACCTTGCCGACCAGCTCATCGCCGAATTTTTCGGGATCAGGATCATCGATCGTGACCGGATTATCGATTTTCGGGCCGAATTCCTCCGGCGCCACGCCCATCGAAATATACGCGGCGGCCGGGGCGAACATATCACGGCCGTGGAATGTTTCCGATCCAGTCGCCAGGCGGAATTTATCATTGGTAATCTGGTAACACTCTAAATCGCCGGTGACTTTCATTACCGGCGTGAACAAGCCGTTATCCGGACCAACGAAATAATAACTGCCATCCGTTAATAGCAAAGCCCGGCGGTTCGGCCCGACAGTCGGATCGACCACCACCATATGAATCGTCCCCTCGGGAAAGAAACGGTAGCTGTTTAATAAAGCCCGGGCCGCTTTACGAATATCCGCCGCGGGAATGTTTGAAGCTATATTAATAACCTCGGAATCGGGATTGATCGATTTGATCACGCCGTAGACCGCGCCCATATAGCCATCTGTGGTGCCGAAATCGGTAATCAGGGTAATTATACGGCCCATGTTAAAACGCCAGCAGGTTAAGATTAAGTTCGGGATTCATCGCGCGCTCGAACCTTTCATTGAATGTCCGGATATGGACCTCGCCGGTGACCGCCACGACTGCGTTAAACAGATGGCCGCCGACAAGACGGTAATCGCTGTCGCCGAGGATACAGTGAGCGTGTACCATCGGATTTTGGTCAATATATGATATATTACCGGTCAAGGAAAGCAGTTCGTAAATATTATTGAAATTTCGCCTGAGATATTCTGATTTTTCACGGTCGAAATAGCCCAGCTCGACCTCGGTTAAAGCGCCGATCCCTGAAATCGCCCCGGCCGGAATACTTTTGACGGCGACGAAATCGGTAATCGTTGCCATTATCTCCTCGCCCTTATCGATTCGGAGGAAATAACCGTCCTCGACTTTTTTTGCCTGCATATAATAGTCCCCTTCCCTAATGCTCGGTTTATTTTCTTATAGCTTGAATATGGGGATTTGGCAAGGGGGAAATACGATAACTATTGCTATTATTTAATTATTATTAACTTGATCATTAAGTATTTTTAGAACGCTTTGCGCATTTTCATAATATCTTAATAGGTTTGAATAAGTTAAACCCACATCTCTACCATGAGCTATAATATTCCTGTTTGCTACAATGCTATCAACACCATCCTTTAACTCGCCTTCGGTGCCCTTACGTAAATCCTCAGCCCATGAGGAGTTAAAAAAACCGGCTAATTGGCAGATCTTTTCCATCTTTGGGTTTTGAAATGCATTTAAATTGTATTGAGCAAAATTTGAAACGTTTGGATGAGACCGTTTTTTAATATATTCGGAATATATTGCACGTATACAATTCTCAAGATACCCTGAGGTTAAAACACATAAATACTTAGACCACTCCGCTACTAATTCGGAGTCATCAGAAAAATTACTAGCTTTGCTATATAAATAGTCTAAACGTGATTTATATTTTGTTAAAAGTAAATTGATCATTCGACATCTTTGAAATAGTTAATGGCTGAACTAATTCTTTTTTTAACAGCTTCCTCATCAGTCGTTGCTGTTTCAATAGTTTTTTGATAATCTATATCCTGTAGAAGTAAATCATATTTTTCTTTTACCGTTTCAATTTTGGTAATTCCTCCATGTTCTAATCGTATTGCAATGCCAATCATTACTGAATCGAAAACAGCAGCATTAATTGGTCTATTTGGTCTGAAAGCTTTAGACCCAATTGCATTAAACACAATATCAATAGCATAATTAAATGTATTCTCAAAATCCTGTGCATCATCATCAGAAATAGCTTTATTTTTAGCCATAAAATTGTTTAGGAAATCTTTCATGGGCTTTTTATATTCGTCACCATTAAAATGCAAAGCAAAAAACCGTAACAATAATTCTTGATCTCTTCTTCTCTTACTTGGTTTGCCAAAAATTTCTCTCCATTGTGAATTTTCATTTAATCGATTAAGCATATCATTAAATAAACCATGATATATGCACGATCTTATTTCTTGTGGATACAACTTTTGCCCACCAGTATTTAATCTTTCGAAAATTTCATAAACACTACTCTCATCAGATGAAGGCTGATCTTGCTTTATTACTATTGCATGGATTATACAATCATCCAAATTTCTCCTATCCTCATCTGACAATGAATCGTAAGTTACGCCACAAAATTGCTCATTAACATCTGCCAACTCAAATTTGATTTTATTCGGTTCGAATACCCCATCATAGAAAAATTGAAGTGTCCTTAACCTTTGTTGCCCATCTATCACTTTTAATTTTCTACTATCTTCTTCTTTTGAAAGAAAAATACCTGGAACAGGAAGGCCTAGTAACAACGATTCAATAAATCTACTTGCCATTTTATGTGACCATACATAATTTCTTTGAAATGGAGGTACAAAAATGCTTTGATTCTTAATTCTTTTTACTAATCCATCTACAGGGTAATCAGCTCCATAACTTGTTATTGAATATTTAAATAAAAGCGACTCTTCATCCGTTTGTACAAATTGTTCCTCTAGTTGCTCATCAATTTCTTCAATCATAATTTTGCTCCAGTATAAATGTTGTTATTATATTATAATTGATACTTAATCGTTTATACAACAAGAATTTTACAATAATAGGAAATTTTACATTTAAAGGGATAAGCCTTAAATGAATTGTATAATTTATATGAATTTTCTGATTAATCTATAAATAATGCTCGCCAACCCTATATTCTAACGGACGATCATAACTAGGTACTTAACCGATCTCTACCAGTTCAATCTCGAAAACCAGCGTCTTGCCGGCCAATGGATGGTTGGCGTCGATTGTGACCGTATCATCGGTGGCGCCGACTATCGTCACCGGGATCGCCTGGCCGTCGGGCTGTTGAATCTGCAGCTTCGATCCAACCGTAGCTTCGATATCTTTCGGGATTTGCTCTTTTTTGATTTCGACAATCATGTCCTCGCGGGTCGGGCCATAGGCATTCTCCGGCGGGATATTCAGCGTTTTTGAATCGCCGATTGCCATGCCGATAACGCCCTGATCGAATCCCGGAATAACCTGATTTTCACCCAATGTAAATTCAAGAGGTTCGCGATCGATTGAGCTATCGAAAACGGTGCCGTCCTCCAGCTTGCCGGTATAATGTACTTTCACTTTGTCTTTATCCTTGGCCTGACTCACCAGTACCTCCTTTTCCGTATGACTTGCTTGCCATTAAAGTTAAGTCAACATCGGAGGAATACATCACTCGGATCGGGATTATCCCCTGCCAACCGAAAGTTTCAGATATCGTCTCAACCTGCCAGACAATTCGCCTTGCAAAATTCCGGGCGCCTCTTGCCCGATTTTAAGTTAGTGATACATACCATATTAATAATTAAAACGCAACCCGAATATTATCGTTTTAGCTTCAATAAAGGTATATTTATCGTATATTTTAGCCCAAATTCGCATTATTATGGCGACGATATCTGACTTTTGACCCAGGCCAGATAGTCTGGTTGAACAGCATCGGCTTTCAGGGCGACGATTTCGGGCACATCATAAGGATGAATTTGCTTGATTCTGTCCTCCAATCGAGGATATGCGGAAGAGGTCGATTTGATGATCAAAAGCGCTTCACCATCTTTGCAGAGCTTTTCCTGCCAGATATATACCGATTTCACGGGGGAAATATTAACACAGGCAGCGTATTTTTCGCTAATTAATGTCTCGGCGATATTTTCGGCTTTATCTTCGGGACAGGTTACAAAGACTATAATCAGATCATTATCCATAGTGCTTTGATTGTATACGATAGTTTGAATAAACTCAAATAAAATATTAACGGATTACATCATATCAGCAAGTTGACAGGACTCTTTGAATATCTAACATGATATTTTAATCCATTATTTTCTTGACATATTATGGAGCGGTGGCTAAATTAAATCAAGGATTTTACAATTGGCGCTGTTATTATAAAATAGTGGAAAGAATTGTTAATTATTTAGCTTAGATAAGGACGTTAAGGTTAATTTAACATAGGAGGTAAGTGATGTATAAAAGGTACTTCGTATTAGTTATAGTATCTCTGGTGTTTTTAGCCGGTAATTCAATCGTAAAAGCCGGAACTTACCTCATTTGGGATCCTTGCGAAAGCTATTCTGCCGATGTTTTGCATGAAACACTTCAAAGTGAAAATTATGATGGTATCGTTATTGAGAACATTCAGCCGTTCCTGGAAAATCTAAACGAATTTAAGCCTATTTTCGTAATCGCTCATTGGTGGTCCGAATATATAGACAGGGATATTCTCGATGAAGTCGAACCTCATCTCATTAGCTATCTTGCTAATGATGGCTCTATTTACTGGGAGGGTGAGAACACCGCAAATACGGCAATATTCAATTTTGATATCGCTACCTGCACAACCGAGCCATTCAATAATATTTCAGGGGTGTCTCAATCGTTCGAGACCTTATCTCTGGCAACCCAGACAACTACAGCATCTATGATTGGTGGAGGCGACGGAACCGCTTTTTGCGCGCCCTTTGGTTGTCCTGATAAATCCGTATATCAGGAAACGCCATACAAGACAATTATCAGCTCATTTCCAATAGATTGCTTAACCGATGATGGTCAGAATACTCTTGCGGATTTCGTCCATGTTCTGATGGGTTGGCTTGATGTCGCTAACGAAGTACCCAGCCGAGACGACGTGAGTGTCCCCGAAAATTATGTTTTGTCGCAGAATTATCCCAATCCTTTCAATGCTCAAACCGTTCTACGTTACGGATTGCCCGAATCAGGCCGGGTGACAATCGGTGTATATAATATACTCGGACAGCCGGTAGATATCCTGTTTAGGGGCTGGCAGCAGGCCGGGCAATATAGCCTGACCTGGAACGCCGATGATAATCCTACCGGAGTTTATTTCGCCCGTATGGAAAGCGGCAGTTATGCTGAGTGTGTTAAGATGGTTTTGATGAAATAATCCGTTTAGATTATAAATAATTAACCGGCAGCTAGCGTCGTTTTACACTCTGCCGGTTTTCTTATTCCAGTCCGCAAGCAATAATACCTGGCTTAATTCGCGGATTTCTCCCCTGTGAGGATATAGCTCATCGGCAGTTTGTTATCTTTTTCCAGATGTTTAAATGACTCCGATATATCATGGCCGTATTCGGTGAAACTCTTAATGGTTATACCATTACTAATAATTCCGTTAAGTATATCGCCTAGAGGCTGGCTGAAACTATAGCTGGGTTTTGAATCATATTTAGTCCCGCCGATATAATCCAATCCGGTGGTTGTTATCCAGGGTTCCTTTTTGAAGTAAGAACAACAAACATTAAATGGATTTTCCGAATCGAATTCGGATTCGTCCGTTTCGGCTATCATATTCAATACCGGATGCGCTTCATAAATAAACAGTTGCCCGTCGGATTTCAAAATAGCCGAGACTAACTCGAAGAATTTGGCAAGATCAGGCAGCCAACACAGCGCGCCGATCGAGATGTAAACCAGGTCGAATTTGCCGAAGTACTCTTCACCGATATCATACACATCGGTTCGAACGAATTTACAATTAAGGCCGGACACTTCCCGCAGATTTTTAGCTTCCTTGATTGCCTCATCGGAGATATCGAAGCCAACGGCCGATTCGGCGCCGAGGTTCACCAGAGATAGCGTTTCACGGCCGTTATTGCAGGAAAGCTGGGCAATGGCTTTACCATCAAGACCGATTTTCATCAAAGCCTCGGTTTCGATTTGGTCCAGTGTTGAAAAGCCAGGCTTGGCGAATTCCTCGCGCAAATTTAATTTGCGATTTTTTTGATGAATCAGCGAGGCCTGATTCCAGGCTTCCCGGTTGGATTCTGTGATTTTTCTCAAATCCATTGCTTAAGTCCTATCTCCTGGCTTTCTCCAGTGGAAATGCTATTCAGGTTTGAAAGACTGAATAACCTTACTATCGACCCAATAGATATCAGAGTTACCGTTTCGTGTGCTGTTATGCAATGTTTCTATATCGTTATAAGACTTTAAACGGGTTTTTTCAAATTCCGGCCATATCTTGCTGGCAGTGAAGAAGAGATACTTGCCATCGGGCGAAAGCGCCGGGCAGTAATCAAGACGGTTATTATTAAACCTCTCGCCCATGTTGCGGGCTTTGGTCCAAACACCGTTATCGTCGCGGAAGCTAATATAAAGATCGCCACCCCCTGAACCATCTCCCCGACCAAATGATGAGAAAATTAAGTAGCTTTCATCCGGTGAGATTAGCGAGTTAAACTCTCCTGATTTAGTATTGATCGAGTCGCCCAGGTTCGCGGGTTCGGCGTGTTTGCCGTCAACCAACTCGGATCGAAATATATCCTCGGATTTTTCATTAAGAGCGGTGAAATATAAGGTTCCGGATATCGTTAAAGCGGGATAAAATTCATTTTGCTCGCTATTGATCGGTTCACCTAAATTTATTGGGTTACTCCAGCCAGTTTGAGTTCTCTCAACATACCAGATATCATAATCTTTGGCTTCACTTTCATCATCTAAAGGCTTATTCGAAGCATAATAGAGTTTACTTCCATCATGAGTAATAAATGGCTCAGTATCGCTGTACTTGCCCGAAAATGATGCTACCTGAGGTTGGGTCCATTGACCATCAAACTGCCTGCTAACCATAATAACGCCTTTTCTTAAGGGCAGCCAGATCGAGAAATAAAACTCCTGGCCATCCGGGCTGAACGCCGCGTCTCGCTCGTTGAAACCGGCCGATATAAAACCCGGGGCAAATATTCGGGGTATCGTGTCGGGCAACGCTTGGCCGAGATATTCTCCTTTTAGAGCCGGGGCAATATCTTCCGTCTGCTTTTCGCAACTGGCAGTGATTAGGATTAATATTACAATGATTAAAGCGCCAAGAGTATTATTTGCTGTTCCGGTCATGTTGTCACCTCTCGATCCATCAAAGTTATTGTCTGATTAGTTACGTCAATAGTATATAAATGTTGCGTTTACGACGCCGCTTGGCCCTTTCGCCTTCCCGTAACCTGAGCTTGAATAAGTTTTATGAGCTAAGACTTTGCATTGCAAGTAGTTTCTTCAAGTAATCAACCGGGAGTATTATTATCGGGTTAAATAAAATATGTAACTTTTTTTTGAGCGATTCGTAATTCATAGCATAAACCTGATCCGGGCTGGTTGTATAGGTGTAGGTAAAATTGTTGTTCAAAGATAGGGTAAGTTAATCATATGACGCCCTTGTCCATTGTTTTGCATTTTAAGATTTACCGCGAATCACATTATATTATATTAGCATATTCACTTCTTATCAAAACTAAATCTACTGATATTTCGATGGAGCTTTTTAAATCTTATAATCAATATAATTGAAAGGAGCATAAGTAGTATTTGTAAATTATGAACATCCATTTAAGCGCAATTGAATAAAGGAGGACGAGGATGAAAAAGTTAACGCTTATATGCCTGGTTTTTTGTTTGATCACTACAGTTTCTTTTGCCAGTATCCATCAGGCGGCTACCGATGGCGATCTTGAACAAGTAAAATCACTTCTTGCCGACAATCATGATCTGATAAAATCCAGAGACAGCGCCGGTAAAGTAGCGCTTCACCATGCCGCTTATAACGGTCATGACGCGGTCGTTTCACATTTGCTGGATGAGGGCGCTGATATCAACGCGAGGTCCAATCAAAACAGTACCC
Source organism: Candidatus Zixiibacteriota bacterium (assembly GCA_024231855.1). Lineage (GTDB taxonomy): Bacteria > Zixibacteria > MSB-5A5 > UBA10806 > 4484-95 > JAAEQD01. The sequence continues at coordinate 27,457 of JAAEQD010000148.1, forward strand.
CGCTTCATGGCGCCGCGTTTTACGGCCATGACAACACAGTGAAATTACTGATCGGCAGAGGAATCGATGTCAATCTCGCCAACAGTTATGGCTATACTCCCCTGTTAAGCGCGTCAGCGGGCGGGCATCTCGAAATCGTAAAGATGCTGATAGCAGCGGGAGCCGACAAAAGCGCGAAAGTAACCGCGAGTAACATAGGCGCATTATTGGCCTCGGCGGCGAGTGGAAATAATGAGCTCGTTGATTATTTGATATCAGAAGGATTCGATATCAACGCCAAGGATATCGACGGTGAAGGACTTCTACATTACTCGGCATATGGCGGAAATCTCGATCTGGTGAAGAAATTAGTCAATGACGGCATTGATGTTAACGTCAAAAGCGCTCAAGAGGTAATACCTCTTCAATACGCAGCGATGGGCATTCACGAAGATGTCGTTAAGCATCTTATCGAAAAAGGATCAAATGTAAATACAAAAGACATCGAAGGCGAAACACCGATTCATGAGGTCATCATGAACGCGTATAGAGATACTACCGATGCCGCGTTTGAGATAGTAAAAATACTTGTTGATAATGGCGCCGATGTCAATGCAAAAACAAATCGGGGCGTAGCTCCCCTTCACTGGTCGGTTTACAGAGATAACGCGGATATAGTAAGCTATCTGATTAAAAGCGGGGCTGATCTGAATGCCATAAATGATAATGGCCTCAGCCCACTTCACGAAGCTGTTACCAGAAACAAGTATGAATATATCAACCTGCTGGTAAAAAGTGGCGCTAAAAATGATCTGAAAGATAATCATTATGGTTTCACTCCGCTCCATCGGGCAGCTTTGAAGGGCAATATTGATGTAGTGAGGGATATCTTGCCTGCCGTTGATAATATCAATACCAAGTGCAACGACGGCCATACCGCTATTTACTACGCCGCGAAATACGGACATGAGCAAGTCGCCGAACTATTGAAGGCCAATGGGGCCAAGGAAAAAGGGCTGGTCGAAAACTACGGGTATTCAAAACTTCTCAGGGAAAACCTCGAAGAAAAAGAAGCTGCCCTGTGGTATCTGGGCCATTGCGGCTGGGCAATCAAAACCAAGAATCAGTTTTTGATCTTTGATTATTGGGAAAGAGGCACCGACCTCGCTCAACCAAGTTTGGCTAATGGGCACATATTACCGGATGAAATAAAGGATCAGAATGTCAAAGTTTTTGCCACCCACGAGCACCAGGATCATTATGATTCAAGCATATTTACCTGGCAAGAGCCGGTCGAGAATTTAACCTACATTTTCGGTTTCCATCCGGAGGATTTGGTCGAAGATTCCAGAATGGGCTATAACGGGCAGAAATACGAATATGTCGATTTCCATGAGACAAAGACCATCGATGGCATTGAAATAACTCCTATAAGAGCCAATGACGCCGGGCAAGGATTTTTAGTCAAGGTGGATGGTTTTACGATTTATCATGCCGGCGATCACGCGGGCTGGCGCGATAATCAGCGGGAAGGATTCACTAGCGAGATCGATTTCCTTATCGACAAAACCGACGAGCTCGATTTCGCTTTTGTTAATGTCACAGGCTGTCATACCGGCGACACACTCTGCCTGGCCGAAGGGACATTTTATACGATAGAGAAACTGGCGCCAAAAATTATAGTGCCTACTCACGCGCTTGATCGCGAATACGTTTATAAGGAATACGCCGATAAAATTCATGCTAAGTATCCCGATGCCGAAGTCCTGTGTCCGGAACACCGCGGCGATAGTTACATGCATAAAACGATCCGACAATAGAATTTATAATTTGGATTTTGAATAAGAAAGGCTCCATCGCTATAAGCCATGGAGCCTTTCATTTTAATGCGTAATCCAGAACATGAGCTTTTAGAATTCATACTCCAGGCCGAAGATCGGTAGGGCGCTCCATTGGTACGATACATCCTGTTTGTTTTCAATTTCATTCCAATAGAACGATGCCACGTTTTTACGATTGTAAGCGTTCCAGACACTGACATAGCATATTAGGTTTGAGCCGCCGAAATGGAAACGCCTGTCGAAACGGATGTTAAGGGAGTGGTAATCCGAATGACGCACTTCGTTAACCCTGGTTTGATCGAATATGCCACTGCTATCAGCTTGGGAGGACACTTCATCAAAAGGCGTATACGGTACGCCGCCGGCGTAAATCCAGCGTAAGCTGAACTCCCATTTGCTATTCGGTTTATAACCGCCCTCCACGCTTAAAACATACCGGTTATCAAACACCCGGTCACGCCATATTCCATCATAATCTTGATACCGGCTTCTGAAATACGATCCGCTGACAAGGCCGTAAACATTCTCTGCCAGCTTTTTCTGAACTATTAGTTCCACGCCTTTTGAGTTGGCTTTGCCGTTATCTACCAGTATCTCATGATCGAAAAAGAATCCATAGCGATAAAACAATTCATCCACGATAAACAGAGAAGGCTGAGTCGGGTCGAGCGGGAAATTATCATATTCTTTATCGTAAACTTCAAGAGTTAACCGGGTGTTCTCGGTTAGCAGATGGTTGATTCCCACAATATAATGATAAGCAACGGGATCTTTCAAATTGGTATGGTCGCCGGAGCCGGAGAAGGCAATTAAAGGTAAATTCTGGTAATAAATACCTGTCGAACCGTTGATCGAGGTTTTTGGTGTAAGCTGATACGATAATGAAAGTCGGGGCGATATATGAGCGTTCTCGTTAAGAGAAAAATAATCGGCACGAAGTCCCAGGGACGCGGTAAATTTCGAGAAAGGTTTCGATATATAAGTGGCAAAGGCACTAAGTTTTTGCCCTGATATATCATCATCGAAAATTACCGCCGGTGTATCTTTGCCGAATGGGTCGGTGTATTCGGCGAAAAAGCTGTTGTTGTCGATTCCTAGATGTTTCGCATCAAAACCAAATTCCAGTCTGTTAGATTCGTTTAATCTATAATGGTTTACGTTTCTCAGGTAAAAGCTTTGCTCGGTTGATTCGCCGCCCGATAAATTGTCATCGTTCTTGGTTCTGTAGAAATCGCTTTTATACCTTGTCATCATGTGGGATATGGATGTGTTTGAATATCCGTTTTTGCCCCATAAATGACGCCAGTTGACTCCGAAAGCGTTTTCCACGATATTGGTACTGCCGTAGATGATGTTGCCATCCTCTATTGATTGATCTTTGGTGAATTCGATAGCATCGATTCCGAGAATATCAAGCACAGTCACTTTATCACTGGAGGATAGATCAAAAGCGAGCTTGCCCTGATAATCGCTATATTTCGGTGCAACTCCGGTGCCTATAGCATCCACTAGCAAATCAAGGAAACTTCGCCTGACCGATAACATCCAGGAACCTTTTTTATTAAATAAAGGCCCTTCCCCCAGCGCGCCGAAGCCGGCGAAGTTCATTTCCAACTGATAATCGTTTTCTTCGCGATTACCTTCACGAAAGGTCAAATCCATAATCGAGGATAATTTATCGCCATGGGCCGCCGAAAAGCCGCCTGATGAGAAATTAGCGTCCTCGATAAATTCCACGTTCAGCAAACCTATAGGTCCACCCGAGGAGCCCTGTGTGGGATAGTGATTAATATTGGGAATCTCGATATTATCGACGAAGAAAGCGTTCTCCATCGGGCTACCGCCCCTGACAACCAGGCTGTTCATCTGATCATTGATTTTGGCGACACTGGGAAGAGTCATAAGGATACGGCTAACATCACCCGCCGAACCCGGGGCGCGTCGGATTTCCTCAGCCGAATAATTGACGGCGCTGGTGGGCTGATCTTCCACTTTTGAGAAATAGCCTGCCGTAACTGTAACATCGCCGGTTTCAACCGCCGACATCTTCAACTCGGCATTAGCATAAGTAATCCTTTTTGACCTGACAATAATATCAGTTTTGGATAGAGGTTCATAGCCAATCAGGTTAAATTTCAATGTGTAATTTCCGACCGGAACGTTTTTTATCGAATATTTACCATCCAAATCCAGCCGGGCGCCCAGCTTGGTGCCGACAACCATAACACTTGCCCCCAGAAGCGGCGATTTGGTTTCTGAATCAAGCACTTGCCCGTTAATCGTGCCCAGTTTAATATCCTGACCTTGCGCCTGAATTGAGCAGAATAAGCCGAAAATCAGAATAGTGGTAAGTGACGCTATTGATAAGTACTTCATCTTCAAACTCCCATATGTTTAATACACTTAATTCCTTGCCAAAGTGGCACCGATTACCGCGCCGCCGACATCCAATAAGGTGTTGATTATGTATTCTTCGCTATCATCATTAATTAGCCCAACACAAATCATCGTAGCCAGGCCGTGGGTAAAGGTTTGCATTTTCGTTAAAAGAACTCCTCTTATATCGGCAGATAATGGCTCGAACCGGGGATCATTGCCCATCTCCTCCTGCAAGTAGAGCATTATTTCATCTACTATATCTTTGAAATGATTACTCTCTAAAAACAAAGCCCTGAACAGCTGTTTATGGTCTCTGGCGAACAGCGCGTATCCTGTTCCCATATTCAGGAAAACTCGTTCGGTATAGGGCCGGCTTGTATATTGAATCATCAAATCCTTGATTTCGACGATTACGGCTCTTTCTAGTTGATCCATTGTTCTAAAATATCGATAAACCGGGGCGGTTGATGATTTGAGCTTTTGAGCAACCCCGCGGGCCGATAATGCTTTCCAGCCATGTTTTTCGACAATATCATAAGCGGCTTTTATCACTTGCTCTTTATTAAACCTGGTTTTAGGCGGCATTCCACCTCCTTTTCGAACACATGTTACCTAACAAGTGTATTGTTACGGCCAATATAAGGAAAAGTTGCGCGTTTTATAAAATAAATATAATCATGTATTGTATGGTTAACTGACAGTTATTTAGCCAGTTATGTGAATTCGAGGGAAATGATGTAAAAATAGTGGTGGCTAATTTATCATGCCCCTGTTCCGCAATCTTTGCTGTTCCCAGTCGGTGAAATCAATAGGCGGATGGACGATTTCATCTTCGGGCTTTCGTGTAATTTGCGCCGCGTCCTCCGGGCAACCGGTAACGCACAGGCCGCAACCGATACATTTCATCTTTTCCACATTGGAAACATTGTTTTGCTCAGATATGGCGTTTACCTGACAGCGTATGATACATGTCCCGCAATTCGCGCATAGATCGGGATCTATTGCCGCGAAGTAATTAGCATGCGCGACAGACTTTTCCATACCCCATTCGTTGATTCCGCGAAGAATGCCGCAACAACAACCGCAACAATTGCAGATATAACTTATATTTGCTTGATGATTGCTCACGCAATGAACCAGACCGACTTTATCGGCCTCATTTAGTATGGCCAGGGCTTCAGCTTTGGAAATATCATCGGGCTTTGCCGGTCTTTCCCTAACCGATAACATCAGGCAATTGTGACGAGGAGCATCGCAACCCTTACCGATCAGGCCTTGCTGAACCCGGCAGATACAATCACGGACGCTGAAGGCTTTGGCATTTTCTATCATAGTCTTAACATCATCGTAAGGCAGAACCCATTCCGATTTGGCCAGGCTCACCGCCGGTACGGCACGATGAATCCCCGGATCGTATTTCATTATCTCTTGGCCGGCTTCAAGCATATAATGTTCGAATAGATGCGAAAATTCATGATCCATAACCTCAAGTTGAGCTTCGAATATTCCTACCACAAACGGCGCCAACCGGAAAAAAAGATCGGCGTTCTCTTTTTTCATCCAGACCAGGCCTTTTTTAACCAGTCCGATAAGTTTCTTTCGCGCCTCTCTCGGCGTTAGTTTGGCGTAAACAGCTAACAAGTCCAACGATTGATAATCGCCGTTCAATTCGCAGGCAAGCGTTGCTTCATCTTCGGTGAAGATTTTTTTGAGAAGTTTTATCTCGACACCTGATTCCGTTTTGGGAAAAGCGTTGGGCAAACTATCGAGAGCTTCAGCCAGGTCGTGGAATATTTCATCAGGCATGGTTTTATCCTTTACTGTATTACTATTATGTAATATTGCGGATTATTGATTTTAAAGCAAGAGAAATTCGATCCGCATTATTGCACTGTGGAAATCGATATAACAGGATTCCCCTTACACCAGATCTATATCATCAATCCCAGAGCTGAACTCTAATATAGCTGCTTGTTATACATTCAAAGCTGTACAGATCGAAATAAGTTTCGCCGACCTCGTAATAATAGTCCGCGGATGTTATATGATCGCAAGTTTCGGCGCCTTCTACCATACATTCCAGGCTTGATTCGTTTGAATTCATCGGGATATTGACGCCTTCCAGGCTGTAACTCATATATGAGCCATCCCGCGCTTCTACGCAATCGGCGGCAAAACTTGTCACGCTTAAAGTTAGTGGATCGACTGTAATCGTGACCGAACCTATGCCATAATCGCCATGCCAGGAGGTATCCAGAGTGCCATGAAATGTATTGCCGGAGGTTGTACCGTCAGCAATCCAGAACTTACTGTAGGTGCTATCGCAACTCTCATAGCCGTCGTCGCGAATATAATGGATTAAAAACCGAAGATCGACTCTGCCACGAATATAAGGTAACGGCTGCTGTTTGGTAACCCGAATTTTTAATTCGATATCCCGGCTCGAATTATAATTGGGCCAATGATAATGGTAATAAACAGGTACAACGACGATATGATCATAACCGTTATCTATCAAATCCCGCAAATTAGAGACGACAAGAGTTTCGGCATGGGCGAAATATTCCAGGGCGCCATCCTTCCAGCCAAAGGCCATGGCGGTAGAGCTGTCTCCGTCAACCGTAAACATAAGTTTGGCGGATGTATCGATATCAGCGTAGTTGAGATTAACGATGTATATTTTGGCCGACAGCTCCGGGTAACTGCCGGTAAATGTTGTCAGGGTATCGTTTTCGCCCCGAATATTAAATGTACCGGATGCTTCGCCCATGAATGTTTCGGCTGCCACGTTATATAGATTGCCGCTTAGATACTCCTTGAAGAAATCCGGCCACCAGACCTCGACGGGTTCCTCGATACTTTGCATTACAGCTTCAACGGGGCTATGACCGCCGGTTTCTATTCCATCATATATTCTTTTCAACACGCTTTCGTGATAGTTTTGGGTTAAATATTCGATCATGCTTGTCATGCCGAATCCATGATTTACACTCCGGTCGACGTTCGTTGCTCCGGCTCGCATCCCCAAGAAAGGGGCCATCTCATAATTTATAAATCTGGGCGGTATATAATCAGGGCTATCCGAAAATATTTCCGCGAACCATAAGGAATTGGCCACATGAAGCCAAATGTGCTCGGCTTCATTGACAGTAGTCCAATCAACATATAAGTATGGAACCAACATAAAAAACGCCGAACAAACATCCGAACGTACCAGGGATATTTGAGAATATTCCAAACTGTCGGAGTTAACGTAAATCCTTGGTTTATCGTCTGAGGTCGAAAAGGCCGCGTGACCTTTTTCACAATGTATCACCGGAACGACAATGGGCCATTGTTGATTGTGATAACTGAATTCCATAGCCTCAACCGTATCATAAGCCGACTCCAGCATTTGTACCAGGCTATCGATAACATCTCCTTGATTGAAAGGATGTATAATATCGAAATGCCCCGTGGACGACCGGCCGTATTTTGAAACCAGAATCAATTTCTTGACGTTTCCGGCGGCGGATGAGCTACTATAGCTCGTTTTGGCGAAGCCGGGATTCGATGCGGTTGCCGGTAAATCGCCGACTAAGTATCCTGATGAGTCGGCGGCTTCGAGAAGATCATAGATATAATCCAATCCTTCGATGCCTATTAGATTTTTAACTTCACCAAAGGCGATAAAACTTAACTCTTCCAATGTACCATCATACTTAATACGAAGATGAAGCGGCTCGGAGTACTCATCCGGTAAGCCCTCAATCCGATAAGTTTTTGAGACGGCGTATTCACCCATCGGCCGGTCGGTATCGGAAACATACAGGCTAAGCTCAATATCCGCGCCGAACGCGCCTTCGGGAACGGTCAGGGTGAATTTGCCGACTTCGAATGTACCGCCATCGGGGCCGATTGTTTCGCTGCCGACGAGATCGTAGCCGTCATCGGGTTCGGTTGGGTTATCGTCGCCACCACAGGTTAGTAATAAAAGCATAGATATTGATGATAATATAATTGCGATACTTTTCATTTTTTGACTCCTCCCCTGCTATTGAGATATCGGGTTGTTCTCGTTGGTCGGAATCCGACCTACCTGGTATTTCTTGCGAGGTCGAGATAATATACAGGTTGCTAAAGACCAGATAGTAAAATACTGCTTAACTACTTAAAATATCGTTAATTTATGGGAAAAGGCAAGGTGAAAGTTGGAATAAGCTGTGCAGGTCAGGAGCTACAGCTCCTGACCTACTCGGCTCATGATAAATTATCTACTTACTTAGTGGCGACAACCAAAAACTTTGTCGCGGCCCAGAACGCGTCGGCGTTGGCGATTTCTAGAGTTGTTTGTTCGCCGTTTTCCAGTAATTGATACGAATTGGCTTTATGACTGGAAAGCAGTTTCACTTTCTTCATCGGATGGGGAATGCTGATCATCAAATCGGCTTCGGAATGGATTTCGGTGAAATCAGCGACATTAAGATCGGCGGTAACCTTGGTGGATTTGCCCAAACCCAAGAATCCGCCGGTCTTCGTGATGATACCTTTTTCTTTCAGGCCCTTCTCTTTATCATAAACATACCAGCGCTTCTTGCCCTCTTCGATAACCATCTCCTGGTCGGTTATCACCTGTTTTTTTTCCTCGATCACAAGACCCAAATCCGCGATATCCGATTCCAGGACGCCTTTTTCCTGCATCAAAACGACGACTTCAGCTTCCTTGGCTTCGACTTTTCCCCTCAAATTGGCGACCAGTCTTTTCAGACCTTTCATATCGGTTTTTGAGGTGGCGAGCTTGTTCTCCAGATCGGTAATCTTATCCTTGCTGTCGACGATATGCTGGCCGATCAGGGTTAATTTGTTTTTCAAGTCTTCGGCTTTGGTCGATCCCTCCAAATCAGCTTCGGTCTCAACGATTTTGCCAAGGTCTTCATCGACTTCTTCGATGAGTTTGTCTACCTCGTTGACATACGTCTTGATTTCGTTGTTTTCATCCGCAAGCTGCTGGTTCTGAGTTGTCAGGTTATCAACTTCGGCGGTTAACCGATCAATCTCCCCCTGATTGCATGAAATAAGCAAACAGGCGATCACAACGATCATCGAGAGCATTGGGATTTTGAACTTCATCTTCCTTCTCCTTTGAACTATTACTATTTAATGCTTTATCTTCCCTTCTAATAATAAAGGCTGCTACGTTTACGAATATTGGTGGCAGCTATTTTTCCGCCTTAAAATATCGGCGAATATCCAAGATAATGCAAGAAAAATATATATATTAATATTAAAGAAAACAATCAAAATAATTTAAGATACCAACCGATTAGATTATTTGAGTTGAATAGTGGTTATAATCAACAACCGAAGTTTATACTTCCTTCGTAATAAGCGTATAAGACTTGCATTTACTTCCTGACGATAAAACAAAACTGTCCGCAAAATATTAATTTCATACTATTTATCCAAAAATGATTTTTACCCGCTAATTTTCCAAATATCGATATTATTTTATTAAGAGGAGATTCCTTCTCCCACCAACGCGCAAAAAATCTAGGTCGGCCTAGACCCCTTCTGATAATTAGTGTCAGAGAATCAATTCCAGGCCTGATTTCCTCAATGCTTAAACCTGCCTCATCAATTATAAGGCTGAATCCATAAGGAGTATAATTCCAAAGACTGAACGCGTGGTAGGGTTCTAATTGAGAGGTAGATCCCAGAAAATATCCCCCGGGTTTTAATACTCGATGAACTTCCTTCAACAATTCTAACGGATATCGCACATGTTCAAAGGCCTGTCTGGTATAGATGATATCAAAGTGATTGTCAGCGAAAGGAATGTTTATTCCATCATATGTAATAAATTCACAATCGGTTCTCTTGCGGGCATCGACTTCCGGAGAAACTTCAATATCCAAACCCGCCCATTTTATAACCTTGCTTTTTTTTCTAAAATAATCAACTGAGTCACCGCCTCCGCAGCCCAGATCCAGAACATTTTCAATTTTGTGTTTTCCTTCAAAGAGGGTATCCGTAATCGTGTCTAAATTAACTTGTTTGCTGTGATTAGAGGGAATATAGTCTTTAAGTAGATCATTTAATTTATAAAATTTACTCGGTTCCAAACCTGTACCTTTGCGCTATATATTTATATTCATTAGCTATATATTGTATATTTTATATCATCGGCGGTTCAACGTACTCCCCGAAAACCTCCTTAAGCGTCGAGGTTATTTCCTCGACGGTAGTGTAGCTACGCACGCATTCCAGAAGCGGCGGCATGTGGTTGTCGCCCTTTTCGGCGGCTTTTTTCAGTTCGGCCAGCGCGTCTTTAACCTTTTCGTTATTGCGGTTTTTCTTCACTCCATCGAGGTTGGCCAACTGATCCCGGGCGACGGTTTTATCGATAATCAGAAGCGGTATTTCGACTTTCTCATTCTCTTCGATAAAGTCATTCACGCCGACAATGACACGTTCCTTCTTCTCGATTTCAATCTGATAGCGATAGGCGCTCTGGGCGATCTCTTTCTGGAAATAGCCTTCCTCGATACATTTAAGCACGCCGCCGCGCTTCTCGATCTCATCGAAATAAGCCTCGGCTTCCTGTTCCATCTCGTTGGTTAGTTTCTCAACGAAATAGCTCCCGGCCAGCGGATCGATTACGTTAGCTACGCCGGTTTCATTAGCGATTAGCTGCTGAGTGCGAAGGGCTATCTTGACCGCGTGTTCGGAGGGTAAAGCCAGCGTTTCATCCATCGAGTTGGTGTGAAGCGACTGCGTTCCGCCAAGTACACCTGCCAAACCCTGAAACGCCGTGCGTACGATATTATTTTCGGGCTGCTGAGCGGTTAAGCTGCAGCCGGCTGTTTGGGTGTGAAACCTCATCAACCATGACCGAGGATCTTTGGCGCCGTATTTTTCTTTCATGTGGCGAGCCCAGATTCTGCGGGCCGCGCGATACTTGGCTATCTCCTCGAAAAAGTCGGTATGCGAGTTGAAGAAATGCGACAGCCTCGGCGCGAACTCATCGACATTCTGGCCGGTCGCGATAGCCGATTCGACATAGCAGAAACCATTGGCCAGGGTGAAGGCTAGCTCCTGGGCGGCGGTAGCGCCGGCCTCACGGATATGATAACCCGAAATCGAAATCGTATTCCATTTCGGCACGTTTTCGGTACAGTACGACATCATATCGGTGATCAGTCTTATAGACGGTTCCGGCGGATAGATCCATTCTTTCTGCGCGATATACTCTTTAAGGATATCGTTTTGCAGCGTACCGGTGAGTTTTTCCGATGGCACACCCTGCTTTTCGGCAACCGCGATATACATCGCCAGCAAAATAGTCGAGGTGCAGTTGATCGTCATCGAGGTGGATATCTGGTCCAGCGAGATGCCATCGAATATTATTTCCATGTCCTTGAGTGTATCGACTGCCACGCCGCAAACACCGATCTCGCCGGCGGAACGATCCGAATCGGAATCATAACCCATCAACGTTGGTAGATCGAAAGCCACAGATAAGCCGGTTTGGCCGCGTTCGAGGAGGTAATGATAACGCTCGTTGGTTTGCTTGGGCGTGCCGAATCCGGAGAACTGGCGCATGGTCCAGACTTTGCCACGATACATCGAGGCGTGTACGCCCCGGGTGTACGGATACTGCCCCGGATAACCGATGTCCCTGTTGAAATCGATTCCTTCCACATCATCCGGACCGTATATCGGCTTGAGCTGTTTGGACGATACGGTCATGAATTTCTTACCCGGTGGGATTTTGGTTTTGGAGAAATCCTCCTCCCATTTCTCCCGGCCGGTGGTTTCAGTCTTTTTATTTACCTTGCTCATGATTTATCCTGGTTTAACGATTCGATAATTTCCGCTACTACCTGATAAGGGTTACTCTCCCCGTTCAGGATATGTTCAATATATATATTTAAGGCGCTCTCAGTCAAAAGATGTTTCGAAATATATTCTCTTAGCTCCATACCGAGAATCCGCCGTAAATCTGTTTCGACTTTGTGGCGGCGATGCCATCTGGCGTTGTCCGTTGATGTTAGATGTTGGCGATGTTTGTCGATTTGCCTGTAAAGATCATCCAGGCCAACATCATTGAGCGCCTGGGTGGCAATTACTGGGTAGTCCCAATCGTTTTTACCTCGTTTGCCCTCGAGAATCATATTGATTTCGCTGACGATATAATCGGCGCCGGGGCGATCGGATTTGTTGATCACGAATATGTCGGCGATCTCCATCAAGCCGGCCTTGAGCGCCTGGATCGAATCGCCGGATTCGGGCACCAGCACCACCACGGTGGTATCGCATGAATCGGCGATATCGAGTTCGACCTGGCCTACCCCCACTGTTTCAATCAGGATAATCTCCTGACCGTAGGCATCCATAGCCATTGCCACCTCGCCCGTGGACGCAGCCAGCCCACCCGATGAGCCTCGTGTGGCCATTGAGCGGATGAAGACATTATCATATTGAGCCAGATTCTGCATCCTGATCCGGTCGCCTAGAAGGGCGCCGCCGGTGAAAGGCGAACTGGGATCGACCGCGATTATGCCGACCGAGTTGTCGGTGTCATGGTAAATTATCGCCAGCTTGTCTACCAATGTCGATTTGCCGGCGCCGGGCGGCCCGGTCAGGCCGATCCGGAAGGCCTGGCCTGATTCGGCGTAGAGTTTGGGCAGAAGTTGCGGTAGTTGCCCGCCTTTATCCTCGATATGCGAGATCACCTTGGCCAGGGCCAACTTATCGCCTGTGAAGAATTTATCTAAAACGCTCATTCAGAACATCCTTTGGTATACAGCTTTATATGATATAATATGGCGGATTTGATTGCAATTGGTTTTTGGGGATTTCGTGAGCGCTAGAGGTTCCCGTTTCTTCCTCTCTGGAGCGGATTCAGCAACCGCCGGTCAAGTCTACTTGGAATTTGACGTGTGCAATTACCCCCAACGACTTAATAATATTGCTAATAAAAATGTATAAAATATCCGTAATATTGTTTTTTCTACCGGTAATAATTGACTTCATTTGAAAAATTGTATAATATATCTATATAATAGGGGTATTTGAAGAATGAATCAAAACAGCAATACAAAAACAAAACCAATTTTTAGATGGGCAGGAGGGAAAAGGTGGTTAATTAGACATATAAGACAATTAGAATTACCTCGCTACAATAATTATCACGAACCCTTTTTTGGTGGTGGTTCAGTATTCTTTCATCTTAATCCCAAAAACGTATCATTCCTTTCTGATATTAATCAAGAACTCATAATTGCCTATAAAGAAATAAAAAGAAATCCAACAAGATTGCTAGCAGAGGTTAACAGCTTTAAAATATGCCGCGAAGAATATGATAAGATCAGAAAAATAAATGGAGGAAATCAGATAGGGCGAGCTACAAGATTCATGTATTTAAATAAGCATAGTTATAATGGTGTTTATAGAGTGAATCGAAATGGAGAATACAACGTTCCCTATGGAAAAAGAAAATTGATAAATCCATATTATGACTTAAATGAGCTTAAGTTAGTAAAAAGAAGCCTCAAGTACTCCGTATTGCAAGTACGCGACTTTTTTGATTCTCTAGATAATGTCAAGAAACACGATCTGGTGTTTCTGGATCCACCCTATACTGTCACACATACAAAAAATGGATTTATAGGCTACAATGAGAAAATATTTTCATGGAACGATCAAGAAAGACTATCAAAATATGTAAAAGCAGTTAAACAAAAAAAAGCCTTTTATATTTTAACTAATGCCAAACATCATTCTATTAGCAATTTATTTAGTAACTTTGACAAGCCAATTACATTATCTCGATATAGTTCAATCGGTGGGCATAATGCCAAGCGTGGTAGATTTCAAGAATATATTTTTTCCAATTTAGATCTTGGAGGATTAAATGGAAATTAAAGGGCTCATATCCTCTCAGCGGATTACAAACAAAATGATTCATGAACGAAAATCCGAGTTTATTAAAAAGAACATAAAAAAAAGCGATTTGACAGAGTATGTTAATAAAGGATGGGAATTGGTTCCTAATAAATTAAAAACGAAGGACAGAATCAAGAAAAATAAATCACATGATAAGGCGTTTGAAGAAAGAGTTTGGGCATTATTGGCAAAAATGAAATTTGCTTATTTAAACGAAGATAATAACTATAAAATTATTTATGAAATTAACAAAAAAAATAATAAAAAAATAGGAAAGCAAATCGATGTCTTTGCATTAGATGATGATACCGCATTAGTAATAGAATGTAAATCATCTTTTAGAAGAAGAAAAATCGCTTATCACAAAGAAATAAATGAGTATATTGGCATTAAAGAAAAACTAAGAAGTTATATTAGAAACAACTATGGTAGAAAATTGAAAGTTGCATTCTTATTTTGCACAAACAATTCAGTTCTAAGCGAAAATGATAAGGCAAGATTGGAAAATGAACAGGTATGGCATTTTAACCAAGACGATTTAGAATATCTTGAACTTTTAGCGGATCATTTAGGATCAGCAGCAAAATACCAGCTATTCGGTATGTTATTTTTTGGTCAGAAGATACCAAGATTAGAAAACAGAGTCCCTGCCATAAAGGGAAAAATGAGAAGCGGACAATCATTCTACTCATTTAGTATAGAACCTGAATTTTTACTAAAAACCGGTTTTATTTTACATCGAGCTGACATTTCTCCAGATTCAAATAGTTCATACCAGCGACTTGTAAAAAAGAATAGATTGATTCAAATTGGGAAATATGTAGATAAAGGCGGGTACTTCCCAAATTCAATAATTGTTAATATTGAGACCAAGAAAAAGGATTTGAAGTTTGATGTAATAAAAAAAGATCATGATTCCAACACAATTCCTGGGATACTATACTTACCTCAAGTTTATAAAAGTATTTTTATAATTGATGGTCAACATAGACTATACGGATATTCCAGATCAAAGGATTTTAAAAATCATTTAATTCCAGTGGTCGCATTTATAAACTTACCCGCCAAGGATCAAAGCGAAATATTCGTTGACATCAACCATAACCAAAAATCAGTACCGGCAAACTTGCTAAGATCGATTATGGCAGATTTCCATTGGAATTCCTCTGACCCAAATCAGGCTATTTCAGCACTCAAAACACGAATCTTAACCGAAATGAATTTCGATGAAGGAAGCCCATTATATAAGAAAATAGTGCTCTCTGAAGAGAAAAAAACACAGGAAAGATGTCTAACACTTCAGACCTTGATCAATAATGGATTAAAAAGACCCGAACTTTTTGGGAAGGTTAAGGGAAAGTCGATAATTAAACCGGGACATCTATTTATAGAAAATTACGATAAAACATTACAAAGATCAATTGAGTTTTTTAATATGTGTCTTGAGTATATCCACATAAACTTAAAGGATCAATGGGATAAGGGAAGCGGCGAAGGTGGATTTATTTCTATGAATAATGGCATATGTGCTTGCTTTTTAATAATTTCAGAACTATTAGATTTTATTGCAACGAAAAAAGGAGTAAATCCCAAACAAGCAAGAATAGATATGTTAGCATCTGAAATAGAAGCTTATCTTGAGCCTATTGTTGATTTCGTAATAGATCTTAACTTTGAGCAAACGAAAAAGCTCAGAGGATTATTCGGAGCGGGAGCCCCTGAAAAAATATTAAAGGAATTTCAATATGCTATAAATGAAAAATTTGATGATTACAATCCCCCAGGATTGCAGCAATGGGTTAAAGAGAGGTCTGGGCAATTTAATGAAAAATGTATCTCGGTCGGTCAATACATTGAAAAGAACTTAATGCATGATTTTATAATTAAGAAGCTTAAAGAATCTTATGGAAAAGAAAATTGGTGGTATGATAGCATTCCAGAGAAAATTCAAGTTAAGTGCTCCGAACGAAGAATAAGGGATAGTAAGAAAGCCAATGATTGGGAATATTTAGATCCAATTGACTATAAAGAAATACTGCTCAAGAACTGGGACACCTTTGTGGATTATTATACACCACCTGATATGGCGAACGCTGCAAAATTAAAGAAATTGGGCTGGATTGTTCGCTTTAACGATATAAGAAAAAAATACTCGCACCCTCAACGTGAAAACACGACGGAAGAGGAATTTAACTTTTTAGTTAAAACAAAAGAGTGGTTATCAGAATCGCTAGGATGGACTTGAACTAAATCGATATAATTATACGGTCTGCGGACATCCCCTTCTACTGCCTACATAACATTATATTCAGGCTTGGCGGCTATATCAGTTGCTGAGCCTGATATCTTTTATGCGGAGCTGAATCTTATCGGCGCCGTTCCAGTTGTTGAATTCCAGGACGTAAACGATATCGACGAAGGTTGGCCGGGTATGCATCATCTTGAGGAAATCACCGAGGCCAAAACCGATACAATCGAATACCTGACCGCCGCGGCGCACTTTAAATTTGAGATGATTCGAACCGACCCGATGGGGCGTGCCGACCACCTCGCATTGATAGGTGACGAAAACCGGCCTCATATTCTGAGGGCCGAACGGGGCGAACTGTTCGAGCACGTTGACCAGGTTATCATCAACGGCTTCCAGTTCGAGTTCGGAATCTATCTGGAGTTTGGGAATCAGATCTTCATCGGTGAGCATGCGCGTGGAGACCTGATTGAGTTTTTCCCGGAAAGGTTCGATATTAGCAGGGTCAATCGATAAGCCGGCGGCGTATTTATGTCCGCCATACCGAAGCAGGTAATTTTCGCATTCCCTTAAAGCTTCATAGAGATGGAAACCCGGAATAGAGCGCGCCGAACCTTTGCCCTCTCCGCCGTCGATCGCGATCATCACTGTCGGACGGTTATATTTTTCGACGATGCGGGAGGCGACGATTCCGATCACGCCTTGATGCCAACCAACAGATGCGAGGACTATGGCCCGATCCGTTTTCAGGTTGACCTGCTCGTCGATCTGATCCAACGCCTCATTAAGAGTGTGTACGTCGAGATCCTTGCGGCGTTTGTTTTCGGCGTTCAAAATCCTGGCGATAGCGTTGGCCTGGATTTCATCCTTGGTGGTGAGCAGTTTGATGGCTTTTTGGGCATCCCCAAGCCGACCCACGGCGTTAATTCGGGGCGCCAAGATAAACACAACCTGGCCGGTGCCGATTTTATGTCCCATCACGCCGGCGATAAAGATCAGCGCTTTGAGACCCGGTTTATTGGTTTTAGCCAGTTGATCAAGGCCAAATTTTGTCAGTATGCGGTTCTCACCGGCTAACGGTACGATATCGGCGGCTGTGCCCATCGCCACCAGATCGAGATGCTGTTCGAGTTCGGTTTCATCCTGCTTCAACCGTCGATATAACGCCTGGGCGAATTTAAAAGCGACCCCGACAGCCGACATCTCGCGGCCGGGTAAATCGGGCGAATCCAGTTTGGGATTTATGATGACGGCGGCTTTCGGCAGTTCGACACCCGGTTCGTGATGGTCTGTTATAAGGCAGTCGATCCCCTTCTCACGGGCGATTTCGACCTCTTCAATGGCCGTTATACCGCAGTCGACGGAGATTAACAAATCGATATCCCGCTTGACCGCTTCCTCCAAGCCATCCTCGGAGATCCCATAGCCTTCAACCAATCGATTGGGAAGATAATACGATACATTGGCGCCCAGACGGTTCAGCACCAGAAACATCAGCGAGGCGCTTGTAATGCCATCCACATCATAATCGCCATAGATCATGATCTTTTCATTGCTTTTCAAGGCCTGTATTACGCGATCAACGCCCTCATTCATACCATTCATGATGAATGGATCAAACAGATATTTCAGGTTCGGATTAAGAAACTGATCGGCCTGCTCGAGGGTAATGATACCGCGACTGCACAATATTTTCGCGGCTATATAGGGAATTTTAAATTGATCGGCTAATTTTTTAGCCTCTTCAACATGGGATTCGCTGGCAACTACCCACTTCAAATCCATCTAATTTATCTCCAATGATTGATCTCTTATCAAGGCAGGTCTGTAAGCCGAGTTCTGTTCCCTAACGGGTGACGATCATCTATCTGGGATCGCGCTCGCGCACGACCTCAAGCGGCCTACCCGGGGATCAATTGAGGCGGGCAACCTCTCTCCCTCTATTTGGCTTTTCTTTCGGGTGGGGCTTGCCGTGCCATCGATGTCTCCATCGATGCGGTGGTCTCTTACACCGCCTTTTCACCTTTTCCCGGATGGGTAGTTTGTTTTCTGTGGCGCTTTCCGTGTCCTTACGGACCCCTCGTGTTACGAGGCACCCTGCCCTTGAAAGCTCGGACTTTCCTCCCCAAATGGGGCGACCGTCTAACCTGCCTTAGTTTTTATTTATCTTAATCTAATCCCCGAATTTAACTTCAGGAACCGCTTTTGCCTCCTCGGGTACTTCGAAGTACTCCTTCGGCCCGAAATCGAACATCCCCGCGATCATATTTTTCGGGAATCCTCTAATCGAGCTGTTGTATCCTTTCACCTGTTCATTATATCGACGCCTGGCATTGGCAATCCTGTTTTCTGTTCCAGCCAGTTCGTCCTGTAAGCGCAAAAAATTCTCATTAGCCTTTAGCTGAGGATAATTCTCCACAACCATTAATAGACGGCTCAATAATCCACTTAACTCGTTTGAGGCTTTCATCTTCTCCGGCACGGTGCCGCCACCGATTCTGGCGCGGGCATTAGCGATATTCTCAAAAAGCTCCTTCTCATGCTCGGCGTAGCCTTTAACGGTATTGACATAATTCGGAATAAGATCATTTCGTCTCAATAACTGATTATCGATATCGGCCCAGGCGCCTTTTATACCCTCATCCTTCTTGACCAGGCTGTTGTAGCTGACCATGAAATAGCCGCCTACCAGAAGTACAAAAAAGGCGACAATCGCGAAAATCACCAACCCGATCAAGCATCCTTTAGATAAAGCCACAGTATCTCCTTTTCAACAACAATCCACCCCTTAATTCATTCCAAGCATTCATAATAGCTTCAAATGATCTCTTTGTCAAGATGTGAAATTTGGCGTAAGATTTATAATTGCCAATATGGACAACGCATTTTATATTAAGATGGCTGGATATCGGGTTTTCTATCCGGTTTAGTTGGCGCCCAGATAAAGCCAGTAGCCGATACCGAGAGCGACTATCAGGAAGCTTCCGCAGATAAGCCAATAAGCCATGGTGAGATTTGTGTACTTGAAATCGGCGATTTTCTGGTAAGTCTCTTTAGCGTTATCCGGCGAGTTGCTGTAATATCGATATTTCTTGGATTTTAAAACGCGCAAGGCGTAAAACAATGCCGCCAGCCAGCCAAAAATCGGCAAGGCGTAGAGAACCACGTACCATATATTGCCCTGGGGGATTTCTTTGATGCCCGAAAAGGCCAGCACCGCGGCGTAGATTCCCTGCATGACTGTTATCATGCCGATAAGCTGTTTGGCCGCCTCCTCGACAGAGTCGATTGACTTGCCGGTTATTTCTTTCATCTTGTCCAACCAGAAGGTGTCATCGTCGGTGAGGGGTTCGCCCTCCTGGATTTGATCGTCATTCATAGGGTTAATCCTTATGTGTTAACACTGAATGTTTTGAGGCAATCGGGATTTGCGCAAGTTAAGGTCATTTTTTTAGGAATATCGTCTTCAAAATGATCAATACTTGAAGCAGGAGACATAAACTTAAACGCCATTCCCTCATTGTCTTTCAGTTCATCTCGAACAACAAATTCTTTGACTGTTTTGCAATGCGGGCAGCGTGCTTTTTTATTTTTGCTCATCGGTTTCACCTCCCTGGTTTTGGGTGATTTCTTTATAATATTTTTTGAATGTTTCTTCTCCGATTTTTTGTTTTAATTCGTTGATAAAACCTAAAACAGTTTGAAGGTTTTGTGACTTTAGCTGATCAAATATTGACGCAGATATCAAGTACTTCTCAAGCGCTTGTTTAAATTCATCTTTATTAATGTGCATGCGACCAAGTTGAGTGAGTGATGAAGCAATACCTAATTTGTCGCCAAATTCTTCCGAAATCTTTAGACTTTCGTTATACTTGTCAATCGCACTGTCGTAATCGCCCTGTTTCTGATGAATCATACCCAGATGATGCAAATCACTAGCTTTGCCCAATTTATCACCAATTTTTTCTTTTAGCCCTAAGCTCTCGTTAAATCTTGCAATAGCTTTGTTGAAGTGGCCCTGATCCTGATGAATCATTCCTAAATGATGAAGGCTTGCTGCTACATTTGCCCAATCATTCAATTTGTTAAAAACTTTTATATTATTTGTAAATATTGTTTTTGCTTCATCGTATTCGCCTTTATTTTGATGAATCCATCCTAATTGATGCAAAGTAATTGTAATGTACGACTTATCGCCTAGTACTTCTGCAATCTTTAGGCACTCATTATACCTAGCTTTCGCCTTTTCATAGTCGCCTCGTATAAAATGAAGATAACCCAGATTATGTAAAGCGGCCCCTTTGCTCACGCCGGCGGTAGTCTCTACGGTTTGCCGATTTAGGAAATGTGACATTTCTATGAATCCCCATCTGGTTAAATGACTCACTGTTTGTAGTGCTATTCCCGCGGCTTTTTCGAACTGCTTAGCCTCGAAATAAAGGTCCCAAGCATCAAGATAATCCCAGACACTTTTTGTTGTGTTGAAAAGTTCTTCGTAATACTCGGCGGCTTTTATTTGCCATTTTATCCATTGGCCGCCATCGGTTTGGGATTTGATAAAATCCTTGACCAGCGTATGCACCTGAAACCGGGTGTCTTCTTCCTCATCGAGTTTTATTATCAAGCCCCAGTGAGTTAGTTCTTCGATGTCTTTTGTTAAATCAGGCGTTTCATCATCTGTTTTCATCAGCCATTCAAGGCCTTGTAGGGAAATTGATTTTTTCAAGACGGCGGATTGATTGAGAAGCTTTTTGGCCGGATCGCCTAGTTTTTCATAGCTTTTATCAATAAGCGTGAACTCGACCATCTCCCCCGTTACGCCCTCAAGCGATGTAAGCACATCTTGCGGCGATGTCTCGGCGGCCTGTTTACCGAATATGTTTATAGTGTAGGGATGGCCGCCGATTTTGTTGAAGATTTTAAGCTTGGTTGAGAATTCCTCTTTGGCGATATCGGGAAAGCGGTTCATGATCATGACCGCCTCAGGCTGGGACATCTCACCGAGGTTGATCTCATCGATTAGGTTTGTCATACGTTTTTCGATCAGGTCGAAAGTATATCGACTGGTGAATAGAAACCGTGAACCATCTACGCACTGGCGGATTAAATCCTTCAGCCCCTTCTTGAGGTCGGGATTGGCAATATCCCTGGCATCCTTATCCGATGTCAATTGCGTCTCGAAGTTATCGAATACCAGCAACAATTTTACTTGCGATAATACTTGCGCTAAGCCATTGAGTTTGACATCGATAGGTGCCTGGGCGGTAGCTACCTGATCCAGCGTGTCAACACCATTCGCCTTTAAGAAGTCATTAAGCTGCATGAGGATTTTTTCGGGTGAGATATCCTCGCGGCAATCGAAAGTATATATGCCGTTGAAATCGCTCTGGAGCTTTTCGGCAATCTTGGCGACGGTGACTGTCTTGCCGATTCCGCCTATACCGTGAAGGATGACTACCCGTTTGCCCTGCCGGAAATCATCCTTGACCCGCCGTAGCTCCTTCCGCCGGCCGATAAACTGACGGCCTAACTGCTCGATACCCAGAACGATATTTCGTTTGATCTCAATCGGCCTTTGAAAACCAAATCCGCTCTCTGAAGGTTTAGTTTCTGCTGCTTGCACTTCAAGGCAATCAAGATCGTTGGAGAAAATCACTGGGGTGCCGAATTCGACCTGGCCGAAGCCATCATCAAGCTGTAAAGTTTTACGGGCACGGGTAAGCGCCATATCCACCGCTGCGCCGTTGCCGATTTCCGAGTAGAATTTCCGGGCCAGGGTCATCGCCGATTTATCGGTGACCGAATATTGCATGGCGATAACGGCCGGGATATTTTTCCTAAGTAGCGGCGTGGCCATATCGCTGAAAGCCTGCCGCCCGGATGTCTTGGCAGTTTGGCAACCGGATAGAACGACCAGGCGCAAAGACTTGTGGCCGGAAAAAAGCCGGGCTACGGTTTCATTATCGACGCCTCTGGCTTTGCCGGAATCATCCTCCAGAATCAAATAACCTTTGTGGTCGGAATCGGAATAAGCGCCATGACCTGAATAATGAATGATATGATACTCTTCCTCATCGAGCTTGGCCTGTATCTCTTTCAATGAGGCTTCATCGAGGAAATCGATATCGATTTTGTTTTCGGAGTTAGCCCGGTCGAGCGCCTGCATGATTAAAATCTGTTCCTGTTCCGCCTGCAAACGTTCGTGGTCCTTCAGATCGAGCGGACTCGAAACGACGACGAGCACCCGGAGTTTATCCTGTATCGGCTCTTTGGCTTCGGGGGAAATGCCATCGATTACCCGGGTCATAGTTAGCTCCGGATAAGCCGCCAGGAATTTATTGCCATCATAAATGAACTCCCAGGGCAGGCGATGCAGTTCGGGGTCA
The DNA here is from genome assembly GCA_024231855.1 of Candidatus Zixiibacteriota bacterium. Classification (GTDB taxonomy): domain Bacteria; phylum Zixibacteria; class MSB-5A5; order UBA10806; family 4484-95; genus JAAEQD01. The sequence continues at coordinate 50,217 of JAAEQD010000148.1, forward strand.
TCCTCGCTGAAAATCAGTTTCAGGCGGATATCGTTCTTTGATTTTGTTAATGAATTATAATAACCCAAAATTTCACCCGAAAAAATCGTGCTATAAAGCTCATGGCCAAACTTCTTTATAGATTCTGATGACTGCTTAGCATTCTTGCCGAGATTGTTTTCAAGGCTAGATAGTATATATTGATCAATGATTAGTTTACCAGTGCTTTTCGCCTGAACGTTGCCAGAATCATCCTTAGCCTGGATTTCGATTTTGTTATCTTTACCCGGTTTGCTGATATGAAGATTGAAATTCACAAATTGTGTATTCACTAAGTCCTCCCTGATGTCCCCCTTTTGGTGTAACGATCAAAGCTGAAATGAGTACTTCGATAAAGATAAATATCGAACTGATGAATGTCTATATAAAAATAGTAGTTATACTTAGAGTGGCCAATATAATTTTATGAGGAAGCTATAGAATAGCTGTCAATCTCTATCCCATTACACGGTAATTGGGCGCCTCCTTGGTAATCGATATGTCGTGCGGATGGCCCTCCCGGACTCCGGCGGCTGTGATACGGATAAATTTGGCATCTTTCTGAAGCGTCTCGATATCTTTGGCGCCGCAAATTCCCATGCCGGCTCTAACTCCGCCCAAAAGTTGGAACACCGAATCCGATAGCGATCCTTTATAAGGCACGCGGCCGACGACTCCCTCGGGAACCATCTTGTTGGACGACTCATCCTGGAAATATCTATCGGCGGAGCCCGATTTCATCGCCTCAACAGAACCCATACCACGATAGACTTTGTAAGACCGGCCCTCAAACAACACAATTTCACCGGGCGCTTCTCTGGTTCCGGCAAATAGCGAACCGATCATTACAGATTGAGCGCCGGCGGCCAGGGCTTTGGCTATATCGCCGGAATAAGTAATCCCGCCATCGGCGATAATCGGGATATTATGCTTGGCGGCCTCTTCAGCGCTTTCTCTGATAGCGGTAATCTGGGGCATGCCCGCTCCGGTGACCACCCGGGTGGTGCAAATCGATCCGGGGCCGATACCGATCTTGACCGCATCAGCGCCGGCCTTTATGATACTCGCGGTTCCTTCGGATGTGGCCACGTTACCGGCAATTAATGCCAGATGGGGGAATTTACTTTTAAGACTCTTTACCGAATCAAGCACGCCCTTCGAATGTCCATGAGATGAATCGACCACCAGGACATCCACTCCGGCATCGATAAGTACCCGTGCTCTTTCTATCGCCTGCTTGCCTACTCCGACAGCCGCTCCAACCCTGAGCCGGCCACGTTCATCTTTGCAGGCATTCGGATATTTTATTTTCTTCATGATATCTTTTATCGTAATCATTCCCTTAAGCAAACCGCTGTCGTCAACGATTAGAAGTTTTTCGATACGATGTTTATGGAGTAAATTCTTGGCCTGATCCAGGTCAGTACCCTCCCCGGCCGTCACCAGGTTATCTTTCGTCATCACTTCGGCGATTGGCAGATTCAGATCAGGGTGAAAACGCAAGTCGCGGTTGGTCAGAATCCCGACAAGTTTACCACTCCTTGTAATCGGAATACCGGATATCGAGAACTTTTTCATCACGGCCAGTGCCTCACCGATTTTGGCCTCCGGTGGAAGAGTTATCGGGTCGACTATCATGCCCGCCTCTGAGCGTTTTACTTTGTCAACCTCCTCGGCTTGAAGGTCTATGTTCATATTTTTATGAATTACGCCGAGTCCGCCCTCACGAGCTATCGCGATTGCCATATTGGCTTCGGTAACTGTATCCATGGCCGCGGAAATCAATGGAATATTCAAATATATGTCGCCCGCCAATCGAGTTTTTAAGTTTACCTGGTCCGGCAAGACCTCCGAATATGACGGCATAAGCAAGACATCATTAAATGTCAGCGCGGTATCGAAATTGTTAAGCATCTAAGATCTCCCTTCATATACCTTAAAAAAAACCGGCATAATGCCGGTTAATTATTATTAAGGCCAAACTATATCTTAAGCTATTCTTCATCGACCCAGATTAATATGCGGCCACAGCTATCGCAAGTGTAAAGTCTGTCACCGCGGCGTATTTGTTGTACCATCTGAGGCGGTATTTGCTTAAAACAACCGCCACAGGCTCTTTTACGAAGCGGAACTACGGCCAGCCCGCCTTTGCCTTTGCGAATACGCTCATAGACAGTCAAAGCCCGCCTGTCGATTGTTTTAGTGAGGCTTTTGCGTTGATCGCTTTTCTTGCTTATTTTAGCCTCTAGCGAAGTCATCTCGCTTCTTAAATTGTCCAGATGGGAGGCGTTATTTGCCTTGGCCGATTCAAGATCTTTTTCGAATTCGGCGATTTTTTCGGTGGACTCATCGATGATGCCCATCAACTTCAGAATTTCATCCTCGTTATCACTGATATTCTGTTTCCTGGTATCGATTTCGGTGACCAGAGCATCATACTCTTTGTTGGTTTTAATAACCTTCATGTGCTGTTGATATTTCTCCAGCTCATTCTTATCCGATTGGATATCCAACTCGATTTGCTTTTGTTTTTTCTTGGCATCCTGAAACGCTTCGCGATTTTCCGCCAGCTGCACTTCCAGTTTATCCATTTCGCCATTAATGTTTTCGATCATTTCCGGCAAATAGACTTTTGAACGGTCAAGTTCACCAAGTTGCTCGTCGATTTCCTGTAAATCCAGGAGCGAAGTTAAAACTTGCTGCATAAATTTTCCTCAAAGAAAAAAGGTGCGTCGCACGGGCACACCTTGATATAACTTATATTTAACAATGCAGATGAAATATGTTTTGTATTAGGCTTAATAATATTCATCCGCCTCTCTTCCACTCTGTTTTCAATGGTGGGCAATACTGGATTTGAACCAGTGGCCTCTCGGATGTGAACCGAACGCTCTAACCAACTGAGCTAATTGCCCGCTTTGGTGGGCCCACCAGGACTCGAACCTGGGACCCACTGATTATGAGTCAGTTGCTCTAACCAACTGAGCTATGGGCCCGTTCCATAATAGGCCATTTTAATTACAAAATTTTTATAAGTCAACTTATTTCTTTAAAATCAGTCCCAGACTTGAAATATTTATCTCCAGATAATATATAGAGTTTGACAAGCGCGTTCACTATCGTAAATATAGATAATATTAAAACTCCGTGTAATATTTCGTTGATATGAGGTAATGCCGCTCCCACAACATTAATATCGAAAGCTTCATCCTTTTCTTAACAGCATGAAATTAATTAATATTGGACTATTTAGGTAAAACAATAAGGGCCGCCGTTAGCGGCGGCCCTTACCCAAAGTAACTGAGGGGAGAGAAACAAACTTCAATCTATATCTTTGCAATATCCGTGCCATAGCCGTATAATAAGAATATTTATTATAATTATATCATTTTCAAGGGGTTACGCAGGCTTAATTATTGATAATATAACAACATAAATGACAATGTTGTTATTAATATTCACATGCATTGGTTGATTTAAGCTTAATCTATTATAATTATTCCAGTTAATGAATTATAGATTTACTACAGTGTTATAAGATATAACATGCTTAATACTGTCAAGATTACTTTAACTCATTCTCGAGTTCGGATATTTTGACCGTTAACTCCTCAAACCCCTTCTTATCCCATTGAGGCATTTCGGCTTCCTCAAGACGGATCTTAGCCGCATTAAAGTGATCGAGCGCTTCATTAAGACGTTTTTCCGCTAGGGCAATCTCGCCTAATTCCTGATTGGCGAAACCAATCCATTCGGCGTTCTCTCCGGTCGAATCCGCCAGGTAGCGAGTATTTGCCCAGTCATGGACGCCAGTCATCCAGCTAAGCGCGGAATCGAGTTGATTGGTCATACGATAAGCGTGTCCGACCGACCAGTCGGCAACTAGTTTGGATAGTTCGTTTTGCCCCATGTGATGGTATCTACGGGCATTGATTAAAGCCTCGAGCGATTTGTTGTATTCTCCCATTTCATTGAGATTCCAGCCATGATTATTCCAGAGTGGTCCGAGCCAATCAGTGATTTTTCCCTCTTCGGCCGCCTTAATACCTTTTTCTCCCCATTCGATCCGTTCGTCGGTGCCGCCAACTATGGCAACCATATGGGCGGCATCGATTGCCCGGCTGAATAGCTTCTGATCCAGGCAAAAGCTGTACATTTCTTTAAAAGTTTCGGCGGCTTTTTTAACCACCGGTGTCAACTCGCCTTTTTCGAGCGCTACTTCTTGCCATTCGAGTCTTCCCCGGACTCCTAAAAATCGCGACCAGCCATCCGGCTCATCTGCTTTGGCGATTTTTTCGGCTTTGTCAAGCCACTGGCTTCCCTGTTCCAAATCACCGGCGATAATATAGCATCTGGCTATCTGCGAATAAGCCTCGGTCAGAACGCTGTTATTATTCTCTTGGACAGCCGCCGCGACCACACTATCATAAGCGACTCTGGCTCCCTCATAATCTCTTGATTTGAACTGTTCATCGGCCTGACTCAATAATTCTTCGCTGGTCATCGCTTTTTCCCCGCAATTAAATGATAAAACCACGATCATGCAAACAGATAACGCGAATCCGATAATCGATACATTTTTCATACTTATCCTCTCTCAATGTTTACTTATAGGCACTTAGCGAGTATCATTGTCAAATCATCCAGGGGTTTATTTCGTTCTTTGAATTTTTGCACTTCTTTGATGACTATTTCAATGATTTCCTTAGGCGATAACTTCCGGGAATTTTCCACGAATTCTTTTAGACGTTCAACGCCGAATTCGCGGTCATCGATATCCTGCGCTTCGGTTACGCCATCGGTATAAAATAAAAGAATATCACCTTTATTGATATAAATGGGGCGCTCTTCGTAGTTAGATTCGGGAAACATTCCCAGTACCAGACCGCCCTCGCTTAATTCGATAATCCGACCGTCCGTTTTAAAAAGCAGCGGCGGATTATGACCGGCATTGGAAAAAGTGAATACCCTGTTCTTCGTATCAAGCACGCCATAAACGGCGGTCACGTAATTTTCGCGTTCAATCGATTCATATAATAGCGAGTTAACTTTTTTGAAGATCGTTCTGATGCCGTAATTATTTCTAATCTCCGCCTTAAGTGAAGCTCTAAAGGCGGCCATGATTAAGGCCGCGCCTATACCTTTACCCGAGACATCGCCTATAGCAATGCCTATCTGGTTGTCAACGATATCGATAAAATCATAATAATCGCCGCCAACGGCCTCCGAGGGTATATTCACTCCGGCGATATCGAAGCCTTCCACTTCCGGATCATTATTTGGCAGGAACGTTTCCTGAATTTTGCGGGCTACGGCTAACTCATCTTCCAATGCTTTTTGTTCCATGGCCTGGCGATAGAGAATTGCTCGTTCAACCGAGACGGCCGCCTGACTGGCGAATGCTTCGAGTAGTTCCAGATCCGCTTTCCCGTAGGCCTCCAATTCATCCGACTCTATATTGAAGACACCGAGGACCTTCCCCCGGGATCGAAGGGGCACCGCGATCTCGCTTTTAGTCTGGGTCCTCATCGAGACATATTGCTGACTACTCGACACATCATTGACGACCATCGACTCGCCTGTTTTGGCCACTAAACCGCATATTCCCTGGCCGATTTTTAATGATAATTTCGGTTTGATTTGATCAGACACGCCCTTGGAAACAATGCTCTCGATAGATCCATCCTCCGGATTTACGATGTAAATAGCCGCCACATCAACTTTAACCAGCCTACTTAGCTGCTCGACAATAAGTTGAAGTAATTCCTCCAGTTCCAGCGTCCCCGACATCAATTTGCCCACTTCGTACAGGCTTTGGGCTTCACTGGTTTTGCGCCGAGTACGCCGGATGAGTTTGGCATTGGCCACCGCTAACGCGATCTGATCGCCAAGGGCGCTCATGATCTCCAAATCGTTTTCATCGAAATCATTACCATCGCGTTTGTTAAAAACTTCTATTACACCGAGATATTTATCCCGACGAATTATTGGCGAAGCCATGAGATTGCGGGCGGTGATCTCGATTCGCTGACTGGCAATATCTTTTAATTCATCGGTAAGCTCTTTTTCATTAATGATAAGGGGCATCTTCTTTTCTAAAACGAGCCTGGCGATGCTATTATCCTCTTCGGGAATATGAACTTCATGAACTATATCCTTGCCGGCTATAAATGTGAAAAGCTCGGAATAATCCTCGGTTGTTTTGGTAAGCAGAATCGCGGAGGCTTCCGCCCCCAGGTAATCGGTCAATATATTGAGGATATTTTTAAGCAGTGAGGTCAATTCCAGGTTTCGGTTCAAGATATGCGAAGACTCAATAAGCAGGCGCTCGAATGTATAGTTTTTATTCTCATCCGGGATAATATTGGGATGATCCTGATTAAATTTTGATGATTTATCTGTCATGACCTAAATAACACACTTTCTTTCTCAAAAACGCGATGCGTGACGAATATGGCAAATGCCGCATATATCACAGTCGAAGTAAAGATAATAGCTATATATAGCCAGTTGATATTTCCCATCAATGCTTCCTTAATACTTAAGCATATATTAACCAAAGGCAAAAACGCCAGCTTCATATTAAGTTCCACTCCGGGTATAAATGATACCAGGGCCGGCAAGATAACCAGAATCATAAGCGGTGAAATATAACTCTGGGCTTCCTTATAACTTTTGGCGAAGATCGAAATTGACATCAAAAGAGCCGACAATAAACAGGCGGTAGGAATCATCATAAGGAGGATGACAAAAATCATAACCGGGGTTATCTCAAAACCTAAAAACTCTGTCATAGCCGTGGTCGATAGCAGGCCCAGATACATCGTGCCCGTCATACTGGATAAAACCAGTACCGTCGAGACTACGGAAGTCGTCAGTATAGTCAGAAATTTGCCGGTAGCCAATTGCCATCTGGGCACCGGGCTGACTAGTATTGTCTCCAGCGTACCTCGTTCTTTCTCGCCGGCGGTCAAATCGATAGCCGTATACATGGCACCGATCATGCAGAGTATGATTATGATATATGGAATGAACATCGACAATAAAAATGATCCCATTTTCTCTTTGGCCACGTTCTCACGCTCAAGTTCAAACGGTTCGTTTAGAAGCGGGTCAAGATTTCTTTCGCTGAAGCGCCCTTCGACTATCCTGCCATGATAGATGTTTACGATTTTTGCAATCTTGTCGGCGGCGAAATTGGATTTGGCTTCGGCCGCATTGAAAAGGATTATAAGACCCGTAGAATCTATCGCTAAAATCTTTTCCTGAAAATCCTTGGGAATAATCAATGCCGCTCGTACTTTCTTGCTATTAATCGCTTGTTCGAGCGAGTCCGGATCGATTATGCAAATACTAACTTCTGTAGATGAATCGATAAGGGCGTATAATTCCGGGGCACTATCACCGCCTATTATGGCAATTTGGTGAGTTTCCTCCGCCGATTTTTCGGCCATACTGGCCGCGAATGCGGAGAAACCGAGGGTCATCAATGGAAATATAAAAATCGGCACAACAATCATTGAGATTATCGTTCGCTTGTCGCGAATTGTATCGAGGAGTTCTTTTTTGTAGATGATTCTGATATTACGCACCGATATCCCCCACAAGTTTAACAAATGTATCGTCTAAATCTACGCATCCGGATTTATTATTGAGTTCCTCCGGAGTAGCGGTAGTTATAATACTTCCTTTATGCAGAATCCCGATCCTGTCGCAAAGTTTCTCGGCCTCATGCATAACATGGGTTGAAAACACTATCGTTTTCGAGCGGGCTTTTTCGTTATTAATAAAATCCACTACGGATCTGCTGGCGATAACATCCAAACCGGCCGTAGGCTCATCGAGAATAATAGCTTCGGGATCATGAATCATAGTTCTGGCAATCGAAACTTTTTGCTTGGTACCGGATGACAACTTATCGCACTTAACATCGGCGAATTCGGCCATTCCCAACGTTTCCATGAGTTTGACCGTTCGTTGGGATGATTCGTTCCTGGTTAAGCCATAAAGCCTGCCGAAATATTCTATCATTTCGCGAGCCTTCAGCCGGCCATATAGCCCGGTAGAACCGGTAATAAAGCCCAATTTAGCTTTGGCCGCTTCGGGCTGCCGGGTCACATCGATTCCGTTAATTAACGCGGTTCCGATATCAGGCTTCAGCAAACCAGCCAGCATCCTCAAAGTGGTCGTCTTGCCCGCCCCGTTTAATCCCAATAGGCCAAATATCTCGCCCGGCTCAACTTCGAAAGATACATCATTAACGGCAACTACCTGGCCGCGTTTTCTATCATTAAAGGCTTTTTTAAGATTTGTGGCTTTAATCATAGCCCAATTATAAAGAATCCCGTTTTTATAGTCAACTTATACTAATTAATATATTAACCGTAAAATACAAATTAATATCCGTCAGATGCCGACACGGGTTTAACCTGCAATCGGATGGCTACATGCTCCTGCCAGGTCAAGTTCAGAAGATTAGGCGCAAACCGCTATCGCGTATTTACCTGATATTAGCGGCAGACGGTCTAATTCTTGTCTCCCAGTTATAATCTTTCGGCTCGCTTCGGGCGGTTGAGTGAATCATGCGATAATTTCCATAGCCGGACTCATCTACGAAAATAAAATACACGCCACCCTCTACATCATCGTAATTCCATCTGACCCATGGCAATTCCTCTAATGAGGAGGGGAAATTTTCCTCATCGGACGGGGGCCCATAAACGATATGGACTCTTCCCCTGTCGGATCTCCAGCCATTTCCGGTGCTTCCAGAGGAACGAAATGATGAATATTCTTCATTAACGTATCTGAAGCGCTCATAATGTTCCAACTTAAACTCATTTATGCCCGTTTGAGGTGTCGGATCGCGCCTGGCCCAGAAAGCGGTGGCGAAGTTGGTTTTCGCATGAATAGGTAAAGCATCATATTGCTTTAATTCGTCGCGAGTAGCGATATAAAGCACTTGATTCCTGAAGTTTTTAGCCTCTTCCTCGGTAGTGATTTCATCAGCTTCGGGAAAGTCCGAAAGCTCTTGTTTTTCTCTGGCTAATTCCCATTCACGCCGACCCGGAGTTACTTCGAAATATTTCTCTTCCGATACACTGTTTCCACCCGCGTAAACAGTCATCACTATTTTATAAGAGCCGAGCTTAAAAGCGACAATATTAAAACCCTTCAATATGATCCCTGAATCTCCCGTGATATCGCTGGTTTGCGGGGGAAGTTCTTTATAGAGATTACCGTTGGCGTCATATACACGGGTATCGCAAGTATAATTTATCAATGCTTGATCGAGGTTATATACCTCGGCATATAAATAAACAATCTCATCATCATGCGAATAAATAGACCGCGTATTTGGGATCATATTCATGCCGGCTTTATCGAAATTGCCGCCATCGGCATCGGTGATCTGATAAACCAATTCGATTTGAGAAAGGTTCAAATCGGTGTCGGAAAATGATGGTATTGCCAAGGGCAGTTGTACCATACCGGTTTTACCGGAATAAACGTCGGATGCTTTTATTGTTATCGTGTATTCACCGGGTTCAAGCCGGGCTTTAATTATATCATTAATCAGATAGTTCGATATTTCCGCTTCCGCCAGGTTGGATATTCGATTGGCAACGCGCCAACTGTTAGCATCGATAGTATCGCCCATTTCGGTTTTTATCTCGACGTTCATATCCATCAAGGCGAAGTAGCCGACGCTATCAGGTTGAAATGATAATTGACTACGATTAAGAGAGTAATAAACCTCGACGAAACAGACTTCTATATTATCAGAATACTTAAAGCAAGCGTAATCGGCTGCCAAAAACATATTATTTACGGCAGGACTCTGATCTATTTCACCAGGCGTTTGCGCGAATATTACCGATGTCGATAACAATAAAAAACTTATAACCAAGATTATTCTCATCGTCCACCTCCATATATATTAATGTTTTTGCTGATATCACCATCATACGGGTATTCAAGAACGTATTCTCCGTAGCCGCCCCTATCAATGAATAGAAAACGTCGTTTAGGGGTATAGTAATACCATATCTCATATGGTTTGGTTTCAATATCGAAGGGGTGACGTTCTATATCATCGGGCTGCCCATGTATGATATGAACCATCCCCATATCAGTTTTCCAACCTTCTTTATTGGGAATTTCGAATTTTTTGTTAGAGAACGCGATTCGTCGATAATACTCGTCTTTCAATTCATTTTCTTCGGTATCCGGGGCGAGGTCCTTGGATTTCCAAAACTTGTTCCACTCTTTTATCCGTAATTCCTCTTCCGTTTTTTTAAGCTTCTCCATCTCCTTGGAGGTAGCAATATATCGAAGTTGCTCCACCGCGTTATCAAAATCATTTTCTACAAGTTGAAGAGCTGACCAGTTTATAGAAAAGCTACCTTTACTACTGACTATTTCGCCTTTAGATTCGGTAGCCCTATATAAGATTAAATCATACAATCCGGGTTTCAGACTTTCAAGGTTTAAAGAATCAATAAATCCGATTGATGATTGACGACGTTCTCTATCGACAGCGTCAGTGACTACGATCTTGTTGCGTTTATCCCGGATTTCGTATACGAATCGAACGACTCCATTGAGATTACCCGGATCATAATATTCATAATAAAACTTAACGAATAGAAGATCATCTCCATAACGTCGGTCGCAAGATGGTATAACCCGCCATTTTCCTTTACGAAAAATCGATTCTTCTCCAATTTCGTCGATATGCCTGGCGAAGTGGATTTGAGATATATCCGGCCTGTCCTTTTTGTAATCGGGTATTCTAATTTCGGTTTCCAGAGGAATAGATGAGGAAGCGTTAAGATCATTCAAACTTACCTGAACATCATATTTCCCCGGAGCAATGTAATATTTGAAAAGATCAACAATATAGTTTTTGGGATTGTGCGCTTCCTTATAAGATTCGGCATATATCGTATTTTCCGCTTCAAAGGCAGTGATCTGTTTTTTACCATCTCTAATAATGGCCACAACACTGTATTTAGCCACATACTTTCCATCCTGACGAACATGAAGCAGATTTGACGAATATATTTGATAATATATTTCGAATAAATTCACACCCGCGCTATCGGACTCGTAAGAAGCGAAATCAACATTGAATGCCGACGGCTGAATACCTACCTGCGGCCAGACCAAACCAAATGCAGTCATCATTATAAGAAATATTAATATTATTCTCGTCAATTTATCCTCCTAAACCTTGAAAAATCTACTATCCGGCGATTTTTGGGTCGATTGACCTCCTGAAATTTAATCGACTACGATTAAAGGCGTTACAGCCATTTTCCCGGGATAACCGTATTTTTAAGATCAACGGCAAAATACCCTAACATTATTATATAATGATATACCTAAAACTTCCAATTATATTCCAATGTTTCTTATTATTCGTAATGCAAGCATTCAATCGGATCGAGCCGGGAAGCGCGGGCTGCCGGATAAATCCCGAAAACAAGGGCAACCCCCACGGAAAAGCAGAAACCAATAATTACCCAGGTAATTGACACGACCGCGGGCAATGGCGAAACCGCGGCAATGAACTGCGATAAAGCAATGCCAATCAATATCCCCAAACAGCCGCCAAAACTCGAAAGCACCATCGCTTCGATCAAAAATTGCCATAGAATACTCGATCTTTTAGCGCCAACCGCTTTCCGGATGCCGATTTCCTTGGTCCTCTCGGTTACCGAGACCAACATGATGTTCATCACCCCTACCCCGCCAACCATCAAACCGATTGATGAAATTATTATCATCACCATCCACACCGCTTGAGTTAATTGATCCCACATCTCCATAAGATTTTCTTGAGTAAAAACGGCGAAGTCGTTCTCATCGGAATACTTAAGTCCATGCCGCCGCCTCATCAAATCGGTAATCTGGTCGATAGCTTCCTGCATAACCCCCGGGCCTTTAGCTTTGCAGGCCAGCCAGAGGGCTTTCTCCTCGGGATGAAGTTTTTCATATGCTCCGTATGATACCAGGATGAAGTTATTTTCGCCGCTACCCATAATAGTATGTCGTTTTTCCATAACACCAATTACAGTTAGCTTGTCGCCGTTTAATCGAATAGCTTTGCCGATTGGATCGATGCCGGGAAATAAAACATCTTTGACATCCTGACCAATTACGCACACATACGCGCGATATTTGATATCGTTGTCCGTTAGAAATCTGCCAGATTCCACGTACACATTATTAACCACCTCAAAACCGGGTACGGTGCCAAAGAAGGCAAAATTCTTGGCGGTATAGCTCTTATATTTGGCTTCATTGCCACCGGGCTTGGTATAGTAATTCTGCGGTGCCACAGCCTCGATCAAGGGGCAGAACTCTTCGACAGCTTCGGCATCATCAAAAGTAATATCCGGTCTGTTACGTTCAGCTGAGCTTCGTCGGCCCATCTGGATACCGGGTTTGTATTTAGATACATAAATCGCGCTCGAGCCGAGATTTTCAATCTGTTGTGCCATCGAGTTATTCAAGCCCTCGATAAGCGAAACCATTCCTATAATGGAGGTTACACCGATTAGCACGCCCAGTATTGTCAAAAACGACCGCATTTTATGAGCTTTCACGGTGCCGAGCGCCATGAAGAAGCTTTCTTTGAATTCGGAAATTTTTACCATTATCTAAATCCTGTCGCTAATCAGCATGCAAACATTCAACGGGATCCAAACGAGCAGCCCTCATAGCCGGGAAGATACCGAAAAACAGCCCAACGGACGACGCGATAGTCAAACCGGCTATCACCGACCAGGTTTCGACTGTTGCCGGTAAAGGAGAATACGCCCCCACAAGCAAAGCCAGGCTGGCCCCCAAACCGACTCCGATCGCGCCGCCAACTAATGAAAGCGTAACGGATTCAATTAAAAACTGCCACATGATATCACGCCTTTTAGCCCCAATAGCTTTTCTGATCCCTATTTCGCGAGTCCTTTCGGTAACGGAGACCAGCATGATATTCATTATTACTATACCGCCAACAACGAGCGAAATACTTGATACCCCAACCAGGACGATCCAGGCGGTGCCGGTGAGATCATCATAGAGCCGCATAATCGATTCGGCGGTATACATGCCGAAACTGTCGGGATCTTTATACCTATCGCCCCGGCGATTTCTCATGATCACCCGAACTTGATCTTGTGATTCCTCCAGAAGCGGAACCGAAGGCGCTTTAATATGCAATTCGACATCTCGGTAACGGCCAAAACATTTCTGAAAAGTCTGAATGGGGATGGCCACCCAATTGTCCTGGTTCTGGCCTAAAAACGAGCCACGCTTGTTACCTACGCCAACGACTCTGAAATAATAATTACCGATTTTAATCATCTTATCGATAGATTGTTCGCCGGGAAACAAATATTCGATTATGTCCGGACCGACCAGACATACTGCCGAACGATGCTGGTCATCCGTTTCAAGGAATGACCTGCCGTAGTCGATATCGATATCCGAAACTTCTACATAATTCGAGGTCGTTCCCACGATGATAATATCTTCCATATAATTCGATTTGTGTTTAACGGTTCGGCGCGTATAAGATGTTCCGCCGACTTCATCGCACAACTCGCAGTATCGTTGCACCGCGTACATGTCTTCAATTTTTATCTTTTTACGCTTTCTTGCTTCGCGAAATTGTTCATCGGATGTTATAATTCCGTAGCGATCCACCATGAAAGTCGAGGATCCCATTGAATTTATTTTGTTGGCCACATAATTGTTCATACCGGCTATAACGGAGACTACGGCGATTACCGTAGCAACTCCGATTATCATTCCGACAAGGGTTAGAATCGATCGCAACTTGTTAGCTACGATCGCCCTCAGGGCAACTATTGAACCTTCATGAATTCGCATAATTACTTCATAACCTATCTAGATAGCCGCTTTGGCGATTTCCTCTTCTTTTTCAACAAGACCGTCGCGAACATAAATAACCCTTTCGGCATATTCGGCAATATCCCGTTCATGCGTGACAACCACGATAGTATTGCCGGCATGATGAAGATCCGCCAGAAGCTGCATTATTTCCTCACCGGTTTTCGTATCCAGGTTACCGGTTGGCTCATCGGCCAGAATAAGGGACGGCTTATTAACCAGAGCTCTGGCCGCGGCTACTCTTTGACGTTGACCGCCGGACAGTTCATTCGGATTGTGATGTATCCGGTCGCCCAGACCGACCTGTTCCAAAGCTTCTGTGGCCATCTGAATTCGTTTGTCGGCTTTTGTTCCATTATATATAAGGGGCAATTCGACATTCCTAAGCGCGCTGGCCCTGGCAAGCAAATTGAAAGTTTGAAAGATAAAGCCGATTTCCCGATTTCGAATAAGCGCTAGTTCATCATCATTCATCGATGATACCCGCCTGTTATTCAGGTAGTATTCGCCTTTAGTGGGAGTATCGAGACAACCTATCAGGTTCATCAAGGTAGATTTACCGGAGCCGGAGGGTCCCATGATAGCGACATATTCGCCTTTTTCGATGTAAATGCTCACACCTCGAAGCGCGTTTACCTCTTCGGTACCCATCTTGTAAATTTTCCAGATATTATTAGTTTTTATCAGCACGATTTCTCCTCGACCAGTATACCCTCAAGATTATTCTGATTCTGATTCATCTTCTGTTTTCTCTTTGGGTTTTACTTTATCGCCATGTTCAAGCGATCGCAATGTCTTGTAAGAGCCGGTGACGATTATTTGATCAACCTCGAGTCCGGTTTCTATTTCTATATATTGCTGATCGGCAACACCGGTAACAACCGGGGCAAATTTGACTTCCTGATTGTCTTCGATGAAAACGCCGTCGATTTCCTCCTCTTCCTCTTTCGATTTATCCTTATCCGAGGTTTCTTCATCTTCCGACTGGGACGCTACGGCGCCTTCCGTAGTTTCATCTTCAGTTTTTTCTTCTTCCACCGGCTTCCTCATCACTACGGCCTGAATCGGGATTTTAATCACATCTTCGCGAGTATTAGTAGTTATATCTACCGTGGCATTCATCCCGGGTTTGATACCCTCGACATCATCAGTGATAAGAATGGTCACCTCGAAATTAGTCACTTCATTTTGAAATGAGCCGGAGATCTTAGCGGCGTTGCCGATTTCGGTAATCATACCTTTAAATGTCGTGTCCGGAAAAGCATCCAATGCGATTTCCACGCCTTGCTCCAAAGCCAGGCGGGCAATGTCTGTTTCATCAACATCAGCCTTGACAACAATCTCGGATAAATCCGAAATAACCATAATAACGGTACCGAGATTATTCATGGTACCAATGATAACGTTCTCGCCCTCTTCGGAGTTTAATGTCGTTATCGTACCGGTCATCGGGGCTTTGATAGTGCATTTATTGAATTGATCCAGGGCGCGATTCAAGCCGGCCTGAGATTGATTCACTACCGCTTTGGCCCTGTCGAGCGCTGTACGAGCCATATCGAATTCGGCTTGAGATATATGTTTCCTCTGAATAAACTGAGCTTGTCGGTCGTAATTAATCTGAGCTTCTTCCTCGCTAACTTTTGCCGAAGCCAATGCGGCTCTCATTTGAGCTACATCCGTGAGTTTCTGCGTCTTATCGATTTCGACCAGCAACTGCCCTTTCTCAACATAATCACCTTCAACCACGGGCAAATTAACAATCCGCCCCATAACATCGGCGGAGATGTTGACCTTGGTTTCGGCCTCGACCTTGCCATTGGCAGTTACCAGAGAGATAATTTCGCCTTTTTCGACAGTTTCAACGGTTACCGGTATCAGTTTTTCCTGATTTCTTACCAGTGCCAGGACCACAAATGCCGCTACGACTACGACTGCCGATAGAATTAGAAACAGTTTTTTCTTTTTAGCCATTTTTATTCCCCCTATCTGCCCATCACCTTTTCAAGGCGGGAGATGGCAAGGTTATAGTCAAACAGCGCCTGGACCTGATTGATCTGGGCTTCTTTAAAAGACACCTCAGCATCCAGAACCTCGATAATCGTGGCCGCGCCGAGGTTATATTTTTCTCTTACAATATTTAAATCTTCCTGAGCGGCCGCCACCGACTCTTCGTTAAGATTCAGTTTTTCGGTATTTTGCTGAACATCCAAAAATGTTTGTTTCACCTCGAGCGCGACCGAATTTCTGGCGTTTTCTAGAGTTTCTTTCTGGGAATTTACGTTCTTTTTGCCCGTAATGACGTTGGATGCATCTGATAAATTATTGAAGATATTATAGCCAAGTTCAAAATAGAAAGTCCGGCCGGCATATTCTTGCTGAAAATCAAACAAAACATCCGATGTTCCGACAGTGGTACGATGGTTTAGAGATAAGGATAAAGACGGCAAGAAATTAGCCTTTGCCATACATAAGCTGGCCTTAGCTTTCGTCAGATCGAAACCTGATTTGCGGTAGGACGGATTATTCGATAACGCTTCGTTTAAAGCGTTATTGTATTCAATATCGAAATCAGTCTTGGGAAAATCTTCAACAATTTCTATCTCCTCAATTACATCGATACCCATCGAGTAACTGAGTTGGGCTTTTGATAAAGCGACATTGTTATCGGCGGTAATCAGTTCGAGTTTGGCGTTGCTTCTTAGCACCTTGGCCTTTAAAACATCCGACAAGGAAGCGGAACCGAGATCGTATCGGCTCTGAGCAACTTTCAATTGCTCTTCCCCGCGTTTCACGGCATCCTTTGAAACATCTACAAGCATTTTTGCCTTAATCAGGTTAAAATAGGACTCTTTAATGCTGTAAACAAGCTCTTTTTCGGAGCTGACGTAATCGTAAAAAGCCGAACGCCTATTGGCCTTATTATATTTAATATTGGCATAATCGTACATGCCCAGGCCAGGGAATGTTTTCCTGAACTGAATTGAGCCCCCGTAGGTTTTGCTTATACCGGGATTTGGATGAGGCGTCCTTGACCCTTCCCAGAAGAAAAATGGAGGATTCCAATTCTCGCTACTGTAAACTCCAGTAGAAACAGCCGGCAACACCTGAGCATATGCTGAATAAACCTGCCATTTAGTCGCGTCATAGCTGTTTTTCGCGGCCAGTACCCCGTAATTATTCTGCAAGGCTGTTTCGACGCATTTTTCAAGTGTGTAAGTTTCGGCCGACACATTGACAGCAAGCATGAATATGACTAATGCTGCCAGGCCGAGGCGGAAGGTTAGGCGCATAAAAAATCTCCTTTTATTACATCCCAAATTGCTTAAACGTTTCTGCGAAAACTACTGAAATCGCTATCCAAATTCCCCAAAGTACGCCGATTGCTATATAACCCTTAGACACGCTAAACCGGTAAATAGTTACAAAGCCATAAGCAAAAACTGCCAGCGTCCAAATAGTGAAAAAATCGAATTTTGATAATAAAGTATATAATGTCGTATCTATGGCGTCTCCCGGAAGCAGCAGCGCCGGCGACAGGGTAACTTTTAAAGTCCCCTTGGCAATTATTAAAGGAATGGTCACGATTGTGCCGACTATCCCAATAAGACTCGACCATGACCATACGGACAGAACTTTCTTGAATGTACTATCGCCGCCGAGAATAACTGAACCGACGAAATAAAATATCCCTGCCAACAGAAGATAATAAACGAGCGGGATAAAAATCAAAGGTGCTACAGTCATTAGAATTCTTTGCGTTTGCATATTTTCATTAAGCTGCTGCTCGATAGCATTCAATTGCTCGGTCGAGATATTGGGGTTGTTTTTATACATTTCCAACTGCGCGTCAATAATCTGTGGGAAGGTTAATTGAGTGGAGATAACCACCAATGCCATGATGATCAACATAGGTATAAGCCAAGTTGGTCGTCTATTTAATGATTCAAAAGTTTTCTGCGGGTTGACAAAGATGTTGATGAATCTGCTGCCAAATCCAGGTTCGTTGGACCGGATGGTTGTTTCTGCCGGGTTCAAGGCTTCATTTTCCATGAGATCGTCCTTTCATCTGTCGATAATTACTATAACGTAAGGCCGTCAAATTTGTTTCATAACTTTCTTTACAAATCAGTATACACATTTGCCTGAGATTTATTCAAATTCTAGATAAATCTAATCTGAATGAAACGCCCAGGAAAAATATAAATGAACTCGCGTCGCGGTTTGTGTCATACTCTATCGCATAAAGAATATCTTCGTCCTGTTCGTCCTGAATTATGCTCTGGCGTTTTGAGTAGCTCAGTAGATTATATCTAAAGCCAAAGATGAGATAATAGGGTTTTTGAATCAGGCGTTTTGCATTGATCCCAAACCAATACCCCATTCCTGAATAACCTATCTCCTTTGTGTCAAAGCCCAACTCAAGATAATTGTATAGACTGTCAGTTCCTCTGACGCCTGTTTGATCCCCGCCGCTAATAGAGTTGAAAGTTAACCCCACACTGGCCGAAATCTCGTGTTTTGCCTGTCTGAGAAGGTAATAATTGGCCTGCAGATAGAACAAATTTCGCCGTGAATCGGATTGAATTTGCCTCGTTGATGTCCGATCACCGAGAAATTCATGACCGGTGCCGATCGCGCCAAGTGTAAAACCGATTGGCCTTTTAAATATCAGGTTGGCATTTGCGGCATAACCGAAACCACTGTTCAGATCAGGCAAAGGTTCATCGATAGCGGCGTCCATAGCCAAGCCTAATCCGAATTCGATTTTAACGGCCCGCGCCGATGGGGCAAGCAAGGAAATCGAAAGGCTAATTAAAACCACGTAAAAAATGGACAATCCTTTTCTGTACATGGATTCAAATTTAGGAGTAAGAATCGGTAAATGCAATTGAAAAGTGTTCTTTTTCTGAATTATCCTCATTATTTCTTATGTATGATAATTAGATATTAATATCTATATATTAGACAAGGAGGTTGGTATTCTTCCAAATAAAGCTTTTCAACCGGGGCGATATCGATTTGTACCACCCCGGTATGTTTACGTATCGAGTGTTAGTTGAGGATAAATTGTACTTTATAAGCGGTCCAGACAGCCACAGGCCGACCGTTTGATATTGCCGGCTTCCAGGTTGATTGCATCGCCGCATCTATTGCTGCCTCTTCGAATCCGGCATTAGCGTCGGAGTCTTTAATAATCTTAACGTCTCTTACACTGCCGTCAGAGCTGATTAATACATTGACCCAGACAACTCCTTCGATTCCAGCTCGACGGGCCATCTCCGGGTAAATTGGCTGTATGTTTTCGATTAATATGGGTTTTTCCTCGTAGAATACAAATTCTCCTGGTTTAGGATAAAATTGTTCCGGAGCTTTTAAAACAATCGGACCATTACCAATCTGTTCAAGGCTTTTTAACTGCCTGCTTGAGATTATTAATTCGATCTCTCTGTTTGTTGGCATATCGTTTTCCTCAGTAACCAGGCTGTCATCTAAAGGAATTGGAGTGCCTATTGAAAGGTCTTCTGGCAGAATAGGACCTTCTGTTGGTGGCGGACCAGTAGGTCCTGGAGGAGGTAGAATAATTATCTCAACTGTGTCGGGAATGACCGCCATGCCCCCATCTTCAAATGGCGCTGGTTCAAGGTTAATATCGCCAAACATTGCCCAGCCGCCTATTGAGGTTAACAGAAACAGGCTGGCTGTCAGAATACCGATAATCATATTTTTGCGATAAGCCCGTTTCAACTCAAAATTACCGTAGCGTGAGACAACTGCCAGGGTGCCGGCCATGATATACCTCCTTGTTCAGGTTATTGAACTTCGGTTTTTGCTTCTATAATGATTACGTTTCGGAGGGTTATTATATTCCCGGCAGGCAATAAAAAAACCCGGCCGCATGACACAGCCGGGCTGTAATAATAATCAGAATAAGATCAACCGCCACCTTTTAAGGTGAAGATAATTCTGTAGGATACCCAGGTAGCTACAGGTTGACCATTAGAGATAGCCGGTTTCCAAACGGTCTTTTTGGCGGCTTCAATCGCCGACTCTTCAAAACCGGCATTGGCTCCGGAATCCTTTAATATCTGGACGTCGCGGACTTTGCCCTCTTTATCAACCAGGGCATTAACCCAGACGACACCTTCGATTCCGGCCCGACGGGCCATCTCGGGATAGTCAGGATGGATATCCTCGATTTTTTCCGGCGCTTCCTCATAGGCAACGAATTCATCGGGCGAGGGTAACAACTCTTCCATGTTCTCGATAACTATTTCCTGGTCACCCATATCATCGAGATCCATCACCGGCGGGGGCGCGGCCATCGCGGCCAAGTCATCCATTGTAACGAAATCCTCATCTTCTTCCGGAGCTTCTTCATCGGGAACAGGGGTCGGTACACCGACAGTAGGTTGCGCTCTCTGCATCATCTGAACCGGTATAGGTATATCCTGCGCTGATAAAGTTGGAGGGGCTCCGAGATCAGCGGTTGTTTCCAATACTATTCGACCAACGGCTTCAGGGGGTTTTGAAGAGAGAATGTTAATCAACATTACTCCGCCGATTAATACCAGATGGAGACCGCTGGCGATAAACATGCCAATTAACATATTCTTTCGATATGCCTGTTTTAGCTCAAGCGCGCCATAACCGGATAGGACAGCCAGGGTTTTGCTCATGATGTACCCCCTGCTTCTTCAGCAACCGGTTGGCCAATTCCCATAGCGGCTTTTGCCTGCTCCATAAGCTGGAATTCCCATTCAGTCAAATCCTGCAAGCTAAACCTTTGAGACCATTCGGGATCGGCTTGTTTAAACAATCTCTCGGTAACCTGAATATCATCAATGATATTTACCATCATTTCATAATGGCATTTGGGATCGATACGCAAAACAATAACCAGTTTGGCTATTTCCTGGTTTTTGTCGATAATAAGCTGACGGAATTTGTCCATCTCAATATATTGAGGTAACTCCATGGGCTCAGTGCCAGGAGGCGTATGCATCCAGAAGATATTGGCATCAGCATCAACCATTACCTCCAAGAGCCTCGATCTCTTAATATTCTGAGGTTTTACTATCGAGTCTTTAGGAGGCAGGTTCACCTCCATAGACTGAGGCATTGAAAAGACTGTGGTTACCATGTAAAAAATCAGTAAAAGAAAAGCGATATCTACCATGGGAGTCATATCGATACGTATACCGATACGCTTTTTGGGGCGTTTTAGACCGCCTCCGCCTTTCTTCTGTTTGGATTCCTTTTGTGGGACATCAACGGCTCCCATAAGATCTCACCTCCTTCATGATGACGGCTCCACATCCGGTACGGGCGCGGAAAGTTTCATATCCGTCATAAGCGAAAAATGGTCGATTTTAACATCCTGAAGGGTGCTCATCAATTCTCGCATGGTTCCAAAGCTGCTTTCTCGATCAGCTTTAACAATGATCTCCGGGTTTCCCAGTTTTAACCTGGCTTGAGTCAACTCGTAGTTCAATGTCCTTAACGTAACCTCCGGGGATTCCCTGACAATCTCGCCGGTATCGCGATTTTTCGTAATATACTCCACGAATAAGGCATCATACTTGTTGACCGTGATATTTATTATACCTTTATCCGGCACCTTAATCTCGGAGGTAGACCTGGGCAGGGCTACGCTTTCTTTTTCCGGTGGTTTAAACTGAGTAGTCGCCATGTAGAAAATCAACAGCAGAAAGGCAATATCGACCATAGGAGTCATATCGATAACTATGCCGACTCTCCTTTTTGGTCTACCTGCCATCAGCTACCTTCTTTCCCTTTAATCAACTGCATTACTTCATAGGATGCTTCATCGATTGTATAGTTAAAAGTATCGACCTTGTTCACGAAAACGTTGTAAGCAACAATACCAACGATAGCGTTGGCCAGACCGCCGGCTGTGTTAACCAGGGCTTCGGAAATACCTACGGCCAACTGTTGAGCGTCAATGACACCGCCTTTACGATGACCGGTAGCCGAGAACGCTCTGATCATACCGATAGTTGTACCGAGAAGGCCCCACATCGTGGCGACCGAGGCGATAGTCGAAAGGGCGATCAGGTTTCGTTCGAGAAGCGGAACTTCAAGCGCATTAGCTTCATCGATAGCCCGTTGGGTTTCTTCGACTTTTTTCTCACTGTTGAGCGCGCTATCATCTTTAACGGCATTATAACGTTCGATACCGGCTCTTATGATATTGGCAACGCTGCCGCGCTGCTTGTCGCAAGCGGCAATAGCGCCTTCAAAATCGCCGGAGTTGAGCATGGTTATAACCTTCTTAAAGAAAGCCTGCACCGATGATTTGCCGCGCGCGATACGCAATGTCAGCCAACGCTCGATAATAAAACCTATCAGCATGACCAACATAGCTATCAAACCGGATACAAGCGGACCGCCTTCCCTGAGATAATCCGGAAGCATAAACGCCCAGATAACATAACCTGTTCCGATCGAGACGACCAGCAAGATGGTGAAAAAAACCGATTGTTTCACTTAAATCCTCCTAAGTTTTTTTATAATTATTAGTTTAAAGTTCCATTGCCGGCAGACTACCCAGAAAATGGGCGCCGATACTCAACCACATACTGAAGCTGCATATGCCCAGCAGGCTTCCCAGTGACAGATTTTCGCCTAAGGCTTCAATACCTAATGAGCCAAAAGGATTGGCATGCCCTAAACTCACTAAAACAAACAGGAACAAGTACAAGAGCAAGGTTATGATATTCAACCTTCCCACGCTTTTAAGGCGGGCGAAATAATTCGGTTTAGTTAAACCGGTATTTAAGGCTATCAAGTTCAATACCCCGACGGCGGGGCTGATTAATATCATTAATATTGAAAGCACAAACACCAGTTTAACAACCAGGCCACCCCAGGCGACAAAATTGCTAACATACCCAAGATTCATAAAATAGGAAATTGGGCTGCCTGAAATCGAACTGCCAAAAGCTTCGAAATTATAATAAGGCAAGAAAAAAGACAACAGCAAGAAGATTGAGGCAATTGAGATGATGATTCGATCGGCTTTATTAATTTGGTTCGCGTTAACTACAGAGAAATCTCGTTCTATCGTACGATTTTTACCAAGCCTGGCGCGTATTTTATCCACGAATTTCTTTTTCTCATCGTCAGACGCCCAAAACTCTTTAAGCTTGCCCGGTTCGTATTCGAAGCCGAGGTAATTATAGCGAAGTTCCTCAGGACTCATCTGATTTTGTTTTGCCATTTAATCTCCAATCGAGTTTAAACTCATCGAACTAATATATCCTCTACAAAATTTACCGCTTTTTACACCTGAAATATAATTCTCTCGCGGGTTTATGCTCGTCTTCAGTCAAATCCCTAACCTGGCCGGAATATTCAAGCGTGTTATCACAATCATTATCTAAAAAATAAGCCATTGCCAGATTGTATAAATAATCAATATCTTTGGGACTGCATTTAACCGCTTTTAGCAAATATGTCTGCGCGTTTTTCGGATCACGCAAAGTCACGTAGTACATGCCGATGTTGCCTTTCATTTTGCAAATATCGGCCGATGACAGCGCCCCGGTCGTATCCTTAAGAGCGACTTTGTAATGTTTGATCGAGTTCGGCAAATGTTTGTTAGCTTTTTCCTCGGTTCCACTTCCCAGGAAACCGTATATCCGGCCGATCATCTGACGCATGATAGCGTCTTCGGGTTTTAATACTATCGCTTTTTCGAGAGTTGATGCCGCGAGTTCATATTTTTCGGTTTTTATATAACAAAACGCCAGATTTCTGAGCGAGTTGACGTTTTCCCCTCCTATTTCAATCCTGTTCAGGAAAAACGGGATCGCGCCACTGTAATCTTGTTTATAATACCTGGACAGCGCCGCGTATTCCCAATGATAAGCATCTGTAGAATCAAGTTCGATAGCTTTACCAAATGACTCAATTGCCCGATCGAAAAAGGCAACGTCCTTCTGGCCGATTTTAATCATCACTTTGCCCTTTTCGAACCAGTATACCGGATCCTCGGGGGCGCCCAGGGCTTGTTCGAACCTGGTGTAGGCGCTATCAGCTTTAAAGTATTTTTTATTGACATTATATATCTTCGCCAATTTTTTATAAGATTCCGCAACCAGCGAATCACCAATCGCGGCGCTAAACTCAAGAGTTTTTTCCAGTGAAACTCCGGATGCCTCATAATCACGAATTCCGAATTGTAGATCGCCCAACGTATACCAGTTGTTGCCGTTTTCCGGTTTAAGCTCGGTTAACTTCGTGAAACAGTATATCGCCTCAGCCGGCAAATTGGCATGTGTACAAATCGTTGCCAGTTCATGCCAGGCTTCGATATCGGATTCATGAAGTTTCAGATATTCCTTATAATATTTCACAGATTCGGTGAACTGTTTCGAGTAGAAATTGGCCCGGGCTATTTTGTAAAAAAGATCGGTTTGGGAAGGATCCTTCTCTAAAACCTTATTGTATTGGGTTAAAGCGATTGACCAAACTTCTTTAGCATAGTTTATATCACCGAGAGCTCTAATCAGTGTAACATTTTCCTTATCCTTGCTGATCGCCTTGCGGATAGTGGCATCGGCATCAGCCAGCAGACCTAATTCTTTTTGAGCCAGGGCTTTGCCATAGAGAAAGTCGCCTTTGCGTTTACCTCTATCTATCCCACGTTCAAAATACTCCAGGGCTTTTTCAGCTTGATCGGTTTTCAAGGCCGCCATTCCAGCGCCATAAAGAGCATCGGAATCTTTTGATTTCTGGACCAGAGCCTGTTCGAAATAATTCAACGCGCCGGTGTAATCTTCTTTGATATCCAGAATATTGCCTTTGGCGATTAACAGTCTGTGGTCTTCGGGCGAAACCGCCAGAGCAGAATCAATTACACTTTCGGCCTGGGCAATATTGCCGGCCTCCAGCATCTTAACAACATCTTTAACCAATTTGCTGGATGAAGCGCCGAAGACAATGCCGGCCGAAAAAACCAATAGAATCATTATTGTTGTCTTTTTGATCACTGTTTTCCTCCCATGGAGCATTATCTATCCCTCCGAACCTGTCTTAGTCTTCGAAAACTAAACATTTATAATACAAATTACACATATATAGTCAAGTATTTTTTTACTCCAAGCTATTCGCTATGGAATGTCTTATCCGCTTTTTTCGCTCTTCTGCTTCTCACATAGATCATTATCATTCTTGCGATTCCATAGGCCAGGATAAATCCGCCGACAGCCGCCCGCGAGCCGGAATTGAGCAGACGTGGACCGGGTAGTATGAGTTCAGCTAGAATTCCGATTCCAATAGCTATAAAGACCAGCGCAAAGCCAAGAGAAACCCATTTTGTTATTCTATTGAACAAGCTGTTTTCAGTACTATTCATTTCTCTTACTATTTTTACGTTTTAAACCAGTATTTATTCC
>JAAEQD010000149.1 GCA_024231855.1 Candidatus Zixiibacteriota bacterium
GGATCGGGTAACTAAATTCCTCATACGCGGTGAACCATTGGATCCCGACAGGATTTATGATGTCGTAACCACAGATTACCTTTCCGAGGGCAACAGTGGCTTGGAGATATTATTGGAAATCCCCCGCGATGAAAAAGAATATACGCAGATTCCGGATATTGATGTAGTAGCGAAATATATCACCGAAAACTCTCCGATAAATATCAAACCGGACACCCGATTCAAACGCGATGACAATTCCGAACAAGCCCCTTATTTAGATCAAGCTTTGTATCAGTAGATTATATTAAATTTCCTTTTAAATTTCCCCCTTCTTTCTTAATTGAGAGAAGGGGATTTTTGTTTTTGTAGGCGGGGGGATAAACCCGCCAACCTACTATATTATTGTCCCTACGGCCTCGGGATTTTGTATTTTTCCATTAAATCATATAATGTAGAGCGGGAGATGCTTAGTTCACGGGAGGTTTTGCTGATGTTGCCGCCATGACGGGCAAGCACTTCGCGGATATATGCCGCTTCGTTCTGTTCGCGGAAATCCGACAATGATGACGGTTTGAACTCGTCAACATCCGGCTTGAATCCCATATCAACGGGAGTAATCTGTTTCCCGGTAGAAATAATGACCGCTTTTTTCACTTTATTCTCAAGTTCGCGGATATTACCGGGCCATGTGTATTTCTGAAAATGTTGAATTGTCTGTGGTGTGAATTTCCTTAATGCTTTCTTATGTTCATCGCAGAATTTTTCGAGGAAATAATTCGCCAAAAGGATTATATCCTCGCCCCTATCAGATAATTTAGGTAGCTCGATATTAATCACCGAAATCCGGTAGAAGAGGTCCTCCCTGAATATCTTATTCTCAATCCCCTTCATAAGGTCAGCATTAGTCGCAGCGATGATACGTACATCTAATTCGATAAATCCTGTGCCGCCTACTCTTTCTATAATATGATCCTGAAGGAAACGGAGTAGTTTCACCTGCAGATTTGTTGACATCTCCCCGATCTCGTCGAGAAAAATCGTCCCGGTGTTGGCCTGCTCGAATCGTCCGATTTTTCTTCCGACCGCACCGGTAAAAGATCCCTTCTCATGCCCGAAAAGTTCAGATTCCAGAAGCTGTTCCGGGATAGCACCGCAGTTAATCGGAATAAAGGGTTTCTTGCGGCGGTTGCTGTTAAAATGAAGTGCGCGGGCGACAAGCTCTTTGCCTGTTCCGGATTCACCTGTTATCAGTACGGTTTCATCGGTAGGCGATACTGCTTTGATAAGCTCGAAAACTTCCTGCATCTTCGGACTGGCGCCGACAATATCGCGGAATTCGGAACCTTCACGGATTTTATGCTGATGTATCTGCACATTGCGTTCGAGTTTTTGAACGCGGAGGGCGCGGTTGATAATCAGTTTTATCTCATCTATATCAATCGGTTTTATGTAATAGTCGTAAGCTCCTTTGGCTATCGCTTCGGTAGCCATTTCGATATCATCGTTACCGGTAACCATAACGATTTTAACGTAAGGGGAAGTGGCAAGCAAGGGATCAAGTATATCCATACCCTCTTTGGCATGGGAGAAATCGGAAAGTGTGATATCCAGCGAAACGAAGTCCGGCTTTTCAGCTTCAGCCATTTTCACGGCTGTGTCGGCATTTTCAGCGAGAATTATATCGTAATCATCATTGAGCGCCCATTTCAATTGTGAGCGGATACCTTCATCATCATCGACTATTAAAA
>JAAEQD010000150.1 GCA_024231855.1 Candidatus Zixiibacteriota bacterium
CCTTTTATATGGTCCGGCTTTTTCCCGGTGCGACTGTCGATGATATTAGCTGCCATAATCGGAAAATTAGCTGTCTTAATCATTTTCTCGAGCGCCCAATACCCTTTATCAAATTCATGATTGCCGATAGCCATAGCATCGTAACCAAGCATATTCATGGCATTGATAACCGCCATTCCCTCTGTTTTCGTGCCGATAGGAGTACCGGTAAAGCAATCGCCGGCATCGAGAAGAAGCGAATGCGCTCCTTTATCCTTCATGTCTTCACGGCGTATCTTTATATATTCCGCCAATGATCCCCAACCGCCAAGTGGTGGAGGAAACTCCGGATTCATGAACCATGCCCCCGATGGCGCGATTCCACCGTGCGTATCATTGGTATACATTATCTGCAAATAGATATAATCATCATCTGCGTATGATAATCCGCTAAAGATGACGACAACTAATGCAATTGAAGTTAAAGTAATAAAATATTTTATTTTGTTCATTATAAGCACCACGATTTACTGTTTGATATTAATTAAATGTCAAACTTATATAGCATCGAAACCGTTCCTGATAAATGCGATTC
>JAAEQD010000151.1 GCA_024231855.1 Candidatus Zixiibacteriota bacterium
AAGTCGATTCTCTTACGTAGTCCGTATGGAAGAGCTCCGACGACTGTTTTTCTCCATGGCTGTATTTCCAGAAACTCGATAGTTTCTTCAACTGCCTGGCGATGTTTGATCTCTTCATGATGAGCCCTTCCGAAGTATATGGCTCCCTCGATGAAGTTCGATTTGAAAAGGAAGTGCCTCGCGGCCATCAAATTATCGACGGTAGTCAGACCGGTATACAGCTGGATATTTTGAAATGTCCGGCTGATTCCGTATCGGGCGATTTTATCGGGGCGCATTCTTGTAATATGTTGACCATCAAATATGATCTCGCCCATTTCGGGTTTGTAAAAACCGTTAATACAATTGAGAATGGATGTCTTCCCTGCACCGTTGGGCCCGATAATGGAAAGGATCTCACCCTCCCGAACATCGAAGCTAACTCCAGCAAGGGCCGTAACCCCCCCGAAGGTTAGATGTATATCATTGACCTCTAGTATCTTGCGCCTTTCCATATGCTGACAACTCCCCCGATAAACGCGTTTGATTTATCCAAACATAATTTCTCTATGATGTCAAGCGATACACAAATTCAAAACGAAGCTAACACCAATAAAAACAAACGTGAGGCGAAACTAACTAAAAAGAGCATTTATGGGATAGTGCATCTGTGTACACGATCACGGTACTTTACAATAACTTTCTGGCGAGAATTTCCTCTTCATCACGATTTGCTACCGCCTGATTTAGCCTGGCATCGTGTAGTGCCTTCAATATCTTTCCGAGTTTTTTTCCGGGAGAAACCCCCATTTTCTGAAGATCTGTGCCGGTGACTTCAGGTTTTACATATCGCCAGTTGTTTAAGAAGAGGTCTAGCCTCTCTTGGATTGATGGTGAATTGGAAGCTATGGCAGCGGATGCAATCACTTCCG
>JAAEQD010000152.1 GCA_024231855.1 Candidatus Zixiibacteriota bacterium
AGTATCATTACCCTGGTCGAAATTCAGAAGTTGGCAATCTATACTAAAATCGGTATCTTCGCTGACAAGGTCACTGCCGGCGATTATATATACAGATTCATCGCCCAGGCTGACCTCCACAGAGTCACCCGTCCCGGACCCCAGATCGAATTCGACACTGGATGTATCGACAATGACAACATCCAATTCGACGTCATGTGAAACGCCAATTATCTCCGAAAACAGCTCCTCAAGTTCGGTAGTTTCAACTTCCGGATCAGGCTCGGTCGATTCGTTTTTCGAACAAATTAATAAAAATATACAGATTATCATCACGAATACTATTTGGGTGATTTTCAGCACAGGCATTACCCCCTTACTTGAATGTTTATGAATCAGATGTAAGTCCACAGATGTCTGGTTCGATAATAGTATCGTCACTTTGGTTTCAAATGTTTACATAAATATCAATATGTTTCACATGTATCAAAAAGGCGATAAGAAGACCGCCCTTCCAGCCTCGTCAGGCCCCGAGTAGGCCTGACCAACGCTTCTTTAACTAGCGACGCTGAATATATAAAGGCGGCCCGAAAGCCGCCTTCAAATTTAGTCTGTATATGTTAAACTATTTCTTGTTTGCGCTGGGAGTATCCGCTTTAATTTCATCACCCGGTACCCTGCCTATTACTTCGCCTTCCGGCTTAATCGGAACTCCTAAAACCGGAGGGCCGTATGGCGGTAATCTCGGGCAGAAACGCAATTCGGTGTTTACTCCTCGGAAGTAGTTTACATAGTAAGTGATATCCGAACCTATAAACAGGCAATCGCCGTTAACGTCGCCGGCCACGTACAGCCAATCCGACGCGGTCTCATCCCAGCAGGAATCCGGCGGAAATGACGCGCCTCTGAAATAACCCACGGCGTATGTTATATCGCTGCCAATCGTAAGGCCATCGCCGTTGACATCACCCGGCAGGTAATCACAGGCGGGAGCCGATTCCACGACAACCAGCGTTGCAGGTATGATAATATCGCTATTATCCGGATCGTTGCAGGTAATAGTTATATCGCCAGTATAGGTCCCCGTGGCTAAAGCCGAAGCATCGAGGGTAACAACGGAGGTATCTGCCTCATCTGGTGCAACCACGCCGTTATCGGGATTTACATCGAGCCAACTTCGATTATCGATGATCGTGTAAGTAAGATCACCGGTACCGCTATTGCCTACTATCAATTCAACCTCGGAGAATAATCCCTCTTCAACCGTATC
>JAAEQD010000153.1 GCA_024231855.1 Candidatus Zixiibacteriota bacterium
GTCATATTGTCGTGGAAAATGGTGATACCGAATGGAGAAAGAACAAAAGCGATAACGACAGCAATGGGGTTTTCGATTTTCACGACGGCGTGGATAATAACCGTAATTATGACTTCGGATGGGATATCGATGACGAGAATAACAGTACCACTCCGGAAAGTTTGATGTTCAAGGGCCATTATTCATTTTCCGAATCTGAAAACCGCGCCATGAGAGAACATGGATGGAGATATCGTCCGCTTATTGGTATCGATTATCATTCGCCTACATACGGCCGTTCGGAGGTCGCTTACTACCCATGGTACTGGTATTCTAACCAGGGCGGACATGGTTTCGGACCGGATGAAAATATGATGCTGGGTATTTGCAGAGGATTTTGTGCTTCCATAATAAATGATGACGGTGATTCAACCTATGAAGCTCGAAGGGCGCTTGTCAATAAAGGGGATTTCAAAACATATTATTACGGTAATTTTGGTACGGTTGCATTTACATGTGAAGTCTCCGACACAACGATTCAGAATCCCGAGATGATTGATGACATAGTTACCCGCCATCTGCCCGGTCAGTACTATCTAATAGAAAGAGCCATGGGTGCGGGGATTACCGGTGTCATCCGCGATTCGGTTACGCTGGAATTTTTAGA
>JAAEQD010000154.1 GCA_024231855.1 Candidatus Zixiibacteriota bacterium
AAATTTCATTATCTGTTTTAGGTTCAACAAATACACAACAACATACTAGGAGAATAAAATGAGTACATCGGCAATGCGATTCTTACAGCAAGAAAATATCCGCTTAAAAAAAGAAACCGAAGCCCTGGAAAAAGAAAGCCAAACTCTATACCATTACCTGGATATGATAAAAGAGCTTTATTGGACCGGCCAACAAATAGCCGCCAAGGAGTATCCGCTCGATGCGCTCGACCAACTTCTCTATAAGGTTATCGACGTTATCGGCGCCCGGGATGGCTCCTTGTCATACCTGGACGAAGAAAGCGGCGAATTGGTCTTTCTCATCGTTCATGGCGACCTGGGACAACAATTGCCGGGGTACCGCATTAGACACGACATTGGCATTGCCGGCTGGGTTGTTGACAACCACAAACCCATCATCGTCAATAATCCTCGACAAGACTGGCGCTTTTCGGAAGAAATCGACGAAGAATTTAGCTTTATGACCCACTCAATCATGTCTATACCGATAATTAGCGAGGACCAACTCATTGGCGTAATCTCGGTACTCAACAAGCGTAACAACGAATTCACCGAGGCTGATGTGGCCCTGCTCTTAGTCTTTAGCCAGGTAGCAGTAACAACCGTTGGCGAGATGAAGTCTCGACTCGCCACCAACGAGTTGGTAAAAGCCGAAAGCCCTGATTAAATTTTAAGGTTTACGTAACTATTCACCCTCCCGCAGGTTTGAATGTTTTTAGGGTGAAAATACTCATCTAACGGAATATTTGAACTGAAATACCGTCAATCGGTATCCTCTCAATAATTCGGGCTA
>JAAEQD010000155.1 GCA_024231855.1 Candidatus Zixiibacteriota bacterium
CACACGCTCGCTTCTGGATGTATTAAATGGCGAAGTGACCTATATTAACGCTATCAGCGACACTATTGCCGCTACGGCAGATGAAAGAATCGCCGCTTTTAATCTGCTCTATACGATAGGGGAATTGAAGGCGGATATGTTTTAGCTTATGTGAAAATAACTTTCCTATTTAGCCTGAATTATTCATAAACTTCTTTCAATTTTACGTAAATTATGATATATCAAATAGTTAGGTAAGCTCATCTGCAAAACAGAGTTTTTAAAAAAATTGCATCATTTTCCCCGCAAAAAAGGAGAGCCAGATGAATAATTCTACCGCCGCACACAAAGATATCGCCCCTGGTTTCACTTATCCTCAGCCGAAAGATGAAATCACAATCGGTGATATCGGAGACAAATCTTTATTGCTCAATTTCGACGGCGGCAATATAAGCTCGGATGCAGGCTCCCTGCCACTCCGGGAAGTCGAGGTACAGATCGGGTTGATAAAATCCATGGCCGGTGTCATCCCCGATTCCCGGGACGCGCGTTACGTCAGGCACACACTC
>JAAEQD010000156.1 GCA_024231855.1 Candidatus Zixiibacteriota bacterium
ATTTAAGTAAATTTCGTTATTTGTCATTTAATGATAGAGCTATAGTCAGTAGTCTAAACAACAAACAACCTATAGTCAATAGTTTGATTAATAGAGGTAGCAGTATTGATATTTTAGATTTAAATAATAAGGATAGATATGCTCTTGAAAAACTCCAAATAAAATACTTGGAAGAATTAAAATATTTTGATCTAACCAAAGTTTTAAAGTTAAAAAATTATGGAAATATAACTTATAATCGATTATTAAAAATTCAAAATGATTTGAAGCAAATCCAAGGTTTTAATGAGTCAAAAACCATAAAAATAATATATGAACTAAATTCTGAAAAAGAATTCCGTGAAACACATTTAAATCAAACACCGTTATTTAAAAATTACTCTGAAAGTAGTTTAACCACAATAAAGTTTCATGAAACTTACTATCCACATGAAAAAATAATAAATCTAAATTTATCAACTAAAGCAATAAAAACATTGCAAAGTCTCAATATCTCCACAATTGGGGAATTATTGAATATCCCTGGGAGAAAATTAATTAAAGTGACAGGGTTTGGGATAAGAACATTAAATGATTTAAGGCATACAGTTAAAAATTATCTCTTTATAAAAAATGATAAAATGCAGAAATCCACAATTGATTATGAGTCTTTTGAGACTATGTTATTAAGTTTGTTGAAGCTTGCTATTAAAAGCAAAAAAGATAGGAATATTATTGCTCTTAGACTTGGACTAGATAGAGGTATAATTCCTTCGTTAAGTGAATGTGCCAAGAGATTTAATATAACTAGGGAAAGGGCTAGACAAATAGAAAGCAAATATTTGGATATTTTGAGTTCTAAATATTTTTATTGCTTTCTTAATATTTTTTGGAATTCTGTTTATAAGTCAAGCAATATAAACAATATAGAGGAATTGGGTTTGCATTTGAGAAATCATTTCCGTTGGATTAAAACTCCAAATAAAGTCAGCTTAAGTAAACTTCTAATATTATATCAAAATATCATTACAGATTATTCAGAAAGATTCAATAAGGATTTAATTGAAAGCAATAATAATCATAGTGGGTAGTGTTGTTACCGTCTAATACTCCACCAACTCCGTCGCCGCTTCTATAATCTTGTCCGGTTGGGGCAGGCATATTTTGTCGCCGTCGTCGCCGTAGGCTACCCGGCAATCCTGGGCGGTTATCAGGCGCACCGGGCCGTCGAGATAGTCAAACAGGTTGGCTGCTATGTAGGCCGAGATGGTCGGGCCGACTCCGCCGTGATAGCGGTCCTCGGATACGACCAGCGCTTTAGAGCAGTCTTTCACCGCCGTCTCGATAGTTTCCCAATCGATCGGCTTGACCGTGCGCAGGTCGAGCACGCGGGCGTTGATACCTTTTTCGGCTAACGACTCTTTTACTTTCATGCACATCGGCAGGGTAATACCGTAGCTGATAATCGCCAGATCGGAGGCGCTCTCATCGTAGACTTTGGCTTTGCCGAACGGCATCAGTTGATCGATAGGCGGGTATTTGGCCATGATATTGTAGCCATCCCAATCACGACGATTATACAACGCTACCGCCTCGCAGAATAACGTCGGATCGCCTGATACGTAGGCGGTGCGAAGAAGCCCGGCAGCATCGGCGGCATTGGATGGCACCAGTACATGCAGGCCGGGGATATTTATGAAAGTGCCGAGGTTGGCCTCCGAATGCCACATGGCCCCGGCGCCCTGCTTGTAGCCGCCGTATGACACACGGATTACCATCGGTGTACGCACTCTCGCGTTAGACCGCTGGCAGGTGGTGGCGATACGGTCCTTGAGTTGCTGATAGGCCGGGCTGACATAATCGATAAACTGAATCTCGGGAAACGGTACTCGTCCCTGGTAGGCGTGCCCGACCGCGCGGCCGAGAATGCCGGCCTCATCGAGCTGCGTGTTGTACACTCTATCCGTCCCGAACGCCCGCTGCATATTCTTTGTAGTCAGAAACACACCGCCTTTGCCTTTAAGCTTGCCCGTGACTTTTTCGCCTTTCTCGAATACCTCCTTGGCGAAATCAGCCACATCCTCGCCGAATAAAACCGTATCATCGGAGAGCATGAAAATATCGAATAGCGTATAATTTATAGCCGTGCGAAGGGTCATCCGGGGCTGATCTTCGGGCAGGTCGGCAGTGGGGAAATAGCCTTTCTCATGAAATTCGCGATATTTATCCTTACGGAGATCGCCGCGCTGTTCGATAAGCTTCTGCCAGGTTTGCTCGGCGGTGTCATGATCGTAGCTGTAGACTTTATCCAGAACATCGGCAGGATTTTTCGAGCGGATATCCCTGGTGACCTCATTGGAATATTTTTTAACTTCGGCATCGATATCATCATACAATTTTGCCAATTCCGCCGGTTTGAACAGACCATCTCTGACTAATTCAGCCGCCATCTTTCGCAGCGGATCGCTTTCGATATGATATTTCTGAAGAGCGGGTTCCATGTAGTGCGATTGGTCATCAGATCCCGAATGCGAATCCTCGCGAGTGACATTGATATTGGCGATAACCGGCCCCTTGCCCGATCGGGTGTACTCGACCATTCGTTTTACCGCCGCGATAGTCTCTTTGATATCGGTACCGTCGAAATTCTCGATCTTCAGGCCAAATCTCTG
>JAAEQD010000157.1 GCA_024231855.1 Candidatus Zixiibacteriota bacterium
ACGACAAAAATTGTTGGGATATAAGTAGCGTCAAACACGATTAATCCATCGTTGCGGTGAGCGACATAAGCGAAATTGCCATCCACATATATATCTTGATAATTATCATCATAGGTAAAGTAATCGGTGATCATAGATGGATTATTGATATTCGTAATATCGAATACTTCCACGCCGCCAAAGCTGATAAAATAACCTTCAATCGTGCGGGTTCCACCATAGGTAATAAAAGCGAGATCATTTTCAACAAAAATGCCTTTTACCGGTAAATCGAACCAGGCTTTAAAACTGGCAACGTAAACCGGACTCATTGGATTCGAGATATTGAAAATCAAGACCTCATCATAAAGATCGCTGGTACCGAATTCCCACCAGCGGGTGGTAATGTAAGCGTAATCTCCAAAAACATGCACGTCCATAACCTCGTATTCGGTATTGATAACACCTACGGATGTCAAATTGCCGGGATCGCTCTTGTCGATAATCTCAACCCCCATATCTCCGTTAGCGACGAAGATATAGTCGTTATAAAAATTAAATTTTCTGTCATTCCCGCCGAGATAAATCTGGCTGTGATAAGATGGAATTGAGGGATTTGATATGTCAAGTACCATCAAACCGTTTCTGAAATTGCAGTACGCATAATTGCCATCAGTTTTAACATCCCTGACTTCTGTCCAGAGAGTCGAACCGACGTAATCCACATGAAGAGCTGTTGCAGGTTGGGTCATGAAAGCTAATGACAACAACAGTAGTGTTAGTGCAGTACGATACATGGAAACCTCCTGTTCAAGTTTTTGAAACCTAAGTCTTCTATTCTATACATATTTTGAATTAAAAAGCATAATGCGGTAGACCGCTTTTTCATCCCGTTGCTTTTTAACGATTTTTCAAACACGTGAGTGACCTCAATGTCTAAGGTTGACTGTTCTTGTGGGGATTAACGTTGTATATTTACAATAGTTCCCGGATTGTAAGGGATTTATTGCGATTTAAATAGTGGGATATTGATTGGATCTGTTTTTGAGAGAATTGTATAAATAATGTAGGGACAGGTTGTAACCTGTCCCTTATTTATATCGTGAATATCTTCGACATTCATATTGGGGATTTATCCGCCTCTGGTGGGCAAGCCCTCGAACCTACCCTTTATCCTACCCCCAAAACTCATACAAATCCTCCGGCCTCTCCCGCTCTTTGAGGATTTCGAACTTTTCGCCATCATTGTAATAGCCGATCACCTTCGGTATCTGCCTGCTGTTGTATCGTGACCATATGCTCAATGTGTAGGCTCCGGTGTTGTGGATTATAGCGTAGTCGCCTTCTTCAACTACCGGCAGTTCAATACCGCGAGCAATAAAGTCACCGGCAAAACAAAGAGGTCCTGCGATATTGTACCGCTTGCTGTCATTTCCGGTTTTAAGCTCCCCCTTATAATCGAATATCGAGATAACATGATGCCAATCATCCGGGTTAAGGCATTTGCGAATGAATAGATCCGCTCCGACATGAATCATCAATGTGTTTATATTTCTATCACGTTTGACATACTCCACACGGCTTGCTGTCCATCCGGCATTGGCGTGAATATATCTGCCGAACTCGGTTATCAGTTTGAATTTATCGGTGAAAAGTTCTCCGAAGCGTGATTTCAATTCGTCTCTGTACTGCGACATAGGAACCGGTTCGATGTTTCGATGATAAGAAACCGGAAGCCCTCCGCCAATATCGAAAATATTAATTCTACGTTTTGAATTTGTCTTTTTAAGTTGTTTGTTAATCTCGTTAGTAAGCGAGAGTACTTTTTCAGCTCCACTTAAAAGAAGTTCGACTTCGCATCCTTGCGAACCAACATGAAGATGAATGCCACTCAGCCATTCGTGCTTTAAGAAGCTGTCGACAATTTCTTCTCTGTATTCATTTAACGGAACACCGAATTTGGAATACTCCCCGGCAACACTGGTCGAAGAAATCTTCCCCGTTCCGACCTGAGGATTGATTCGTATACCGATTGTACTATTAGATTCTGTTTTTTTCAGGGATTCATCGATACGTTTCAATTCCATCAATGAATCGGCATTGATATGAACTCCCAACCTCAGAGCATATTCCAAATCTGATGATGTTTTAACCGGAGAATCATAGACTATTTTATCGGGAGGTAATCCTGTTTTCTCCGCCATATAAAGTTCGGGCAATGTCGCCGCTTCCAGACCTGCGCCCCATTTTTTAAAAAGCTTTAAAATTTTAATCAGAGGATTTGCTTTGATTGCTATAGCATGAAGTGTCGTTTTGGGAAATAAATTGATTAGATCATCAACGCGTTCTTTGATATGCGAAAGATCGTAGAAGATAACAGCGGTATCGACATCCTTATTAACGATTCCTTCGTTTAACGCCCGCTGAAAAACAGCGGATATATTTTCCTCCGGTAATCTTGAAAGCATTCGAACCTCATTAATAAAACCCAATATGTAATTTTAAGATAATGGAATTTTGGGGAAAAGAAAATGATATATTCTGTGCTGCTGAGTCACCACATTCTGTGAAAAGCTGCCGGGTGCGGTGACCCGGCAGCATACCTTAAAATCCCCTCTCGAGAGGGGTGCTCAAAGGGCGGGGTGTGTTCTTACTTCACCAGCGTCATCCGCTTTGTAGATGAAGAATCACCGGTTGTGAGTTTATAGAAATAGACGCCGCTTGAATATTCCGAGGCATCCCAGTCGATTGAATATGTTCCCGGTCTCTGACGCTTATCAATGAGTGTTTCAATCCGCTTGCCTAATATGTCGTAGATATCCATGCGAACATCGGATTCATTGGGGATTGAGTATCGTATCTGCGTCTGTGAGTTAAAAGGATTGGGGAAATTCTGCTCCAGTGAAAATGAGACAGGAAGCGATTCGTCAATAAGCACCTCTACGATGTCATGCGCTTGAATTGTAACAGTAGTAATGGTACTCTCGGTTATATAC
>JAAEQD010000158.1 GCA_024231855.1 Candidatus Zixiibacteriota bacterium
CCCTTGCCGGTGATTCTAACCGTCCCGCCGATCCAATAGTAATTCGCCCCTCGCGGATCGCTTTTCTCGGTTATCACATCATCATAAACTCTTTTACCTAATTGAGTTATAGCATACTTACGAACATCGACCTTTGCCCCCATTGGGACATTTATATTGAGCAATACGCCCTCCGGCAATCCTTCTTTCTCGACTTTCTTGATTGCCTTGTAGGCGAATTTTGCCGCTTTTAAGTACTCCTTCTGATCGATATGGTTCAGCCTGCCCATTCCCGTTAGCGAAACCGCAATCGAGGGTATGCCGAATAGTGTACCCTCAATCGCCGCGGCGACAGTGCCCGAATAAGTTACATCCTCCCCCATATTGGCGCCGCAATTGATACCGGAGACAACCATATCCGGCATTCTTTTTAGAAGTTTATAGACGGCAATCATAACACAATCAGTGGGAGTGCCGTCTACAGCGTAGTAATCCTTCTCGATTTTCTTTGCCCGAAGCGGCCTGGTCACGGTCAGCGAATGCGAGGCGCCCGAACGATCCCGATCAGGGGCGACAGTGACAACGCGGGCATATTTCGATAAGTGTTTCCTTAACGTCAGTAGCCCATTGGCTGTATATCCGTCATCATTTGATAAAAGTATTAACATAATGCCTTCAGTTTAGATAAATAATCCTATCAGGTCAAGTAATGATCCTGACCGGGTATTTATATTTCCTCCAATACCATTTGAACCCATCTGAATGTATCGATAAAGCGGTGAATCGATGATGGAAACTCCCGGCCATAGATTACCTTGATCGGCACGGAACCGATTTTGAAACCGGCCTGGGCCGCCTTGATAATTATCTCCGTCTCAAGCTGGAATCGATCCGATTTAAGACTGATTGATTTCAGCAAGCGCGCTGATATCAGCCGGTAGCCCGACTGCGAATCCTCGATATATCTCCCCAGCAGTAACGATAAACTTCGAGAGGTGAGATAATTCGAACAACGACGATCAAAAGGCATATCGGCCTTATCCCGCATACGCGACCCGATTATTAAATCGGCTTGGAATCTTTCATGAGCGGCCAGGAATTCCGGGATATATTTCGGATCGTGCTGACCGTCGCTATCAAGTGTGATAACCGCGTCGTAGCCATGCTCGATAGCATGCCTGAAACCGGCTTTCAAAGCGGCGCCTTTGCCCCTGTTAATAGAATGACTGATAACATCAACGCCCAATCTCCAGGCGATATCAGCGGTGCCATCGGTCGAGCCGTCATCTACCACCAGGATATCATCGAGATATCCTTTCGTTTTTTTAATAACATCCTTCAGGCAGTAAGCCACTTGATATGCGGGAATTATAACCAGCGTTTTCATATCGTTAATATTATATAAAATTCGAAGCTAAGTCTATAACATTGTCTTGAATATTATTATATTTTATAATTCTTAATATTAGTATATAACTGAAAATTGAATAATTACTTGCTTCAATTGTTTTAACCATTGTATATTACGCAAGCAAGCCAACCGATATTATGTAGATTGGAGGTTTCAAATGAAGAAGATGTTATTTTCGAAAATTCTTTTGCTTCCAGTTATTGTTTTGCTCTTATCTTACTGCTCCAAACCAACCGGCCCGGATGTTCCCGAACAGGTGTTTCAAGCGCCACATCGGGCTCATATTGATGGTTATTCTTTCGAATTGGAAGCAAATCTGAACCGCGATTTTATGACGGCATGCCCGCCCGGAGGCAGACCGATGTCAGCTTTTATTACCGTACAAGAAATCCAATCGCAACCAATAACGCGAACACTTCGTGTCGATATGATCTGGGTTATCAATGGCAATGAAGCCTGGCACTCTTCGCTCAACGATTATGAAGGCAATCGCGACTCTACTCGGATTCAAGCCTTTACGGGCGGCGGCCCAAAATGGGAAACGGGTATAAGAGTTACTGTCGTCGTACGATTGGTTGATGAAGATTCTAATTATTACCTGCTCAGAGCGTCAGATCAGCTAATAAGAAGATCGTGCTGATCTATTCCCAATCCGGCCTGATAATCTTCCCCATAAATAGAATCGTTCCCGAATGGTTTTCGCGGATCATGAAAAGAAACGGGCGATTTATATATACAGCCGGCGGGGCGGATGTGAATCCAATTTCAACGGATGTCACAGCCGCGGCTTCGGTGCCTACCTCATCGACTCTGATAAATGTTTTATGCCTGACTTCGTTGATAAATAATCCCCTCTCAATGCCGGAGGCTGGATCGAGCATACCGCCAAAATCGGCCTGATAAATATCAAATGCTATTCCCATGCCCAGCGCCGTCAAATCGTCTTTTAAAGAATCCTCATACTCAAGCTTGAATTTGGGGAGGAAAAGGTATAGAGTATTTCCGGATAAACCATCGATATAATCAATCCAATTACCTTGATTCAAGCCGGCTATCAAAGCATTGATATCAATTGCCGGACGCGGCAGTAATACTGTCATACTGTACAATCCATCGCCATATGGAAGGTCAATCGCCTGGAATTGATCATTGGCATAGTATTGAATATCATTTTCCTGAAACATCATCTGGCAGGCCGATTGCGAACTATCAGGCAATGTGAATAAAGCATCATGGGTATCTTCGGGATCGAATGGATCTGTCCAATTGCCGTTAAAATAAATCGCGTTAATTAAAAACATCACAATATAATGTGGAATCGGCGGTTGGACTATTTCCTCGATCTTGCCGTTAGTATTGTCGTATACCCAGTCATTGATTATGACGGCGGCATTGGGATCATTGAAATCCAGCGCGTCGACCTCGGCGTAAAAATAGGTTCGATTCAATTCAATAAAATCCTGTGAGAAAGGAAAATCCTCCCGATACCAGATCGAATTGGCGATCTGGAATGTCACTTCCGGATCAAGGTTTACCAGAAGGTTAATCAGGCTCTGATACGATTCGTTGACCTCCTGTATATCCATGCCGTTTAACTGCAGAACCGAATCCATCGCCTCGCGTGTGGTGCCCTCAGCGCCGTTGTAAGTCATTCCCAGGGCCATTGCGATAGACAACGGCGATATAAATATATTGGAATCGGGATTATTTAAAACGACCTCTCTAAAGATATTGAAACCAAATGAATTGTCCGCGTCGACAATCCGCGTTTCACCGGCGGTTAGTGCCCGGGGAGGTGTACGTTCCGGGTCGGTTGACTTTTTCGTACACTGAAATGTTATCAGGGCGGCGGTTATTATCATGATAATTGTAAAATACCTGGTCATCATTTCCTCCCTGTAATAAATATATTCAATTGATTTCAATTACCTCGGCCTTTGATTGTCTGCTGTTCACAATAAATTATACTATTAATAGGTCAAAATATTCCACAAAATCTATATTATTTTATTGGTATTCAAATTTTAGATATGGTCGGGGCGAGCCGATTTGAACGGCCGACCTCTTGCACCCCAAGCAAGTGCGCTAACCAGGCTGCGCTACGCCCCGACACAAATTTTAATATATCGATTAATTCGGCAATATCAAGGGAAAAGCTTTAGCAATCCGTCGATATCGGCCCGAATTTCGCCCAGAAGCTTAACCGCTAATTCGGCTTTCATCTTACTGCCGTTGGATTTGCCTTCGCTTTTCAGATAATTGCGAGCGCCCTCAATAGTGAAGCCTTTATCGTACAACAGATGTTTGATCTGTATTAACAGATCGATATCCTTTTGCTGATATACCCGGTTGCCGGCCCTATTCTTTTTGGGGCGAAGTTGCGAGAATTCCTTTTCCCAGAAACGAAGCACATAAGCTTCCAATCCAAGCATCTGAGCCACTTCGGAGATCGAATGGTACATTTTGGTTTCGACACTCACTTTTCACCTCTAACGTTGGTCACCCCCGCTTTAAAACCGCCTTTATATAATTTCACGTCTACTATATCACCAACCGCGATTTGTGTAAATGATTTTATCGCCTCTTTAGATTCCGGCGATGATACGAATGCGTATCCCCGTCCCATAATATTCGTTGGCGATGCCGCCTCGAGACGGGCCGTTGACATTGAAATCTGGTTACCAAACCGCTCAACCATATGCAAAGCCGTCTTTTTGAAGCTCTGCCTTAATTCATCCAGACGCTGCATGCGGAAATTGATTATCTCCATCGGCTTGCGAAGACCATAACGCGAAGTTAAATCGCGAAGGCTATCCGAACTGGATTCGAGATTCTCAAGCTGCGCCTGACATATATGTCGATATGAATCGATAAAATATCCACTAAGCTCGGCCCCATCGGGTACCGCCAGTTCGGCCGCCGCCGATGGAGTCGGCGCCCTCAAATCGGCCACGAAATCGGAAATCGTGAAGTCTATCTGATGGCCGACTGCCGAAATAACCGGGATTTTCGAAGCGAAAATCGCCCGGGCGGTTGGCTCCTCGTTGAAAGGCCAGAGGTCTTCAAGCGAACCGCCGCCGCGGCCGACTATAAGCAAATCAAATTGGCCGTATTCATTACATTCGGTAATAGCCTGCGCTATATCAACTGAAGCGGTCTCGCCTTGAACCGCCGCCGGCTTGATAACGATCTCCACCCAGGGCGCTCTCCGGGACATAACCTTGATAATATCCCTGATTGCCGCCCCGGTCGGCGAGGTAACAACACCTACTCTTTCCGGATATTGGGGAATCGGTTTTTTATGACTTTCGTCGAATAGCCCTTCTTCCTGAAGCTTCGCTTTTAACTTCTGGAACGCGATTTCCAGATCGCCTATCCCCGCCGGCTGCATCGCCGAAACGATAAGCTGATACTGGCCCGATCTCTCATAAACCGTGATCTGCCCTGAGGCTTTGACTTTCATACCATTTTCCGGCTCGAATGTCAGGTAACGGCTCATCCCTTTCCAGATAACGCATTTAACCTGCGCGCCCTCATCCTTTAAGGTGAAATAACGATGGCCGGATGAATGTTTGATATAATTAGATATCTCACCTTCCACCCAGATTTTGGGGAAGTTATCCTCAAGTAATGATTTTATGGATTTCGTTAATTCTGTTACGCTTATAACTTTATCTGACATCATCAAGCTTTTGTTTAGCGGCTCTAACTGTATTGGTCAAAACCATGGCAATAGTCATCGGACCGACGCCGCCGGGTACCGGGGTAATCGCGCCGGCTACATCTTTAACCCGCTCGAAATCGACATCCCCCACCAGGCGGGAGCCTTTAGGATGACTTGTATCTTCTATCTGATTAGTTCCGACATCGACAACTACCGCGCCGGGCTTCACCATATCTTTTGTCACATAATGAGCTTTGCCGATAGCGGCGACAAGGATATCGGCCTGCCGGGCCACCGATGGTATATCAGGCGTGCCTGTATGGCAAAGTGTCACGGTAGCATTTGCTTTGGGATTTTTCAGGGCCAATAGTACAGCCAAAGGCCGGCCAACCAGATAACCTCGTCCGAGGATGACTACATGTTTACCCTCAGGTTTATGACCGGATCGTGTCAGCAGTTCAACTACTCCTGCCGGTGTAGCCGGTAAAAACGATGGCTTTCCGGCCAGCATCAATCCCTGGTTTATCGGGTGAAAACCGTCGACATCTTTAGCCGGATCAATCCTTAAAATGGCCTTGCCTTCATCGATATGTTTCGGCAAAGGTGATTGAATCAGGATACCGTGTATGTCTTTCCTTTTATTGAGAGAATCTATTAGTTCTAAAAGCTCAATTTCGGGGCAATTATTGGGTTTGATAATTTTATCAAAATAGATACCGAGTTTACGGCAAGCTTTGGCTTTCATCCCCACGTACAAAGCCGAGGCCGGATCATCGCCGACCAGAACTCCGGCCATGCCGGGAGTTATGCCTTTTTCCTTAAGCTTGTATACTTCCTGCTTTAATTCAGCTTTAATTTGAGCCGAGATTTTCTTGCCATCAATGATTTGCATCATTAAAACCTCTAATTTTCCAGGTCTCCCACTGATGGTATATTAATCAACATTCTGTCAATGGATTTACATTTGCCACCGGTCTCATCTATCTCCAGAGCGACCGCCGCGAATTTCAGATTATGACTGGCCAAATGAAGCCGGTTGGATCGTCCTTTTAGCAGACGAAATAAAGCGTCCTCCACTTGCATCCCAATCACCGAATCGTAAGGCCCGCACATACCGACATCGGTTATAACACCGGTGCCGCCTGGCAACACTCTTGTTTCGGCTGTCTGGACATGGGTGTGAGTACCAATCACAGCTGATACCCTGCCATCGAGATACCAGCCCATCGCCTGTTTTTCGCTGGAGGCGTCCGCGTGAAAATCGACGATAATAACTTCGCAATCGCCATTGAGCTTTTCCAATATCTTATCGGCCGCCTGAAATGGACAATCGATACTCTGCATGTAAACCCGCCCCTGGATGTTGATCACGGCGACCTTGACGCCTTCTTTCGATTCGTAAATCTGCCAGCCAAATCCGGGATTACCCGGAGGATAATTAGCCGGCCTGAGTAGTTTGGGCTGATCATTTATGTATTTGCTGACATCGGGCTTATCCCAGATATGATTACCGGATGTCATACAATCGAAATCGAATTTGAGGAGCTTTGTCCAGGTGTCTTTATTTATGCCGAATCCCGAGGCCGCGTTTTCGACATTGGCAACTATAAAGTCATAATGCTTATCCCGTTCCTTAAAATCAGCCAGAGCTTCGTTAACCGCCTGAATACCGGGATCACCCATGATATCACCAATAAACAATATCTTCATTGCTTGCCTTTGAATAACTCAAAAAGAAATCTGTGGAACGAATGCGGAAAACCGGAATTCGGTATATACATCATCAGGCAGCCTGTATATGTTTCCAGTCCGGCGCTTTTGCATTTTTCGATTATATCATTATTAAACGCGCCGTATTGAAGCCAGATTTTTCTCGCGCCAGATTTTATAACATTGTCGACTATTATCGATGCGTTCTTCCTACTCGTGGCAATATAAACCGAATCGAGCTTTTCCGGCAGATAGTCAAGATCGGCATACCAGCCTTCCGGGGCATCAGGATGAATTAGGAAAATCTCAAAGCCGGCATTTTCGAGTTTATCCTTTACTCCGGAGGCAAAAGTCCGACGCTTGGGAGAAACCCCGAAAACGGCAATCTTCGAAGATTTCAGGTATTCATCATTACTTGGCATATTCGATACTTCTGGTTTCCCGTATCACTGTTACCCTGATTTGTCCGGGGTATTCCAATTCGGATTCGATCTTGCGCGCGATATCGCTGGCCAACTGAACACAACCCACATCATCTATTCTGTCGGACTCAGCTATTACCCTGATCTCGCGACCGGCCTGGATAGCGTAGGCTTTGCCAACACCACTGAATGAATCGGCCATCTCCTCGAGTTTTTCCAGACGTTTAACATATCCTTCCAGGGTCTCGC
Source organism: Candidatus Zixiibacteriota bacterium (assembly GCA_024231855.1). Classification (GTDB taxonomy): domain Bacteria; phylum Zixibacteria; class MSB-5A5; order UBA10806; family 4484-95; genus JAAEQD01. The sequence continues at coordinate 7,436 of JAAEQD010000158.1, forward strand.
GTCTGGCCCCCGGCCTGGCGCCTGAAACGGCATCGGAAGACTGAACCAGAACCGAGTAAGGCGTCTCCATCGGTACATCTTCGTGATGGCTGGCAATCGCGTTAAGCACAGTCGCCGGCTCGTTAAATTTCGATACAAAATCGACGCCGAGCTGAGTATGCGTACCTTCGGTTTCTCTATCGATAGCCTTGCCGATATCATGTAATAATCCGGCTCTCTTGGCAATATTGGCGTCAAGTCCCAACTCGGCGGCCATTATGCCACATAGAAATGAGACTTCTTTGGAATGCTGTAAGACATTTTGACCGTAACTTGTCCGGAAATTCAACTTGCCCAGAAGGTTCACTATTTCCGGATTAATCCCGTGAACACCAACATCGAAACAGGCTTGTTCGCCGATTTCGCGGATTATAACATCCATCTCCTTCTCGGCTTTGCCCACAACCTCTTCGATCCGGGATGGGTGTATACGGCCATCCATTATCAGCTTCTCCATTGCGATCCGGGCGACTTCGCGGCGAATCGGATCATAACCCGATAGGATTATCGCCTCCGGCGTATCATCAACTATAACATCAATGCCGGTAGCCGTCTCGAACGATCGGATATTTCTCCCTTCTCGGCCAATTATTCGGCCTTTCATTTCATCGGTAGGGATATTAACGACCGAGACGCACGACTCCATAGTATAATCCGCCGCGCAACGTTGAATGGCCTGGATTATAATATTTTTGGCCTCTTTCTGGGCATCACGTTCGGCTTGTTCCTTTATATCCTTGATAAGCTTGGCGGCATCGCGCCTGGCTTCGGCCTCAAGGTTTTCCATTAAAATCTTCTTGGCTTCTTCCGATGTCATACCCGCGACTTTTTCAAGCTGGGCGTTTTGATCGGCTATAAGAGCGTCGAGTTGTTGTTCTTTATGAAGTGTCGCTCTTTCTTTGGTAGAAAGCGTTTTATCGCGGGAGACGATATCCTTTTCCTTGAGATTCAGGATATCGACTTTGCGATTTAAGGCTTGTTCTTTATCGCGAAGACGGGATTCCAGCCGTTGAATTTCAGTGCGTTTATTGCTGGTTTCCCTTTCAAATTTGGATTTCTCTTTTAGCCAGTGGTCCTTGGCTTCTAAATTCGCTTCTTTTTTCTTGATTGCCGCCGATTTTTCCGCGTCGCTGATGATTTTCGATGCCAGTTCTTCGGCCCTGGCCATCTTCTTCTCACCGCTGCGGCGCGAGATAATCATCCCGATAACAAAGGCGACAATAACAGCTAAAACGCCACCGATGATTAAATATGTTGGTTCCATTGCGCCTCCTAAGGCGTCAGGAGAGAAATGGCTAATCGTCTAGGGCAGCTTGGAGGGTTTCAGCAAGTTCGATTGTTCTTCGCTCAAGGTTCTCCGGCACTAGCTTACGAACCTGAAATAGTTCGTCGGCAATGTTCAATGCTGCCAAAACCGCGACCCGCGCATCAGATTGGTCTTTATACTTCGATACAACTTCTTGCATCTTTTTGTCCACATAGGCGGCGGTTTCTTTTATATATTCATGGCTGGTGTCAGCCTTAAGCGCGTAATCAGTGCCAAAAATGGTCACTTTCAGCTTGCTTTTATCCATCAGATTAGCTAGGACTCCCCAAATCTATATTAAAGGTTAACTTCCATTAGAATAACTTTTTTCAAAAGCCGAAAGCTTTGCCGATAAGTTCAGGAGCTTCTTCTTAATATCCTTTTCCTTTGTCTGCCAGGATTTCTCATCAGCCTGTTTCACCTTATCGAGATCTACTTTCATTCTCGCGGCTTTTTTCTCATTCAAAGCCAACAATCGCTTCAACTCGTTGACTTCGCTTTTCAACTCTCTGTTTTTCTGCTTCAGATCAGCTATTTTATCCACGGATGAAAAAACAGCCGCGGTTAGCTTTTCAAAGTTCATTTCAAAATTTTGCATTTCGCCGTTCATTTGTCGGTTTAATTATAATAAATTAACTGTTATCTTTCAAGACCTTAATTCAGCTTTAAATTTATCGGTAATGGCCCTAATGATCCGATTATGAGCTTTATCCACCTCATCGTCGGTAAGCGTCTTGTTATCTGATCGATACATTATCCTGAAAGCAATACTCTTTTTATCTTCAGCGATATTTTTTCCTTTATACAAATCAAACGGAAATACTTCCCTGACTATTTTACCGCCGGCATCGCCGATAACTGATATTAACTCACCAACCGGGATATTCTGATCTACCAGTAACGCTATATCCCGATCCGAGGCGGGAAATTTCGGCAATGGCTTGAAATAATTAGCTTTCAAAGCCTGCTCTGCAAAAATATCGAAATTAAATTCCGCGATATAGCTTTCCTGTTTCAAGCCAATTGTCTTGCCGGCTTTGGTGGATGCTTTACCTATGCTTCCCTGTACATTGCCGCCGGCTTGAACAGCAAAACAGCATTTATCATCTAAATATGGGTTTGATTCAGGTACAAATTTTAAGTCTGTGATCTTGAAAAATTCGAAAATAGCTTCCAGCTCAGCCTTGAGAGAATAGAAATCGGAAAATACTTCCGCTTGTCGCCAGCTTACAGGAGCCTCGCGACCGCATAAGCCGAGACAGATCGATTCCTTCTCATCCGCCAAATCGCCGGATGATGGCTTATAGGTTGTGCCGATCTCATAGAGTTTAATATCTTTACTGCCATGGTTAATATTATGCTTGAGCGTCCTGATCATCGCGATCGAAAGATCAGGTCTCAGTACAGACATCTCCTCGGAAAGAGGATTCATCAACCGAACCAATTCCGTATCCTCATTAATCTTTTTCAATTGACGGGAATCGACTAATGTTAATGTGAATATTTCATAAAATCCCCGGCCAACCAGGAAATTTCTTAAGCGATTCCTGATCATCGTTTTCTGATCGATATTCGTTTCCAGTGTACCACCTGGTCTATAAACATCGGGGATATTGTCAATACCGTAAATACGGGCGATTTCCTCGATCAAATCGGCTTCACGAGTTAAATCGGGCCTGAATGACGGTTGATTAACCGTGATCGGCGAACCATCATGATAATTTATATCGAGGCCATCGAAAATTTGGCTCATCTTGCTAATATCAATATTCGATCCGAGTACTTTATTGGCCCTTTCAGGTCGGAAATCGATTTTGACAGGCGAGAATTTCCTCGGATAAGCGTCAACAATACCTTTATGGATTTGACCACCGGCGAGTTCGTTAATCAGTCGGCAGGCGCGATCATTGGCCCTTGGCGCCATCTCAGGATCGGCCCCGCGCTCGAATCTCCGGGAAGATTCCGTGGCTAGCCCAACCGCCTTGGCACCCCGACGAATCGTCACCGGGTCGAAATAAGCCGACTCCAGCAAAATATTCACGGTGGTATCGGTGACCTCGGAATCCAGGCCGCCCATGATGCCGCCTAAGGCTACCCCTTTCTTGCCGTCGGTAATCAGGCATTGACCATCATTTAACTCGCGTTTGGTCTCGTCAAGCGTGGTAAATATCTCGCCGGCTTTCGCTTTCCGGATAGTAACTCTATTAGCCTTGAAATAATCATAATCGAAAGCATGAAGAGGATGGCCAGTTTCCAGTAGAACATAGTTGGAGATATCAACTATATTGTTGATAGGTCGTATACCGAGATAATGCAAACGGGCTTTTAGCCACAATGGTGATGGCCCAACCTTGATCCCGGAAACAAGTCGTCCGGTATAACGAGGACAACCCTCGGGATCATCGATTTGAATGGCTAGATCTTTAGATACATTGGGGCCGGTCTCATTAACTTCGAAATTCGGGTAATTGATTTCACCACCCAATAGCGCCTTTACCTCTCGGGCCATGCCTATATGAGACAGGCAATCGGGACGGTTAGGAGTAATTTCAAACTCGTAAATATAATCATCTAATTCTATTACATTATTGACGGCAGTACCGGGCTTGATCGATTCATCGAGAACTATAATGCCGGAATGATCATCGGAAATACCGATTTCATCCTCGGCTAAAACCATCCCAAATGACTCAACGCCCCGGATTTTCGCCTTTTTCAACTTATTACCATCGGCTATTTTCGCGCCTATTTTGGCAAAAATAACACTTTGGCCAACTTCTACGTTTGGCGCGCCGCAAACTGCTGTTAGCGTCTCATCCCCGACATCAACCGTACAAACCGTCAATTTATCGGCATCGGGATGAGGATCAACCGTGATAACCTTGCCCGTGGTTATACCGGCCGTATCGAAACCTTTCTCCTCGATGGCTTCAACTTCAGACCCCGCCAGGGTCAGAATATTCCCTAGCTCTTTGGGAGGAAGATTGAAATCTATAAACATCTTGAGCCAGTTGTAGCTGATTTTCATCAGAACTGCCTTATAAATCTAATATCGTTTTCATATAATAGACGAATATCATCGATTCGATATCTCAGCATCGTTATTCTATCTACTCCCATACCCCAGGCAAAGCCGGTATATTTTTCACTATCATAACCGACCGCTCTAAACACTTCGGGATCGACCATACCCGCGCCAGAAATTTCCAGCCAGCCGTTATATTTGCATACTCGACAACCTTTGCCGCCGCATATAACACAGGAAAAATCATACTCAACCGATGGTTCGGTGAACGGAAAAAAATGGGGACGGAATCTGACCCGCACATTTTTGCCGAACATCATCCGGGCGAAAGCGGTGATCGTCCCTTTCAGATCGGCCATAGTCACCCCTTCATCCACATACAAGCCCTCGCATTGATAAAAAACAGGCGAATGTGAAGCATCCGGAGTATCGGACCGATAACACCTTCCCGGAGCAATAATTCGCACAGGCGGCTTTTGCTTCTCCATCGTTCTAATCTGGACCGGCGAAGTATGCGTCCGTAGGCATACGCCCTTTTTTATATAGAAAGTATCGGATAAATCGCGTGAGGGATGGTCTTCGGGCGTATTCAAGGCATCGAAAGTATAGTAATCGGTCTCCACATCGGGACCGGAAGCAACCTCGAAACCCATGCCATGAAAGATCGACACTATATCATCAACAGTTTGAAGCAGTGGATGTTTGCGGCCTACGAAACTCGACCTTACCGGCAGGGTATAATCGAAGAACTCCTTTTTACCACCGCCGCCAAATCCGACGCCGGCAGCATCAATCCGTTCCTGAATTACTTTTTTAAGCCGATTGACTTCGGCACCTATTTTCGGGCGTAACTCGGCGGGCGCTTTACCTAACATCCGGGAGTATTCCGATAACTTGCCCTTTCGGCCAAGAAACTCAACTCGCAATACATCCAGGTCTTTCCCGGATTGAGCCGATTTCAGCCTGGATAAAGCGGAATCTTCGAAATCTTTAAGCCGTTTTAATAAATCATCCATGTATATAGAAAGGCTGTCGTGGATAAGCCTTGGTATTTAAGGTTAACGCTAAGATTACCCGCCGTTTAATCGGCTTTTACGGATTCGACGATTTTCTTGAAACCTTCGGAGTCCCTAACGGCCATATCAGCGAGAACCTTACGATCCAGCTGAATGCCCGCCTTGTTTAGTCCGTCGATAAAACGAGAATAACTTAAACCATAAAGCCGCACCGCGGCGTTAATCCGTATTATCCAAAGTCTGCGGAAATCTCTTTTTCTGGCGCGTCGATCCCGATAGGCATAAGCCAGCCCTTTCTGGACTGTTTCCTTGGCGGTCCGATACAGTCTTCTGCGTCCACCATAATTGCCTTTGGCCGCCTTTAAAACCTTTTTATGTCGACGCTTGGCAGCCGGGTTATTTTTTGCACGAGGCATTTCTTCTCCCTACAATTCCGGGTTTAATATGGTATCATTCTTTCGACACGCTTCTGATCAGTCTTATGGACCAGTGTCGATTTTCTCAACTGCCGTATACGCTTCGGAGACTTCTTGGTCAAAATATGACCTCTATTCATATGCGAGCGTTTTATTTTGCCGGTGCCAGTTTTCCGGAACCGCTTGGCCGCTGATCTATTTGTCTTAATTTTTGGCATCACTTACTCCCATTTTAGGGCAAATATATATTAAAATAATCATATACGCAATAGAAAATAAGCCGCTTTACTTAAACCGATTGATTAATTTTGCCGGCTTTACTGTTTTTTGGCCGTAAAAATCAATGACATCCTTCGGCCTTCCCATAGTGAGGACGCTTCGGGCTCGGCTATTTCGGCCAAATCGGCCTTTACCTTGTCAAGAATCTTCACTCCAAGCTCTTTATGAGCCAACTCACGACCCCTGAACTGCACGTAAACTTTTACTTTATTGCCTTGATTAATAAACTCGACTATATGCTTCAATTTGAATTTATAGTCGTGTTCCTCTGTTTTTGGCCTAAAACGCATCTCCTTAAGGACAATCGTATGCTGTTTCTTTTTGGCAATTTTAGCCTTCTTGGCTTGTTCATAAAGAAACTTGCCAAAATCCATGATTTTGCATACCGGTGGTTTTACATTAGGCGCAATTTCAACCAGATCCAGGCCGCTGTCGATGGCCATATTAAGCGCTTCCTGTACGCTGACAATACCAACCTGCTCAGCGTCAGCATTTATCAATCTTACTTCCGGAGCCCTTATCTTCTGGTTGATCCTTACTCTGGGTTCGCGTCGTCCCTTGACTATTAAAACACCTCCTGATCTAAAGTCTTAGTCTTTATCTTCCGCAGAATTTCTGCCAATATCTTTTTCGGATCAGACGATCCAATATCACCTATCTTATGTTTTCGGACAGAAACCGTATTCCCTTCAACCTCTTTTTTGCCAACAATTAACATGTAGGGTATCTTCAGGGTTTCCGCCTCGCGAATCTTATAGCCAATCTTTTCATTACGCATGTCGGTTTCGACTCTCACCCCGGCCGCCTTGATAAAATCGGCGATTTCCAGAGCATAGTCGTTAACTTCATCCACTACCGGCAACACCTTAACCTGGACCGGCGCGAGCCAGACCGGGAAATCGCCGCCGTAATGTTCAATCAGAACGCCGAAAAAACGCTCCAGTGAACCGAGAACGGCGCGATGAACCATAAAAGGCCGCTTGTGCTTATTGTCGCTATCAATATAATGAATATTGAAGCGGTCAGGTAGATTAAAATCGAATTGAATAGTCGAACACTGCCAAAATCTTCCCAGAGAGTCCTTAATCTTGATATCTATTTTGGGTCCGTAAAACGCGCCACCGCCTTCATCTATCTCATAATCGAATTTCCGCTCATCCAGGGCAGCGCGCAAAGCGTCCTCCGCTACACTCCACTGCTCCGGCTCGCCCACATATTTCTCGGGCCGGGTCGACAGATAAATATTGTAATCCTCAAAACCGAATAGTTTTAAAATTTCAATCGAAAGGTCGCAAACCTCAAGCACCTGCTGATGAAGCTGCTCGGGAGTGCAGAATATATGGGCATCATCCATTGTGAATCCCCGTACTCTCATCAAACCATGCAGTACGCCGGAGCGTTCATATCTATAATCGGCTCCCAATTCGGCATATTTCAACGGCAGATCACGGAATGAATGCAGGTTGCTTTTATAAATCTCAATATGGAACGGGCAGTTCATCGGTCTAATTTGATATAAATCACCCTCTACCTCATTGGGCATAAACATGTTTTCGATATAAAAATCGGTGTGCCCGGAAATCTCCCACAGTTTGAGCCTGGCCATATGCGGAGTGAAAACCAGATTATACCCATCCCTTATATGAAGCTCTTTCCATACAGTCTCAATAATATCGCGAATAATGGCCCCCTTTGGATGCCAAAGGATCAGGCCCGGACCAACATCATCGGCAATCGAGAATAGATCTAAAGCTTTGCCGATTACGCGGTGATCTCGTTTTTTAGCCTGTTCAAGACGGTCGAGGTGTTCTGCAAGCAATTTCTTGCTCGGGAACGACACACCGTAAATCCGCTGCAGCATTTTATTTTTTTCATCACCACGCCAGTAGGCGCCGGCGACACTTAAAAGTTTGAAAGCTTTAATCCGGCCGGTCGAGGGTACATGCGGACCCCGACACATATCCATGAAATCGCCATGAATGTAGAAACTTAGGCTTTCGTCCTCAAACTCGTTGGCCATTTCGATTTTATAGATATCACCTTCATCGTTTTTCTTGATAAACTCGATTGCCTCCCCTTGGGGCATCTCTTTTCTGGTATAAGGCTGGTTTTCGGCTACGATTCGGGCCATTTCGGCTTCAATTGCTTCAAGATCATTTTCGGTCAGTTTCTGTGGCAAGTCGATATCGTAGTAAAAGCGAGCCGAAAAATCATCCGGAATCGCCGGCCCGATCGCCAATTTCGCATCGGGATATAAACGCATTATCGCGGATGCCATCAGATGAGCGGATGAATGCCAGAAAATTTCCTGACCCTGCTCGTCTTTATAAGTGATTATTCTAATTTCCGCGCCGTCCGGAATCGGCGCATTCAGATCAATCAGGCGGCCATCGGCCTCGGCTGCCAAAGCCTCTTTTTTCAAGCGATGGCTGATCGATTCCGCTACATCCGCCGCGGTTGCGCCATTAGGAAATTCCTTCTGAGTTTTATCGGGTAAAGCTATTTTCATAGTATCACTAAATTAAAAACGGACCACTCCTTATAGTGGAGTGGCCAGTTAAATTATTTAAAATATTCTCAGATCACCTCAGAATTTTCGTTTTATGGTGGGCGATACTGGAATTGAACCAGTGACCTCTTGCATGTCAAGCAAGCACTCTAACCAACTGAGCTAATCGCCCAAATCCAAATTCGCTCAAATATTAGTGATTGATAAGCCCCAGTCAAGTAAAATCTGACAAAGAGAGCTTCTTATTTAAAACTATTCATGAACGTAATAATTGGCAGAATTCTTTGTAAATTAACGGCTTCGTCGCTTCTGGCTGACTTACGGCATTGGCGATAATAGTTCCCGGACAATTAATTCTGGTTTTGAGAATTCATACTAGGCAGAATATGTGATCATTAGGCGAGATAATCTTAGCGCAGCAATTCGCGCAATATATCATAATCAACTTTAATTTTTTGTCTACATTCGGTGCAAACAGGCATTTTAAGATTTATATCCTGCCTGGTTAATCGCTGATTGCAGCCGATACAGTGATCCGCCCTACTTTTCGGTGCGGAGTCAACGTTTCTGGCCTTTCGGCCCGGGGAAATATCGATATCAAGAGGACTCTCCCCTTTCATTATCATCCTGTAATATTTAAATGCCCGATTGGTTAACTCCCCGAACTCCATACCTTCCAAACTGATAGTCTCCCTATCAAATTTCAGAATCCCGTGATTTACAATCAGTTCATCAACCATCTCTTTAATTTTGCGCTTTTGGAGATCAGTAATTTGGTCGGTTATCATTGGCCACGAGCCATATTTAAGAATGTCTCAGCCTTTATATATTCGGTTTGCAGAAGTTGAATCAGTTCATCTTCCTTTTCCTGTTCAATACCGAGTTTTTCCCAGACTAATGACGAACTCGGCGCGACTGATACAGCAGTAGCTTGGTTATCTTCCTGCAACAGGGCTTTCTTGGTAAGATAATTCGATAAGTGAATTATTAACGTCGTAATACTCTCAGATTCATCATCCTCGGGGGAATGGTGGTACTTGATAGCGTTTCCCAGTTCCCCGGGCAGGTTCCATTTCTGGGCTAAAAACGAGCCAACCATGGCATGGTCGAAGCCTAAAACTTCCTCCTCTATTTGACAAATTAAGCGGTCGGGATTTTCCTCGACGGCCAACTTTACCTGCTTGAATTCTTCGGGAAGATGAGTGAATATCACCAACTTGCCTATATCATGCAACAAACCGGCCGAAAATGCTTCCTCGGCTTCCAACAGCGATGGAAAATTCTTCGTTCGGGAAATTATACGAGCCATGAACGCCACCGACAAAGAATGACGCCAAAACGAATCCAGAAAATTCTTATCAATGGCCTTACTCTTGGAAAAAGTTTCGAAAACCGAGGCCGACAGCACGAGGCTGCGGACAACATCAAGGCCAAGAATGATAATCGCCTGCTTCACGCTGGTTATAGTACGCGGAAGACCATAAAACGACGAGTTAGTCAGTTTTAAAATTTTAGCCGATAAGGCGGGATCTTCAGAAATAATCGCGCCAATCTCGTATGCCGATGTCTTCGGATCCTGGAGGACTTTATTCACCTGTGTGAATACCATCGGCGGAGTGGGAAGGTTATGAATTCTATTGACAATAAGTTTTATTTTTTTATCGGAAGGAGCAGTGATTTCAGGCATGCATTAAAACCTTAATCTTAAAGGTGAATCCTAAATTCCAAAGTGTTTTATTATTTTGTCGGCAAAAGCCCCAAAATTTTCAGAGTTATTATAGAATCCTTCGGATATTTTTTGCTTAGCCTCAGCGACTTTTTCGTGCCGGACTTCCGGAGTATTCGCCAGAATCTCTTTGCTATAATTCGAAATGTGATATCTGTCGACGACCTCTTTCAAATCCTCGCTATCGATTAATTTCTCCGAAGTTTTCGCCCTGGCTTCGGGTTTATCGTAGTAGCCATTTGTTGTTTTATTTTTTACTTCAGTCAAATCCCTTTTAGCATTCTTTTCAGTCTGTGCTCCTTTCTGAATTTCCCTGGTATAGCCGGACTCCGTACCCGGCTTTTTGGTCTTAGATAATTCTATAGAATCAGAAGTAGGCTTTTGATTTTCAATCGCCTTCTCTGATTTTTCAGCCGCTTTGGCCCTCTTGGCCTTATTATCCGGCTGTTGCGGTACGCCCAATCCATCGATTTTCATATAGCACCTCTATTCCTTTTATCGGAATCAGTACTTCAAGCTTTAACAAATACATATATTCGATCCCGAGTCGAACTCCGTGCTGGTTTTATAACCCTTTATCTCCATTCCTTTTACGACATTTTTCATTTTCGACGACATAATCTGTTTGGCGCCCTCCAGTTTGATTTGAAACGTAATCAATAACTGCTTAACGACGCACATTCTGTTTTTCAAATCACGTATAAGCAAAATCAGGTTTTTATCTTGAATCAAAACATCCTGATTTAAACCGATTTTTTCCTGTAATTCGTCAAGCTTTCTCAGGTCGGCAAAGCGACTGCTAATCTCCCCAATCTGATCCAAACCCCAGATTGTGCCCTGTTTGTTGCCAATAGCATTTTCCAGTATCGACTGCAATTCCTGATATTCCCTAAGCCTCGCTCTCATAAGTTCTTCGATATTATTGATCTGCCCGGTCATTACACCTCCGCCGAGAATACTTGTACCTGTTTCAATCCATTGGATTTCTGATTCTCAGGCAATTCGTTATCGGCAATATCTATCTTTTCCCATGACTCCTTAATCTCCTGAATCAAAGGAATAATCTCGTTTAAATCCTCGACATTTTTAGTCGTATTGGCCATCGTGATTTTTTCAATAAAATAAGCGTACAGGGCCGAAAGCTTATCGGCGAATTCGCCGCCCGCTTCCAGGTTCAAAGTCGATAAAAGATGAATAAAAATATTGCGCGCCCGGTTCAGCCGGTCATGAATCTGAGGTACGTCTTTCTTGGCTATTAACTCTTTGCCTTCTTCAATGAATCTCAAAGCCCCCGAATAAAGAAGAACAATCAGCTCTTTTTGATTAAGGCCCGAAATATGCATCTGTTGGTAAGTTTTTACTTGGTTGTTCATAATATCCTTTATTTTCTATTATTGATTGGATCCCATAACCCAGTTCTGATTAAGTCCGGCTAAGCTGGATGTCAAATACTGTTGTTCGGTCTGCATCTGAGCCATCGCATCCTCCATAGCCGCAAACTGTAAAAATAAATCCGCTCTTCTTCTTTCAAGCTGTTCGCCCAGGAATTTCATCCTATCGTTGGAAATCTTTATCTGTGACTCAAGCGCATCTTTCCGGCTTTTTAAAGCGCCCTCATAAGGATCTGTATAACTTATGAATTTTTCCTCCATAACATCGGCGATCCCTTTATTGAAAAGCACTTTGCCTTCGCTACCCTCGATCAAATCCGCCGTTTCCAGGGTTATCATTAACTGCAGCCCGGCGGTATTTTCATTGCCGTTATCGCCTGTTAGAAGTTGACCCGTGCCTGTGGCGGTTTCGCCGTTGATCGTCCCCTCGACATCCAAACCGGCAACCTCGACGCCTCCGGCCAGCCCCAGTATTGAATGAGCGCTGTTACCTGGAGCTGATTCAAGCGATACGGTTGACGTATCGCCATAAGAATTGGAAGAAATTACCAGATGGCCTGTATTGCCGGAGTCCACCCAGGTGACTTCAACCCCCGTACCGACCAGGTTTGGATCGCTATTGATTTTTTCCTCGATCTCCTCGGCCAATTCCTCGCCCGAGTTATATGTTTTTTGAGTCAATAATATGTCGCTACTAACCAGATTATTGATTTTGACTTTGATTGTATTATTAGTCGCATTTAATACCAACGGAGTTACACTGGGATTGTCGATGCTACCACCCGTAAAAGTGCCTTTGGTCGCGGCCTGGGTTATATCGACCTCATACCCGGTTTCGGAGATTTTGGTACTGGCTCCTGATGAGACGTACTCGATTTTATTGTTATCCGTAGTACCGCTGGACTTGAATAAATTCATTAAATTTGTAAAATTATCTTCAATCTGTTCATCAAATACCGACTCATCAAAACTCAGGTTACCCTGTGAATTGAATTTGACGCCAGCCTGTGAAAGCATCCTCATCTCTTCGGGCAATCCCGATATGCTACTGGTTAAAGTCGTTCTTATATTATTATGAAGAAGCATTAATCCCGTATCACCCATCAGAACACCGGCCGACGCGTCGGCTTCGGGGTTAAATGAGAATTGATCGTCTACAAATGACTGATATTCATTATACTTGGCCACGAATTGATTTATTTGCGCTTTAATTTGCGATCTGTCCTCGGATATCTCAATTTGTACCGTTTCGTTATTTTCGCTGACCGAATTCAATTCGAGCGTGACACCCTCGATGAGATCGGTGATCGTATTTGTCGCGGAATGAAGCAGTATTGGTGAGCCGCCGTTATCCGAACCGCCCAAACGTACGATGGCGTCCTGACCATCCTGGATATCGGGATCGAAAGCTTGAATCTGGAATGTATCGCCGGCTTCGAGAGTTCCCGCGGAGAAATACGTGATAAGCCCGTCTGACCCATCGCCGGTCAAGGCTATATCCGTATCGGCTGTCGACACCGTAATTGTTCCGCTATTGGTACCATCGGTCCAATCGATATCGATATCGCCGGCACCGATTGTTTGCGTGCCGGTGCCGCCGACCGTGAAGGTATAAGTTTTATTTTCATCGCCTGTATAAGCGGCATTGATACTCAATACCGGATTGGCCGAGGCGGTATCGCTCCAGGATAGTTTTTCGGCCAGGTCGAATTGCGGCACGAATACCGGTGATGTACCGCCGGTGAGATTTGGTGTTACCGTAATCTGGCTTGCCGCACCCGACTCTTTGGCAGTCAGTATCAGGCGATAAGGATTGTGTTCCGAGCCATCGTTAATAACCGCCGCGGTCACTTCCGCGTCGGAATTATTTATGGCGTCTTTTAATGAATTCAGAGTATTATTCGAACCATCAACCGTGATGGTTGTCGTTATGCCGTTGCCGCTCTGAATCTGAAACGTGCCAGTGCCGAGATTCTCGCTCAGCGAACTAATCCCCTGGCTGGCTACCTGGTGATGGGATGCCAATTGATCCACGGTTAAAAAATACGAACCGGGAGAAGCGTCAGTAGTGGAACTGACCGAAATCACGCTTTCATCCGATGAAGTGGCTGATTTCGCGTACCATAAACTCTCACTGGATAATAGCGATGCCTGAGCTTTTACGCCAACCAATAGCGCCTCGATTGATTTCCAGGTCGTTAATTGGTTTGTCTGTTCAGTTTGTCTTAACGCTACTAGATCAAGACTCCGACTTTCCGCCTTGATAATCGCGTCGATTAACTCGGAGGTGTTAAATCCGGAGATTATACCTTCAATTGATCCACCCATTTTTAAATCCTCTTAAAATCCTCGAATTATAAGGGGAGCCCCTTACGGACCCCCCCTAGTCCTTAAGCTGTTTCATCGTAAATGATTCCCAGTAGGTCGTTTATTCGTTCTTTCAGATGCATAATAGCTTCAGGCGGAATCTGCCTGATCATTTTGTCCGTACCCTTTTCGTAAATTTGAATAACCACCTCATTGGTGGCTTCATCGATTGCGTATTTCAAATCAACCTGAACATCTTTAACGAATTTATTGACAAAGTCAACAGCCTCTTTAGCCTCTTTGACAATTTCCTTTACTTTATCAACATCTTTTTCCGGTTGATTTCCAGCAGTCTTGCTTTCGGACAGTTTACTGCCTAAATCCTCAACAAGTTTTGACGCGTTGTCTCTTTTAGCAGGGGCTCCGATTTTCTCAGTACCACCCAAGGACAGACTTGGTCCTTTGACGGCCCCCTCAGAGACCTGCTGGGTAGTTAGTTCATTAATCATTTTTCCCTTACCCCTTCATCTTAGAAAAGGAGGAGAGTTTCGATTAACTCTCCTCCAAGGTTATATCTATCCGAAGAGAGACAAGACGACCTGAGGTACCTGGTTAGCTTGAGCCAACATCGCTGTACCCGCCTGAAGCAGGATTTGATGTTTGACGAATTCCGACATGGTTTTGGCCATATCAGTGTCACGGATCGAAGCTTCCGAAGCAGTCAGATTCTGTGCCGCAATACGGAGGTTGGTCAGGTTGGATTCCAGAGTGTTTTTCTGGAACGAACCCATCGTTCCTCTGATATTGGTCACCTGAGTAATAGAGGCGTCAATAACGCTCTGCGCCCATTGCGCTCCCTCTGCCGATGTTACATCGATTTCAGAAAGATTGGCAAATTCAACGCCGTCAATGTTCTTACCCAGTTGGTCCGCTGACAGATTGTCAAGACCGATCTTGGCTGTCTGGCCGACATTAGCGCCGATCTGGAAGACCAGCGATCTATCGGTTACGAACAGCTGTTCGGTGCCGCCATCTGATTTCAGTGAATAACGTGCCTTGATCGATTGAGTCTGCTGGCTGTCCCAGATTGTGGCATCTTTACCGGCTGTAACTACCTGGGCGTTTCCGCCGTCGAGCTGAACCGAGAAAGTTCTGGCTTTAACCGATAACAGCATACCGCCAACATTGATACCGCCATTAGTCTGAGCCATTGCCCTATCCATCGTGATAGAACCACGAGCGTCGATATTATCAGAAGTATAAATCGTGGACCTCTGATCATAACTGGAATCAGTGTAGAAATAGCGGACGTCGTTGATAGTGTTATTGTAGCCATCGAACCGAAC
>JAAEQD010000159.1 GCA_024231855.1 Candidatus Zixiibacteriota bacterium
AAAATTAGATATATGATGGAGTATATGACTCTCTGCGCCGATCCGACGCTATTCGAGTTAGACTCTAACACTCATCGACACCCCGCACCGAACGGGGTCCCCATGGGCATTGTGACTTTGCCTGATTTTGTGGTCGATGTAGCCGTGAATGAGGTTGAGACTTCCATACCGGGCAACAGGGGCTCTATCGATCCATTAGACGTGGGTGGGCGAGCGGGTAGACTGGCATGGGTGCTCCAGGAATTCGGCGGACTGCGGAACGGCTGGTACAATATAAAATACATTGCCAAGGCGGGAGACGTTGGCCGAATCGTGCTCGAACGGCGATTCACCAAGAGAAACAACTATGCCGGTTTTGAAGCGATTTCATTACGGCACATTATCCCTTCCAATCAAGACTATGACTGGATTCACATCTACGGTAAAATGAAGAAACCTGTTGAATCGTCACATGACGGCCTCGATGTGAAGATTGAGGATATTGACAAATCCTCCTTTTCCCTGACGGACCTTTTCATCGACTCGCGGTACATTGTCATCTCCAGCAAGCATGCTGATCACGCAATTAGCGCTATCTCTCTTGTGGGAGAAGGACTCGACAGGCTCTCCGGAATGCTCCCTACGCAAATTCACGGAAAGCTCCCTATTGGCATCTTACTCGATCTCAGCGCACTGGGGAACTGCGACCACATTCCTGGTGTCATTGCTTCATTCGCAAAAGTAAAGGAGCGTGCATCCGCGTTTGTGATTGATTCCACGGCGTTGTGCGCGCAAGAACTTGACTCCGGTAAGGAACACTTTGAGCACGTTCTGGTTCGTGAGAATGAGATTGTCCGATTGGGCGATTCTGAATACCCACTTTCGGCGAGCGGGCCGACAGTGCGTGAAGCGTTCACGGCGGGCTACACTCTGGCGACTGCCTGTGACTTGGGCTGGAAACTCCTTCGCCGTTGGTATGATTACTTCCCGAAGATTCGTCCGATCGACGGAAGTCCCCACAAATCATATCCACAAGAGGAGAAAGGGGAGCCAGGGCAATTGGCGGACGATGGTGATTTGCTGCCGAGCCTGGACATTAACGGTGGTGATCCGATTAGCCCGGCAGACAGAGTGCGGTTTGCCGCGTTGTTGGCTGAGGCCACGGAATCGACTCCCTTATGCTATAGTGATTTGGTCAAGACAGTGACGCCGAAAGACACACAGCTTCTTACGCCTATTGAGAAACTGGAGGTGAAGTATGCCACCAGTCAGCAAGATGCACCCAAAGACCAGATGAATGACTGCGAGAAAAAAGCGTCAATGGAGCTAGTGTTAAAAAAGAGATTTCAGGATCCAGAGTCGGAAGATACTCTTTCTCTTCATGCGCCGCCATCGAAGCTCGATAGTTTCGTTTCATCTTGCCGACTGAGGGACGCTCGGCGTGTAGTCGAAAGCCCAAAATCAGAAATCGACAAGGCGGTCATGTTTGACCTTGATGCAACGCTTATTGATTCCAGCAAAATGATACGGGCTTGTTGGAAGATAGGACTTCGCACTTTCTTCAACGAGGTTGGAATCCGGGCGGAGGACGATGAAATCAAGACCATTATCGACGTTTATCAGACGTTCATCTATAAGAACTACGAGCGTTTCCACTTGCTTCTAAGAGATCAACCCGACATTCCTCCCGAATTACAGCCGTGTGATTTCAGACAAGTGTGGAACCATCCATATGCGTGGGCGGCATTACTTTTGGTACTCAACCTGGACTCAACCTCTCCAGAAATCGATAGGTCTCAGCACAAGCAGTGGCGAGACGCCCTCGATAAGCACAAGCAGTGGCTAGACGTCCTTGATAAGTACAATCAGTGGCGTGAAGCCTTGGATAAGTACAAGAAAGAGCAGGAAACATCTGCCGGAGACCAAGACTCGTCCTCCGAAAATCCGAATGATCCGTGGCTAGACGTCCTCGATAAGTACAATCAGTGGCGAGAAGCCTTGGATAAGTACAAGAAAGAGCAGGAAGTATCTGCCGGAGCCAAAGACTCGTCCTCCGAAAAGCCGAACGAGCAGTCGCGAGACGTCCTCGATAAGCACAATAAAGAGCAGGAAGCATCTGCCGCAGCCAAAGATACGTCCGCCGAAAAGCCGAACGAGAAGTGCGATTGCGATATTTGTAGCCAATTGGAACCAATGCTGCGTGAAAACTCCAAAGACACTAAAGATGGCGAGAAACGTAAGAATCGTAAAAAACCTGTGAATCTTGAAGATGTTCGTCGCCTCGCTACACGGAACCTTCGCGAGCAACTGACCCATTTCCGGTTTGCGATTCGCGAGGGACGGAACGCTTTTTGGAATGTGGATTATCCCTCTTACCCACAAGTGCGGTCTTGTGTCGAGATGCTCCGCGCAATGCCAGGATGCGAAGTGTACGTCGTCACCGAAGGCCATGAAGAGACACAACTAATGAAGCTCAAGTGTACCGGTCTGGACGACCTGTTTCCTGCCGGTAGGGTACTAAGTACGGGTGCGGCAAGCGCAGCGAAGGAAGTCAGGAACGATCTTACAAAGCTAATCCAACAGGACAAGCACACGAGGGACTTCCTCCTCCGCGAGGTCAATGAGGTCAATGTGGATGAGTTCAAACGCTTGACCGAGACGCTCAACGCGATCAAAGACGCCGTTGACCTTCTTCACCAGCTCCTTGAACTTCTGTATTTGAAGGCTAATAAGAGGTTCTATTCCGCCGTTATCGATTCTATCCGCCTCAAACCTGAGTCGCCTGCTCAAGTATTGCAGTCACTCCTTGAGAGAGGTAGGCATGCTATTGAGTACTTTGAGAAGATCAAGGATAAGATCAGTGAAGGGCGCCCCATCAAATTCTTCATGATCGGGGATCGTTACGACAATGACTGTGAGCCGTTGCTCAAGATATTTCCTTCGGCTGATCAAGAAGTAGGCGTGGGCACATGTCGGCTCATGAGCGGAAAACGTTCGTGGGAGGAATATCCACCGGAGAAGAAACCCGCTGAGCCTGGTATAACTACCGAGGTTCGGAAGCCTACAATGTACGTGTGTGATACACTGGCGCAGGTCGCGCACATTATGCACAGCGCCGAAGCGTGGCGCCGAATAATCCCCTTGAAAGCTGTATCACCTCCAGCCCTCCTTGAGGTGAACGATGATGAAATAGTCTATGGCCCTACAAAGGAGGGCAAACTAAAGGGCTTAGCGCCGCAGTTTGCCAATCTCGCCTTGGCGATCCAGCATGAGGCTCTGAGGAAAGAACCGGCTGTTCATGAGATGCTTGGGCAGATCCAGCGGGATATCGCTGTGTGTGACGCAACGAGCATAGCGCGATTATTTCAAGATTTAAGGGAGCAGGTCGAAGCAGGGTGGCAACTGCCAAAGCAGAGCGATCCCGCGCTGGTTCCTGAGGAAGTCCTGGAGAAAGGTGCCCTGAAGATTCTCGCCGCTGTCAATTGGTGGAGATGGTTACTGAAGAGGCCGCTTCTACCGAGGGCCGATGATATCACAACGACACTGGAGTGGACACTAAGTTCTCAGCTTTTGGCTTACTACGACATCCAATCCGTCACTATTGGAGACAATAGAATGAGCCAAACTAGACCAGAGCAAGAGGACATCAAGGACAGTGAAATTCTAGAAGCTATTCCCTATTCCTTCGACGGCATTGAAATTATCAAAACGATCGGGGTTGCGCCGAGCCTTGGGATCGACCACCGAAAAAACCTAACGGATTGGATCGTTAAGTCAGATCGGCTAACTCGATAATGTGAAGTACAAGAGTGAGTAATTGTCATAAAACAGGAAAAAAGCGACATGAAAGCAGAATCATACGTGACACAAGACGAACTTGTAGACGCTCTTGATAGTGATGGCAAACCGTTGCCCCATCCCGTTTCCCGGTCGTACGCTCATCGGCACGGGATCTGGCATCGTTCAAT
Organism: Candidatus Zixiibacteriota bacterium; assembly: GCA_024231855.1. Taxonomy (GTDB): domain Bacteria; phylum Zixibacteria; class MSB-5A5; order UBA10806; family 4484-95; genus JAAEQD01. The sequence continues at coordinate 3,948 of JAAEQD010000159.1, forward strand.
CTCAGTCTTCGTGCTCAATCGTTACGGTGAAGCCCTGATCGAACGCAGAAGCAAAAATAAGGACTTGTTTCCCGGCTTCTATGATATCGTCGGTGGCCACGTGCATCCTGAACAGACGCCTTTAGAGACGGCTTGTCGAGAGGTTTATGAAGAACTGAACCTTAAAGTTTCTCGCAAACGGTTCGAACTTCTTGCGCCGGTAGATAGCGTGATCGAGCGCGTCGTACTGCCCGATCAGTCGATTGTCAATCTGGAACGAAAGACGATTTATCTGCTTCGCCTGACCTTGGATGAGGAATCCGCGGTAGCACGACTTGCGGCGGAGTTGCTACGCCTGACTCCTGAAGAACTTGAGGAACGTGGCACATCGGGTGAGGTTTCGCAACTTGAGTTGTGGCCCTGGGAGCGCCTGTTCGATGCGTCGCGCCTGAGTCAAAATCATCGCATGGCCAGTGGAACCTTGTCTGCTCTGAGCGACGATCGGGTTCGGGAACAGGTTGCCGTCTGTTGCTTGTCGCTTCGCAACGACCGCCGAGAGGAATTTGTGGAACACTACGCATTCCTCAAAGAAGGAAATGGCGATGATGACGGCTTCGACCAGAGCCTATTCGATCGGTTTCTACCGCGTCCGACATCCCCGGCGCCAATTGAAGAAGTGAACGCTGTTTTCAAGAATGGACCGGAACAGTTGGCAGGTGCTTACGAGTTGGGACGATTTAGCCAAACCGCATCGGGTGATGACCATTGGGGTCCAAAGCTCCGAGATCCGGAGACACGGTATGTACGCAGTCTTCTTACGGCTATCGGCTGCGGTAGAAAGGCAGGCGTTCGACAGGAGTTGGACCGAATTTCCACCCAAGTCCAGTCATTCGTAAGCGACTTGCTGAATCTCCCGTTGTCAGACGGAAACCGCTTCCGGGATAAATTGGGCAACCTGGCGCATATCGCCGCCGCGCGAAGGGCAGTGCTTGTCTGGTTAGAGCACGCCGCGCCGGATTTGGCGAAGACTGAGAGTCTCGACCGACCTACTGGGTTAGTGACAGAAGCTTGTTTACAGGCCGGTAATGACATCCTGAGACGATTTTTAAGGTCGAATCGTTTGCCGGATTTGGGCCGCTTTCGCGAGCTCGTTTTAGTGGGCCTGCGAGCGTCTTCCGCAGATTTCAATAATCCGCCGTTTCAGAAGCATTTGAAGGCACCGCCCCCAGACAGCCCACAGATCGAACGCTTCCTCGAGCAAAAAATCCCGCAAGAGTTTGCGCCGGAGATGGGAGGTGATCAATTTCTCTCGCAATTCTATTCGAAGTTCGTAGAATCCGGCGAGTCAGTCACAATCGCGTACCTTGCCGGTAATGCGGCCCAGGCCTCTATCAGCCTCGCAATTGCTCAGGAGATCCTAAGCATCAATGGTAATGCCAAAATACGATTCGTACCCAAGTCAGACTCTCCGGGAAACGACCTGACATTTGCGGATGCGGAGAGGATACTCGCCGCAGGCGAACACGGGATTTTCTCAGAATTGATCCGTTTCCGCAACGAAGGACGTTTCGCCGTGGAGCAAGACGGGCCGCTCTGCCATGGACTGGACCCCCGGCGGCTTTCTGCGAGCATCTCGAAGGTTCTTGTCGATGCGCAAGTCATTCTGGCCGAAGGGCAAGCATATGCTGAGATCTGTGGATGGAAGAAGCCGACATACATTTCATTTCGAGTAAACGGCCGGGTCGCCGAGGCAATCCACGGCATCTCGCGGCAGCGCGGCGTGTGCGGGTTCGTTGGTTTGACACCCGGTGTCGATCATTTCCAGAACTTCGAGAGTGCGATCTGCCGAAGCATCGTGGACGCGGGCGATAAACGCACTTTACGTGTTGCGGCCCAAACGACGGCCGAGTATGTTCGAGCGATTCGGGGAGAAAACCTGGACCTGATCGTGAACCATCTTTTTCAAGGAAACCTTGTCGAAGCCTGTGAGCACGTCCAAGCTGAAGCCGACCGGCTTGGCAAGAGCTTTGCCCAGATCCTTATTGGGGCGGCATCGGAACCCCCGGACGCCACGAACGTCGCTCAGCTCTTTCGTAACGTGCGTTTTCCGGTGTTCGCCTGCGGTGGCGGAGGCGGATTCAGCAGCGTGACACTCCGAGCTTTGCGTATGCTAGGCTTGCCCACGGTCGCGGGCGTCCCCAGTACGGATGACGGAGGTAGTACCGGTGAGCTTCAGCGTTGGCTTGCCAGTGAACGTGGCTTCGTCTTTGGGATGGGCGACATGGCGGCAATCATGCAGGACGCTTTGCCCAACCGCGGCAAACAGGCAGTGCTTGCATACCGCTTCGACAGCGAACCCAAATCGCTGGCATTAGCTACAATTATGAGGATCGTGGCAGAAATCGCGAGTCCTACGTACCCTGATTCTCCAATCGGGTCGGCCGACGATTTCCTGTCGTTTGTCTGTGGTCAGCTCAATCTTGCCCGCGTTGTTGATGGAAGTTTTCGTGGGGCCGACAGTCTAAGTAAGCTTCCGATTAAAGGTGCGAGCATTCGTAACTTAAACATCATTGCAGCGTACGAGCTATGCGATTTGTTGGGAGACCGAGGAACAGTTTCCGAGGAATCGCGACTCGCTGCTTTCTATATGCTTCAGGAAGCATTGGGATTGCCACCCGATTTACTTGTTGTTCCGGTGACCTATTCTGAATCTGTACTCTACCTCGAATACGAGAATCCGATTCAAAAAGAGCTGGCCGAGGAGTTCGACGTGCCAGACAAAGCGATCGGGAATAACCAGCGACGTCTATATGGCCAACAATTCATCGACAAGCTACCACAAAGCGGGTCGAGGTCGACCGTCGGCGTGGCCAAGTCGCCCAGCAATCTTCACCGTCCGCGTGCCAATCCGGAGTACCTGTCACGCCTGCAAGACGCAGAACTTTTCGTGATGGGCGCCGGATCACTCATCGGTAGTCAGCTTTCGCAATTAGCGATTCCAGGCGTTGTGGATGTTCTCTTGGAGCGATCAAGCATGCGGCGGATTCTTGTGCTCAATCATGTGAAGATGGACGAAACTCTTGGCATGTCTCTTCGAGATCAAATCCGACTCATCGAAACGGTTGCCTCCGAGACCGCCTCCAGACATCTGTTTGATAGGTGGGCGGAAACCGATGGACGGCTGCGAATTTCCGATCTGTTCACGGACATCGTCGTGCCGCGGACGATAGCTCGGGAACTCGAAGCTGAAATGAAGGCTGAAAAGGTCTCAAAAGAAGTGACTGAGAATGGTGATCCAAATTATGTATTTTTTCCCACGCCAGGGACCAATCAGACGATACGTGTGTTCTGTAATAGGTACGTGAAGTTCCTCCTCGATCATCCGAACATTGGCGAGGAATACGGCATTACAAAACGTGAGATAGAGGTGCTTTCCTATCTGGATCAGCCCTCAACTCTCTATAACCGGCGCAGCGAGGGAGGACGCTATCGCGGCGCCTTATTCGCTACAACGGGCGACATCGATTTTCTCGTGGATCGGGGAATCCAACGTCGCAGCATCCACGAAGTGGACTCTATCGGAGAGAATTGGAAGATCGTGAAGGCCGAAGGAGCCCCACGCCTTGAGTTCTTTCCGGGGCTCGTACCGGAGGCATTGGTTGGGATATTCCGCATCGCTTTAGAGCGAGCGAGTTCGACTTCGACACCTACTCGATGACCGAGGTTTAAGTCAGTCTTGTTAGTATCCGAAAAACGCTCGTTTTTCGGATGTAAACCTTAATAATTAACATTTCAAACGGACGGGATAATCGAACCCCCCGACCCTATTGTTCGCCATAAGTTAATACACGGTGTGACCCAATTGTAACGATTTATCACGAATTTATATATTTTATAACTATTTTTCTAGTTTTGTAACCATTTTTCTACATCAGCCGACAATAATGTGGACTGCAGTTTTATAATTATTTTTCTTGACTTATAGTGAAATATAATAATAATTCTTGCGTTGTAATCATTTTTCCAGAGGAAGCCATGGTTGATAACAATCAAAATGAATCGATAGACAGACTTGCAGGATATGCGGCACTTATCGAGCGGTACGATCTTGATGTATTCCCGCACTGGCATAGGTCACGAGTGACAACAAGCGGAGTCCACCGGATAGATTCAAGCGGAGGTGTGGTCAAGGAAGTATATCCTCCTAAGTACTGGCCAGGAGATACGCTGGGTGATCATCTTGAATTTGCGCTCAAATATGACGGTACGAACCTCGCAATACTAGCTTGTCTGTTTCAGGAAGTAGCAGAAGAGGATATTCTCGATTATATCCGATCAAAGCCAACTGGCAAGTATGCCCGGCGGCTATGGTTTCTGTACGAATTCCTGACCGGTAAAACGCTCCCCATACATGACCTAAAGAGAGGTAACTACATCGACCTGCTTGAAATGAATAAATACTATACGGTTACTCCGATCCGCAGGGTCCAACGTCAGCGGATTAACAATAATTTGCTAGGTGATCAAAGATTCTGCCCGACGATACGCCGCACCGATATCCTTCGTAAATTCGAAACGGACGACCTGCCTAATCGATGCCGCCAAGTTGTTTCAGCTTATTCCCCGGAATTGCTGAAGCGAGCACTCAGCTATCTTTACACCAAGGAGACTAAATCATCATTTGAGATCGAAAACATTAAACCCAGTTCGACACGGACTGAACGCTTCGTGGCGCTACTTCAAATGGCTGAGCGAGAAGACTTCTGCGAGAAAAAACGATTAATCGAGCTTCAGAATCGCATAGTTGATCCACGGTTTCGCGATTCCGATTATCGCTTTAACCAGAATTATGTCGGGGAGACCATCGCCTTACAGAAAGAAAAGATACACTTAGCATGTCCAAAGCCCGAAGACCTGGCCGATTTGATGGAAGGGTTGATAGCTGCCCATAAACGTATGGATGCAAGCGACGTATCGGCCGTGATTCACGCTACTGCCATCTCCTATGGTTTTGTTTTTTTACACCCGTTTGAGGATGGTAACGGCCGAATCCACCGCTTCCTGATTCACAACATTTTTTCCAGAAGAGGTTTTACTCCCAAAGACGTTATGTTTCCTATATCAGCATCCATGCTGAAGAACTCGATTGATTATGATGACTCTCTGGAAGCGTTCTCCCGGCGGCTTATGCCTCTTGTGGAATACTCTCTTGATGAAGAAGGTCGCATGACGGTTCATAATGATACCGCCAAATGGTACCAGTATATTGATATGACGCCTCAAGCGGAAGCGCTTTTCGGATTCATTGTTCATACTATCGATACCGAGCTCTCAAGTGAATTGGCATTCCTTGCTAATTATAATGAAACCAAGAAGGCTATTCAAGAGATAGCCGACATACCCGATAGGAAAATCGACCTCTTCATTCGATTCTGTTTGCAAAACAATGGGAGATTATCCATACGGAAACGCAATAGTCATTTCGATTTTCTTTCCGATGAGGAAATTAGTCGAATGGAACAGGTGGTGTCATCTGCCTACATTGAAAAACCATAGTCACCCATTTGAAACAGTGATTTCTAATGTTAGGCTGATATTAATGGCAATTGTCTGGTCATTGGCAGTGATGTGACAAGGGCGATCTTGGTAGGTCGCCTTTTTAATCGGCATGCTCTCGTCAAAGTCATCGTCACAATACACTAACTCATTAAAAGACATTTAGATATGTAATTATATAGTCCGTAAAACGAATGTTTTTCGGAAATCTCTTTTGCATATGCTTGATTATATAAATATTTAAAGCTGTAAGCAAAATTGAAATAACCAGTCTGTGTACATAGAGGTTATCAATTATATTTGCCTTTTGAGCGGAAATTCGTTATTAATATATAATTAGGAGCTATCTATAATGTAATTTGATTGATTTGTCAAACTTGACGTAGAATAAACCAGAATATACAATGATGAAATCTGAAGATCTCAAGAAAAATATTATTGTAACCGGTCCTATTTTTTCAGAACCAGTCCAGATTATAATGGCAACTTCGTTAGGTGATTCAATCAAACTTGTAGGAAAAGGGATTCACACCGGTCAAGTTCACGAACCTATCTTAACGAATGACCAAATTGCATTACTTAAAGCTTCCCCTGAACGGGAGCCTTTTGATGGTAATCCTATACGATTCAAACTTGGTATAGAAGCTTTAAGATTATCCCTTGCTTTCGAATATGATCCTTACTTTTCCCTCTCAATTGCCAGAGTAGATCCGCTTCCGCACCAGCTAGAAGCTGTTTATGACTATTTTATAAAACTTCCTCGTATCAGATTTCTTCTTGCTGATGATCCTGGTGCTGGGAAAACGATAATGGCTGGACTTCTTTTGAAAGAGCTGAAAATCCGCGGATTAGCAAAACGCACTTTAATCGTTTCTCCCGCAAATCTGTGCTTTCAATGGCAACGCGAAATGAAAGATAAATTTCATGAAACATTTGATGTAATGCGAGGAGAAGTATTACGGGCCGCCTACGGAACAAATCCTTGGCAAGATCGCAATCAGGTGATTACTTCCGTATCCTGGGTATCGCGCGTTGAAGATGCCAACGAGAGTCTATTACGAAGCCATTGGGATCTTATTATTGTAGATGAAGCGCATAAAATGAGCGCCTATAGCTCTGAAAAAAAGACACTTGCCTATCGCCTGGGCGAACACCTTTCGACTATGACGGACCACTATTTGATGATGACTGCTACGCCACATAAAGGAGATCCTAAAAATTTCTGCTTATTCCTAGAATTATTGGACAAAGATGTTTATGGTGATGTGAGAAGCCTTGAGGACGCCATGGCGCGTAATAGTGCGCCATTTTATCTCAGGCGTGTTAAAGAGGCGTTGGTTACCTTCCCCTCTCCGGATACAGGTGAAGTTAAGAAACTTTTCACAAAACGTGAGGTTAAGACAGGGGATTTTAAAATTTCGGATCAAGAATATGACTTTTATGACACATTAACTCGATATGTTGAAGACCAATCAATAAAAGCTTCTTCGGACGATTCTGCGCGTGGACGTGCTCTGGGTTTCACTATGGCCATGTTACAGCGACGGTTTGCCTCCAGCACCTATGCTGCAAGACGAAGTCTTGAACGTATGAGGGATAAACGCCAGAGAATTCTCGATGACCCCGAAGGTTATAGGCAAGAGCAGATTGAGCGTCGCATGCCTGATGATTTTGACGAATTGACCGATGCCGATCAACAGAAAATTGTTGATCAACTCGAACAAGTTGTTATATCTATTAATCCCCCTCATCTTCGAGATGAAATTATTCAATTAGACAAACTGGTTACTTTGGCAAAAGCCCTGGAGAAAGCAGAAGTTGAAGCCAAGCTTACAAAATTAAAAGACGTAATCACCACCGAGGGCATATTTAAAGATCCTAAAATGAAACTGCTTGTATTCACCGAGCACAAGGACACACTTGATTATTTGGTAAAAAAACTCGAAGAATGGGATCTTACGGTTACCCAAATACACGGCGGAATGAAGATCGGTGATCGAAACCAACCGGGAACGCGGCTTTACGCAGAAAGAGCTTTTAGAGATGAAGCCCAGGTTTTAGTAGCCACTGAAGCGGCTGGTGAAGGCATAAACCTTCAATTCTGCTGGTTTATGATTAATTATGATATTCCATGGAATCCTGTCAGGCTTGAGCAGCGTATGGGACGTATTCATCGTTATGGTCAGGAGCACGACTGTTTAATTTACAATTTTGTAGCTTTAAATACTCGAGAAGGTCGTGTTTTAAATAAGCTATTATTTAGATTGAGTGAGATTAGAGATGAACTAGGAACCGATCAGGTTTTCGATGTAGTTGGTGAGATATTTCCTGCTAATATTTTAGAGCGTATGTTCAGAGAGATGTATGCTAAACGCAGAGACGAAAAATCAATAAATGATAGAATTGTTAAGGATGTTGATGCTAATCGTTTTAGATCGATAACGGAATCCACATTGGAGGGGCTGGCTAAGAAACAACTAAATCTCTCGGCGATAATTGGCAAATCAGTTGAAGCCAAAGAGAGGCGATTAGTTCCCGAAGTTATTGAAGAATTTTTCACTACTGCTTCTGTTGTTTCGGGTATTAAACCAAAAGAGACTCGAAAAGACTCACATATCTATCGAATTGGCCGCATTCCTCGCAACTTATGGTCTATTGGTGAAAGATTAGAACCTCGTTTTGGAAAATTAGGTCGGGAGTACAAGCAAATCGTATTTAATAAATCGATTCTTGCTAAAGATCCAACCTGTGAGTGGGTAACACCTGGGCACCCGTTATTTGAGACTGTCCGTGAGGATGTTGCTGAACGTGTAAGAGCCGATTTACAGCGAGGAACTGTTTTTTATGATGTTAACCAATCTCAATCTTATCGACTTGATGTATTCTCTGCATCCATAAAAGATGGCCGTGGTCATCCCCTTAATCGGAGGCTTTTTGTGGTTCAAATTAATGAAGATGGATCATTAGATATCAAACAGCCGACAATTTTCATCGATTTAAATGCCACCAATATGAAAACAGAACCGCCTGCTATTGATGGTTTGCCGGGCCGAGAATTGGCGGAAAGATTCCTTGTTGAACAAGCGTTAAATCCGTTCTTGGTTGAAGTATCAAAGGAGCGTGCCCGAGAGACTGATATGATTGCCCGCCATATTGAAATCAGTCTGAATGAATTGATTAAACGGCAAAACTTAAAGATGGCAGAGCTTTTAGAATTGCAGCAAAAAGGTGACACATCACAGCCGCTAGCTGCGAATATTAAGCAGGTTGAAGACCGCATAGATGAGCTTAATGGCAGACTTGAAAGACGTCGCAATGAGCTAAAAATGGAAAGCCAGTGCCTGATTGGAGATATTCAATTTATCGGTAGAGCCTGGGTATTACCGCATCCTGAACGTTCCGCCCCCGATGTATCTCCGATGGTTAAGAATGATGAAATTGAAAAGATAGCGGTTGATGCTGTAATAGCCTATGAAAAGAAACAGGGGCGTATTTGTGAGAGCGTTGAAGATCAAAACCGGGGCTTTGATCTAATATCACGCAAGCCGCACCCGGAAGATCCAAAGACGGCTATTGAAGTTAGGTTTATCGAAGTTAAGGGGCGTTCTGAGATAGGAGAAATTGCGCTAACGCCAAATGAATACAAAACTGCTGAAAGACTAAGACGTGATTTTTGGCTATATGTAGTATTTAATTGTTCTAATAATCCAGCGGTTAATGTTGTGAATGATCCTGTCCGGCTAGGGTGGAAACCTCTGGTAAAAGTTGAACACTATCATGTTAATTCAAGCAAAATTATCAAGGCCGCAGAATGAGCAAATGGTCTGATTGGAAGCGCTTTCCCGATCCCAGGAAGGGCGATTATATTTGTGTTCCATATGGACCTGGAGTATATGAACTACGGCATATTGGCAATGGCCAAAGAATACTTTTTGGAGAAGGAAGTTGTGTTGCATATAGAATGTCTTCTTTGTTGTCGAAACCATTAGGCTGTGGCACTAGAAATAATTATAAAAAGAGAGAATACGTTCTAAAAAATATCAATGACGTCGAATTTCGCACCTGTGCGTGCAAGAATAGAAATTCAGCAAAAGAGTTGCAACGTGAAATTAAAACAAAATGGAAATATGTTTTTAGGACTTAGTTTAATATGAAAACCCATAGATATTGCAAACGCCTAATAGAAGTTGATTTACCCATTAAACGTATTTCGGAACATGCTCGACGAGAGAAATCCATAAGGCATGGGCATATATCCACGCTTCATCTTTGGTGGGCAAGGCGACCTCTTGCCGCTTGTCGTGCTGTTATTTGTGCTTCTTTATGGCCTGACCCTGCCGATGATTTATGTCCTATAGTATTTAGGAAAGCCGCAAAGAATGAGATGATGGTTTGGGGAAGAGATAGTTTAAAGTTAATGAGCGACGAAAGTTATAAATTCTTTAGATCCAAATTAGACAATCCATGTTGTTTCGATGATCCTATCAACCTAAGAAAAGCTTTGTTGCATTTTATAGCAGATTATTCAAATTGGGATCATACAAACAACTCTAAATTCAATTCAACATCCAACCGTTTGACGAAAGCAGCTTATCAAACTGAAGGCACTATTAAGTATTCCCGTCCACTAGTAGTAGATCCGTTTGCGGGTGGTGGGGCGATCCCTCTTGAAAGCTTGCGTGTTGGAGCTGATGCTTATGCATCTGACTTAAACCCTGTAGCCGTTTTGATAAATAAGGTTTTACTCGAGTACATACCACAATATGGGACCAAACTTTCAACGGCCGTAAAAGAATGGGGATTATGGATTAACAAACAAGCATCAAAAAGATTATCAGTATATTACCCCCCGACAGGTAAAGATTTAACACCACTTGCATATATATGGGCTAGAACAATAATATCAGAATCACCAAGCGAAAAAAATATTCCAATTGAAATACCGCTCATTTCATCGATGTGGTTATCAAAAAAACCTCATCGAAAACGTGCGCTACGTTGGGTCCTGAATAAAGGCGGAAGAGTTGCAACGAAAATACTTTATAAAAAATATGCAAATGGCATTAATATGCAAATTCAACAACCTCTTCTTGAAGTATTTGAGCCCAAAAATATATCGGATGTGCCAAATGGCAACGTCGCACGCGGATCTGCTACATGTCCGGTTACAGGATATACAGTTCCAGTTAAGAATGTGAGAATTCAATTGGAAAAAAGAAAGGGTGGGGCATCAGACGCTAGAATGATTTGCACGGTAAGTGTTTCCAAAATCAGAAAAGGTAGAACATATTGTATTCCAACCAATGACGATCTGGAAACGTCAGAAATGGCTAATGTTCATTTCAATAACATTGGAGTGAAAAGTGAAGAGAATTCCAATTTTCCAAATGAACCTACACCACCTAGAAATAGTCATAGAGCAGTAAGCAGCTTTCCAATTTATGGAATGAATAAGTTCATTGATCTTTTTACGCCTCGCCAGGCTCTAGTTCTTAAAACGTTTACCGAATTAATTAAGGAAGCCGGAAATAATATTGAAGCTCAATCTAATAAAGAATTTGCTTTTGCGACACAGAGTTGTCTCGCGCTCTTGATTGGAAAGATAGCCGACTATTGTTCTAGTCTGACCCCTTGGGCGTCTCCAGCTACACAAGAAACGGTTAGAAATACTTTCGGCCGTCAGGCATTAGCAATGGTGTGGGATTTCGCCGAAGCAAATATTTTTGCAAAAAGTTCTGGGGGATGGTGCCATGCACTTGAATATATTTCACGTGCAATAGAGCACACAGCGAAAGGTATTAATTCTCAAGGTACGGCAAATATAGAAGATGCGTGTCAATTAAGTTTACCAGATAACATTGCAGCTGCCTTAATAACAGATCCTCCTTATTACGATTCGATTCCGTATGCGGAATTATCGGATTATTTTTATGTTTGGCTGAAACGTGCAATACCGGACTGTCATGCGTCTTTGTTCAAGGATGTACTCACCCCCAAGAAAGAGCAAATTATTGTCTGGCACCCAAATGCAGTTGATGAAAAAGACAGGTTTCAAGACTTAATGAAAAGAGCATTGTCAAATGGCCGCAGGATTTTGAATAATAATGGTATAGGCATTGTTGTTTTTGCCCATAAATCTACATCAGGTTGGGAAAGTCAATTAAGGGCCTTGATTGAATCAGATTGGATTATTACCGCATCATGGCCAATAGATACTGAGAGATCTGGCCGTATCAATGCAAAAAACACGGCTTCGCTGGCATCATCTGTCCATTTAATTTGCCGACCCCGCGAGAATACTCGCGGCACCAAACTTGCAGCTGACATAGGTGATTGGCGTGATCTACTAACAGAACTTCCTGAGAGAATTCATGAATGGATGCCTCGCCTTGCGGGGGAAGGGGTAGTAGGCGCTGATGCTATCTTTGCTTGCCTAGGTCCGGCATTGGAAATCTATTCCCGTTATTCTTCGGTGGAGAGAGCCAGCGGGGAAGAAGTGAGCTTGAGCGAATATCTTGAAGAAGTCTGGGCGACTGTTTCGCGTGAAGCCTTGAACATGATATTTGAAGGTGCTGATTCCTCCGGTTTTGAAGAGGATGCCCGACTAACTGCCATGTGGCTTTGGACAATCTCAACAGGAGTAAACGGACAAACCAATGAAGAGGATAAACCTATAAGTAGTTTAGGATATACACTAGAATTTGATGCTGCACGAAAAATCGCTCAGGGTTTAGGCGTACACCTAGAAAGATTGATGAATCTCGTCGAAATCCAAGGAGATAAAGCAAGGTTAATACCTGTATCTGAAAGATCAAAATACCTATTCGGAAAAGAAGGAACGGAATCGTCGCAACGAAAACGCAAAAAGAAAGACCCTCAGATAGGTTTGGGATTCCTGGCGGAACTAGAGGAATCTGAAGAGCAGGCCAAGATTAAAGGATCATTCTCGGTCAACCTGGGTAAGACGGTGCTTGACCAACTTCATCAATGTATGCTTTTATTTGCTGCTGGTAGAAGTGAGGCATTGAAGCGGCTGATTGTCGAAGAGGGCGTCGGTAGAGATCAAAGATTTTGGAAATTAGCACAATCATTATCAGCACTTTACCCAAAAAATGTAGATGAAAAGCGTTGGGTGGATGGCGTATTAGCAAAAAAGAAGAGTTTTGGATTTTAGCGTTTATTTATGATAGTATGATTTGGGGAGAAAACATATGGTACTGAAACCCTGGTATAAGGTCGTTACTCCAAGAGAAGACCTCCGTGAAGGAAAACCATTAGATGCATCTGAGTTTGCCGTTCACCTAGACCAGGTTCGCAATGGTCGGGCAAACAAGGACTATCAAGATCCTGAGCGGTTTTTTGAAAGAACATATCTAACCCAAAATTTAAAGAGCTTATCTGCTGAAGTTATTAGAAGATTATCAGGTGAAAAAACCGAGACTTCTGCCGTATTCAACATGGCCACTCAGTTCGGCGGGGGTAAGACTCATGCCTTAACCCTTCTATATCATTTAGCGCAAAATGGTAAAAAAGCTTCTGCCTGGCGAGGAGTAAAATCGGTACAGCAGCGGGCCAAGATTAAGGAAATACCTAAAGCCAATACAGCAACATTTGTAGGTACAGAATTTGATTCAATAACCGGCCGCGGCGGAGATGATGGTACACCGCTTAGAAAAACACCGTGGGGCGAGATAGCATTTCAGCTTGGTGGCAAAGAAGCATTTAAAGTCATTGAGCAACATGATAAAGAAATGACAGCGCCTTCCGGTGAGGTTATTCGAAAATTTTTACCAAAGAACAAACCCAGTTTAATTCTAATCGATGAGCTTATGAATTACATAAGCCGGACGAGAAAAATGGGTATGGCAGCACAGACGTATAATTTCCTCCAAAACCTGTCAGAAGAATCCCGCGCCCAGGATAATGTAGTATTAGTTGTATCTGTACCCGCTTCCGAGATGGAGATGAATTCGGAACAGCAATCTGAGTATGACAGAATTAAGAAACTTTTGGATAGGTTAGGCAAAGCAGTTATAATGTCCGCCGAACAAGAAACTTCTGAAATCATTCGCCGACGTTTATTTGAATGGGGTGGTTTACCGGATGATGCTAGAAAAATAATAAGTGAATACAATAACTGGTTTATTGAGTACCGGCAATCTTTGCCAAACTGGTTCCCCATCGATAATGCCAAAGATTATATAATGGCAACCTACCCGTTTCATCCGACAGCTATTTCTGTATTTGAGCGTAAGTGGGCTGCGTTACCGCGGTTTCAGCGTACTAGAGGTGTACTCCGATTGTTGGCGCTATGGGTTTCCAGGGCTTGGGAAGAAGGTTATAAAGGAAATCACAAAGATACTCTTATTGGCTTAGGAACTGCACCCCTTGATGACCCGCTATTTCGAGCCGCTGCTTTTGAACAACTTGGAGAAAGTCGACTGGAGGGAGCTGTAACAACTGATATTTGCGGCAAGAAAGATTCAAATGCAATCCGACTCGATAAAGAAGCAATTGATGCGATTAAGAAATCCAGATTACATAGGAAGGTAGCGACAACTATATTTTTTGAGTCAAATGGAGGTCAATCTCAAGGATATACTACACTGCCAGAAATACGCTTGTCAGTAGCAGAACCGGATTTAGATATTGCAAATGTAGAGACTGTTCTGGATGCTTTGGTTCCACCTGACGGTGCTTGTTATTTTATGGATTCGGCCAAAAACAGGTATTGGTTCAGCGTTAAGCCTAATCTTAACAAATTATTATCAGATCGTAGAGCTAGTGTTCAAGCACCTCAAATAGAAGAATTAATTAAGACCGAAATTCAGACTGTTTTTGTTACAAAAAAGGATATAAATAGGATTTTCATTCCCGAAAAAAGCAATCAAATTGCTGATCGCCCAGCTTTGACGTTAGTAATATTAGCGCCTGAAATATCGATGAAGGATTCAGTAGCCACCACGAAATTAGTGGAAACGTTTACTAGAGAGCATGGCACTTCGTCTAGAACATTTAAGAACTCACTAATTTGGTGTATACCTGAAAATCCGGATATATTATATGATGCCGCTAGGAAAATGCTCGCGTGGGAAGCAATTGAAGACGAGAAAGATGATCTGAAATTAGACGACAGCCAGAAACGGCAACTTACCGAGAATCTTAAGAAAGCTAAACGCGATATCAAGGAAGCCGTTTGGAGAACTTACAATAATCTGATGATATTAAGTAAGGGTAATTCAATTCGGCATTTACCCCTTGGCCTCGTCCACTCAAGTGCTGCCGAATCTTTAGTGGAATTCATAATCGATTCATTAAAGAAAGAAGATGAGGTTACTGACTATATCCAACCTCGTAAATTAATAACAAACTGGCCGCCTGCATTTAAAGAATGGGGTACAAAACAAGTTAGGGATGCGGTCTATGCTTCTCCGCAGTTTTCTAGATTGCTAGATCCTGATTCAATTAGGGAAACAATTGCGAGAGGTGTAAGCGGTGGTATGATGGCATATGTGGCTAAATCATCAGATGGGCGATATGAGCCATTTGTTTTTGATGAAGCTATATCTGCTTCAGAAATCGAAATCTCTGATGATGTTTTTATAATTTCTGCGGAAGAAGCGAAAAAACATATTGAACCACCTAAACTATCATCAGTTATAATTTCGCCGCAGAATGTAAATATTCAACCTGGACATAAACAAACGTTTACATTAAAAGGCATAGACCAAAACGGAATTGATATAACAATGAAGAAAGTAAACTGGTCAGCATCTGGTGGTGAGATTGATGAAAATGGTTTGTTTTCATGTAGCGAAGAAGGAAGTTATATAGTAAAGGCAATAGTGGAAGGCGTTGAGGGAAATACAAATGCAATAGTTACCAGACCGGGTGCAGCAACACCATTGCCTAAGCCAACGGAACTACCTAAAGTAATCAAGTCAGTAAGTTGGAAAGGAGAAGTTCCTTCGCAAAAATGGATGAATTTTTATACCAAAGTATTGTCAAAACACGCAGGGAAAAACAAATTATCTATCGAAATCGCAGTAAACATATTATCAGAAAGAGGATTTCCTGGGCAGGAAATAAATGAAATCAAGACAGCATTAAGAGAATTGGGACTTTTAGAAGATATTAATATGGAATAACTTAAAGTGCAATTGATCTTCTTGATTTTTTATGACTAAAAAACAACACATAAAAGCTGGGATTATAACAGGAATAGTAGTTAATTATGGCCTTAAATGGTTAGTGAGGAATGACCTTTCAGTAGGTTTAATATATTCAATAATTCTTGGAATCATTGGTGAAATACTTCCAGATATACTTGAACCACCTACTTCTAGATGGCATAGAAAGCTTTGGCATAGCAAAAAAATGATTATGTATATGGCTTTATTAGTTCTTGTTCTGTTAATTATTCCGCTGCTAAAAGATTCGATGAAAGCGGGAATAGTTATAGTATTGATTTCATATCTGATTCACTTAATCTTGGATAGCCGAACTCCTGCTGGATTACCTTAAACCCTAATAGCTTAATCTGTAAACATTTCGCTGTCCTTTTCATGGTATTGATAATTTGAATTCATATGAATATTGCAATTGTAATTATTTGATTTAGCTGTGGGTGTTATCCGAAAACCGGTCGTTTCTCGCATGACGCAATCAAACTCATTTAACCCCCCAAAAATGCATTCTTCACTTCTTCGTTTTCTTTAAGCTTATCACATGTATCTTCTTGAATAATTTCACCAATGCTGAATACATATGCCCTTTGTGCCACCTTCAGAGCCATATAGGCATTCTGTTCAACTAACAATATAGCGGTACCGGATTCACTTATTTGCGTAAACTTCTCGAAAATTAATTCAACAAAATTTGGGGAGAGACCCAATGAAGGTTCATCCGCCAAAATAAACTTGGGTTTGTTCACCAAAGCTCTAGTAATTGCTAGCATTTGCTGTTCGCCGCTAGAAAGAGTGCCAGCTTTCTGCTTCAATCTGTTTTTCAGTTGCGGAAACAGGTCAAGTATTCGCTCTATATCTCGCTTAATTTCAGCTTTATTAATCCTGATATAAGCCCCCATTTTAATATTCTCAAGAACGGTCATTGATTGGAAGACGCGCCTTCCTTCCGGTAATAAAGAGATACCATCTTGAACGAGTTGATCGGTTCGTTTATTGAGTATTGAATTTCCATCCAACAATACCTGGCCGCTTTCAATACGACCATTCGAATCATCCAGCAAACCACAAACCGCTTTCAGTGACGTTGACTTACCCGCACCATTTGGACCAATCATAGCAACTATTTCGCCGGTTCTAATGTTAAATGAAACATCATTCAAAGCTTTGACCTGTCCGTAGCAGACTTTCAGATTTCTGGCTTCAAGCAACACCGGCAATCCTCCTGCCCAGATAGGCGGTTATTACATCCTCGTTAGTCTGGATTTCCGCGGGCTTTCCGTCTGCGATCTTCTTTCCATAGTTTAGGACCACTATCCTCTCAGCCAAATCCATCACAACTCTCATATTATGTTCAATGAAAAGAATTGTTTTGCCGACGTCTTTAAGCTTATTAATAATCCGTTTCATATCTGTTATCATACCTGGAAACAGGCCGGCCATAGGTTCATCCAATAAAATAAGATCCGGTTCGAGAGCGAGAGTGCGGGCGATCTCCAGAAGCCGGCGCTGACCGTGCGACATGTTTTCGGCGGGTTCATCTTTTTTATTCAGCAGGCCAACGAGCTTTAATAAATTAATCGCTTTTTCAATGTTATCGGCCTCTTCGCATTTCATTTTTCTTGACTGTAATATTGCCGCGACCAGGCTATCTCCTTTATTATAGCGAAGCGCCAGCATCACATTATTCAGAACAGTCAACTGAGGGAATAATCTGATATTCTGAAAAGTTCGGGCTATTCCCAGGCGGGCAATTTTGTATGATGGCAAGGATGATATCGGCTTATCATGGTAGTAAATGATCCCGGAATCGGCCCGTAAAAAACCTGTGATAATATTAAACGCGGTTGTCTTACCGGCGCCGTTAGGTCCAATTAAGGCGGTGATCTCGCCGCGATTGACCTCGAAATGGAGATCATCAAGCGCCTTAACTCCATCGAATTCTTTTCTAATCTTTTTTAGGCTTAAAATACTCATCGATACTTACCTGAACCTGAATTTCCCGAGTATTCCCTGGGGACGTTTAACCATCAACAGTATCAGAAGCAGGCCGTATATCATCTGCCGAAGCGGTGCGGCTATCGAACTTGGCAGGCCGAGGAATCTGAGCAGCTCCGGGAGAATCACCAATGCCGCCGCGCCGATAAACGATCCCCACAAGCTGGCCAGGCCGCCGAATACCACCATCAAGAGAATGGTTATCGATTCCATCACCGTAAAACTCGAGGGATCGATAAAAGTGATATAATGCGCGTAGAGACTACCGGCGATTCCGGCAAAAAACGCGCTCACGATAAACGCGGTTATTTTATGACGGTTTATGTTTTTGCCCATAGCCCGGGTAGCGACTTCATCTTCCCGTATCCCTGTCAGTATCCGCCCGAACGGCGAGCTGACGATGTTCCTAATCACGATATAGGTCAGGGCAACAAATAGTGCCACCAGAAGCAGGTACGACCAGGTTTCATCTATGCTCCAATAAAATATCTTGAATCCAGGTATTCCCGGAAGTCCCAACGGTCCGCGGGTGAGATCGACCCAGTTTTTGGATATCGAGTATACTATGATGCCCAGCCCGAAAGTGGCCAGGGCGAAATAATCGCCCTTGAGACGCAGCGAGGGTATACTGATAATCACACCCATCACAGCGGCAAAGCTAGCGGCTATCGGCAATCCCAGCCAGGGGGTGATACCGTAATTCAGCGCCAGCAGGGAGGAGGTATACGCGCCGACACATGAGAACGCCGCGTGCCCCAACGCCGGCAGACCGGTGTAGCCGACTACCAGGTTCAGGCTGAGTGTCAGGATAATATAGATACCCGTTATCACCAGTATGTGAATCAGATATTCCATCGCCTATAAACGCTCCTTGTCCGTTTTGATACCCATTATGCCACCTGGCCGGATTAGTAAGAATATAATCAGGATAGCGAAAGCAATCGAGTCTTTCCAGCCTGCCTGGATTTTCCATATACCGAAGTTTTCGGCGATCCCCAGGAAGAAGCCGCCGAACATCGCCCCGGGAATCGAGCCAATCCCGCCGATTATCGAGGCGATTATGCCTTTGAGGACGGCGTTCATGCCCATAGTCGGTTCGAGGTTGGTCTCGTAGGCAATCAGCACACCGGCCGCCCCGGCCAGCATCGACCCGATAGCGAACGCGGCGGTGATAATTTTCTCCGGGTAGATACCGACCACGCTGGCCGCCATAGGGTCATCCGCCACCGCCCGCATAGCTTTGCCGAGCCTGGTATATTTGATATATAACCACAGCCCTAATGACAGAGCCAGGCTGACCACCAGGATCAGTATTTGAATATCGGTGATAATTGCCCCGAATACGCTATGCCCAACCTTCACCGGCCCGGTTCTGATAGACAGTATCTGCGCCCCATAGATAAGCTGGATAAGATTCTGAATGAAAATAAACACCCCGAACGAAGCGATAAGGAACACCAGGTTGGAAGCTTTGTGCTTGCGAAGCGGATAATAAACCAGCCGATCGATAGCGACGCCCACAACTCCCGCCAGAAGCACACCAACGACAAACCCAACGATAGGAGGCAGCCCCATGCCGATTACCACCGAGTAAGCGACATAAGCCCCCGATGTATAAACCACCCCATGCGCAAAATGAAAAAACCGCACCGTACGGTAGATAACAGAAAAGCCAATGGCGATAAGGGCGTATATGGAGCCGGCGATTAGGGAGTTAGCTAATAATTGTGCAAACATTATATTATGTTTCGCAAACCAGAATTATATCATGGTATGGACTGGGGCAGATATCTATTGCATAAACTCGATTGAAAACAGCTTCGCAATAAGCTATGAGTTCGGATTTATCATAAAGATGGCTAATTAATCTAACAGAAAATTCGTACTCTTGGCTATTAGAGTTAGAAGCAACTAAACAATTCCATGTCTTTTCCTTTGATTTCCAATTATAATGAAGGGTCCATTGCATATTATAGATTAATCCGTCTATTCTCTTTGGGGGGAAGGGTATGGGATCAACATCTTTGCTTTTTTTATACAGTTTACATATACCTATCAATACATGTCCTCCCTTTTTTGTAACTTTCTTAAAGCCTTGGAGGTACTTAATAATCGAGTGGTGGTTTGATGATAACATTCTAACATTCTCGTCCCAGGAATCAAAGTATGTTATACTGCTTCCCAAACATATTACAGCATCGAATTGGTTTTCTAATTTATTTACATCAAGATTTTCCCAAGAAATGTGATAGATAGGGAAACTTATTTTTTCATTATTCATTTTACTCTTTAGTATATTTAGACTTTCAAAATCGTTATCTGAAGCCGTTACTTTAAATCCATGTTTAGCTAATTCAAGGCTTGGAAAACCTGTCCCACAAGCACAGTCTAGGATACTTTTAGCCCCAATGTCGGCAAGAAAATTAACATATGCTTCCAATTCAATGTCATTGTGGTATAACTCAGAAACAATATTCCATTTTGCAGCTAGCGATAAATTTCTTTTCATTTTGCATTCTTGGTTTTACAATGGAACATCATAGTGTTTATCTTTATGAAAACCATTCCCACTTACATGTATGCATGATGATCCATCCTCGTTAGCTTTCAAAGTAAGAGATATACGATGATCATCTTTTATAATTAGATTATAGATTTTAAAATAGGTATTTAATTCTTTAGGATTGGAGTTAGTAATAAGACTAACTCGTTCAGTTTCTCTTACCTGACCGACAAGCCACGCATCTTCAGGTTGATCACCAAATATTACAAATTCTTGAAACTCTCCGCCCTTATTACCTAAAACATCTTTAAACCTATCTGTTGGGAATATTAACTGTTCTTTTATGTTCCATTCTTTTTGTAATTCAAGAACGTGTTTCCATTGAGGACTATCATCAAAGAACTTCTTGCCAGCAAGTATTAATAAATCGATTCCATCTTCGACTATGAAAATTCTATGTCGCTCTTTTATTTTAGAAGTCTTGTTATCAAGTAGCTTTCCTAATTCTCTAAAATATTCCTTCCATTCACTTACCGGTTCATATTTATTTTGTTTTAAATCTTTAGTAAATACATCTTCGGGAGGATATAAAAAAGTATTCCATACTCCACGGAATCTATCCGGATGCATTGTTGCTGAATAGCATAATAGCTTTGCGAATATATGAGCTGGTAGAATTAGTCCAGAGTCTTCCAATTGTTTTCCGACTTCTATTATACGCATGGTATTGTTATTTTGCAGAGAATTAATATGAGTATTTTTTGCAGATAGCGTATCCTTAATAAGCCAAAGCATAAACTTAATGCTAACGGGATGAAGATTTTTCATTTTTGTACTAATTTCTTTTAATTCAGATCTTAAGAAATAAAACAAGATGGACCTTCTCCATCGCATTATAATCCAACTACTGAACAATACCGATAAAACTACAAGCGCTATTTGCAAAAATGTAATTCCTGCAAATATTTGGCCTTTTATAAATGACTGTACTTTCACTAAAACATTTTCAAATTCAGGATTGATAATTAAATATATTAATAACGAAGGAATAGCAATTACTATGAAACCGCTTATACAATTTAAAATTATTCTAGAATTGTAATGCCTTAATATAATATTGGACAATCTGGAGTAAGTAGCTAAAGAGTCGGTTTCATATTGATCATTAGAAATTTTTATTCCCGATTTTATTATTAAATATGAAAATACTTTACGGAACATATCAAAACCCGCTCTTACCGTATTGATTGTATACGCCATTTGGATTGACCATTCTCAATCTCTCTTATCCCAAATGGTTTGTTGACTTCTCCATTCTCATCAAATTCAATTGGCCCAGAAACTCCTCGGTACATAGTCATAATTTCTAATTGCCTTTTTATTTCTTGACCAGAAACAGTATCAACTTTTTCAAGCGCAAGAGCTATTATCATAGCACCATCATAACCTTCAGCAGCTAGAAATTGTATTTGTTTATCGTATTTTTTCATATATGCTTCTTTGAAATCTTTATATAAATCCGAAGATGTATCTATCTCAGCAGGTAAAGGGTAAATTAGACCGTTTGCAGCTTGACCGGCTTGTTCAAGAAATTTGCTGTCCTCTAATGCAACTGCGCCAACAACAGGAATTGAACAGCCAAGTTCTTTTAATTGTATTATTAACGGTGCCCCTTGATTAGGATAAGCTACAATGTATATTACTTCTGGATTTGTATTGAGAACTTTGGATATGGATGTTCTAAAATCGGCTATGCCTTCATCAAAGCTTTCTGAAATTGTAATATGGCCGCCAAGTAATTGAAATTTATTCGTGAAAACTTTATTTAATCCTTTGCCATAGCTGTTGTTAACGAAAAGAATTGCTGCCGATTTTGCTTTAAGACTATCTATAGTATATTTTGCAATGAATGATCCCTCAAGAGCATCTGAATTCCAAATCCTATAAATATATTCACCAGCATCTGCAATGTCTGGCGAGGATGCTCCTGTGACTAATTGGATAGTATTGTTTGACTCTGCAATGGGGGCCATAGCAAGTGTTACTGAACTATTGCTATTATCGATAATAGCTGGTACTTTGTCTATATTAATAAGCTTTTTAATAGCAGTAACACCTATTGAAGGGATTCCTTGCGTATCTTCATAGATAACTTCAATTTTTGTACCATTAATTCCACCATTATTATTTATAATATCAATAGCAAGGTCTATTCCTTCTTTTGTCGGTTGTCCCCATAATGCCGAATTGCCAGTTAATGGAAGCGTCGCCCCTATCTTTATCACATCCGGCTCACTCTTGCCGCAGCTAAAAAGGATTGAAACTACTGCCGCCATCAATATAACAATGCTTAATATCCTGATGCTCATGCCAAGCTTTGATCTCATCTCATCACTCCTTGTTTACGCAGTATCATTACTGCTTAAAACTTAATACTGCATTTTGGGAACTACTTGCTTAATAAGCTAAAGCGCTTATGAAGGGTCAGTAAAAAATGAATCCTGATGTAAATCATTTGACCCCTCAATAGGAAATTTACAAAAACACCGAAATAAAGGCAAGTAAAATATTAGGAAAATAGCCCTACAATGTAATATATATTATTTAATGTCAATTAGCCGACAACTCTCAATCGTCATTGGCACCTATGGGTATCACCTTTGCCGTTACCGGTATCGACGCGCAATTCGGCCAGCCGACGGGCGCTTCTGCTGGCAAATCATCTGGTGTTGGCCAGGCCGGTTCGTAATCGATACAGTAAACAATATCGGTTAGACCTCTGAAATAGGTAACCAGCTTGGTTACATCGCTACCGATTACCAGGCAGTCGCCGTTGGCGTCCGCTGAGCACCAGAAATCACCAAGTAAACAAGCCGGGCTTGCCTCCAGGCCTCGGAAATAGTTCACCAGGTAAGTTACATCGCCGCCAATAACCGATGGTGGCCAGGCGCCGTTGTACATATTGGCGTCGCCGGGAAGGTATTCATAATCCGATTGTGATGGTACGAAAAATACCTGGCTGAAAAATACCGTAAGCGGATAACCTCGAATGCCGAGCGTATCGCTTGCCGATGAGAGCCCATATGTCGAATTTATACCGGCGGCCAAACATGATACCGTGTCGCCGATTATATTGGTGTCATCAACGGTGTTTACTACGAATTCCAATAATAATGTCGGCGTTTCGAAATGAAGCCAGGGATTTGGCGAAATCGCCTGGCCGTTAAACGATTGGCTTGACCAACCATAAGGATTAGGTGGTGATCCCTCGGGACCTAAGAATTCCGCGGTATCCCATTCACTGAGCGGATAATATAACTGCCCCTCGGTAACTCCCAATAAACCGGTAATATATTGATCATCGGTTCCCAGGCATAGATGCAGATTACCCAGATGCGCGTTTTCGGGAGTTTGAATAAAAGCACCGATGTTCAACCTGCTGTCCGGAGAAGCGACTAACGCGGTACCGTCTGGAAGGCCGAACCAAAACGTTACCCAGGTATAGCTGTCACTGACCACTAGTGATGTATCATTGCTGTTATTCATATCACCCGAAAGAAGAGAATATGCAACCAGGTCGTAAGTGGCGTCCACATCCGGCATGAATGTTTCGCCAAATTCTACCGTATCGACACCGCCGGCCGGCATATCGATTATTGTTATAGTGTCTTCAATTTCAACTAAAGGCGATCCCGATTTATAAACTTCGAAAACAACATCGAATGTTTGACTGTAAGATCCGTAGTTTCTCACTTCGGCCATCAGGGGATAGGATGATCCGGTTACCATCGAATCCGGCGGGTTGATTACACCCGATATGCCAACATCGGTAATCGGCGTGGTCGCCACGATGAAAGCGCAGGGGATGTCAACATCGGGACTGTCGGGATCGTTAGTTTCGAGGTTAATATTGCCCGAGTAATTCCCTTCATCCAGCATAGAGGCATCAAACGTGATTGTAGCATCTGAGCTTGTATAGGGATCTATTACCCCGGATAGGGGAGACGCGGTCAGCCAATCGGTGAATATCCCGATAGCCAGGTTGTCATGCATATAGGACGCGTTATATACGACCTGTAAGCCATCGGTCGCGTCGCTGTTTTCTATTCCGATAGTACATTCATCCAACCGTCCCGGCCCCATCTCCAGGTACTGAAACTTTATCTTGGCCGGGGCTCTCAATATTATCTGGAAGGTGAAAATCCCCTCCTGCCGCCAATCCGGAACATGATCCCAGGTTATTATAGCTGAATCCGTGTTATTGGTGTAAAAATATCCGGTACCGCCGTTTTCAAGATTCATATCATCGAAAAAGACGGCCAGCAAATCATTGGGCGCCTCGGGATCGGGTATCATTGGGTTGCCAAACTCAACCGAGGTGCTATTTGTAAACGATGCCCAGCCGTTTGTGCAGACATTTATCGCGTTGACATTATTTCCATAAAACAGGAAATCGAATCCAAGCGGAAGCGGGCCCGAGTTGCCGTCGTCAATATCCAACCCAAAATCGATCGGCGTGCCAATTGATGATATATCAATCCAATTAAACGCGGGTCCTCCCGGTTCATCCGAATCTATCCAGGAATGACCGTAATTATCAGGGCCTCCCTGACCGGTGATGACCGGCGGATAATATGGTTCATTAACTTTTGCCGCTTTACCGATGTCGGTTATCCGGTAGCCGATAGGCTCAAGATTTTTACTTTCGGATATATTAATCCGCGAAAGAACATCATCAATCTCGGTCCAGAGCGTGTAGTAAAGCGGGCCGCCGCCATTGTTAGTGATAGTTAGATCACGCGATTCAATGTTGCCGGGCTGGGTTGCCACATTAAATAACGTAGGATTATAAGCCAAGTCCGCCGGTGGCCAGGGCGTGAGTTCGAAATTCAGCGAAACGGTATCATCAATTTCGACAAAGATAGATTGCTCTTGTGAGAAATATCCAAAAAGAGATGCTCGCAATGTATAAGTCGTATCAGCGGGAGCCCCAAGTAAATAATAGCCCTGGCTATTTGCCTGAACAGATATCATCGAACCAACCACTTCAACCGTTGCCGCCAGAGGATCTGAAGTCGTGGCATCGGTAACATATCCATCAACATAGCCGAAATCAGTCATAGCCATAATAACGGCCTCATAGGCGTCAATCATACCCCAACCATAAGAATTGTCCTCGCCGGCGGGGCCGAGATCATAAGCGGTGTCATATATGATCTGCTTTATCATCTCCACGCTGATATTGGGATTTGCCTGGCGCATAAGAGCGACCACGCCGTTGACATGTGGCGAGGCCATCGAGGTTCCGCTCATTGATGTGTAGCCGCCGCCTGGATACGCCGATCGAATGTTTACGCCGGGAGCGGCAATATCCGGCTTGATTGCGGCGGTTTGATCCGGTGTGCAGTAAGTAGGTCCGGTCGAGGAGAAAGAAGCAAGCGGCCAGCCGGCCGTATAAGCATCGACAGCAGCTACGGCACAGGTACGATAATCATCAGTCGCCCTATCGCCGGGGCGGCGCAAGCCGGATGATCCTTCATTGCCCGCCGAAAACAGAATTACGGTTCCGGCAGCTTCGCAGGCATCAAGATAACTCCAGAAAAGCGTGTCGCAGGGCGGATACCCATGACTCGTCGTTACGCCCCAAGAGTTCGAACAAACGGCGGGAACATCCCAATTTGTAAACGGATTACCATCGGGATCAACCATCCATTGAAACGATAGAATGGCATCGGCCACGGTACCCGGAATGCCGCCACCTCTATCGATTGGCGCGGATGCTATCCAAAGCGCGCCCGGCGCTACGCCGACCGTATCACCCGTGGTGGGTGAAGCGCCGCATACGCTGCCCATAGTATGTGTTCCATGGCCGCCGTCATCATATGGAAAATCATTCTGGCCCAAATACGGATCGTACCAGGCCCATTCAGGATGACCGGCATATCTTGGATCGGCGACACCGGCCCACCGGTCGGCAAGCGCGGGATGGTCTCCCTCCACGCCGGTATCCATGTTTGCCACCAGCACGCCGCTGCCATCTATACCCAGCGCCCATACCTCGGGCGCCCGAATTGCCGTTAAGCCTATTTCAACTGATGTTATAGTACCCGGTTCGCTTTCTTTTATCTCTACCGGTTCAATTAATTCCGTTTCATAATTGAAATATACCCTGGCTACATCATTACGTTCAGCTAACTCCTCGATCACGGATTTTGGAGCGTCAATTCGGATTGCGTTACTTATCCAGAAAGCCTCATATTCGATAATTTTGCCATCTCTTTTTAAATCCGATAGTGACGCGATAATAATACCCTGGGTGGTTGATGCGATATTTTGCAGCGATGTAACTACAACTTCATGACGTTTTCGAAGAGTGACATTCTGACTGGTCATGTCGCGGGAGATAGCATCCAGATCGACTTGATCAGACATAAATACGATAACGGAAACGATTTGATCGGCTGATTTCGATTCCAGAATTTCGCGTAGTCCGATATCGATATCGCCCGCCCGAGCGGTAATTGTCCCGCCGGCGAGCAGGAAAACCAATACAAATAAATAGCCCAATTCTGATTTGATAAAACTTCCGAGTTTCATATCACACCTCGCTTTAAGTTTATGATTTCAACATTTGATTTCCACGATATCTTCTCCGGGATAAAGACAGAATACCACAATCAAAGAAGCTTATATAGAATATATGCTAAATTATCATAAAATGCCAGAATTCTTTTATTGATTGTTAACTATTATTATGTGAGATGATTTCCGAGCCGCACGTAGCCAAAGCCAATTTAAAAGAATTGGTTATATACCAGGAGATAGCTTTAATAATTTCAAGTTATAAACTGTTCTTCTAAAATTTGACGTTTTCTCAACCTTATTTATCCTGGCTGGCCGTTATCAATGAATCCGCCAGTGGCGCCAATTCGAGCCAATAATAGTGCAAGACCGGCAAGGATTGATTTTTCAGTAAGTTGCCAATACTGTATGTAGTAGCAGGCGGAGCGGGGAAGTCGTGCCAGGGCGGCAAATCCTGTCGTGTAGGAGATTCATAATCCACGCTAACAGGCGGCCTGGAAACATAATCTGTGGTTTCCTTAATAATAGCTGTCGTATCCGGCGGATCGACATCTGAAATCAACGCCTCGTTTTCGCCTTCAAGATACTCTTCTTCCATCTCTTCAAGCTCTTCATAGGTGTAATTGTTTATCAATGATGTGCTATCAAAAGTCGGTTCGGTATGATAGCCGAGTGCTTTTCTGGTTTCCACCGACGATTCGTTGGCAAAACCTTCATACCATAGTTCATCGTAAAGAAAGCGGTAGGCGGTCGCGATCTCGTTCTCATCAAGGTGTTTATCCAGTTTTTTCATCAGGTCTGAGATTTTCCCGGAATAATCCTTAAATAACTTAGCATGCGCGTCGCGATAGTTCTGTAATACGCCAACTTTTTCTTTCACATGTCCTGAGCGCATTTTCGATTCAAATTCACTTTTAGCGTCTAAAATCATGGTGAATTTCCGGCCGGTTTCTGATAGCGACGATCTAATTTCCACAGCTGCTTTGTTATCGATTGAAAATGATTTTAGGAAACCTTCGAGACGCTCAACTCTAGCTTGACGCGCATCACTTTCATTAGCAAAAACGATAGCGCTTAATGACATCAAACAGGCTAGTAAAAACGCGATTATCTGAATTATTTTTACGTGATACATTATCTGCTCCTTACATTAGCTATTTCCAATCTATCTCTACCGTTCCGATAAGCCAGTCATCCTCATCCGGTATGAATGTGTTGATAACGACATCATTGCCCGATCTGGCTATCGACCAGTAGACGGTATCATCATCTTCCTCGTGCGCGTAACCATTCAAGCCCTTGATGGTGCATGGACCGGGACGTCCTTTTATTCTGAAAGCCCAGGCCGGATGACCGGTACACTGGACATGGGAGCCGCAAAATGACTGGTTGCCTTTATTGCGAATGAAGAAATGCCAGACCTCTTTGCCCGCGGAATTATTGGGAGGCGCTTGCTCCTGTATCGCCATCCCAAAAACAGGATGGATCTCCGTCCGCCCGCCATGAGCGCCGTCATGTGTCCAGATTCCCAGTACAATTGCTTGTTTACCATCTACTTTCTGCTGGTAGTAATATTTACCCAAAACGCCGACCGCCTCGAATCCGGGTGAATCAGGTCCGGCCAAACCATCGAAATCCTGCCAGTAAGGATGGCTGTTCCAATCTTCGAATGATTCCTCTCTGTCGATTTCAAGGGTTAAAATCGGCGCATAACCTGTCGAATCTAGATAGTGCTTTATGTAACCGTATTTATCGTCAGGCCAGTCGTTGAAATCGCAATAACTTTCCTCAGGGCATTCCAGCCTATCATGCCGGTCAAGCGAACTGTCCGGATTGAAATATCTCTGAGTGAGAATCGTAACCCCGGTGCCCGGCGGTGTCATCAAACCGAAATTACTATCCATGTCGAAAAATTGATTTACATAACTTTCAAAATAAAGTTCACCCGTGAACAAAACCGGCATCTGATAATTGATAAATGGCCCGCAGAAAGCACCGGTCGTGAAAAATATTCTATGAGCGAATCCGGGTACATCTCGCACCGCGGAACTGTTGAATAATTTAGATACTCCCCAAACATGACGAGTATATTTTTTAGGTACCATGTTTCCCCAGCCGCCGTGAAAATGAGGGTTTAAGGGTAAATAATTATCCGGGTCCAAACGCCAGTAGTCCATATCGAACGGCCACTGACCGACATGAGAGGGATTCGCGGGCGGGATGAGAAACTCCGATGTATTTTGCCCGAGGCTATCCGAAATTAGAAATGTAAATTGTGATCCCCGCATCCTGACTTTCGTGCCGAACCAGCCGACCCTGACGCTATCGGGAATAATATTAGTCGCTTCAAGAAATCGGCCTTCGTTGAGATAGTCGGAATATATTTCTACTTTATGCCGGGTATAAACAGTATCCATCTGGCCAATGATATAGTATTCGTCCCCGCCCAGGGGAATATTCTCCCAAATTCTAAGCCAGGGATGATCGCCATGAGCCCCGTTTATCAAGCTGATACCCTTGCCGTCATTATGATATATCAGGTTTGAAACAATGGAGTTATTTGCGCAGTCCGGGCCCTCGACATGAACGCCGTCGCCGTTGTTATACGCGATCGTGTTGCCCCATTCGACCGCGCCGCCTATTTGATTTTCCTGAGCGGAATAATATAGAGCTATACCCTGACCGTTGGGAAGCTGGAGGTTATTTCTGCTTGTCCCGATTAAGTTGTTGCGGATGAAATTATATTTCGCGTTCGTATCCAATCTGATCCCGGCCCCGTTGTTACCGGAAATTACGTTGCCGTAGCTGTCATTATCGCCGCCGATCATGTTGGACTCGCTTGCCGAAGTCAACAATACTCCGCGATGAATATTGGGCACTGTCATCGTTCCACCATCGTTTGTTCCGATATAATTACCTTCTATTCTATTTATAACCGATTTCCGAGCCGGCGATCTTTTGAGCACAATGCCATCACGATTACCGCTTATCACATTTCTGAGATTATCTCGACCGCCACCGACACGGTTGCCATGAGAACCCACGATAACAATGCCGTCCGTTCCATTTCCGACCGCGGTGTTTCCATCTACTCCTACTCCTATGTAAGAGCCAACGATCGTGTTCTGATCTCCATTTGAAATTCTTACGCCTATTTCATTGTTGCCGCTTATAATATTGCATCCCTGGTCGCATTGTCCCTCGGTTCGGGAGCCTGCCCCGCCTACCGCGTTGGTTCTGGCTCCGTTTTCTATTGATATTCCGATTTTATTGGGTAGCTTAGTCAGGCCATCGGTTTTAACTCCGATATAATTCCCTTCTATCGATGTATTCCTGACATTACCGTAAAGCAAAATTCCGTTATTCGTATTGCCCGATATTAAATTACCGGCATCGGGCAGGCCTATTTTATTGTTAGACGCGCTTACTCTCAGAGCTACGCCCGCTGAATTACCAAGCCCAGCCATCTGGTTACTATTGGTTCCGATATAGCAGCATAGAACCTGATTGCCCCTGCCTTCTATTCGAATCCCCGGCCCGTTGGAATTGTATATCGCTAATCCCTTGATAATACTCCTATCACCTGTTACAAATATCCCGTTATTTAAACCGGTTCCATCGAGTCCGATTGCCGGCCGGTTGCAGGCGCCAATGCCGGGTAAATCAGATCCCCCATTTGGTGCATTCCCTAAACTTCCGTCAATAGTGGTTTCATCATCGGTTAAACCAGGCAGCTCACGATTGAAGTTAAATTCCCAGACTCCTGATTGAGCGTCGTAGCCCTGATCAGAGGTTGGAATGTTAAAGGCGATAGTATCCGGCCGGCTCCTATAGTTAGCCCAGAGAATTGCCTCCCGTAGAGATAAAGGCCTTGTCGGGTGATTCCTGTGGTCATATATCGAATCCAGCGTTGTCGTAACGACAATTGAGGGGTATATTACCAACTCCTCAACTTCGATTAGCAAAAGGCCATATGTAAATGTCCATATCTCGCTTTTACCGTTATTCTCGCCGATAGGATAACCATCCTCGTCGACTGCCTGTATCTGCCAGGCGTACTGCTTGTCAACCTCGAATTCCTGGGCGCCAACCGAATAAAGCAGCGAAGTGGCTGAATATATCTCCTCCTCAAAGTGGGCGATTGAATTTATCGCGTCCAGGGGAGTTTGATCCTGGCGGATTTCGCAGATTCTAACCATGTAAGACACTTGCGCTTCAGGCGGCAGGGGAATGGGCGCGGTCCACTGAAATAAAGGAGTGTTTTCGATAACTATAGATAAATCTACGGGCGAAATTAGCCCGGGGGCGGCGGGTAAAGTCGCGACAAAATTATAGCACGCGCGTCCCAGAACTTCATCATTTTCGATAAATCTGACCTCGACACAAACCTCGTAATCGCCCGCGGGAAATCGGCCGCTTCTCTGAATGAACCGATCGAATTCCGGATCATACCGGGTATCGTAAACGTCTTCGATATCATTTGGATAGAAAGTCGTTCCACCGGGCGGTACGATCAGAGGATTGCTGCGACCCCGGAACATCATGCCTCTTTCGCTCTCATCCACCGCGCCATATAGATAGATTTCAAGCGGGTCGATTTCATTGTTTATTATGTCCAAGTACCACAAATCTTCCAGGTATAGGTTATAGCCCGTCGGCGCATGAAGAATAATATTCCAATCAGGTGTCTGGGCGGAAACATTTAAATTCGGCAAAATAGAAATTGCCATAAGCCCGAGCATTACAATTCCCCGTTTTATGTCTGTTTTGAACATGTTACCCTCCTATGTATACAACTAAACAAAATATTTACTTATTTCCCGAATGTTTGGCTGATCGAAAAATATATTACAAATTCATCGTAATCTTCTTCGGGGCTGGTTTTCTCATTGTAATATTTTCGTTCGATTTTTATACCGGCGTTAGTATTTTTGAATCTATAGTTGCTTCGTAAGCTAAAAGAAAGTCTATTAGAATTTGCGATAGCTGTCGCTCGTTCTCTGCCGGTATTATATGAAATCAAAAATTTTGTGGTTAGTATACTTTTAAAAACCCGATGGATTGCGCCAATGGAATAAGCCGAACGATCACTTCTATTGCCGCCTTTGTGATGGAAGTTCTGGACTCTGTTCCAGCCTGTTATTAGATTGACGGAATTGTTCACCCTCGTATTCGTTGCCAGATTGAACGCGTGGTTATCGTAATTTAAGCCCGGGGACATCGCCGCTTTCTCATCACGATACCATCCCAGGCTGTAATTCGATGTTATGGTATGATCCAAATCCAGCAGCTTCACTCTTTGGGTTATACCGATTATAAACGACCGGTTTGCGTTATCAACTTTGTAATCATATTCGATGTCATCATTGTTTTGCGTATAAATACGAAAACCCAGATTCAATGTCATGGACCTGCTAAATACGATATTGGCATTGGCCATGCCGGAATTAGTATTTAACGTTGATCTTTTTTGATTGTTCAGGTTATCTCTGGATTTGAAGTACTTAACGCTTAGAAAAAATTTGTTATTTATCAATCTCTGATCAAATGAACAGGCAAATTTGCGGATGTCATTTCGATTGTAAGCCAATCCTAGAGATACGAAAGCCGGGTCAATGCTCGAATACGAAAATCCTGCCTTGGTATTGCCCAAATCAAGATTGGGATTAATGTAATAGGCCAGGCCGTACTGGCTGCTTACGCGCGGAGTATAAAATGTTTTAAGAAGCCCGGGAACTTTATCGGAAATATCTATTTCCGCGCTTTCTAAATTTCTGCTATAAGCGCTTCCGGATATTTCAGCTTTGATGGTAAATTTGCCGCTAAACGCTTTTAGTACACCGTCGATGCCGGCTAGAGCATTCTCAACCGGTTTAAGTGTTCCGGATGAATCGATTGAACTTTCATCATCATTGAATTTGACGTAATTGAAATTGATCCGGGATGAATTTTTCTTACCATAACCGACTTTGAATCCGTGCATCGTTTGCCGAAAACTCGGAACATTGTTGTCGGTACCATCGATAGCTTTTTTAGTCTGGCCCAAAACCATGGCCAATCGAAAACGCCCCCTATAGAGATCTATGCTGCCGCCTCTGATCGGTATGCTTTTTAATGTATAACGGGAATAATCGGGGTAAGTATCGCCGAGATACAGATCAATCCAGCTCTTTGATACATGCAGGCTCAGCCTGTTGAAATATTGCCTGATGCTCTGATTAAGCGAAGAGAGTTTGAATTTTAGATCAATGGGAGGTATTCCAGGCACATTCAAACTTCCGGACAGATACAGGGACCTGATCCAGCGTGGACGGTTTTGGCCTGCTCCCTTTATATCATCATATTTTAATTCAGCCTGGCACTCACCGGACCAGGAAAATATCCGCCCGGAGCCTAATGGCAGTTTCTGCGCCTTAATTTCCGCGGAAAGGCTAAGATATATAAGAAATATAAGCGAGAGCTGCGAAAGTTTTGACAATATTTTTGTAATTTTTCTTGCTTTCAAGATAATCAGTATTCAATTTTTTAATTCGATTTTTGCTGGGCTAGATTATAAAAACAAATCTACCGCAGTCAGATTGGCAATGTAATACTATTTTTATACCATATAATTTTTATTAATACTACTATTATTTTTCTGATGACAGGTTAGAATATTTTAGATCATTCTATATTCAAATCATATGTTTATCAGATTAATAATTCAGCCATAATTATCGAAGTATTTATGGCGCATTAAAAAAGGCGGTCAGCCGGCCGCCCAATTCTATCTTTTGAGTGTAGGGTAAATCGAGATTTATTCTTCACAATTCGGCCAGCCAGATGGCGCTTCAGCCGGTAAATCATCTGGTGTTGGCCAGGCTGGCGCGTAATCCGGGCAATATTGAATACTCGTCATACTCCTAAAGTAAGTTACCAATTTAGTCACATCGCTACCAATGACACTGCAGTCGCCATTGGCATCCGCTGAACACCAAAAACTGTCAAGCAGACAGGGCGGGCTTGTTTCCATACCGCGGAAATAGTTCACCAGATAGGTCACATCACCCCCGATTACCATTGGTGGCCAGGCGCCATTGGCCATGTTAGCGTCGCCGGGGAGGTAATCTGAGCCGATATTATAAGCAATGACGATATTAAAATAGCACGTATCCGCTAAACCGGCGTCATCCGTCGCGATAACCTCAACCATCGTGGTGTCAAGCGCGAACCATGAGCCTGAAGCCGGATCTGATTCTATAGTTACTCCCGGGCAATTTTCAATAGCATCCGGCGAAAATTCTACATAAGCTCCTGTTAGACTGGAGTCAATCTCAACCGTCATATCCGCCGGACAGATAGCTACCGGTGGTTCAGTATCATTCACCGATACACTAAAATCGCAGGTATCGGCGTTGCCGGCGGCATCCGTGGCGATAACCTCAACTTGAGATAATCCTATGGGAAAGAAACTGCCGGAGGGGGGATTTGCCGCGACATTTACATCAGGGCAATTATCGGATGGATTCAAAGCGAACGTTACCGTCGCCCCGCATTGGCCCGGATCATTGGAAGCTACTATATCGGCCGGACAACCCGGTACGGGCAATTCGATATCATTTACCGTTACATTGAAATAACAGGTATCGGTATTCCCATAATCATCGGTGGCTATAACCTCAACCGGATTTACTCCAACGGCGAAGAGACTGCCCGATGGAGGATTGGATGAAATCGTAACACTCGAGCAGTTATCGGTAGCGTCGGCCGTGAATGCCACCACCGCGCCACACTCGCCCGGATCGTTGTTAACCGTTATATCGGAAGGGCACGTCACATCGGGAGGTACGATATCTATAACGTTAACATTGAAAAAGCAAGTATCGGCATTGCCGGCGATATCGCTGGTTATCACCTCGACAGGTGTTGTCCCCATATCAAAGAAGCTTCCAGATGGCGGAGTCGCGTTAATATAAACTACTGAACAGTTGTCGGATGGATCGAAAGTGAAAGATACGATTGCCCCGCATTGATCTGGATCATTAGCTACTTCAATGTTGGCTGGACAGCCAGGATCCGGGATTTCAATATCGTTTACTGTTACATTAAAATATGAAGTGTCGGTATTGCCAGAGGAATCATTCGCATAAATAGTTACCTGTGTCGAACCGACCGGGAAATGACTCCCGGATGGAGGATCTGCGACTATACCGGCTAACGCGCAATTATCTGTTGCGCTTATCGAGTAATTTACAACTGCCTCGCATTGGCCCGGAGCATTATCCACAGTGATATCGGCGGGATAATCGGTAACCGGTGGTTCATTGTCGATAACCGTTACATTGAAATAACAGGTATCGACATTAGAGAACGCGTCTCGTATGGCAACCTCAACCGGAGTCGTACCTAAATCAAAATAACTTCCGGACGGCGGATTAATGTACATCATGACCGAAGAGCAGTTATCATTAAATCCGGGTTCGAAAGAAACAATTGCCCCGCATTGGCC
This sequence comes from Candidatus Zixiibacteriota bacterium, assembly GCA_024231855.1. Classification (GTDB taxonomy): domain Bacteria; phylum Zixibacteria; class MSB-5A5; order UBA10806; family 4484-95; genus JAAEQD01. Next base: position 39,238 of record JAAEQD010000159.1, read on the forward strand.
AGGATCATTACTTACTATTGTATCTTCCTGACAAATAGCAATCGGTGGTTCGTTATCATAAACCGAAACAAAGAAATAACAGCTATCGGTATTGCCGGAAACATCAGTAGCGATAACATTTATCATTGTTGATCCGGGTCCAAAGAAAGATCCCGATGGTACACTGACGTCGATAGAAACATCAGAGCAGTTGTCGGTTGCATCCAGTTCAAACGTGACGACCGCGCCGCACAATCCCGGATCGTTATCCACCGCTATATCATCGGGACATACAATAATCGGGGCTTCACCCTCATTAACAGTTACGTTGAAATAGCAAGTGTCGGCATTGCCCGAGTTATCTATGGCTATAACTTCAACCGGTGTTGTCCCAATGCCGAGGAAACTTCCGGATGGTGGATTGGTCGTTACAGAGTTCACGCCGCAGTTGTCGGTGGCGCCGGGGCTGAATGTAACTGTCGCGCCGCATTCACCCGGGTCGTTTTCTACCATTATATCTGAAGGACATGTGGCTACCGGGGCTTCACCCTCATTAACAGTTACGTTGAAATAGCAAGTGTCGGCATTGCCCGAGTTATCTATGGCTATAACCTCAACCGGCGTAGTCCCAATGCCAAAGAAACTTCCGGATGGCGGATTGGCCGTTACAGAGTTCACGCCGCAGTTGTCGGTGGCGCCGGGGCTGAATGTAACTGTCGCGCCGCATTCACCCGGATCATTATCAACCGTTATATCCAGGGGACATGTGGCTATCTGTGTTTCTGCCTCGTTGACAGTTGCGTTGTAATAGCATGTGTTGGCAGTCCCCGTGTTGTTGATGGCTATAACCTCAACCGGCGTAGTCCCAATGCCGAAGAAACTCCCGGATGGCGGATTGGCCGTTACTGAACTCACGCCGCAGTTGTCGGTAGCGCCGGGGCTGAATGTTACTATCGCGCCGCATTCACCCGGATCATTATCTACCATTATATCCAGGGGACATGTGGCCACCGGGGGAGTATTATCGTTTACAGTAACCGTAGCCTGGCAAGTATCTGCCAATCCTGAATCATCGGTTACGATCAAGCTGACAATTGTTTGGCCGGCAGAGTAGGGACTTGCTGGAATCTGTAGCAGCGTTATAGAGTCACCATCTGGATCATAAGAGCCGTTGTCTACCGAGATATCAGCCTGGCAACTCGCGTTCGCGTCAGTAGTGATATCAATACAAAGGGCGACTGGAGGATTATTTCCAGTCGATGAACTTAAATTGACGGAACTTACCACTGAATAATACTGCGGCGATGCTAAAGTTCCTTTATGGGAAATTGTAAACTTATATTGTCCGCTTGAAGGGGTTCCGACATATATCTGTTCAACATTGTCGCGAATATTATCGCCGGTAGACGCCGGATTATCGGGAACTAGCGGATTCAGCGTATAAGGCATGGTTACAATACTTGATCCGATATGTTCCAGTCTTATGTCGAGATCATTAACCAGCATTATTGTTGTAGGATTAAGTGATGGCGATGGCGGCGTACCGGCCGGATCTGTCCAGGCAGCCGTGATTTTGATAGGAGTTATGCCATCACATGTAAAATAGAATTCATCGATTTCCATATTGGCCAGCGAATCCTCCAGTACCATACCAGGTGATATCGAATCGTTCTGAATTAATTGCGCCGATTTCAACGAATTTAATAAACCCCAGCCAAATTTATAATCCGGCCCGGGATTCGATCCGGATTCATCGGCAGTCTGTATTACTAAAGCTTTCATTGTTGAAGAACGCGGAGTAATCCCCACGTGGCTTTCCTCATAATAGCGAATTAGTAAATTTAACGAGCCGGAAAAATTCGGCGCGCTCATTGAAGTACCGCTTAAATAATCATAGGCGCTGTTATTATTATCCATGGTGGAATAGAGATTGATTCCGTTTGCTACTATATCCGGTTTTATCCTGCCATCGTCTGATGGTCCCCATCCGGAGAATGAGCTCATCACAACATCGCCCGGTACGGAATAGCCGCCAGTAATATCATTAACGGCGCCCACGGTGATTATATTTTTCGCGTTTGAATTATAAGAAATACAATCATAGCCGTCGGTTCCGCCATCGGGATCGCGTGTGGCGGTACTCCATACCCAACCGCCATCCCAGACATAATGTCCTCCGCCTGACCCCGGACCGGCATCATTACGGTCATTACCGGCAGAATTGACTATAGTGTAGTAGGGAGCGTTGTACGCGATTTCATCCCAGGCCTGGGCATCGGCGCTATAAAAGCCAAAACCATAATCTTCCGTGGCGCTGATCGAGATATCGCCATACCAATACCAGCTACTGCCCGACCAATACCAGCCGGTGATGTAACTGTATGAATGGTTTGAGACATTCAAACCGGCGGCGGCTGCTGAAGCCATCTCCGAATTATCATTGTTCCAGTCATAAGCCGCCAAGTTAGCTTCATACGACATTCCTTTAGCTTGCGCTTGTACTCCTGTAGCCATCATAGTCCCGGCCACATGAGTCGCATGATAATGGGTACCTCCCGGGCTGTCTATCTGAGTTACTCGACTGCCAAACTCCTGATGCGTAGCCCTTACACCTCCGCCATCCCAAACTGCGAGCAGCCCGGTGCTTGTACCCTGACCCGATAACGAATATCCGCCACTGCCTCCGGGCCAGATATCATCGCTGCTGACTGTTCCAGCGGCATCGAGGTTGTCGATCTGGTAATAGACAGGTAAACTCCGGTTATCGATATACATTAACTGAATGTCGGAGTTTCTATTCAATTGGATCTGAGCCGAATCGGCGCTATTTAGAAGATCATAATACAGTTGAGGACGTTTTGCTTCTAGTTGCTCGCCAAGTGACAAGCTAAGTCGTTCAAGATTATCTTTTTGCGTTTTAGACTGGGCATCCGCGATGCCGAAACATAAAAGTATAATAATGGCGGTTGAAACTACAGTTTTCCTTATTGCGGCAAATAAGCTCATCATGTTAAACTCCCCATTACCTACCTGTTTTTGAAATACTCATTAAAAATTAATATTCGAAAATGATAGAATATAACTGGCAGGTTGCAGAACATAAGGGAATTGAAATCATTCCCGGCTCCATAAAAGGATTGCCCGGCGCAATTTAGTTTAATTCTGAGAATACTTAAGTCCAACAACATGTTACGAAGAATTAATTAAGTTTCAAGATACAGCGTAGTATCTAAATCAGGCTATGCGCAAATAAATTATAACAGCCAGATATTTTACTTTTACTCCAATCGCAATATAACGCTAAACCAATATTTGTCAATCTACATTTTGACTATATATTTTTAGATTTCAGCTATTTAGAACGACCGATATCATCCCGATAGTCTTTGTAAGTTGTTAGCCTGATTGAGATTTCACCGTATATTACATACAAGCGCTTACTCTAAATAGACTTGTCTCGGGCGTGGATTATGAGAATCGGATGGCTTCAGAGCAAGATTAACTCCATTAAACCGCCCTAATTGGTTATTTTATCGAAAATTTGAGAATAATTTAATTCTGAAGGTATTTCCTTTAATTTGACGCCACATATAGTATTTGGTATACTTTCTGGCAGCATAGCAGTAATATCTCGATAGACACACTTAGATAGACACCATTAGGCGATATTCGTAATGAGGCTAATATATAATTCATATTATGATTTGGGGAAAATCCCGGGCTATTGAAAATCGATTTAGTAAATATTTACGGAGAGTTCCTGGTTAGGACGCGCGGATCAGGAGGTGAAACTATCAACTGTAACATCTGCATCAGTATTATTCCTGGTTACTTTGGTACAGAAAGAATATCAAAAACGAATCGCATAGTCAGCATGTATACCGATGAAACAGTAGGAGGTTGAATGATCTAGGTTTTAGTACTTTATTATATCTTCTGTCATGCTCCTGTGCTCTAGCTATATTATATTTCAGAAGATGGCTGTAAATTCATAAATAGAAGGGGTATTGTAATGGCTCGATTTTATCTTATATTATTTTTGCTAGCGTCCTTTCTCTTGTCAATGTTTTCTCCGGTGATCGCGCAGGATTGTCCATCCTGGGTTTTAGGATCAGAAAAAGGTAATAAGCTGTACCTGTATTTTCCTACAGCCGTGGATAATACTTTCCCTGAATATCATTCATCTCTTCAAACATCACCTTTGAATCCATTCGATGTATCCGATCTTGATGCTACTATAGGCACGACAGCCCAATTGCGCGATATAATATTTGATATCGTAACTGATGATTACTGCGAGTTCAATGTCGAAGTTATAATGACAACCGCCTCTCCCACAACGTCCGGATCACGCTGGCAAATCGTGGGAGTAGGCTCAGATGATGAGGTTATTGGGACGAGTATTTTCTTTGGGGTTGCTCAAGCTGTTGATATTAATGATGCCGACGGCCAGGATTACGCTCGAGTTTATGCCGGTTCCTTTGGTACCGCCTATGGTGGTACAGGGGGAGAGCTAAACGGCGCTAATTCGACACTTGAACGTTGGGCAAGAATGATTGGCCACACCGCGACTCACGAAGCGGGACATAATTACGGTCTAGGTCATGGAGATTCGGCGCCGATAACGGGAGAGGACCAACAAAGCAATCATATTATGGCTACCTATAGCACCGGCTTGACCGGCGAAGAGCGCGCAACAATTGATAGACACTTCAGTAACACAAGCTATGAGATCCTTGGACATAACATCGGGCTTAATGTCTATACGGTTCATAATTGGGATTTTGTCAATCCGAATAGCAGCGACGCCCATTCGTTAGTGTTGACGATTCTTAGTCCAGCATCTTCATTATCAATTAGTTGGTACTATACGGGATCCAGATGCCCCTGGACAAATCCATCAATCAGCAGCACAGGCTCAACACAAAGCTTTCAAGGTACTACCTATAACGTTTTCGAGATGGTTTATAGCGCGCCTCAAGCCTGGGAGAATGGAGCTAATGGAGTGGTGCCACCGGCAGCCGAACTTCATATCGGATCGGCTTTTAATGAGACAGACCTCGTAATCGTAAGCGAGGCGACATTGCGTGATGCCAGCAACAATGACTTGGCATTGCATCCGCGTTTTCCCGGTTATGATGCTGGAGCGGCCGATATGGAGACCGGTGATTTCGCCATGAGCTTTTTCAATATGCAAAGCGATATGGAACCGTTGATCATCAGAGATATTGAAGTTTCATTCCTGCCACGTATGGCCAGTATTGAATCAATGATCGATGGTGATACGCTTGTTGATACACGTGGTAATCCGGTTGAAATGAGACGGCCTGGAAAAAGTTTCAAACCTCAACGATCGCTTGAAGTTCGAGACAAGGCGAGTTTTAAACTTGCGAGATTAGTCGACCCACGCCATGTTGATATAACTTATGATTCTACCGACTGTGAGGAAGGAATACGGGAAATTGGTGGCGTTAATGATATGGTGGGAGGCGAGTTGATGTATTGCCCGCATGGCACGGCCTTGAGTTTATTTCCCACCACGTTCGTTTATGTCGTAGCTTCGGTCATTGATCCCAACGCCAAACACTGGGATGTAACCGCCGGAGATTTTGCTACCGGACCTCTGGAAATGAAGTTGTTTTACCAGTTCGCCGGATTTGTTCCTGATTTCAACGACAACGGAATTGATGATATCCTGGATATTCGACACGGAACATCAATTGATGAAAACGGCAACGGTATCCCGGATGAAGCAGAAGACAGGGGAACTGAATTCCCGTGGTGGTGGTTGTTGATAATTCTGCTCATTATCTTGATTCTTATCTGGCTATTGCTTAGATTAATCAATAAATAATAAGGAGACAATTATTGTTACCAGATTGATGTTTGCCCTCATCATACCACAATTCATGGTCATGCTGCCAGCCCTGGTGTTACTGGCGGGGCTATTGAGCTTTGCTATTGATACGCGCGCGGATAACGTTTTCGCGGATTCAAATCATTCGGACCGGACAAATGTGTCCGGTCCGGAGGACAAGGCCGCTGGAAGAACTATCGATTATGAACAGGCTCCGCTGTACCGGCTGATCGGTTTTGCTGACCTGATTGCCGCAGGCGAAGTAATCAGCGTATCAGAATCGACCTTTACGTTTCATATCGATGAGGCGCTCATCGGGGAACCAAATGAATCGATTATCCAGGTCTCGAAAGCCATTTTTATGGAATTTGATGAACCTCGGGCGATACCATACGATAGTGGCCAGGTTTTTTTGGTATTTTTGATGAAAGACGCGACAGCAGATCATGAACTTATATGGCAATCGATGAGTGTAGCGGGAGGAAGCGAATTCCCCCTTGAGGGGGAATTCGTGTATTTTACAGGTCGGTTTGTTCAGGGATTAGAACACAAAGATTACCTCGTACATGGTGTTACCCGTAATATTCAGAGATACGACGCGTCATTGTTCAAGCAGGCAATTCGCGGCTATCGAGATTGTTTCAACTGGCCGGGTGAATCCATTTATGCGCGGCGAAGTCCGGAGCTTCTATGTAATGATTCGCTATTGACCAACTATCGCCGTCAAAGCGGCATGCATGAATACCTGGCTCGGGAAACTGTAAAAAGAATCCCATAATATTTTTATAAAATATACAAATAAGAAATACGCCCAATAATCTAAAATTGTGGCAGGATTTAGATGAATAATAAAAGCCGGGCGGCTCGATGGGCGTCCGGCTTACTTATATGATTAATACAATCGAATCTTAATCAGTTACGGATGGGATCACTCTCGCCGTTAATGGCGCAACATCGCAATTCGGCCAACCATCAGGGGCTTCAACGGGCAAATCATCCGGGGTTGGCCAAAGCGGCTCGTAATCATCGCAATAACTCAGTGTTGTCATACCTCGGAAATAACTCACCAGTTTGGTCACATCGCTGCCTATTACATTGCAGTCGCCGTTGGCATCAGCGGAAGCCCAGAAACCGGTTATCAAACATGGCACACTGGCTTCGACACCCCGGAAGAAGTTCACCAGGTAGGTGACATCGCCGCCGATAACCGTGGGCGGCCAGTTGCCGTTGTACATATTGACATCGCCGGTAAGATATGGATATCCGGCAAGCTCCGACAATGTTTGATCCTGAATCGTTCCCGATGGGCCATCGTTGATATGGAAAGCGGTGAGTACCACCGTCTGATAATCGACATGAGAAAACGTTACCGTGTAGTCGCCATCGTAGATCTCTCCAATCGAGTAAGCGCCGGCTATATCGCTGTAATCCTCACCGATTAAAGCCAAATCATCCTCAACCGCTACATGAACACCTTCGACAGGGACCGAACCGTCATCGATAACACCCGAAAGCGAACCGGGCGAACGGAAAACGACATCCTGATTCTCCATATCCGTATCATCAAATATCGTGAACTGGGCCGAGGTGAATGTTGTCCAGGCATCCTTCTCGAACGTCGCCACGTAATCGCCGGGCATAAGAGTCAATGTGAATTCGCCGGCGGCGTTGGTAAATATATTATCCACGGGATCGACATCCAATAAGATGGGGCCAGAATCATCATTAATTCGGGTTGTGGCAACCTGTGAAATCGCGGTAACGTGAACGTCTTCGACCGGTGTGCCGTAGTAATCATCGACCACACCGCCGTAGGTGCCGAGCCGGTGAAGTGTCATATCGACAATGGTGCTTTCTCCGCTTGATACTTCAACATCAGATTCGATTACATCATAGTAACCAACCTGACTGAAATCCAGATCATATATTCCGGGCGTCACACCTCCAAAACTGTAGTTACCGCCCGAATCGGTATTATCCGATCCGATTATATCGACGCCGTCGATTAACTCAACCAACACATCCTGAATTGGAGCCGTATCGTTATCGGTGGCCATACCCGCGATTGTCCCAGTGGCAACCGAATCACAGACGATATTCGTTATAGATAGCGCGTCGATACCGGCCTCGACAACCGAACCGCTGTTCAAATCGGAAGCTTCGAATCGCACCTTTACCAGGCTGGTGGGCGCGATAAAATCATCCACTAAAAAAGAATGTTCGGTCCAGCCCGGTGAGGTTGTTGGCCCGAATGTTTCGACAGGCGTCCAACTCGAACCGTTATTATTTGATACCCAGACTACGAACGAATCATTGTTGGGATCGTCGCCGGAATTATTCGTGTACCACAGGGCGTAATTGAACAGCGCGTTACCTTCACTGAGATCGAATGTTGGCGAAATGAGATAGGTCGTGCCGCCGTCGACATCAGAGTTGCCGTAAACGTTATCGGTTAGATAGCACTGGCCCGAACCGTCGTGATCGGCCGGCGGGTCGCCGCGTTCGCCCAAACCCGATGGAACACCGCGATCCCAATGACCGTCGGTGGCATCACCGGACACGCTCCAACCCTGATCCGTTTCGAAATCATCCTCGTATAACGAAGTGAATTCGGAAGCGCTAAAAGCCGAAAATGATATCCCCGGCGCGTCTCGCGGATCGGTTACGAGAGCGCTATCGGTGGTTTCCACGCTAATATAAAACGCAATATCTTTGCCACACTCAAGGGCCGGGAAAACAGCATCGTAAACATTTGGACTAACGACTTCCATGGGCAGACTGAAATAAGTATCACCGGTGCTATAGTACAACACTCCTGTGCCTGTCTGAGGATCAGATGATTCCGCGCTGACCTCAACCCTGAAAGACGTTCCGCCTGATGGGTCGATCAATTCTGGTAGGCCGTCAGGATAGTTGAATTGCAGAAGCGGGGGAGACCATAATCCCGCGACAGTAGCCAAAGTTGCCGCGGCTCCTTTAACGACTTCAGTCGCGTAATCGAGATCAATATTCGTTATGACATCGCCGGTCGTATGATACCAGGGATACCAATCGGGAGCGTCCCACATTTGAGCGTCGATAGCGAATGGGGCCGGAAAGCCGTAATAAGAGAAGTAATAGTGGTCGCTGCCATAAGTAGGCCCTGCCGTATTGACGCGTATCGAATAGGCAGTCGAGTACTGATCGGTTAATTGAGCCAGAAGATCAGCCAGGGCGACCTCTTCGGGGAAATTTTGATCGCTATAAATATTGATATCCCAGCCATAGCCGCCCTCGTAAGCTATCATATCGAAATTAAAGACGCCGCCGATATTCTTATTATTGAGAAAACAATACTCAGCGTAGGCTTCAGAACCATAAAGACCTTGCTCTTCGCCGGAGACAAGAACAAATTCTATCGTGCAATTGAAATCGTACTGGCTTAAAATGCGTGCCGCTTCCAGAACCCCGGCCGATCCCGAGCCGTTATCTTCGGCGCCGGGGGCGGAGAAATCGGGATTCTCCGAGGTTGCGTCTATATGCGCGATGATAATGTAGATCGAATCGGGATAGGCAAGGCCGACTTTTCTGCCGATAGGATTATACCAGGTATTACCGGAGTAGTCGTAAGAGAATAGCTCGGTTTCCAATCCCAGGTCTGAGAATGTATTTATTGCCCAAAGTTCTGCCGCCCGACATGAATCGGAATATGAATAACGAGTTACGAAATCCTGCAGCCTCTGTAAATAAGCGGTATACTCGGTTTGGCTAACCTGGCTAACGATATCACCGATTTCCACATCCGTAAGTAAACTATACGAAGGAATTGCTGGCTGTTGTCTCGGTTTTGGCTTGGGCGTAAACGAAATATGAGTTAATCCATTCATAAGATTTGAAGAATGATAATCAAGCCCCGGTTTTAATTTGGCTATCGCATCGCCATCCTTATAATATAATATATCTATGTCCGTTAAAAGCCTTTCGATATCTTGATGATCGATTTGAAAAAGGTAATACTCACTATCTTCATCTCGCTCATCTATGTTTATTATGGAATAGCCTTCATCCGACATATTCTTCGTTCCAGCAGGTGTCGTGCCAACAAGAAGGCCGCTTTTCATAACCGCGTAAATATCGACTTTTTCTACCGAATCCAACTCATTCAATCCCGGAGATTCAATATCGATGACTATCAGATCCTCAGCTTGGGTAAAAGAGAAAAATATAAAAAACGTGCAAATCGAAGCCATAATCTTTATTGAACTGGTGTACATTTTCTACTCCTTATCCGTGAAAAATGACAAATGACTTGAAAAACTCTATTTTCTTAGGAAACCGATCTGGTTTCATGTTCAATTTTACAGTCCATAAAGAGAGGGCATAAATCCGAATTCTTGAATTTATTAGCTCTTTAGGAAATATAGGACGAATTTTTAGCCAGTCAAGGGGTATATTTCCCCGGAATTATCCCTAATCCACCCAATGTGGCTTATTATCGCGTTTTGACAATTCAAACATCAAGTGTGATTGTAGCCGTTATCTAACAATATCTTATGGGATCAACTCGTTTTCTAATAAGACCTTTGTACTCTATGATCTTTAATAAAATCGAATATTATAATTGACGAATCTGACTAAAATGTTATATTTAATACGTGCCTTCATTGTGGAAGGGTTGTACTGACCAGTTTTGTGTATTGAGGAAAATGAAGAATTGATAGTAAGACATCCATGTTTATTAAGTAACAGGAAAATGGAAATTCTTCAATAAGTGTGTTTTTATAACTGTAATATCAAATAACAATCGGCTGATGTCAGGTTGACTTGATCGACTTAAACACCGCGCCGGGCGATGATGGAAGAAAATAGATAATTGAGTGAACGTATAAACAGAGAACAACAAGGGTCGCACTGCAAAGGAGGTTTACGGGTATATATATTGTCGCTATATAAAGTAACACTTCGATTAGTAGTACTTATTTAGTCTTTGCCGCGCTGGAATTGATATGGCGTGGCCCCGTTATATGAAACAAACTTCATAGCCGCTCTGTCGACAAGAGTCCGTAATTAATCGGCAGGTATCGGCTTCTATAGATTCACTTTTAAATACAGGGTAAAAATAGTTAAGCCTTTTGGTGGTAGCAATGAAGCTGAACCTGAGGTGAAAGAGAATTTATCAACTTAAACGAGGAGTGTTCATGCGTAAGGTTTTAGTACTCGCACTGCTTATCCTGATTACGGGAGCCTTACAGGCAAGCGAGGAAAATCAATTCATCTACAAGTCGGATTATATCCACTTGAAAAACTCCACGGTTACCCACTCTAACGATGTTTCGACAGCTTTGAATTTTCAACTGGGTGGAATCGAATTAACCGAACCGGATATAGCCCGTAGCGGCTATGTCAAACCCGAACCAATGGCGGAAAATCCCGAGATGTTCGGCCGCACACATGAAGAGGGTATGCCGGATCTGCCGTTATATTCAGACGCTATCATAATTCCTGATCAGGCCGGCGTCAGGGTAAATATCATTTCGGTTGAATACGAAACAATTCAAAATGTAGATATTGTACCTACTCAGCCCTTTAAAATCGAAGGTAACGAAGATCCGCTTCCGTTTGCCAAAAACAACGAAGCTTATTCGCGGGATGAATTCTATCCCGGCGATATCGTATCTGTCGGCGAGCCGATGATTATGAGGGATTTTCGTTTCATTCAGACTGTCGTTTATCCCACGCAGTACAATCCCGTTACGAAAGAGCTTCGGGTTTATACTCATGTTGATTATGAACTAATCTACGAGGGTATCGACACCAGAAATGTTAAAGTAAGAAACAATAACCAGATTTCCGAAGCTTTCGTGCCCATGTACAGAAGCGTTTTCAATAATGCCGAAGACGTTTTGACTGATTTTGACGTAATCAAGGGTGGTTTTCTGATTATAACTGAAGACAGTTACGGTTTTCCGACTCTTTTAGAGACTCTTGCTACCTGGAAACATCAAAAAGGTTATTATACGCATATTGCTCCCTCGACTGAGATAACACCCTCGGGAGCGCCATCATATGCTCAGGTAAAAAGCTATATTCAGGATGCCTACGATACCTGGGAAACTCCGCCGGATTATGTGCTTATCGTCGGGGATGAGAACATGGATATCCCCAATTATCCATACTCCGGTTACACCTCAGATCATCAATATACTACCGTTGATGGTTCTGATTATATTTCCGATGTATTAATCGCCCGAATGGCGGCCGATGACGCAAATGAACTTCTGACGGCGATGGAAAAAGTTTTAAGATATGAACAGGATCCGGATATGACGGATCCCGATTATTATACTCGCGGTTTAGGCGTAGCCGGTAACTGCTGTGGTACGCCAACTCCAACAACACCTCGTATAACCAATCTCTGGGTTCGCCACCAGGCGTTGTTAAACGGTTATAGCCATGTCGATACGGTATTTAGCTGGGGTGATGTACCTCCAAATGATTATCTTATTGATGATGCTATCCAGGACGGGGTATCATATGTTTCTTATCGCGGCTGGGCCGGATCAAGCGGCTGGTACTATCCTTCCTGGGGAACAGGCGATATTAGCGCGCTCAACAATGGTTTCAAGATGGGGATTATGGCCTCGGTTGTTTGCGGTACAGGTAATTTTGGCGCCGATGATTGCCTTGGCGAAGCCTGGACTCTTTATGGTTCTACCACCGTTCCCGATGGCGGTCCCAGTTTTTATGGCTGCACCGATGGGAGCACTCATACGGCTTGGAACAATCCCAACATGATCGGCTTTTTCTGGGCGTTATTTGAACAGGATATGTACCATTTCTCACAATTAGTATTCATGGGCAAGCAAAGGGTTTTTGAGTGTTTTCCCAGGTACACAAGTTCCGGCAACTATGTAAATAAGTATTTCAATACTTATAATGCCCTCGGCGATCCATCGCTTGAAGTCAGAACAGATACGCCGCAAACTATGGCGGCCAGTTATCCGTCCAGTATTCCCGTCGGCACCAACAATCTGACTGTCAGCGTTACCAGCGGAGGTTTCCCTCTTGAAGGAGCCTATGTGAACCTGGTTAAAGGTCATGACGCGAGCGAAGAAATATTCGTGGGCGATTGGACTGACGCGGGCGGAAGCGTCACTTTGAATTTCACCAATACCGTGGCAGACACTATTTATGTAACTGTCACAGCCCGGGATTATATTCCGCATAGAGGACATTGCTTATCCACTTCGGCGACCGTAACCGTCGGTATCGAAAGCCATCAGCTTGATGACGACGATTTTGCCGGCTCCAACGGTAATTCCGATGGCCGGGCGAATCCCAATGAAATTTTGGGCTTGGATATTAATCTGAGGAATTTCGGTGACATGGCGCCTGCTACCGGGATTACTGTAACCTTATCATCTTCCGATTCGAGAATCAATTTCGCGAATCCGTTGATTGCCTATCCTGATCTACAACCGGGCGGTTCAGCCTTACCCGATGAGCAGTTTATAGTCGAGTTGACGGATAATATACCCCACGGCGAGCATATTTTAATCGACGCTTTAATCGAGTCGAATGAGGGCAGTTGGAATGCCATGATCGACCTTGAGGTTAAATCAATTAAACCGATATCTTTCGTGTCCAGTTATCCTGGACAAGCCGACGATCGCCTCGATCCGGGCGATCTGGTAACGGATTTCGTTGTAAGCTTCTCGAATGCCGGACAACTCAACGGTCAGCAAATCACCGGTGTTTTAAGCTGTGAGGATGACTATATAACTATTCTCAATGGCACTTCATTGTTTGGCGATATCGATATAGGGCAAAGCGGCGACAACAGCTTTAATCCATTTATGGTATCGGTGAGTGAAGATGCTAATAACGGCCGAAACGTAAACTTCACCGTGAGCTTCACATCTAATATGTTCGATATGAGAAGCGTCTCATTTGAGAAGACTTTTTCGATCGTCCTTGGCACGAGAGAAGTGTTCGATCCGGTTGGACCAGATAATTACGGTTATTACATGTACGATGATACTGATCTGGGTTATGACGCGGCGCCTACATATGGCTGGATTGAGATCAATCCAAACCTCGGTGGATCGGGTACCAGAGTTACCATGCCAGATGATGACGATTCATCGACGCCTATTACCTTACCGTTTGATTTCGTTTATTACGGCGAAGCGCATCGTGAAATAATCGTGTCGACGAATGGTTTTGCCGCTCTGGATACGATCCCGTACGATGTTGGCGGTAACTACTGGCATACTTGGGATAACTGGCCGATTCCTGATCCCGGTAATGCCAGAGGCCAAATTTCACCGTTCTGGGATGACATAAAATCCACCGGCAGCACCAATGGAATTTACACCAAGAACGATGTCGGCGGTGGCAAGTTTATAATCGAGTGGAGTGGATTTACCCATTCGGTTACCGGATCGCCGCAAACGTTCCAGATGATTATCTGCAATCCCGCGTACTTTCCGACCCCGACCGGTGATTGCGAAATAATCTTCCAGTACAATGTAATTAACAATGACGATGATGACACAAATCCCAATGGCCCGGCGACTTATTCATCGGTGGGTTTCGAGAACTGGGATCAGAATGATGGTCTGCAGTATGAGTACGATAATACTTATCATGGTAACGCCGCGGTACTGCAAAGCGGCCGCGCGATAAAGATCACGACCGCGACCGGTACGGCCCCTCCGCCGGATATGGCATACAGCCCCAGCGTGTTCAACCTTGCCTGCGATCCAGGCGCTGAAGACGAAGATGATTTAACTATCGAGAATAACGGAGAAGGATTATTGTCCTATAGCATTTCGGCTGAAGTGATAGACGGCGGAGTGTTGAGATCTGTCCCCGTAAAAGTCTCTTCCAGATCGCAAATCGATTTGACGCCTGAGAGTAATATCAAAACCGAAGACTTCTCCGGCCCATACAATCCGCCGGTAATTCTGGATTCAGGCGGCCCGGATGCTTTTGGCTACACCTGGAGAGATTCAAATGAACCGGGTGGGCCCGTTTACAGTTGGAAAGATATTTCCTCGATTGGCACGGAGATAACGGGCATGGGCGATGAGTCCAGCCAGGGTCCATTTCCGATTGGTTTTAGTTTCAATTTCTACGGCACTGATTTCACTACATTCAGGGCGACTTCAAACGGTTTTGTTTCGTTTACCAGCACTAATTATCCTTATGATAATGGACCGATTCCAACCGCTGCCGAGCCTAACAATATGTTGGCGGTTTATTGGGATGACTTGAATTTCAATTCTGGCGGGAATGCCTACTACTACAATAACGGTTCCGATAGCTGTATAATTTCCTATGAAGGTGTTCCGCATTATAGTGCTGAAGGTTCATTCACTTTCCAGATAATTCTGCTCGCTTCAGGTAAAATCGTCTACCAATACCAGGAGGCGACCGGAGAGGATGTAAACCAGGAAACTATCGGTATCGAAAACGGCGATGGCACGGATGGCTTGATGGTTTGCTATGACCAGGCTTATGTGGTGTCCGGCCTGGCAATCGAATTCGCCGCTTTCCCAATATGGCTATCGACAGACCCGGCTTCCAATATCGTTGATCCCTACAGCACCGAGATAGTTACGGTTACGGCCGATGCCGCTGATTTGGATGAGGGACTTTACGAAGGAATTCTTCATATGAGTTCAAATGATCTGGATTATCCATCCGTGGAAATCCCGGTTCATTTTACTGTCTCCAGTTCCACTCTTCAAAGCCCGAGTTTGATTTCGCCGCCTAATGGAGATGAATCTATTGATCTTACACCGACTCTCACTTGGTCGGATGTGTCAGAAGCGACGGTGTATCATCTTCAGGTTGATGATAACAGCAATTTCAGTTCACCGGTTTACGAGAATGCTTCCCTTACGGGTCAATCTTATACATTCCCGTCGAATTTAGCTACGGGCCAATATTATTGGCATGTTAGATGCAGCGATGGAGAACAGTGGTCCGTTTATTCCTCCACCTGGAATTTCACTCTCGCCACGCTTCAGTCTCCAACATTGGTTTCGCCGCCAAATGATGATATTTCCGATGATCTAACGCCAACCCTCACTTGGGCGGAAGTGACGGAAGCAACGATATATCAACTTCAGGTTGACGATAACAGCGACTTCAGCTCGCCTGTTTACGATAATGCTTCCCTTGCGGGTGAATCTTATACATTCCCATCCGCGTTAGGCACTGGTCAATACTATTGGCATGTGAGATGCAGCGATGGAGAGCAATGGTCAAACTATTCATCTTCCTGGAATTTCATCCTTTCAATACTTGAAGAACCTGTTACGGAATATCCCGGCGATGGTGAATCCATATTTGATTCCGAACCTACATTTGTCTGGCATCAAGCAACTGGCGCGATACGTTACCATATTCAAATTGATGACGCGTCATCCTTCACGTCACCGATCTACAATAACTCGAACGTCACCGACACTACCTACCTGGTTTCATCGCCTTTATCCTCAGGGACTTTCTATTGGCATATTCGAGCGTTTGATGGCATAGTCTGGTCCGATTATACAGCCACCTGGGATTTCTCTGCCTCCGTTCCCGAGGTGCCGCAACTGACATCGCCGCCTAACGGTAATGAGAGCTCTACTGATCCGCCGACATTCGCCTGGCAGACCGCCGACGGGGCGACCTCTTATACTATCCAGGTTGACAATAATAGCGATTTCAGTTCGCCGATAATCGATATTGGCGGATTATCGACAAATTCATTTACCCCGGCCGCGCCTCTGGGCGAAGATACATATTACTGGCATATTTCGGCGGAAGGTGATTTTGGCAACTCCAGTTTCTCCGCCAGTTTTTCCTTTACGATCAACTATGGTTCTACCTCTCTAGAATATTTGCCCGGCGATGTAAATATGGCTAATGGCGCCTGGCCGCCAATGGTTATAGGTGGTGATGTAACGTTCCTGGTAAACTATTTCCGAGGTATGCCGTCGAGCGAACCATGTCCTCTCAGCGGGTTCTGGTGCTCGTCAGATGCTAACGGTGACTGTTTGGTAATCGGTAGTGATGTTACCAAGCTCGTAAACTATTTCCGTGGTACAACTGGCTTAAGTTGGTGCGGAGATTATGAACCTCAGTGGCATGAACCCGGTGAATTACCGCCCGATGCTCCCGCAGGTTGGCCAAATTGCGAAACCGTAACGACTGGAAAAGATATTACCGGTGGAATGCTTGACAAATAAGTCAAACCATTCACCAAACTAAAATAGAAGGCGGTCAAATGACCGCCTTCTTTATTAAGGGATAGTTCGGAATACTATTACCGCGGGCTTTAGCAGCTTGTATATTCAATGTAAATGCAAAGAATAAAACAATTGAATAAAAATATTTCTATAAATTAGATATGGTAAAGGCGGTCTTGTGAGACAGACTCACTAGACCGCCATAACTCTTTTTATTATGCGGTTGCATAATATATTGAGCCCTTATTATGCCCAATATTACTACTATCATTCACAATTCGGCCATCCCGGCGGAGCTTCTTCGGGTAGATCATCAGGTACCAGCCAGGCGGGTAGGTAATCGGCGCAATGGCTTAGCGTCGTCATACCTCTGAAATAAGTGACCAGTTTGGTAACATCGCTGCCAATGACAACGCAATCGCCGTTGGCATCGGCTGAGCACCAAAAGCCATCGAGCGGACACACAGGGGAAGAGGAAAGACCGCGGAACCATGAGACAAGATATGTCACATCACCGCCAATAACCATCGGCGGCCAGGCGCCATTATACATATTTACGTCGCCCGGAAGATATTCTAAAGCATCTGATCCAACAGTCACTATAAAACTGCAGGTATCGCTGTTGCCTGAGCTATCCTGACCAACGCAGTTCACCGATGTTTGACCAATCGGGAAAAACGATCCTGATGGGGGATCGCATTCGACAATTGAATTGGGGCAATTATCAGAAACCGAGGCTTCAAATTCACATATCGCGCCGCCTTGGCCCGGTTCGCTCAATAAAGTTGTGTCATCGGGGCAAATAACATCGGGATTCTCGTTGTCATTCACGGTGATATCGAAATGACAGCTATAAGTGTTTTCCGATCCATCGATAGCTTCTATATCGACTTGAGTGATTCCTATCGCGAACATCGAACCGGGCGGCGGGTCCGCCGTAACAATCAAATCGGGGCAGTTATCGTCTCCTATATAGCTATAAGTGACGATCGCGCCGCATTCTCCCGGATCGTTATCTACGATAATATTATTAGGGCATGGCACAAACGGCGACGTTGTATCCGATACCGTAACGATTGCCTGACATGTATCGGCCAACTCGCCATCATCGGTAACTATCAGTGAAACCGAAGTTTGACCTAATGGGTAAGGCCCATCGGGTTCCTGCTCTATTGTGATTGGATCATCATCGGGATCATACGAGCCATTATCGATATCGGCAAATGCCTGACACTCGTAATCCGCGTATATGGTTATATTCTGGCATAGCGCGATCGGCGGACCGTTAATCGGCCCATCAAACATCTCATGAGAGCAGATAATCGAGAAGTATTGGGTTTCGGCCAGAGTTCCTTCATGTGAAACCACTATCCGGTAATTTCCCACTGAGGCCGGATCGACGTAAATCTGCTCGGCATTATCCCGAAAGTTATCGCCGGTCGCAGCCGGGTTGGCGGGATTGGCCGGATCGAGGATATAGGGTTGATGGACTATTAAGTCATTCAAATCTTCCAACCTTAAATCCAGGTCGTTCACCAGCATGAGATCGGGCGGGTTAAGCGATGGTGTCGGCGGGATCCCCGGCGGATCTGTCCAGGCCAGAGTCAGTATTATAGGCTCGGTACCATCGCTGAAAATATAATAATCATCATTTGAGCCGTTTACCAGAGAATCTTCGATAATCCGGCCGGGCCGCAATGAATCATCCTGAATCAATTGCGTCGCTTTTAGAGTATTGGCAAGCCCCCAGCCGAATTCGTAATCGGGGCCTGTTGCCGAGCCGGCTTCATCGGCGGTTTGAATAAGAATCCCTTTCATTGTAGACGATAGTGGTGTCGAATTATTATGGGTGGCCTCATAGTGCCGCACGAGCAAATTTAATGATCCCGCCAAATTGGGGGTGCTCATCGAGGTACCGCTTAAACTCTGGTAAGCGTCATTACTATCATCCATACAGGAGTACAGGCCTATCCCATTGGCGACCAGATCGGGTTTTATTCTGCCGTCATCGGTAGGTCCCCAGCCGCTGAACGAACTTATAACGACATCACCCGGTCCGGTATAACCGCCGGGGATATCTTCGACCGCTCCAACAGTGATAATATTCTTGGCGGTGCCATTCCACGACACGCAATCATAACCATCAAGCCCGCCATCGGGGTCGCGCTCATCATAGCTCCAGACCCATCCCGAATCATATACATAATGACCTTCGCCGGATTCAGGTCCATAATCGTTACGGTCATTTCCCGCGGATTTACAAATCGTGTAATAGGGCGCGTTTGCCGCGATATCATCCCAGGCTTGAGCGGCGTAATTATAGTACCCGAAACCGTAGTCTTCTGTCGTGCTTATGGCAATGTCGCCATACCAATACCAATCACCATTCCAACGCCAGCCAGTAATATAACCATAGGAGTGGCTGGAAACGTTCATGCCCGAGGCCGCTGCCGAAGCCATTTCGGAATCGTCGCTATTCCAGTCATAGGCTGCCAGGTTCCCCTGATAAGACATACCTTTCGCCGAGTCTATAAGGCCGCTTGATATCAAGGTTCCCGCTACATGCGTGGAATGATAATGAGTTCCTCCCGGGCTGTCCATCTGGATCGCTCTCCCGGCAAACTCTTGATGGGTTGCCAAGACGGCTCCGGCATCCCATACACAGAGCTCTCCCAGATCGGTATCCGAGCCATCCAGAGAAAATCCGCCGCTGCCCCCGGGCCATACATCATCGGTGCTGATCGTCGAAGCCGCGTTTATATTCTCAATGGCGTAGTAGAAGGGTTTGCCATTATAACCGATAAACATAAGCTGGATATCGCTGTTTCGGTTTAATCGTAGTTGAGGCGAATCAGTGCTACTCAAGAGATCATAATAAAGTTGGGGACGTTGAGCCTGCAATCGATCTTCAAATAGACTGCTCATTTGCCCTAATGCCGTATTATCAGTTTGGGGCTGGGCATTAGCCAAACATGCGTAACTTAAAATCGCTAAGGAAATTGTCAGAAGAAGAATCATTCTTTTTGTTGATTGCTTACGCTGAATCATCTAAACCTCGTGTTCTTTCATTAGAGATAAGTCTTAATTACTTCTCTTTGTTGTATTATCTTTTCTCATCCAAACAACTTAATCAGTAGAACTTTTTCCAAGCACTTTCATAATATAATGTTGTATCGATTACCGTCAAGGATTAATGTTTAGCTGATAGCTTGTTAAGGCCATGTTCCTTCTCATTCGAACAAGCAAAAATCCATTCAATCAATTCGATTGATGTAGTTAATCCTTGCGAATTATAGAAAATTCAGTATATTTATCCTTGATATCTTTTGCATTGCTACGGAGAGAACCGTAATAAAACATATTAAGCTCAATTTACAACTTAATACGTATCGAACCGGAGGTAATCATGATTTTCAAGACTAATACTCTGATAGCGATTATCTTTATCATTTGCGGTTCCATTTCAATGGCGAGCATAATTAACGTGCCTGCGGATTACTCAACGATCCAGGCGGGCATAAATGTGAGCACGGATAACGACACAGTCCTGGTTCAGCCTGGCATGTATGTTGAAAACATTATATTTAATGGACACAATGCCATATTAGCCTCACTATTTCTAACTACACGAGACTCATCATATATTAGTTCTACAATAATTGATGGTGATTCTTCGGGTTCGGTAATCAGATGCCGAAATGGTGAGGATCCAAGATGTACAATAATCGGATTTACTATTCAAAATGGATTCGCGGAGAAAGGTGGAGGAATCTATTGTTCATACACAAATCCCACGATTATGAATAACATAATTAGAAATAATACTGCCACTGGCACTAATTCAGACGGCGGCGGTATATGCTCTTATCGGAGCTCAGGCCAGCTAATTCAAGGCAATATCATTACGGGGAATAGTGTAATTTACAGTTCAGAAGGTTTGGGCAATGGTGGCGGAATCTATTGCAAGGACGCGGTGATTAGAGACAATATTATTACTAATAACCAATGCACAGGATTTGGTGGCGGTTTTTATTGCCAAAACTCCATAATACTAAATAATGTAATTAGTGAGAATTCCGCCTATCGTGGCGGTGGAATGCATTGTTCGGGAAATTCCGAAAACATATCATATAATACTATATCGGATAACATAGCCACAGATTTTGGTGGGGGGATTCTTTTATATAATCAATCAAGTGTATCGATAGATAATAACATTATCAATAATAATTCCGCCAATGAGGGAGCCGGCATTTTTTGCTCTCAGTCCTACCCGGTTATTACTAATAACACGATTGCGGATAATATCGGACAAACCGGTAACGCGATCTATGTTTATTTTTATTCAACGCCGGAAATAACGAATACGATCGTTTGGAGTTACGGCGATCAATTATCTGAATTGTATATTGATAATACTTCATCGGCGATAGTAAGATATTGTGATATTCAAGGCGGCTGGACTGGCATCGGTAATATTGATACTGATCCAATGTTTAGAGATCCCGAGAACACTGATTATCATTTAATGTCCCTTGATTGTGGCGATCCCGCTAATTCTTTATGCATTGACGCGGGCTATCCCGATATAGCCGACGACTCAATGGACTGCGATTGGGGCCAGGGAACCGAAATTAGTGATATGGGAGCGTATGGCGGCGGCCGGGTAATCCCAAATGTGCCCCGGACTATTACTATACCTACGGATTATCCCACGATTCAGGATGGTATAAACGCAAGCCGAGATCTGGATACAGTATTGGTGTTGCCAGGGATTTATTATGAGAACATTAATTTCTTTGGACGCGGTATTGTATTAAGCTCTTTATTCTTGACCACCGATGATACATCATATGTTTCCTCAACCATCATCGACGGTGATCTCTCCGGATCGGTTATTACTTTAGATAGCGAAGAGGACAGCAATACTGTCATTTGTGGGTTCACAATACAGCATGGATATTTTATTCACGGTGGTGGGATTCTGAGCGCTAATCATGCTCAGCCCAGGATTTGCCACAATCATATTAAAGATAACACCGCCTACCATGAATATGGGGGAGCAGGCGGAGGTATCTATTGTCGGTTTCATTATTCAACCATTGCCTTTAATACCATAACCAATAATAAAGCCACCGTAGGTGGTGGAATCTATACCACAAGCGCTGAGCCTTTAATCCTCAATAACACAATCAGCAATAACGAGGGTACAGAATCGGGAGGGGGAATTGAAGTATGGCATTATGAGCCGGAAATCGTTAATACGATCGTATGGGGCAATAGCGCTCCTGAAGGCTCCTCGATTTATACTAACAGCACACCACAGGTCCGCTTCAGCGACATCGAGGGCGGATGGAGCGGTGAGGGCAATATCGATTGCGATCCGTTGTTTTGCGGAGCCGGTATCGGTAATTATTTTCTTGAGGGAATTTCGTGTTGCGTAGGCGCGGGCGAAGAAGGTGTTGATATCGGTTCAATTGGGGTGGGTTGTGAATTTCTCGGCTCGATAAAGGGAATCGTAATAGATCAGTACGATGATTTCGCGCAGGCGGTCAGCGTTTTCGCCGAAGGAACATCTATAATCGACAGTACAGATACCGGCGGCGAATATAGGCTTGAAGGTCTCGCTGCCGGTTACTATGATATTTCGTTCACTCATCCCGATTATCGAGATACATTAGTAATGAATTTTGAAGCAATTTCCGGAGATACCGTGACATTGAATGTCGTGATAGTCGAATTACCCGGAGTAATTTCAGGATTTGTGACGAATTGCTCAACCGCCCCTGTTGAAAGCGTCTATGTTGAGATTAATGATGTTTCCACATTGATAGTTGAAAATGCTAAGACCATCTTCGAAGATGGCAGCAAACTTGCCAGCGAGAATAAAGCCGAAAACAATTCCTTTTTACTACTGATAGATTCGATTTACACCGATGAATTCGGATATTATGAATTCACGATACCTGCCGGGACCTATGATATCTTATTATCGCATGAGGAATATAACCAAACAATTTTAACCGATGTTGAAGCAACGCCGGCCGACACCATATATTTACTTCCACAATTGACATCATATGGTTATCAATACCTTCCCGGAGACGCGAATATGTTTCTGGGGAGCTGGGTCCCTCAAGTTGGTACCGAGGACGTCACCTACCTCGTGGGATATTTTCGAGGCTTGCAATCCAATTGTATCATAGGAGAGTTATACCGCTCGGCAGATGTGAACGGTGATTGCCATGTTATTGGCAGCGACCTCACTCGCATGGTTAATTATTTCCGCGGTTTGGTTTCTATGTCGTACTGTCCGGATTATCCCCCTGCCTGGCTGACTTCCGATGATTGCCTGGATGAATGCCCGGAAGATCCGCCACCTGGTTGGCCTGGATGCGATACTTTAACAACTGGAAGTGGTACTCAAAGTATAATAGTTGAATATTGAAATTAGATTAACGGGTATTTTATTTTCTTTTGTCTTTATTTACAATTTGCATTAATGGTTCATTGATTATCGTCCAAATATCGTGTTACGCGATTTTCTTAGTTGGGTAATGCTAATGAGAAAAACCATTTGATTTAATTGCCGTTTTTTAGTATTTATTAGAGCGAGCAGATGGTGCTCAGGAAATCGCATTTGACTGGAGGTATAATGAAAACTGATAAATCATGTGATATTCTGCCCAATTATGTTGGTGGCAAATGGATCGAACCGGCCGGCGGTAATGAGCTGGATGTTATCAATCCCGCGACCGGCGAAAAACTTGGTATCGTAAGGCTGTCTTCCAAGGCGGAAATGGATCAGGCGATATCCGTCGCCAAGGACGCGTTTCGTTCCTGGCGCGATACTCCACCTGTCGATCGAGCCAGGTATTTTTTCAAGCTAAAAGAGTTACTCGAAGAGGATTTCGAAAACCTATCCCGAATCCTCACTATGGAAAACGGCAAGACGCTGGCCGAAGCCCGCGGTTCCGTGCGCCGGGGCATCGAAAATGTCGAGGCCGCCTGCGGTATGCCATCGCTGATGCAGGGTTATACGCTTGAAGATGTCGCGGTGGGAATAGATTGCCAGGCCGTGCGTCAACCGATGGGCGTGTTCGGATGTATTACGCCGTTTAATTTTCCGGCTATGGTACCTTTATGGTTTTTCCCCACGGCGGTTGCCTGCGGAAATACATTTGTGGTAAAACCCTCCGAGCAAACTCCGCTTTCACAGAGGCGAATGTTTGAGTTGGTCGATAAAGCCGGTTTCCCGCCCGGCGTGATAAACCTGGTAAACGGCGATGGTGAAGCGGCCGGCGCCATGATCAGCAATCCTGATATAAAGGGTGTTTCGTTTGTCGGCTCATCCGCGGTGGCGGAGTCGGTCTATAAAGAAGCGTCAAAGTATGGTAAGCGCGTTCAGGCATTGGGCGGAGCAAAGAATTTCGTTGTGGTAATGCCGGATTGCGAACTGGATAGCACCGTTTCCAATCTGATCGATTCGATCTATGGCTGCGCCGGCGAAAGATGTCTCGCGGCCAGTGTTGTTTTGGCGGTCGGTGATATTTACGACCGATTTAAGGCAAAGCTTCATGAAGCGGCTAAAAAGATAAAGATCGGCAACGGCCTGGATGAATCGGTGAATATGGGGCCGGTTATATCAGAAGCACATAAGGCGAGAGTGGTTTCATATATCGAGAAGGGAGTAGCGGAAGGCGCCGATCTGCTTCTGGATGGACGCGATGCCGAGGTTACCGATTGCCTCGGTGGCTTTTTCGTGGGACCAACATTATTCGATAATGTTAAACCGGATATGACCATCGCTCGCGAGGAGATATTCGGGCCGGTTGCCTCGATAATCAAAGTCAAAGATATTGCCGAAGCCCTCGATATAATTCACGGTAACGAATATGGCAATGCTACTTCGATTTATACCTCGAGCGGCAAACATGTCAGGCGATTCACTCACGAGGTGGGCATTTCGATGATCGGCGTTAATATCGGTGTCGCGGCTCCGATGGCGTTTTTTATGTTCGGCGGCACCAATAAATCGTTTTTCGGCGATCTCAAAGCCTACGGAAGGGATGGTATCGAGTTTTATACCGATAAGAGGGTAATCATATCTCGCTGGTTTTAGCCGCGGGCATACTTGAATAGGAGAAATGGAGAAAGCTTATGTCGCGAAAAATAGTATGCGGTCTTATTCAGTGTACCAACCCCTCATTCGGGGAAGATGATTCGACCGAGGATATAAAGCAAAGAGCAATCGAGAAACACCTGGATTTGATAGATAAAGCGGCGGCTCAAAACGTCAAGATGCTATGTTTGCAGGAAATATTTTATGGGCCGTATTTTTGCGCTGAGCAAAATGCCAAATGGTACTCGATGGTGGAAAAGATCCCTGATGGACCAACTATCAAACTGATGCAGGAGAAAGCCAAAAAGCACTGCATGGTTATTGTCGTGCCGATCTATGAGGATGTCATGGCCGGTGTTTATTACAACACTGCCGCTGTGATCGATGCCGATGGTAAATATTTGGGCAAGTATCGGAAAAATCATATTCCTCATGTGCATCCGGGCTTCTGGGAAAAATTTTATTTCAAGCCC
The DNA here is from genome assembly GCA_024231855.1 of Candidatus Zixiibacteriota bacterium. Classification (GTDB taxonomy): domain Bacteria; phylum Zixibacteria; class MSB-5A5; order UBA10806; family 4484-95; genus JAAEQD01. Next base: position 64,894 of record JAAEQD010000159.1, read on the forward strand.
GGTAATCTCGGCTATCCCGTGTTCCAGACTCAGTTCGGTCGGGTGGGAGTATATATCTGCTACGACCGTCATTTCCCCGAGGGCGCCCGTTTACTTGGCTTGAACGGCGCGGAAATCGTGTTTAATCCATCGGCCACGGTCGCCGGATTATCGGAATATTTATGGGAACTCGAACAACCGGCGCATGCGGTGGCAAACGGCTATTTTATCGGCGCCATCAATCGGGTAGGCCGGGAGATGCCCTGGAATATTGGTGAATTTTACGGTAAGAGCTATTTCTGTGACCCCAGGGGACAAATTGTCGCCCGGGCCGGCCGAGATACGGATGAGGTCGTCGTTACCGAACTCGATTTTGATTTGATTCTCGAGGTGAGAAACACATGGCAGTTCTTCAGAGATCGAAGACCGGAAACCTATGAGGATATGAGCCGTCTGTTGCCGTAAGAAAAACCCGGCTTAAGAATTATCGATCAGAATTTTATAAGAGGTAGGTTGATATGGATTCATCAGAAATAAGAAAGAAACACAAGGAGTTCCTTTTCCCTTGCGTGGCAAATTACTATGCCGAACCGCTTATCCTGACACATGGCCAGGGCGAGTTGGTTTATGATTCCGAGGGCAAGGAGTATCTTGATTTTTTCTGTGGTATTCTCACTACTATGCTGGGGCATTCTCATCCAAGGGTGAACGCCAGCGTGATCCAGCAAATTGAGAAATTACAGCACACTTCGACATTATATCAGAATATACCGCCGGTTAAGCTCGCCGAGAAAATGGCCCTAATTACGCCGGGAGAACTCAAGCAGAGCTTTTTCACTAACTCCGGTTCCGAAGCCGATGAGACCGCCGTGTTGGCGGCCAAAAAATTTACCGGCCGCGATGAAGTAATCGCGCTTCGCCACGCCTATAGCGGTAGGTCGAATCTGGCAATGAATCTGACCGCTCATGCCGGCTGGCGTCAGGCGGGAAGCACTATCGCCGGTATCAAACATGCACACAATCCTTACTGCTACAGGTGCGCTCTTCATCTTGAGTATCCCGCCTGCGATCTGGCCTGCGCTACCGATCTCGAGGAATTGATTCAAACTACTACCTCCGGGAAGATAGCCGCGTTTATTGCTGAACCGATTCAGGGAGTGGGAGGATTCATTATACCACCCAAAGAATATTTCAAGGTGGCCGCGGATATTATCAGAAAGTACGGCGGTGTATTTATAAGCGATGAGGTGCAAACCGGTTTCGGCCGGACCGGCGGTAAATGGTTTGGTATCGAACACTGGGACGTTGAGCCCGAAATCATGACTTTTGCCAAGGGGATGGCCAACGGTTTCCCGATTGGCGCGACTATCGCCACAGCTGAGGTCGCCGAGTCAATGGCCGGATTGCATATCTCGACGTTCGGAGGTAATCCGGTTTCCACTTCGGCCGCCCTGGCAACGATAGATGTAGTCGAAAAAGATAACCTGCTCGAGCATGTAGACAACGTTGGGGAGCAGTTGATCGGCATGCTTAAGGAATTGCAGAAAAAATATCGAGCTATCGGCGATGTTCGGGGCAAGGGTTTGATGATTGGCATCGAGGTAGTCGGAGATAACAAAACGCCCGATCCCGGCACTGTATTAAAGGTTTTCGAATCTACCAAAGCCCAGGGACTCTTGATTGGTAAAGGCGGCCTGTATGGCAATGTGATCAGGGTCACGCCCCCTTTAAATATTAAAATGAAAGATATCGAACGAGCCGTGCAAGTACTCGACAAGGCCTTTAAGGAAGTATCGTAAAGTGAAATTGTATAACAAGATAAACAGATGATTTCGAAACACGATTATCTGTCAAAATTGATGACCCAGCAGGATGCCGTAGCTGAGGCTTCTCGCTGTCTTGGTTGCGATGATGCCCCTTGCCGAACAGGCTGCCCGGCGGCTAATGATATTGTTAAATTTGTCCGCCAGATTGCCCAACGTAACTTTCGCGGGGCGATCAAAACTGTCAGGGAGGCCAACGTACTGGCTGGAACCTGCGCGCTTATCTGCCCGGTTGGCGAGCTTTGCGAATTCAGGTGTGGAGACAAGCTCGAACGCCCAATCGATATAGGCGCCCTTCAACGATTCGTCGCTGAGTACGAAAGAACTCATGGTATGAGTCTGCTGCCTGCCAAACAATCGGCCGGTAAATCTATCGGTATAATCGGTTCGGGGCCGGCTGGCTTATCGGCGTCATTTGAATTAGCCCGTCTGGGCTACAACGTGGAAATCCACGAGGCCGAACAACTCCCCGGTGGCATTCTCACGTATGGGATTCCCTCATACAGGCTCGATCCCGAAATAGTCAACGATGAGATCGAATATATCAAAGCTATGGGCGTCAAAATCATTACCAGCTCTGCCATAGATGATCTGAAATCGTTCGCCGGAAATTATGACGCGGTGTTTTTGGGAGTCGGAGCTTATCGCTCTCTGCCATTGAATATCAAAGGTGAAAAGTTCGATGGTATATTCCAGGCATCAGCATATCTTAAGGATATCAAAGTCGCTCAGCTTTCGGACAAGCCGCCGATGATTAATCTCGGTAAGGAAGTTATCGTAATCGGCGGAGGTAACACCGCGATAGATGCCGCCTTAAGCGCCAGGTTTTCCGGATCCGCGGTTAATATATTTTATCGTCGCCGGCGAGTTGATATGCCCGCGTTCAGAACCGAAATAGCATCGGCTGAAAATAACGGCGTCAAATTCAATTTCAACTACTCACCGATAGAGTTTCTCAGGGCGGATAAAAGGGTGGAAGCTGTTTTTTGTCGGAACAAAACAGGTAAAATCGATCGGTCGGGCAGGCCGGTTCCGGTACAGATTGAGGGATCACAGGAATCTTTCAGGGTTGATAATATTCTGATCGCGACCGGCCAGGGACCTACGTTTAGGGAGATTGATTTAATCAAGACTGATAAACGAGGTTTGGTAATAGTCGATGATGCCACCGGAGCAACATCGATGCCGGGAGTTTATGCCGGTGGCGATGCTGTGAACGGCGGCGCGACGGCGGTCCAGGCGGTTGCCGATGGTAAAAAAGCCGCCCACGGAATTGATAAATATTTATCGAATAGTGAAAGTAACAACTGCATTTCGGGAGAGCCATTATGAAAATTATTAAAGCGGCAGATCTCTCTGTGAATTTTTGCGGCATAGATATGCCTAATCCATTCATGTTATCGTCAGCGCCGCCGACGGGGACCGGAAACATGATTCTGCAAGCCTTTGAAGCCGGCTGGGGAGGAGCGGTTACCAAAACTATTGGTCTGGATAAGGATCTGGCATCCAATGTTACTCCGCGATTGGCTTCATTATCATTTCCCGGCAGAACCGATGAACCGAAGAAACTGTATGGCCTGGAAAATATCGAATTAATTACGGATCGACCGCTGGCAAGCTGGCTCAAAGAGATCGAAGAGATTAAAGCGAAGTTTGCCGATCGTTTGCTGGTGGCTAGTATCATGGCCGGCGGAAATGACCGGGAAGGCTGGCAGGATTTGGTTCGTCGATGTCAGGATGCTGGCGCCGATATGCTCGAACTGAATTTCTCCTGCCCTCATGGTATGCCGGAGAAAGGAATGGGCGCGGCTATTGGCCAAAGCCCGGAAATAACCGGGCAGGTAACAGCATGGGTCACGGAAGTTTCCAGTATCCCTGTTATGGCCAAAATGACTCCTAATATTACCGATATCCGCGAGCCTGCCCGGGCCGCCCTGGAGGCAGGGGCAGTGGCTATTTCGGCCATAAACACCGTAGCTTCGATTATGGGCGTCGATCTCAATACCTTGAATCCCGTACCCGACGTCAATGGCAAAAGCACGCATGGGGGCTATTCAGGTCCGGCTATAAAGCCGATCGCGCTGAAAGCTGTCTCCACGATCGCCTCTGATTTGAAATGCCCGATTTCAGGAATCGGTGGAATCGAGACCTGGAGCGATGCCGCTGAATTTATCCTGTTGGGTTCGACCAATGTCCAGATTTGCACGGCCGTGATGTTTCATGGGTTCAGGATTATCGAGGAATTGGAAGACGGTTTGCGCGGTTTCATGGAGGATCATCAGTTTGAAAAAATCGACGATTTCATTGGCGTTTCCCTCTCTAAGCTTGCCGATCATAACGCGCTGGTCCGTGAACCCAGGATGGTCTCATCGATTGATAAAGATACGTGTGTAAAGTGTGATCTTTGTGTTGTATCATGCCGCGACGCGGGCTATCAGGCTTTGAAGCCGGGCGAGGATAGAATCCCGGTTGTGGATAAGGATCTATGCACCGGCTGTTCGTTATGTGTGCAGGTCTGTCCCGTGTGGGATTGCATGAAGCTGGTGGCAGCCTAATTGGTAAAAATCCGGAGGAGTTATGGATCTTAAAATTACCGGTGGCAGAATAGTCACCGCCGAAGGGACTTATAAGGCCGATATAGGAATCAATAAAGGTAAGATCACAGCCATAGCCGATAAGCTCCCCAATGAAGCCAGGACGACCATAAGCGCGAAAGGAAAAATAGTTTTTCCCGGCGCTATAGATGTTCATGTTCACCTGCAATTACCGTTTTGCGGTACGGTATCCGCGGATGATTTCGAAAACGGGACCAAAGCCGCCGCTTGCGGTGGTGTGACGACTGTCATTGATTTCGCGATTCAGAAAAAGGGCGAGACTCTTAAAAAGACTGTTGCCGCTCGTCGGGCCGAAGCCGACGGCAAAGTTTCGGTCGATTACGCCCTTCACGCCGTACCCACCGATTGGAGCGAAAAAACCAAAGGCGAGCTTTTCCAATTGGCCGATTCCGGTTATACGACTTTTAAGATGTTCATGATTTACGCCAGGGAAGGCATGATCAGCGATGACGACGCGTTGTTCGCGGCGTTGGAAGAGACCGCCGGTTTCGGCGGCATGGTCGGCGTTCATGCCGAATCGGTGCGGGTGCTCGATTTGCTATTGGATCGATATCACAATAAGCAGGATATGAAAAAGTACGGCGCCTATTGCCACGTATTATCCCGGCCTAATTTTATCGAATCCGAGGCGATTCAGAGGGCGGTCAATTGGGCCGAGGCCACCGGCGGCAAGCTATATATCGTGCATATGTCTACGGCCGAAGGCGCGGATATTATCAGCGATGCCAAAAAGCGAGGACTCAACGTGTATGCCGAAACATGCCCCCAATATCTGTTGCTGGATGATTCGGTATTCAAAAAGCCCAATGGCCATCTCTACGGCACCTGCCCGCAGGTCAAGAAGAAAGCCGATTCGGATCGACTCTGGGAGGCGATGGCGGCAGGCGATGTTTCGGTAGTCGCTACCGATACCTGCACTTTCAACAAGAAACAGAAAGCGATGTGGAAAGGAGATTTCACCAAGATTCCATTCGGGATGCCCGGCGTCGAAACGCTTCTGCCGCTGATGTATTCCTATGGCGTGGGCAAGAAACGGATAACCGAATCCCAACTCGTGAAATTGATCTGCACAAATCCGGCCAAGCTGATGGGGATGTACCCCGAAAAAGGAAATATCTCTATCGGGGCGGATGCCGATTTGGTCGTTTTCGATCCGCACAGGAAAGTCACATTGTCTCATAAAAACCTACAGACTAATTGCGACTGGTCGCCTTTCGAAGGTTTCAAACTTAAGGGCTATCCCGATACTACGATAAGCCGCGGCCAGGTGGTCGCTATCCAGGGAGTGTTCGTTGGTGATGTTGGCTCCGGCCGATTCGTGAAACGCCATATCGGGATGAATCTCAAATAGATATCATTGAGAAAAAGTAACCAAATTGTTAAGCCAGGTCGCGGCGACGCGTGACCTGACTTTTAATTGATATCAAGCTATAATATTCGTGTATATCTAATCTAAATCTTTAGCGCATCTGAAACCGACATTAATATCCCGTAAGCCCGTCGGCAGGGCGTTGCGGAAATATAACCGACAGCAATACGGCCCCGTATGCCAGCCGCCGCCGCGAATAACCTTGAATTTGCCTTTCTCCGGACCGAGGGGATTATCTGCGGGGCTTGATTTATAATAGTCTTTATCATACGGATCTGCCACCCATTCGACGACGTTGCCGGTCATATCATGTAATCCGAATCCGTTGGCAGCGTAGCTGCCGACACGCGCCGGGCCAATCGTCTGGCCGTTTAGTGTATAGTTAGCTTTGGATGTATCTAAATCATTGCCATGGGCGTAATCCATATCGACCAGGCCGCCCCTGGCGGCGTACTCCCATTCGGCTTCAGTAGGCAGTCTTTTACCGGCCCATTCGGCGTAATCTTTGGCTTCTCCGGAACTGACCCCGATAACCGGGTGATCCGGGAAATCCGGGCCGCAGTGGAATTCCTCCATGCCCCAGAATTCCGGCAGCTTGCTGTCGGTATCCAGGTAGTACTCATGAAATTCCGCGTTGGTAACCTCGTATTTATCCATGTAGAAAGAATCGATATGTACTTCATGAGCCGGGCTGTGCTCGCTGCCGCCATCCTTGCCCATCATGAATTCTCCGCCCGGGATTAAAACGAGTTCGGGTTTCATCTCGCCAACAAGTCGCGGTTCGTTATTGGATTGTGAACATGAACCTATAATCAATACAAGCGATACGATTGCCAGAATTATTGACTGTCTCAAGAAAGTTGAATTTTTTGACATAATCTTACCTTTCTGAATAGTTATCCTCCGCTGTCTATTGTAGCTCAAATACAATCAATTATCAATATTATATAAATATTCTTTTTCAGGCGCTCAGAGTTTTTTTAGAAGTCTGTTATTTCCTCGCTACTGATGACGATAATAACTCAAGAGGATATTCCGATGAAAAAACGAAAAAAGATCAACTATGTCTGCAAACTCTGCGGCTGGATTGGACCATCAAAAACATTCAGACGGGGAACCCGGGAGGATGAATTCTGGCTCTGGGCTATATGTACTATTTCGATGTTCGCGTTCTGGCCAATCATCATTGTTCCCTTAGTTTTTTCAATCTATAAATTTAAAACCAAATATAAGGGTTGCGAATGCTGTCGAGGGCATAATTTGATTCCGGCGCATTCGATCGAAGGACGTCGTATTATCGGAAATTTCGAGCGGGAGCACGAATCGATCCGGGCAGTTTGCAGTGTCGAGATCGGCCAGGAAGTAGCAGACACCCGGCGCGATATGCAAAATTAATCAATCCGGCAAATCATCCAGCATCTGTTTCATATTTCGACGATATTTATTAAACGCGTTACGGCCTTTATAAGTCAGACGTAAAAATGTACGAGGAATCTTGCTCACGAACTTTTTCTCGATTTCCACATAATCGGCCTCTTCGAGCTTGCTCAAATGAGATGATAAGTTGCCCTTGGTTAGCCCGGTTTGGTTCATCAGAAACAGGAAATCCGCGCTTTCGACTACGTATAGGTAAGACATTATATTCAACCGCGCCGGTTCGTGAATCAGCTTATCGATAGTCGATTTGGGCTTGAGATTTTCGCCGTTGGATTTATGCTCTGTCATCGGTAACCTCCGGCGATTGTTTAGGGTATTTGGTTATGAAGCGTTTGAGCATGATTAGGCCGATGATAATGAATATGCCGGATGATATGAAGAATGGTAAAAATTTATTAATAGATAGAATATTGGCTTGCTGAGTTATTCCTAAACTTAAAAATGGCGCCGCGAATATTAATCCATAAAAACAATATCTTTTTAGGCGCATACGATATGCAACAACAAAAGACCCTACCACTATGATTGCTGCATAGATATGCCAACTCCATTCTCTATGGGAAACAAAGAAATTATGGAACAACAATCTTAATGGTACATATACACCTGCAAAGCATAAAAAGGAAATAAAATGTGAACGGAAAGACTTATATTTTATTCTTTGTTTTACGATTCCCAGACGAGGTTCAGTAACATATTTTTTTCCGAGATATTTGATTATAGCGCCAACAATTATAGGGATAGGTAAAATAAGCAAATTGCGGAAATAAAAGGTGTCAAAAAAACGAAACAGTAAAACTAAGGAAATTAATACAAATCCAATCCAAATCTCGAGCAAGCCGTCATTATCTCCTGCTCTTTTTACCTTACTTTCTATTTCTTTCAAATCAAGTTTAGATTCCATAACCACTATCCTCATTTTGTTTAGGATATTTCCGCAAAAATCTGACCAGCACAGTAACGCCGGAAATAGTGATTATCAAACCAAGCAAAATGACATACTCGAAGAATGGAATGCCCATATAATGACCATAGATAAACATTCCCAGAATCAAAACAGCATAAATCATGAATCGTTTCATTCCCAGCAACGCGCCAACTATAAAAATGATAGATGATAAGACCATGCCGAAAGGTATCAATCCCAGATTCCTGATCATAGTCTGCCAGTCGGCGTGGCCGGTGAAGGCTATGAAATTGAATATGCCCGCCACAACGCTGATAAAGCCGACAATCTGAAGGAGCTTTAGTTGACGTTTCTCTTTAGCCTTCCAACTGACGCTCGGTTCAACCTGCCCGATTCGTGACCGCGTGAAGGACATCTTGCCCTTAAACAGGGTAGAGACCATAGCCGCGATAACCGCCGCGAAAATTGCCACAAATGATGCCAGCTCAAAAGCGACCATTATGCCGATTATTAAAAAGCCTAAGCCCATGGCAATATCCCATATTCCATCCTGATAATAAGTTAGGTAGGCTTTTCGCTCGATTTTTTTCAGGTTAATATTACTCATAGTATTTACCGCCTTTCCGTAAACTGTCTGTTTTACATATCGGTTTGTATTGCAAACCAGTTTACGGTAAATATATAAGAAAGTTGCATATTGTCAAGATTTATTTATAACTTATTATTCATTAACCTAATCTTTTGTTATTCAATGTGTTGGTACTAATTGAGATATTGTCTCAATAGTATAGGGATTGAAGCTAATCTAAATAATTGTAGAGAAATTCATAAAATTCCTCGGATTTGTCCACCATCGGGCTATGGCCCGCGCCCTCAAAGGCCTGAACTTCCATGTTGTTTTCCTTAAGAAATGCCAGGGTCTCATTGCTCAAACTCTTAGTCCCGTAACAGAAAACACGGGGGTTAGACAGCGAACAATAGATTTCGCCGATCTCGCTTTTATATGGCCCAGCCAATGAGCTGTTTCTGGCCACCAACTCTTTAGCATTGGCCAGGAAAGCCTCGGGCCGGCAGAAGTTCAAACCGGCGTAATACAACCTCAGTGAACGGATACGTTGGGAACTGAAAAATATCTTATCCCGCATCAAATCATTGAAAAACCATTTCTCAAATACACCTTCACGATCGGCTTCGATAGCCTTGCCGGATAAAAACAGATCAAACTGGGTAACATCGCCCTCGATATTGATATATTTCTTAATCAATCCATCGGTATCGGCCTGGCAGAGAAGGGTGGTCAAATCGCCGCCCATCGAATGACCGAGCAGGATTATATTATCTAATCGATATTCATTTATCAACCGCCACAATCTTTGAAGATGCGCCTCGTAACAATAGCCGTTTTCCGAGGACGCCTGTGAGCTTTTACCATAACCGATCAAGTCCGGCACGATTATGTTAAATGAGTCTAACTGCCCGTATTTGAAAACATCCTCGAAACTCAAGCCCGAATCACCCAGACCATGGACGAATAGAAGAGATCTCCGACCGGGTTTTATACCGTTATGCCTGATATACATAAGCTCGTTATCTAGTTTTAAATAGCGTTCATCCATAATCTATTCCTTTATATTTCAGGAAGCGTCGCTTTCGGCAATATTTTCCAGTTTATCCAGTCTTGTCTTAATCTTCCTGACTTCGTTCGCTTGCATCAACACCGCCGCAAACGCGATAATCCCAAATACGAAACCAAGAATCGCGTAAGATTCCATTTCCCCTCCTGTTTTATTGTTATCTGTTATTAGAGCTATTATAGATGATAAAAGCTGAGGTTACAAGGGGCGACTAATAAAAAACAAGCAGGCCGATTAAAATTCGGCCTGCCCGTAAATAATCATAACGTATAGCTTCTACTTGCCCTTCTTCTGCATCTTGGCCCAGGTATCACGCAGATTTACCGTGCGATTGAAAACCGGCGACTCGGGTTTGGAATCCTTCGAATCGATACAGAAATAGCCGTGACGGATAAACTGGAAATACTCGCCCGGCTTCGCCTCGGATAAACCGGGCTCGACCTTGCACGAGCTTAAAACCTCAAGCGAATCGGGATTGATATTGGCCGTGAAATCCTGACCTTCCTCGACCTCCTCGGGATTCTCTTTGGCAAACAGATTATCGAATAAGCGAACTTCGGCATCGAGAGCCTGATCGGCGCATACCCAGTGAAGTGTGCCTTTTACCTTGCGGCCATCCTGTGATGAGCCGCTTTTAGTAGCCGGATCATAGGTACAGCGCAGTTCGATCACCTCACCGTTATCATCCTTAACGAAATCGGTGCAGGTGATAAAGTAAGCGTGCTTCAGACGTACCTCGCGGCCGGGACCGAGCCGGAAGAATTTCCTGGATGGCTCCTCCATAAAATCGGTCCGCTCGATATAAATCTCCCTACTAAACGGTATATTGCGTGTGCCGGCTTCGGGGTCTTCCGGGTTGTTGATCGCTTCCAGCGCCTCTGTTTGGCCCTCGGGGTAATTCGTGATAATCACCTTAAGCGGCTTAAGCACTCCCATAACCCGCGTTGCCCGCTTGTTTAAATCTTCACGCAACTGATGTTCCAGCAAAGCCAGATCGACTGTGCTGGCGCGCTTGGCTACTCCCACACGGTCAGCGAATGCCCGGATCGATTCAGGCGAATAACCCCGCCGGCGCAATCCCGATAAAGTCGGCATCCGGGGATCATCCCAACCGCCCAGGCTGGTTATTTTTGTCTTATCATTAGCTGTTATTCGATCTTCATTGACCAAACGAACCAGTTTGCGCTTGCTCATTACGGTATAAGTCAAGCCAAGCCGGGCGAATTCGATTTGCTGAGGATGGTGAACGCCAAGCTGATCAATATACCAATCGTAGAGTGGCCGATGGTCCTCGAATTCCAACGAGCACAAAGAATGTGTGATCCCCTCAATAGAGTCCGACAAGCAGTGCGTGAAATCATACATCGGATAAATGTTCCATTTGTCGCCGGTTCGGTGATGCGGCATTTTCATTATCCGGTAAATAACCGGATCACGCATATTCAAATTGCCCGATGTCATATCGATTTTGGCCCGTAGCGTACGCGATCCATCGGGGAATTCGCCGGCTTTCATCCGTTTGAATAAATCCAGGTTTTCCTCAACCGAACGGTCGCGGAAAGGACTATTTTGGCCGGGCTGGGTCAGGGTACCCCGATACTCCCGGGTCTGGTCAGCGTTCAAATCGCAAATATACGCCTTGCCATCCTTGATCAATTGTACGGCGTATTCGTATAGCCTATCGAAGTAATCCGAGGCGTAATACAAGCGATCCTGCCAATCGAATCCCAGCCAATGGATATCTTCAATAATCGAATCCACATACTCGACTTCTTCCTTGCTGGGATTGGTATCGTCGAAACGCAAATTGTATAATCCCTTATATCGTTCAGCGGTGCCGAAATCGATACATATCGCCTTGGCGTGTCCAATATGAAGACAGCCGTTGGGTTCCGGAGGGAACCTGGTATGAACGCGCCCTTCGTTTTTGTTATTTGTCAGGTCTTCATCGATAATATTCCAGATGAAGTTGGATGGGGTTGCTGTATCAGTCGAGGCCATCTGACGGCTCCCTTCTTGCTTTTATCTTTACCATTAGCTATTATTTATTTCGGCATTTTTATTGTTTTTTCTACCTCAACATATACCGAACGACATTGAGATTAAATCGTTCAATTACAAATTCAAACGTATTATATCAAACGATAGTTCTCTATGCTATATCAATATTGAAATATTTCTCGTCAATGTATTATCATATAAAGCGTGTTTTTACAGCGCGAACAAACCTGGAGAACAGAATCCAGTAAATATTAGACGACGATTCTAGGACTGTAGGCCGAATTCGGTTCGAATTTGTTTAAGGACTTGCGACAGTTTATCCCTATCTTCTTTTGGATTGTTTTTGTCATCAATAGTTTCCTTAAGGCGCTGTAACGTCGCTTTTTCAATAATTGCATCAGGATAGAATCCGGAATTAGCAACAAAACCTTTATATTGGGCGATCTCATTTTTAACAATATTCATATTAAAATGCTCCAGCATGTAAGCAGCTCGCCATGGTACACGAGTAAATGAGCCGGTAGCGGCTTCCTTTATTAGTACATTTATTGCCTGAGCATTATCGTGGGCAAGTACGCAAAGCTGCTTCATGAATTTGCCAAAATATGCCGCCGTGTAGGCCAAAAACGCGTATTCATCATCAGTTAAGTTTAGCTCATCACGCCATAGCATAACCTCTAAAAATTCTTCATATTTCAGTAGAATTTCATCGGATTTATTCCAACCCCAAATTCCTTTTTCCAGTAGTTTTTGGGCGTCTCTAGCCTCAATTGCTATTTTAGGCTCATGGCTTAGTTCTTCAATAGTCGATTCTAAAACTTCCTGGATTTGTTTTTCTCCCCCTAATCTATCGGAGTATTCACATTGACGGATACCGGCCAGGTCAAAAGGAATTTCTTCTCCCTCTTGCTTAAGAAGTATTACTTGTCGTTTTAATGCATGACAGATGCCTAATTCATAATAAACATTAGGATTAGCCCCGGTTAAATCAGCGATGATTATCTTTGCCTTAAGAATTTCGTCGAAAATTTGGAATAAGATTGGATCGGAGGCAATATTATAATCAGCCCGCTCGCATCGCATCCCCAGCTTTTCGACAGCTGGTTTAATCCCTTCCTTGTAAATGTTACTTAAATCATCTCGAAAAGGCATAATCACGAAACAAAGCTTTTCATCGATTTCGACTTCTCGGTGAAGATAATCGTATATCATGAGAACATCTCCTTGGATTTGATCGACTTATTAACTTGCAAAAATTGTTCCTGGATATTTAAAGTTATGAGTTACTAAAACCCTCTTTGATGCGATTATCCAAAAACTTAAAGCGAGTTAAACTATTCGCCGTTTGCCACCAATATTATTGTAGATTATATATAGCCCGGCAAAGATAATCAATAGAAAACTCAGAGATTGTATGGATATTTATCGGTCATTCAAAGCACAATATTTGATGTATTTATCGACTCAACTCAGAAGCCGAATTCCAGGCCGTTTTTGATGCCCAGATCGTAGTGTTTTATATCTATCGGCGGCCTGGAATCATAGCGATATTGAATTGTGGTAGTCAGGGCGAAATAACCTGTAATCTTCACTTTAAATTGGCCTTCATTCAAGATACGGTAGTCATTTATATTTTCTGTTGACGGTTGTATATAGATCGTATTAGTAAATGAAATACTGTCAGCATTGCTGAAATTCAGCGTCATATAAAAACTGCCTCGAACGAGCCTGGAAATATCTCCTGATGATAACTCCTCGTATTCATACATCCCTGTAATTCCATTCGCCATTTTGAAATTTTCGCTATTAACAGCTATTACTCTAATACCAGAACCGGCCAGGTAACGATGCTCCAGATGACGGGATCGATCGTATTGGGCCTGGATAAATAATTCATATATGTACTTTTTTGTAAAATCGTAATTGTAGCGAAAATGGGAAAAACCTTTGTTGATTATCGAGCCGCCATTAGATGAAACGCGCGAAAGATTATTGAGAATGAACATCTGATGACGGCCGGTTCGCCAAATTAGATTCGGGCCTAAACCGATCTCTGTGAATTCCGAATTACCCCTGACAATCTTATAGGAGAGGTCAATAGAGCCGGCTATGCCGGGTTCAGTCAATCCCAGCCGCATCTTTTCGATATTAACCTGGCCATAAACCGATGCTGATAATATTAGCATAATCGTGATTATTTTAATTTTCATTAAATCCTCGCATCCTCAAAACCTGATATTTTTCATCCTGCCGGTAAAATTACCTTAATCACCAAATTCTATCAACCAAAAATTGTTAATTGTAAATAGCAAAATAGATATTGTCAATTATAGGATTTATTATATATTATTATCAAAACACGGCAATCTTCCCGAAAGGAGGTTTAATGTACAAATTATTAATACTGCTAATCGCGATTATATTGATCGCCAGTACGCCGGCCCTGGCATATCAGAGCCTTCAGATCCTTTTCTCTGAAGCCGAAAGTCAGGGTGGCTATGATAAATACATCGAGCTTGATCCGGGTATCGAATACCTGGGCGATCTGAGAATTGGCTCCGGTTTAAATGTTTATCTCAACGGAAATGGCGCCAAAGTTTACGCCCAGAATAATAATCTGATTCATATAGGCGTTACCGGTTCTAACCTGGATATTCAAAACTGTATCTTGATCGGCGGTTTGGGCGGCATATATTTCGTAAACGAAGCATCCGGAACTATTAAAAACAATTCGATTTCAGGTTGTATTGATACCGGTATCAAGATAATGTATCCCAATCTTGGCGCCGGCACATATGTGTATGATAATATTGTAACTGATTGCTGCTATGGATTTTATTGTGTTGAAGGCGAACATCCGGCATACTTGGGCTATAATACTATTTACGATGCCTTCAGATATCGGTACGCGGAATTCTGCCCCAGCTGAGGCGGCGATTCGGTAGAACCGTTTTCTCCCGGTCTGGGAGATCAGGATTTAGATCCGATGTTTATTGATCCAGCCAACAACGATTTCAATCTTCAAGTAGATTCGCCGTGTATTGCCAGCGGCCGATATAGCGATGACAGGGGGGCGCTACCCTATATTCAAACATCGGTTGATGATTCAGCTAATCAGCCTACGCAACTGGCCTTATTTAGCTGTTATCCAAATCCGTTCAACGCGACGACAACAATTGAATATAATCTGCTCGAATCAGGTTTCGTAACCGTGGAAATATTCAATATTCTCGGTGAAAAAGTGACAACACTGGTCAACGGCCGCCAGCCGGCCGGACATAAAAAAGTATCATGGAACGCCGCCGGTGTGGCCTCGGGTACGTATTTCTATAAAATCCAAGCCGACGACTGGGCTGAGACGAAAAAGATGTCGCTTCTTAAATAGTAAAGATTTTCTCGTAACCGGCTCTTTTAAGGGCCGGTTTTTTTATTGACTCGGATAAATCTAAACATCACGTAAGTATTACCTAATTAACTCATAATCCTCGGTTAAGAGGTCAGATGAAGTTTGTTCGGATTAAGATAAACTGTTAATTTTCAGTCTTAACTGAGTGATCATGCTGTGATTTTGAAACTAATGACTTTTGGGAGGGCGATAATAGATTTTTTAAAAGAGCTAATTTACTTGCTTATCGGATCGGTAATGGGCAAAGTTATTGGTAATACACGATATTTGGCATTGACAATCGTTATTTATATGCTAAATTTAAAGTATTGATGATAATATTCAAAAGGAGTGAAGATGCGTAAGACGGCCATAGTTTTTATTTCACTGATGTTAGTAATAATTCCTTTAGTTGTTGCCAAAGCGGAAGTTTCCGATGAGGTACTGAAAATTCAACAAATGATCGAGGCCAACGGACTTAAATGGACAGCCGGGCAGACCTCGATGATGGATTTATCGCCCGAAGAGAGACAGATGCGATTGGGTTTGGAAATTCCCGATGATGTCAGGGCTCGTTTCGAAGCGTTGAACGATTCGCCGCCGCCTGTTCTATTGTCTACCCAGGATTATTTCAGTTGGGATGAGTTTGGCTGTGTTTCTGTTGTCGATGATCAGCGCAGTTGCGGATCGTGCTGGGCTTTTGCCGCAACGCACGCTTTTGAGTCAGCCTATATTATCGCCGAAGGGGTAGTTCCTGATTTCTCGGAGCAGCAAGCCCTGGTTTGTAATTTTAGCGGTTCAGACTGCGGCGGCGGCTGGATGGCGGATGCCTACCATGTCTTTATGGGTTACGGCGCGGTCGAGGAATCCTGTATGCCTTATTGCGCTAACGATGACTATCCCTGTACTCAAGGTGAATGCACTCCAGTGGCTTACTTGGAAGGCTGCGAGGACGTACCCAACAATGTCAACGCTATCAAAAATGCTCTGATGCTTAGTCCGTTGTCGACTACTTTTACGGTTTATGATGATTTTAATTCTTATAGCAATGGCTGCTATGAACATGCCGATGTCGAACCGCTCAATCACGCCGTGGTCATTATTGGCTGGGATGATAACATGTGCGACGGCGAAGGCGCCTGGATCGTTAAAAACAGTTGGGGCACCAATTTTGGCTGGGATGGCTTTTTCTTCATGAAATATGGTTCGGCCGGTTTTGGCCAACATACCCAGCGTCCGGTTTATGGAACAGCCGGGATGCCGGACTTTTCGTTCTCGCCGGAGCAGATCGAAATCGAAGTACCTTCAGGCCAACAGGCTGTCGTAAATCTGGAATTTGTCAATGACGGTAATGGGCTTCTGCGCTACAATTTGACACCGGCTCAACCTGAAGGCCAGGATGAATACGGTTACTATTGCGCCGACAGCGACGATCAGGAAGGTCCCGCGTATGATTGGGTCGATATAACAGAAATAGGCGAAGTTATCGAATTTCCTTATAATATCGATGACGGCAACTCCGGCTGGCTCGATTTTGGCTTCGATTTCACTTATTATGGAACTGAGTATCATCGGGCCAAGGCCTGTACGAACGGTTGG
>JAAEQD010000160.1 GCA_024231855.1 Candidatus Zixiibacteriota bacterium
CGAGGAGACCTCAAGCTTGAACTCGCCGGCGATCGGGTCATCGGTATCGAGATAATCCGAATATGCCCGCGATAAGTTCTTGCAATCATCAATCGTCACGCCGCCTGGTTTATGGATAAATGCCCGTATCACGGTATGCCCTCCAAGCTTCGAGCCGGTCAATAAAGCCAGCTCGAATCCCATCTCCTCGGCAATCGATTCGAATTTCGCTTTTACGTTTTCAACTTGTTCCATATTACTATCAATCGGCCGTTTTGCCAATAATCAAAAGAGTGGGTCTGTCAACCCACTCCCAAGCCACATAATATATAATAACTTATTTATTTGGCAAGAGTTTATTTAAATATTTATTTATAATGTGGACAATATGGGCTGCGTATTTAATCGGCTATCTTAGAAAGGTTATTTTCTTTTTGATTATATCATACTTTGCCCGAAGTTTAGCAAAGTAGATACCACTAGGCATATCAATGCCCTTATTATTTTTTCCGTCCCAATTATACACGTATGAACCGGGCTTTTGTACCCCCAGCCTGTAATGGGAAACGGGTTTTCCATGAATATCATATATTTTAATGGTTACATTTCCTTCTTGAAGGACTTCATATGACATTATTGTTGGCGAGCTGAAAGGATTCGGGAAATTTTCCTCAGCCCATTGAACCACCGTTCCATCGGAATCATTAAACGATTTATTTTCATAAGCGATAATTTGGCTATCTGTCTCCGCACATAGATCTAAATCGCCATCAACATCAAAATCAAGAAATGTAATATTGGAAATAACAATATCGCTTAAGCTTTTAAATAGATCGGGCTCAGAATATAATGAAATACTTTCATCTGCGCTATTATTTATATAACCGCGAAGAGAACCGCTCGCGTAAAGACATGCCAGATCAATTTTGTTATCGAGGTTTAAATACACTGTTTTTACAGCTATAAAACTCGGCAAGCATTCTAATTCAATCCGGTATTCAGGATTAGCGGTATCTCCGGTATTCGTATAAACTTTCCACCTGCTATCAGGAACTTTTAATATCATATCGGTGAAACCATCATTGTTAAAATCCGCAAAAACAGTATCTGAATTTTCCGAAAACTTTATTTCAGCATTTTCTATTAGTTTGTCGTTTCTGGACCACTCATATATAGATGCATGAATAAAGGACATGCTAAATACAAAATAAATATATATGAAGAATACTGTAGTTAAGCTTATTCGCCTACTTAATATAAACCATCTGCTTTGAAGATATCCGCTCATCCGTCTTCAACCGATAAAAATAAATTCCCGATGACAGGTTACTTGCCGCGTTCCAGGTAATTGTATGCTCACCGGCGTTTAATGTTTCATCGGCCAGCGATATAATCTCCCGGCCAAGGATATCGAATATCGTCAGTTTGATATGGCTGTTATTTTCCAGAGTGAATGAGATATTCGTCGAGCCGTTAAACGGATTGGGATAGTTTTGCGAAAGCGAGACACCATCGGGCAGGTTACGTTTGGTTTCTGTGATATCCACAGGCGTCATATTTTCGATAAAATTGATCACACCCGATGAGTCAACCACGATATCATCATCCCCGTCGCCGTCGAGATCAGCACAATCGTAGTAACGGACCGAATAGGTATCCCATCCCTCGAATATCTCCTGTAAGTAAGTAAATGAGATATCATCGTCCGACCCGACATTGATAAAGCCATGCATTTGCTGATTCTCATCTATTCCCACTAAATCGATTCTGTCGTCATGATCGATCTTAGCCGCTCGGAACTGAAATATTGGGATATCAATATTTTCGCGCCATTGTGGCATCCTTAACCAGGCCGGAATATTTGGGTCGCCGACATTTTTATAGAACATCCATTCCAGGCTATCCCTTGTTCTAATAAGCAAATCAGTCAATCCATCGCCATTAAAATCTGCCAATTCGGGATACTGGTTAAAATTGAAGTTATCTATTTCAAAAACGGCGGTACCTGAATAGCCCGTGCCATTATCATTAATATAATAAGCTGGCGTAGTATTGTTTATGGCGAGTTCAGGGAAATTATCCCCATTAAGGTCGCCGCTGGAGAAGGTTTTATCCGTATAGGGCGGATAACCGATCCAGGGCAGGAAATTCCGGGTGAAGTCATAACGGGGAGCAGTCAAGTCCCCAATATTAGCTGCTGACTCCCAACTCAGATAATCATATTCCATCGGCCATTGCCACCATGAATAGAAACAAATGAAATCATGATCATTGTCATTGTCATAATCTACAAAACAGATATTATCCGCGTGATAATAATACATCGGGCCTATCTGCCGACCGTTAAATATATCGACGAATTCGTAATATGCGGATGAACCAAGGTTCTCATTATAGAAAAGAGGTACCCAGTGATTACCAATTAGCATATCCGAATCGCCGTCGTTATCGGCGTCAAAAAAGTGCGCGTTTGAACAATAACCGGCATGAATCAATTCGCCATCATACTCCCAATCAGGATTTTCTTCAGTGCCGGAATTAACATAGTATTCGACAAAAGTTAAATCGTAAGCGTCAGGCATTTCATGAGGTATTGAGATCAATTCAAGTTTGTCATCGCCGGCTAAATTAACCATCGCAATTTTAGATTCGCTACCGACCCACCAATCTAACGATTCAAATATTGTTTCATTTAATTCAAAATCAGGATTTTCCGCATCGCCGATATTCTCGAATAACTGCAATCCATCAGAGAATCCCACTATATCAACATCGCCGTCACCATCATAATCGATAAATTGATGAAAAATAATGTCGTCAATATTATATCCCATATCGAATACATTTTCTTCCCAGACAGGGATTTCCAGCGTGCCGGTATTTTCGAATTCCTGAATCCCATTAAAAGAATATCCCCCGCCGTTATCCTGACGTGAAATATACAACTCATCTAGCCCATCCCCATCCAAATCCACCAGTGATGGCCGTGGCGCGTACGATGTATCCAAATCCAGCGTCGCGAAATAATCCTCGCTCATCAGCCAGATCGCGGAATCGGGACTGCCGATATTCTCGTAATACTGAACTACAGCGCCCTTGCAGCCGACTATCAGATCGATATCGCCGTCATCGTCGAAATCGCCGGTGAATGGCGTGTTCATGCCTTTGGTCTTTATGCCAGATGGGTTGAGAAGATCATCGTTGCGCTGCCAATGCCAATCCTGAGCGGAGGAGATACTTGTGAATATGATCAAGAGTATGATGCTGCAACTAATCTTCATTGTAACTCCTTGATTAGGAATTTGCTATTTTAAGTAAATCATCTTCCGGGCGATGCTTTCGCCATCTGTATTCAGCTTGATGAAATACACGCCCGATGGCGCCATCCGTCCGGCGCTGTTTTTGCCGTCCCAGACTACAGTATGCTTTCCACTATCAGCATTTCCATTAACAATTCCGGTCACTTCCCGGCCGAGGATATCATAGATGGTCAGATTAACCTTACCGGGCTTATCCAATATAAATGAAATCTTTGTTGAACCGTTGAAAGGATTGGGATAGTTTTGCATAAGCGCGAAGCCCTTGGGCAGGTTACGATCGGTTTCGGCGATATCAACAGGAGTCATGTTCTCGATAAAGTTGATCACACCGGATGAATCAACTATGACATCATCATCGCCATCGCCGTCGAGGTCGACGCAGTCGTAGAACGATATTCGGTTAGTCTCCCAGCCGGCGAATATCCAGGGATCATATTCAAACGCAACATCATCACCCGAACCGGTATTGATAAAACCATGAAGGTACATATGATGGCCAACGCCAACCAGATCGATTTTGTCGTCACGATTGATATTGGCCGCCCTGAATATGCCCATGCTTCTATCGGCGCCGCTAAGCCAATCGGGCATCCAGAGCCAGGCCGGCTCTTCCGGCGTACCGACATTCTTATATATCCGCCACCAAAGGCTATCGCTATGGCGGATTATCAGGTCAGTCAAGCCATCGTTGTCGAAATCGGCTAGTTCCGGATACATGCAGTATTCAGGATCGTCTAGTTCCAACGTATCGAGGGTATTATAACCTGTTCCATTATCATTAAGAAAATAACTTCCGGCGGGCATATGAGTCGTCAATTCCGGAAAACCGTCGCCATTCAAATCACCCGCGGACAAGAATACATTGCTCCAAAAATAGATCGGGCCGAATGGCAATGCGAATCCTTGAGCGAAGTCATAAACCGGTTCATAACTATTTCCAACATTCACCGCCGAACCATAATCATACATATAAGTCGGATAAGTTCTCCAGTTAAAGAAATATGTAAAATCGAAATCATCATCATTATCATAATCAACAAAACAGATGTTTTCTCCCATATCTATAAAGAATGGCCCAAGCATTTTTCCGTTATAAAGGTCGTCCACCTCAATAGAATCCGCGGATCCCAAATTTTCCTTGTAATACAAAGGGATATGATGGTTTCCCAATATGACGTCCAAATCAGAATCGTTATCTATATCATCAAGTGTAATACTCGTTAAACCACTTGCGCGTATAAACCATCCGCTCCGCTCCTGCCAATCTGGAAAATCAAGTTCGCCTTCATTAACGTAAATTTCTATATGTGATCCATCACCATCAAATTCATCAGATATTACAAGTATCTCCAATAAGCTATCACCATAAACATCATCGAACCTATATCTAATTTCAGGCCCAAATAGTTGCGGAATTAGAGTATTAAATATGCTGGGTTCTACTTGAAAATTATAGTCAAATTGATCGCCGCAGTTTTCAAAATAGTAAAGTCTTTCATAAGCAAAAGGAAGGCTGGCTATAAGTAAATCAAGGTCACCATCAAAATCATAATCAATAAACTGATGGTTTGAATAGTGCGGATTTTCATAATCAAAACTAAACTCCTCAAATTCCCAAATCGGAGATTCGCTTGTGCCTGTATTCACGTATAAATGAGTTAAACCAGTTGGTTCGCCATAAGGGTAGGTATATGTTAAAAACAACTCGTCCACCCCGTCCCCATCCAAATCCACCAGCGATGGCTGAGGGGCGAAAGTTGTGTCTAAATCCAGGGTTGAAAAATAATCCTCATCCATCTGCCAGATCGCGCTATCGGGAGTGCCGATATTCTCGTAATACTGAACCACTCCGCCTTTGCAGCCGACTATCAAGTCGATATCGCCGTCCTCGTCGAAATCGCCGGTGAACGGAGTGTTCATGCCTTTAGTCTTTATGCCCGAGGGATTGAGAAGCTCATCGTTGCGCTGCCATTGCCAGTCTTGTGGGGTAGCGACACTTATAATCATTAAAAGCAAGACTGATGTGATTCGTATAGTCAATGTATCCCCCCTGCGTTACGGGGTCATCATATCTAACAGACGCGGCTCGCGGATCATCATTCGGTCAGGAGCCACGGCTCACTGACCTACTCGCTATTTCAAGTAGCTCATCTTCCGGGTGATACTTTGGCCCATTGCTGTCAGCTTATAGAAATACACGCCCGATGGGGCCATCCGCCCGGCGCTGTTTTTGCCATCCCAGACTATCGTATGCTGTCCATTAGAAGCATTTCCGTTAACAATTTCGGCTACCTCACGGCCCAACATGTCATAGATTGTCAGGTTAACCGGTCCGTTTTCAGGCAAATCGAAAGTGATACTGGTTGAGCCGTTAAACGGATTCGGGTAGTTCTGGTTTAGGCTGAACCGTCGCGGTAACAATGAGTTATCTTCAATATCGGTGGTCGTTAGATAAATCGAATCCTGGGGCGTTTCGAAAGTCTCGACGCCATCGGAGAATTCATAATGGAAATATGACCAACCATCGCCGGGCCAGGCCATTACATGTTCGAATAGGGAGGTGTCGGAATAAGTGTGATCCCAGCTAGCCATATCGTAGAAACCCCAGTTGAAAAATAGTGTGCGGTCCATTGGTTGATTATTATCTTCATCGAGATACTTAACTCGTGGAATAACAGTCACGCCCGGCACTATATCGAACCAGTAATCGGTGATTTCCGGCGCGGTGTTGTTATCGAAATCGAGATATTGAGTTTCAGGCACATAGAAAGTCGGGAAAGTGAAATCGTTAAGCGCCTGTTCGGTAAAACCGGCTGTTATTGTGATGCCCATAGACATTATAAACCCACCCGGAGGCGGCCAGCCTTCCCATTCGGGATCATTCTCGAAATCGGACAAATCGGCGGCCATGTGCAGAAGGTCATCCGCTACTTCGTAATCGATATCGCCCAATTGAGTAAACGAGGTATCCGCAAGGACGAATTTGTATAAGCCAGGTGTCAGTATAAATGGGATATTGCCGTAAACCATCGCGTACATCGTAGAATCAAGCGACATGAAGCCCAGCACATATATAAATGCGTCCAGGCCCTGGCTTGATGGCCAGGTACCGGTATCGTTTTGCAGGTAGCCATAGATCCGGGTATCGGAGTAGCACATGCCGCTGCCGGTAAGGTCAAGCCAGTTGCCGATCGGGTCTATAGCATCGCCGATCAGGTCATCGGTAAATGGCGCGTATAGATATGATTCTGGTGGAAATTGATCAGCGGTATTTTCAGGCGATTGGGTGGCTTTCAGGGTATCGGTTCCGGCGCTGAAATAGAAATTCATCAAGCCCTGCGGATCGTCGAAATATTGATCAAATTCGTAGGTAATCGAGTAATATGGCAGCTCGCCCATCAACTGCATTTCTCGCTGGTTGTATTCATCGTGCAATTGTCCCTTATAATTCACATACACGCCGAATCCGGGTAGGCCGATTGGGTTGAGAAAGTCACAATTGAACATAACAGCCCCACCCTGGCTGCCTGCCGTTGATGAACCCTCGAAAATATCGATAATCTGGGCTGCCGCTGGGATTGTTAGTATTATAGCCAACAAAATTGCATGTAACATTTTATTGTGTACCATATTACACCTCCTACTTCGATAATTGCTTTAACTCTATTAAGACCCCGCCGGCGGCTTTCGGATGGACGAAAGCAATTTTCGATCCCTCCGCCCCGTCGCGCGGTTCGTTATCGATAAGTTTGAATCCTTCAGATTTACATCGAGACAGGGCATCACTGATATTATCCACCAAAAGGCAGATATGATGAATGCCTTCGCCCTTTTTAGCGATATATTTGGCTATCGCCGACTCCTCCGAGGTTGATTCGACAAGTTCAATTTTGGCAGAACCCGTATCGATGAAACCAACCTTCAGGTTTTGGTCGGGTATATCCTCGATCCCGCCAAGCTCCAGGCCTAATGCCCGGCGATAAAATTCCATCGATGTATCAATATCTTTGACCGCTATACCTATATGGTCAGTACCAAGAACTTTCAAATATCCTCCAAAAACCTATTCTTTTTCATGATAATACTCATAATCAGATGGCGTAATATCCAAGATGGACATACCTCTTCGCTATTAATATAATCAATTATCAAAATATGCAAAGACATAAATTCGGCCCGGTCTAATGATGAAGATCGAACCCATAATAATTAAAGCTATCTAATTGTCTATTATTATATTGACAAAGGATATAATTATAGTTATTCTTAGAACAAACAGACTTTTACATGTTCGTGGAACGCGAGCAGAAATCGAATCCAAAGGGGAACATCATGACAAGAATAATGAGTGTATTGGTAATTACTCTTGTTGTAACTTCAGCCGGATTTGGCCAAGTTAGTTTCATTGATATGGCTGAGCCTTTGAACGTAACAGATTTGGATTTCACCTGCGGGGTCGGCATTGTCGATCTTGACGGCGATGGTTATAGCGAGATAATAATAGCCAGCCATTTAGGAGCCGACCGACTCTATAGATGGCAGTATGGCGCCTATGAGGAAATGGGCGACGAATATGGGCTGAGCACCGATTCAGATAATCATCATAATATATGTCTTACGGATATCGATAAAGATAACCTTCCCGACTTCTTTATTACCGGCGATCCGGGATATAGCAACCATGGTCATCTCTACCTGAACTATGGTCACCCGCCATTCGATGAGGTTGCCGAATCGTACAATGTGGCTGACGTGAGAGAGATGGGTTCGGCGTTTTTTCAGTATACTCCCGATTCCGAACTCGCTGTCCTGTGCGGAGGTAATCTGATGGTTCGCCAGGGGCAAACATTTGTCGATATTACGGATGGCTCCGGATTAGAGGATATCGAAAATGTGCTCACGCCAATGCTATGTGATTTTGACGGTGACAACGATGATGATCTTTTTGTCGCAGGCAACCACACTTCGCATCAATGCAGACTATACCGCAACAACGGAGATACTACTTTTACGGATATATCGGGCAACACTAATGAAGACGGCTTTCCCATCGGACAAGGAGCCACAGTCGGTGATATCGATAATGATGGTGATTTCGATATTTACATTAGCAGCGGCTTCGGTTCTAATACTTTGTGGGAAAACGACGGCACCGGGTATTTTACGAATATAACCGGCCAATCAAACACCGGAGTATATGGCTATACCCGTGCGGCTGCTTTTGGTGATTTCGATAATGATGCCGATCTGGATTTATTCGTTAACCGGGCTACCGATTACAATATGCTTTTTCTGAATGACGGCACGGGCGTATTCACCGATTGTAGCCAGGAATCCAACGTTATGGATAACTACAACGGGGCCGGTTGCGCTACGTCGGATTTAAACAATGATGGCCAATTGGACATAGTTGCGGTTAATTATGTGTATGATCCGGCCCAGGTTCTTATCAACCAGAATCAGAATGGTTCTTTTCTCAAAATTCGGTTATATGGCGCTTATCCCAACACTATGGCCCTGGGCGCTATTGTAAAGCTATATGGTTTGAATTCATCGGATCCACCTGAGGAAGTCCTGATCGGAACCAGGCAAATCCAGAGTCTTTCCACGATGTATTCATTCAGCGATCCCATTATACATTTTGGAACGGGCGATTATGAAAATTTACGTGTAATTGTAACGTTTAATTCTTTGGCAGTGGTGGAACTGGATGATATTCTGCCAGGTCAAGTTATCGATATCGCCGAAAGCCCAACGTCGATTAGCGACCTCGTATTGGAATTGCCCGATGATATTATGAATATCAATGCTTATCCTAATCCATTTAATAACTCTATAAATATAGAAATCAGCGGCGGCAGTTCTGGATGTTATGATCTGGAAATCTATGATCTACTCGGACGATCAGTGAGAACGGGAAAAATCCGGGTTGCGGCTTCATCCAAAGCCAGTTTCACCTGGGACGGCAACAACGACTCCGGGCAACCGTTACCAAGCGGTATTTATTGCATTCGAGTCGCTAGCGGTCAGACGCGGACTAACACCAGTATCACCTTGTTGAGATAAAACCATATTTGGATAAATCAAAAAAGCCGCCTGATTTAGATGGCGGCTTTTTAAATATCTTCTATAATATGGTCTATTCAAATTCAATCATGACCTGGTTTTTCTCGACCGCCTGACCATTTATAATTTTAATGTGCTTTATCTTTCCAGCTTGTGAGGCTTTCAATTCATTCTCCATTTTCATCGCCTCGATAATAATCAGGCCATCCCCTTTGGCGACTTCCTGGCCGACTTCGACCTCGATATTAACAATCAGACCGGGCATCGGGGCTTTGAGGACTTTGGTTTTGCTGGCCCCGGCGGTAACCCCCATCAGCTTGGCAAATTTAGCTGTTTTCTCATCGATTACTTCACAGCGGGCCAATCGTGAATTCAGCCAGCAATCGTAAACGCCGTTATCCCTGGACAGTTCAAGTTCGATTGGTTGGTTTTCCTGAAGGAACATCGTTAGTTGGCCAATTACCGACTTATGGTTGTCCAACTTGATTGTTCGGCCATTTAGACTGACTTTCAGGCTCTTTGCTTCTTCGACTATCTCGAGTTTATAATCTTTCTCATCAACCTTGACGTCGTAAATCATTTTAGTATTCCTCTGGTGATTATCGATTAAGCTTAAAGCGCTTTAGTTACTCCCGGACGGCCACTCATTTTCCAATTATTGTTACCGTCGGTCTTTTTCAAATCACCTTTTTTAAACGATAAAGCCTTATTCTTGTTTTTAAAATCATCCAAAGCCGCCGCTACGGCGATTGCCAGATGATGTTCATTAGATAACTCATCGGGTTTCTTATAATGTTCCTCGATAAAGTGAGTCGACAGATTGCCTTTGAGAAATTCGGGATGTTCCAGTAATTTCATGTGGAAACTCAGATTAGTGGTAACTCCGGTAATCAGGTACTCGGCTAGGGCGCGCTCCATTCTGGCGATTGCCTGGCTTCGATCTTTGCCGTAGGTTACCAGTTTGGAGATCAGCGGATCATAATAGACGGAGATTTCGGCGCCGCCGTAAACGCCCGAATCGATTCTCACTCCCGGCCCGGCCGGTTCGCGATAATTACGTATTGTTCCGGTGGCCGGCAGGAAATCAACCGGGTCCTCGGCATAGACTCGGCATTCTATCGCGTGGCCGCTTATCTTGATATCATCCTGTTTCAATGCCAGTTTCTCACCGGCGGCAATCTTTATCTGTTCGACCGCCAGGTCCAGGCCGGTTATCATCTCGGTAATGGGATGTTCAACCTGCAGACGGGTATTCATCTCCAGGAAATAAAATTTCATATCCTTATCGACTAAAAATTCGACCGTACCGGCGTTAAAGTAATTGCAGGCTTTGGCCGCGGCCACCGCCGCTTCACCCATTTGTTGTCTCATCTTGCTATCGACTACCGGGCTCGGCGCCTCCTCGATTACTTTCTGATGGCGGCGCTGGATCGAGCATTCGCGTTCGCCTAGGTAAATATAATTGCCGTGTTTGTCCGCAAGGATCTGGATTTCGATATGTCTGGGCTGCGGCAGGTATTTTTCGATATATATACGATCATCGCCAAACGCCGATTTGGCTTCAGAGGCCGCCCCTCGCAAAGCGGATTTTATTTCATCCACCGACTTGACCACCCTCATGCCTTTGCCCCCGCCACCGGCGGCGGCTTTAATCATAACCGGGAAACCAACATCTTTGGCGATCTCTATCGATTTCTCCTCACCTTTGACCGGCTTCTCGGTACCCGGCACAACCGGCACACCCGAATCGATCATCGCCCGGCGGGCTGCCATCTTGTCGCCCATCATCTCGATTGCCTCTGGCGGCGGACCGATAAACTCAAGTCCGGCCCTGGCGACCTCGGCGGCGAATCCGGCGTTCTCGGCTAAAAAGCCATAACCGGGATGGACTGCCTCTGCCCCGGATTGTTTGGCGGCATCGATAATTTTCTCAACAACGAGATAAGATTGGGCCGATGGCGCCGGCCCGACATTGTAGGCCTCATCGGCCAACCTAACATGTTGGGCGTATTTGTCGGCATCGGAGAATATGGCCACCGATTTGATACCCATATCCCGGCAAGCCCGGATCACCCGAACCGCGATCTCGCCCCGATTTGCTATCAGTATTTTTTTAAACATAGACTTAATTCTTCTTCAGTTTTTTAACCATAACCGGATTATCGGCCGTGGAATTCCTAAATATTAACAACTAAGTAATTTAACTGTTTAAGTCTGGATTGTAAACAGGAATTTTGGCGGCAGCCGCGGAAGCGATTGTCCCGTCAGGTCACGCATCACTGCGATCAGACGAAACTTTGCATGATTATGTAATTATATGTCTTTGTTATCCTTACTACTCACACCCCGGCCAGCCCTCTGGCGCATCTTCCGGGAGATCGTCCGGGCTAAGCCACATCGGGGGGAATTCCGGGCAGTAATATACATCTCCCTGACCTCGGAAAAAAAGCACCAGCCTTGTCACATCGCTGCCTATTACAAGGCAATCGCCGTTGGCATCGGCGGAATTCCAGAAACCGTCAATCAGGCATGGCTGACTTGCCGGTAGGCTACGGAAGTAGTTGACCAGATAGGTCACATCCCCACCAATTACGATTGGAGGCCATTGGGCGTTGTACATATTGACATCACCGGGAAGATAATCATTAATAATCGCCGGGCAGCCAACGCCATACGCGCCGATATCATCCCCATAATATTCATCGCCAGTGCCCAGACAGCAGGAGTTTTCGGCCAGATAGAAATTCCCTGAATCAGGATTACAGAATAAGGGGTGGCAATCTATATTGGTTTCGCCATAGATATCCGATCCATTTTGGATATTACAATTGTGGAAATGGATATATCCCGATATCTCACTTCCAACAGGCGCGGAATCTTCCCAGAAAATACTATTGTAAATAAATTCCAAATATGTACCGCCCCCTAATGCTCCACCCGATACGCTGGCTGAATTCTGATAAAATGTGCAATTATAAATTTCTATTATGCTAAAAGGTTCAGGACGTTTATAAACGGCTCCTCCATGATTACCGGCATGGTTTTCAGTGAAAAGAGAATGATTGAATCCCCAATAAACCGGGCTAAACTCAAAATAGATCCCCCCACCATTGTTTCCAGCTGTGTTATCCTGGCAAATTCCATTTATGAAATCAACATAATGCGCTCTGACTCCGCCGCCATCATTAATGGCGGAATTATTTATAATCGAGCAATCATTGATCGAAACACCGGCGCCTCTACTATGATCGCCTATACCTCCACCATTGAACGCTGAATTGCCGTTAATAATGCAGTTACTTAAGGTCAAATCATTAGTTGCAAAAACTCCTCCGCCATCTTGTGATGCCCCATTGTATTCAATAGCACAATCAGAGATACTGCCGTCATAAATACCGTGGCAACCTCCGCCGAATTCAGCGGAATTGTGACTTATAACGCAATTTTCCACCTGGATAAAGCCATAGATTCCGCCACCATTTATTGCCTGATTATCCTTAACGATTAGATGTTTTAGGATTGGCGAAGATGGATAGCTTATGTTGATTCCTCCGCCATTTTCGCTATATCCATTTTGTATCGTGAAGCCGGATATAATAGTAGTAGCGTTCTCATCGTTTTCAAACTTAACAACAGATTCAGATGAATCGCCGTCAATTATAGTTTGAGAAATATAACTAGTATCCCCCGTAGTCAAGAACAACGATCCCAGTACAATATTATGCCCGTCGAAATTGATATTTTCCACATACGTCCCGGTCTGGATCAGAACGGTGTCGCCATCAGAACTGGCATCTATACCCTGCTGTATCGTAGGTTGATCTACGGGCACTTCAATTATAGTCGCCGAAACAGATAGGCTTGAACCGATAACTGCTATTAAAACAAGTAATCGGGTAAACATGTTAACCTCCAGGAGACTGGTAAGTAAATGTTAAGTCAAATATTTAAACTAAATAACTTATCTATATTTTAAAAATATAAAACAGATTTATGTTCTGTCAAGTACCATTATACTACTCCTCACACCCCGGCCAGCCCTCGGGCGCTTCCGGTGGGAGATCGTCCGATCTGGGCCACATCGGGGGATGTTCAGAGCAGTATATAATATTACCCTCACATCGGCAAAATTTTACAAACCTGGTCACATCACTGCCGATTACCTGACAGTCGCCATTGACATCGGCCGAACACCATAAACTATCGAAGTAACATGGTTGACTTGAAGAGAATCCCCGGAAGTAGTTGACCAGATAAGTCACATCGCCGCCTATGGCTAATGGCGGCCAGGAGCCGTTGTACATGTTGACATCACCGGGGAAATATTCGCGGGCGAAACAGCCTACGCCAAGCGCGCCGATATCGGTACCGCCCTCGCCTGCTCCGATACAACAGGAGATATCGGCCAGAAGGAAATTGCCTTCAGCGGGATTGCAATACATCGGATCGCAATCGATATTGCCTTCGCCATTCCAGCCGCCCCGGATATCGCAGAAAGTCACTGTTGATTCACTACCGGATAATTGATTGGGAATGTTATCCCACAAAATTGAATTAACGATAGTCGGATAGGAACCGCCATTCCAAACACCTCCACCGCTTTCGGCTATGTTTCCATAAACCACGCAATCGGCCATGGTAATATCGGAGTAAGTGTAATTAGATATCCCACCCGCATAGCCGTCGGTTGAATTATACGCGACAACGCATCCGTTCATCGAAAGCGAAGCCATATCATTCGACATACCACCCCCGTAATTACCGGCGTGATTTCTTAGTATAATGCAGTTGGATAATTTGGGCGTAGCGCCGAATACATCAACTCCGCCGCCACCGTTGGAGGCGAAATTATCGACAATGTTTAGATATTCCAGACGTGGATTTGATCTACAATTGATTCCGCCGCCGTTTTCAGCGTAACCGTTTTGGATAGTAAATCCCGATATTACAGTGGTCGAATCTTCACCCGCGCCGATACCAATTACAGGTCCTTCCGAATCGCCGTCTATTATAGTTGTTGTTACATAACTTATATCGCCGGTGGTTAAAAATAAAGAGCCGAGAGTAATGTTAATCCCAATGAAATGAATATTCTCGTAATATCTGCCGGGTTGAACCAACACCGTATCGTTGTCACCGGCGGAATTTATACCATCTTGAATAGTCGGATAATCACCGGGGATATTGATAACAACAGAGTATACCGGGCGAAAGATCAGTAAGAGCGCTACCAGTATTAATGCGGGTATAATTTTCATCTATTCCTCATTATCCGAAAATTATGCGAGCAATGCAATATGGGCCTTGGCCGGCCCGTATTGCTAATACATTATAGAGAATAGATAAGTTACAGCTTAAAAACTACCTATATTTTATTCGCAATTCGGCCAGCCTTCGGGCGCTTCCACCGGCAGGTCATCCGGGCTTCGCCACATCGGTATATAATCCGGGCAGTTTTGAATATCTCCCTCGTTGCGGAAATAGACAACCAGCCTGGTTACATCGCTACCGATAACATTGCAGTCGCCGTTGACATCAGCTGAGTTCCAAAATCCTTCAAGCAGGCATGGCTGATTGGCCGGTAGGTTGCGAAAATAGCCGACCAGATACGTTACATCGCCGCCAATAACCTCAGGCGGCCAGCTTCCGTTGTACATGTTTGCGTCGCCAGGAAGATAATTCAAGTGCGCCCAATCCAGAAGATAGGTGTCGTTGTAAATCGGACCCAGGCCGTAGTCTGCCCCGGCGAATATAACTACATCATGGCCGCCGAAACTCTCAACCGCCGAATGATAACCCCGGCCGGGGGGAATATCACCGGACGGCGCCAATTCAGTATAGCTATTCGTGTTCAAATCGAACTCCCAAAGGTCACCAAGCGCGGGATCATAATTATTAGGTGTCCCACCATGAATTAAAACCCGGTTAGCGATTGCGTCATAGGCCAAAGCACAGCGTCTTCGCCCGGTAGGTAAAGGACCAGGGGGATCGTACTCAGTCCATTGATTTGAAACCATATTGAATGACCAGATATCATTATAATGCGGATTACCCGGGTCGTAACCGCCAAAAATCAGAAATTCATCTGGATCAATTGAAACCATCGGAGCGCCTTCCCGAGGAGAAGGCCAGGGCCCGCTATTGGGGATTTCCCTCCAAATGAATGTATTTAAATCAAGCGCCCATAAATCATTTAATCTGGTATACATATCGCGCCCGCCAAA
>JAAEQD010000161.1 GCA_024231855.1 Candidatus Zixiibacteriota bacterium
GGTGTGGTGGCTTTATCATCGCAAAGGTGATATTGACGGTAAACTTACAAAGAAAACATTTCCCCTAATCTCTCTGCAGGCTGCTTTAAGCGTTGTAGCTATTTTCTTTTTATGGTACGGTATTGATTTGATAGATCCGACTGTGGGGGCATTCTTCAGCCGCTTCGAAGTATTAGTTGTACTGGCGCTTGGAATGTGGATATTCAAAGACCGCTTCAGGAAATGGGAAGCGATCGGCGCCTTTATTCTGCTCGCAGGCCTATTCGTTATCAGGTATAATGCTGATATTCAAGTATCAAAAGGGATGTATGTCATCCTATTTTCTTCAACAATATTCGGGATATCGGAATTAGTGGCAAAACGTATTGTACGCGACGTCTCTCCTAATACTTTCGCATTAACTCGAAATTGTCATATATTATTGTATATTTCTATCTATGCCGTTCTGAGCGGGAACTTCGATTATTCGCAGATCGGCGTATATTATTATCTTGTACCGATTGCCGGATTCTTAGGCCCCGGTTTGGGACGTCCTATGTATCTTCATGCTTTGAAACATCTGGAGGTTTCAAAAGTTGCCACAGTCAATCAGATGCAGCCTATTGCCGTTGCTATAATTTCTGTATTCACAATCGGTTTA
>JAAEQD010000162.1 GCA_024231855.1 Candidatus Zixiibacteriota bacterium
ACCAGCGTCCGCCCTTTCGATTTTATCGAACACCGTATCGGTTGTACGGTAATACCCTAACTGAATCGGGTCATCAACAAAATATTTTGTCCTTCACGAAAAATCGCACGCAAAGTGCCGGCATACGTGAGCATGCTATGCATCGATAAATTACTTTCTCGCAGCCAAAGTAGTCAATTTGCTTAGGCGGGTTGATCGACATGATTTTTGAAGATTGACTGACTGGCTGACAATGAGTTTCGGATGTCGCGTCAGCATCGACCTTTTAAGGACCAAGATTAATTACGCGATTCTTCTCCCGGCGGAAGAGGATGCAACCTGGCGTAATTGACCCCCGTAATTGGTCTTCAAGAGCCGCTACCTCCACCGGCGTATTATGGATGCTACTTTTCACGGAGTAGCAATAGATAAACAGATAACTAATTAACTAACTAGTAACATAGATGGTGTACCACCGACTGTGCATATGATTGTAAAACCATTTTTTCTTACTCTCAGCAAAAATAAG
>JAAEQD010000163.1 GCA_024231855.1 Candidatus Zixiibacteriota bacterium
CATATCGGGCTGACACCGCAATCGGTGAACAAGTTCGGCGGCTACAAAATCATGGGCAAAACGCCCCGTCAGAAACAGTATATGATGGATTCCGCTAAGGCGCTTCAGAAAGCCGGCGCTTTCGGTATGGTGCTCGAAGCCGTAGTGCCGGAAGTCGCCAAAGAGATTTCCGAAGCGGTGAAAATCCCCACTATCGGTATCGGATCGGGTGACGGCTGTGACGGCCAGGTGCTGGTGACATCGGATATGCTGGGCCTGTTTGAGGAGTTCCGGCCCAAGTTTGTGCGCCTGTACGCCGAGCTGGCGCCGACAATCCGCGACGCCGCCACGAAGTTTTGCGATGACGTGAGAGGCGGTGAATTCCCCAACGAGGAGGAGAGCTACGGGGGGTAGGAGAGAACTGAAGTAGGTCGGGTTCCCCAGCGACGTGAGGAGCGAGGAAACCTGACCTACTGGAACTAATTCGTTCGTAAAATCGAGAGCACCTTTAAGATGTTATAAATTTTAATTCCGTGAAATTAAATACAGGTAATAAACATGAGTAAAACAATTCCAATAGAATTACTTGAAGCAATTGCTACAAACAGGTGCGCAGTTTTCGCAGGAGCAGGTTTATCGAAATATTCGGGATTACCAACATGGAATGATCTTTTTAAGCCTTTAAAGAGGAAACTTGGATTATCCAGAACATATGATTTAACAATAGTAGCTAAAATTTACGAATTTAAATATTCAAGAAAGGAACTAATAGATCATCTAAATAAAAGGTTGAAAAAGATTGAACAATCCCCAAGCGAACATCATAAGTTGTTATGCAATATAGGAATTAAAACATTTATAACAACAAACTATGATGATTTATTTGAAAAGGCGATGCAAGAAACAGGATCAACTTATATATCGATAGTTAGAAACGAGGATAATTGTAAGTGTAATGATGAGACAAATCTTATAGTAAAGTTCCATGGTGATTTTTCTGATGAAAGCACTATGGTAATAACACAGGATGATTATTTAGAATATAAGAATAAACATTTCCCCTTATATTCCTTAATGGCTCAGATTATCTTATCAAAATCTATACTCTTCATAGGTTATAGCGTACAAGATTGGGATTTTAGATATTTACAAAATGAACTTTTAAAATATATAAAAGAGAATCCAAATAAGGCTTATTCATTAGTTCGAGGCCTAAGTAAAAGCAAGAAATCATATCTAGATTCAATTAATGTTTTGCCTATTGATTTTAAGTTATGGAAAAAAAAGAAAGAAGATATTGCCGATATTAGACTAATTAATAAAGACATAGACAACAAAAACTCAAAGGAAAAAAACGAGGATAACGACTGCTTATTGAATTTTTTAAATGATCTTAAAAATAAACTTGGGTACTATACAGGATTGCATAAGGAATTCCATTTTAATGATGAAGCTATGAATCGAATCATAACTTCAACCATTCAGAAATCCAAGAAATTTAACGAATTAAAGGAAAATGATAAATTATTAGCTTGTTTAGAATATGAAGTATACAATTCTTATTTAGACGAATACCAATTTAATTACCAATTGCCTGGTTGGATTCCACCGAGATTTGAAATAAGCGATGTAATCAAAACAATAAATTATGAAAGAAAAGAATTGAATGGTGCTATTATATTTAAGGGAATTTCGTTTTGGGGGCCTATTAATTACAATAATAAGCAGTTTAAACAGAAGTTGAAATCTCTATATGAATTTTCAAATGTAAGGAACAAGTAGGTCAAATCCCCCGCGGATTTGACGTGGGTGTATTCAATACGCCCCTACGAAAGCAAACGAATAGCGTAACATGAAAAAACCTCTCAAAATAATCAAATCCCCGCGCTCGATGCGGAAGCTGGCGGATACCTGCCGCCGCAAAGGCAAGACAATTGGGCTGGTGCCGACTATGGGGGCGCTTCATGATGGACATCTGTCGCTGATACGCAAATCCGCAAAGCAAAACGATTTCACGATTGTCTCGATCTTCGTCAACCCGACCCAGTTCGGGCCGGATGAGGATTTCGGCAAATATCCCAAGGCTTTCAAATCCGATTGCGACGAAGCTCAAACCGCCGGGGCGGATATGATTTTCCATCCCTCGGTTGACGGTATATATCCCGACGGCTTCCAGACTTTCGTCGATCCCGGCCCGATTGCCGACAAGCTGGAAGGGGCGGCCCGTCCCGGGCATTTGCGCGGGGTGGCCACTGTCTGTGTGAAACTGTTTAGTATCTGCAAACCACATAGGGCTTATTTCGGCCAGAAAGACGCCCAGCAATTGGCCATGATAAAAAGCGTAACGCGTGATTTGAATCTCGATCTGAAAATAGTCGGTTGCCCGATAGTCAGGACCAAAACCGGTATCGCCATGTCTTCGCGTCATTCTTATCTAGCGGAGTCCGGTTTGAAAAAGGCGGTGACGATTTACGATTCACTCAAACACGCCAAACGTCTGGTTAAGGCCGGTGAAACCGATATAGCCGCAATCAGAGCGGAAATGACCGGCTTGATCAAGACCGCCACCGGGGCGAAAGTGGAATATATTTCGTTTAATAGCTGGGCTAGCCTTGATGAGGTTAACTTAATATCGGGCAAGGTTTTAATATCGCTGGTGGTAATAATCAACACAGTCAGGCTTCTGGATAATATTATTATTCACTCCAAACACTGATAACTCTATCTGAATTAGCTCTTATAACCCGCATAAAATCTTTTTTATATCTCAATGAATTATATGCACTTACGGCAACATTTTAACCTTGATTAATGTTCTTTTTGGTATATATTGTTAATAGTAAAGTTTTAATCATTTTAGTTTAAGTGAGGAGAATACATGTCAAAGGCTATCGCGATTTTTACATCATTGATTATAGTTTTTAGCGCGTCTCTGGCTTTCGGCCAGGTTTTGCCGGAAAGATATCACACATATCAGGAGGTTTTGGATACTCTCACCGATTTGAGAGATTCATTTCCTGAAATTCTATATCTCGACACCCTGGGATTTTCCACCCGTGACAATATTCCGATGCTGCGAGTGAAGATATCGGATAATCCCCAAATCGATGAGGATGAGCCGGCCATATTTCTCAATGGCGGCGTTCACGCCGACGAAGTACTTGGAGTTGAAGTTGTTACGAATTTCATCCAGGATATTACCGCACGCTACTCCGAAGGCGATCCGGAAATTATAGATTATATCGAACGGCTGGAAATTTTCTGTATTCCGTTTGTCAATCCCGAGGGACATCTGGTAGTTGAGGCCGGTCAAACGGATTGGCGCAAGAACAAAAGCGATAATGATACCAACGGCGTTTTCGACATGTATGACGGGGTCGATAACAACCGAAATTACGATTTCGCCTGGGATATCGATGATAATAATGACGCTAATCATCCAGAGAGCCTTCAGTTTAAGGGCTGGGCGCCATTTACCGAATCGGAAAATATCGCCATCGCCGCATTCGGCTGGAAATACCGTCCGATTATCGGAATCGATTATCATTCGCCCACTTACGGAAGACCAAACGTGGCATATTATCCCTGGTACTGGTATCCCAACGAGGGTGGGCATGGTTTTGGCCCCGATGAAAGTTTGATGCAATCGATATGCTATCAGTTTTGCAATCGAATTCTGGCAGTTCCCGATACGACCGGCAATCCCAATGGAAATTATGAGGCCCGGCGCGCGTTGGTTAATAAAGGCGATTTCAAAACCTATTTCTATGGCAATTTCGGCACGGCCGCTTTCTCCTGCGAGGTTTCAGACACCACTATTCAGGATCCGGCTTTGGTGGATAGTATCGTAACGGAACATCTGGACGGCCAGTATTATCTTCTCGACCGAGCTTTAGGCGCCGGTATCACAGGGGTGATCAGGGATTCGGTAACATTGGAGCCAATCGAAGCCGAGGTCCAGGTAACACAGCATATTAATGACGATATTAACCCGCGTTTATCCCGTCCCGATTTCGGCCGCTATCATCGATTGCTGGCCAACGGAACATATACGTTGAGATTTTTAAAGGACGACTATCGAACCAAGACTGTCTACAGCGTATCGGTCAATTCTAACGGCCCGACAACCACCAATATTTTACTGTATCCATATAACCCCCGTCCCCCGGCGCCCGAATTGACATTCCCGGTTTTCGGCGATTCGCTCGATACCAACATATTCGTTTTCGAATGGACCGAACCGGTTTACGCGGAAAGCTATCTGCTGGAGGTCTCGACCGATTCGGAGTTCGAAACGTTCGCGATTCTCGATTCGACGCTCGATGACAACTCCTACGCGATCTTTTCGCCACTCGAAGAAGGCGATTACTACTGGCGGGTCAGGCCTTATAATGCCGATGGCTGGGGACCGTACTCCGAGGCATTCGAATTCACTATCGACCTGGAAACAGATGTTGATACTTTTGTCGAGGTATTACCATCGGGATACAGGCTTTTCCAGAATTACCCGAATCCGTTTAACGCCACGACCCGGATATCTTTCCAGGTTCCTGTAAGCTCTCAAGTACGGATTGAGATATTCGATATCAGGGGCGCCCTGGTGGAAATATTAACGGATAATCGGTACTCGGCGGGTACTCATAATATTATATGGGATGGTCTCGATGCGGATGGCAAACCGCTGGCATCAGGAGTATATCTATATAAATTAACAGCCGGCGATGTATCATCAGTGAAAAGACTGATGATGCTGAAATAGTCGACGGTTTGGGCGAGAAACATGGCATCAATGATGAGAGCGGTTAGTATGAAAAAATATCTGATAATTAGCATATTGTTTATTCTGATTAGCGGTATTGTTTCAGCTCAGCCCGTACTCAGAATAGCGCCTAATCCACTGAAATTCGGTCATGTTTCCATAGATGGGATTCAACAAAGAGATATCATTCTATACAATGTCGGTGATCAAAACCTGGTAATTGATAGCTGTCAGTTCTACCCGCCATTCGATATGGAACCGGTCACCGGGATAAATATCGCCCCCGGCGATTCAACGATAACATCGATAAGCTTTATCCCGACCATAGAGGGATATAATGTCGATCAGTTTGTGTTTAGTTATAACAATCTCATGAATCCAGAATACATTTTATCCGTTCGGGGATACGCGATTAAGACATTCGAGCGGGGCGAGATAATCTGGTCATTCCAGCACATCGATAATGTCGTGTGCGTAACCGCCACCGAGGATTTCAATGACGACGGGTTTCCCGATGTGGTGGCTGAGGGCTACAACAATGGCGCCTCAGGCGATCAACTCGTTTGCCTTTCAGGATCGGGCATTGATGAACCCGATGAAATCTGGTCGACCAGGCCCGAGGGTGGATCAAACAATTCCGGTGGTTTCGGCGATAAATGTTTGGCCACGATCGATGATTTGAATGATGACGGGCATGATGATATCATTCGCGGTTCGGCCTGGTCGGGCCGTACGGTGTTCGCTATCGATGGAGCCAACGGCAATCCGATATGGACGTATGATACTTACCAGCATCCTTATTCCGGCTGGGTTTACGCTGTGACTCCAATGGCTGATATCACCGGCGATGACGTTCCGGAAGTTTTGGCCGGAGCCGGCAGCGACGCCAACAGATGTTATTGCCTGAATGGATCAACCGGTGAATTGATCTGGCGCTTTCGCGGCGAGGACGCGATCTCATCGGTGACCTCGCCCGGTGATGTTAATGACGACGGCCTCGCTGATGTAGTATGCGCGTCTACCGATAATGGAGATCATATCTATTGCCTCTCGGCTGAGTCGGACGAAGAGGATCATACTGATACACTTTGGTCGCATGGAATCGATGAAAACACGTACTCGCTGACCGCTATAAATGATATAAATAATGATGGTTATAACGATATTATCGCCGGTACCTGGGGTGGCGGCGTTATGGCGTTATCGGGTCGTGCTAATGGCAATCACAGTACCATCCTCTGGGAATTCCCGATGAACGCTTACGTGATGAGAGTTGTTACCTGCCCGGATATCAATAGAGACGGTCACGAGGATGTGCTGGTGGCGTCATGGAGCGGCCACGCGCTGGCGATATCGGGCCGGGACGGCGAGGAGATATGGCACACCGATTGCGGCAATAATGTCTGGGCGATTGATTTTATAAGCGATGTAAACGATGACGACTATATAGAAGTAGTAGCGGGATCATTTACCCGCAATGTATATCTTTTAAACGGCCAGGATGGCAATATACTCTGGCAAACCGATGTGGGGGCCAGGCCATATACTGTTAGAGGTATTGGTGATGTTAACGGTGACGGCTATGATGATATAATCGCCGGCACGGAGTTATTCGACGATGAAGGCGGTGAGGTGTTCGTGATCTCCGGCTGGGGCGAAGAGCATGTTGGTATAGCCGATGAAAGCGAGGCTTTACCTGATGATATCATGGTCGCTTCGAATTACCCGAATCCGTTCAATAGCTCTACCGTTTTCAAATTCAATTTAGCGAAAGCCGAGGATTACTCGTTATCGATTTACGATATCGGCGGTCGTCTGGTGAAACGTATCGATGGCGCCGGACAAACAGGCTTCAATAGCCTAACTCTGGATTTAGCAGGCGAAGACGCGATATCGACCGGTGTTTATTTGTATAGAATAAACACTGATACGCGAACCGGTTTCGGCAAGATGACATATTTGAAATAGATTATAAACATTTAAAGTCACGGTAAATCATCATATCTTCAAAAAAGTAAAATTTATATTTCAATTGCCAAAGCAACACTATTTCGGTTTATTCGTATCTGCATAGTATTATTGCGGTGAAAGGGCAGCGAAATGGTAATCCAGATATTCGGCACGAAAAAGTGCAAAGACACACAGAAAGCGATCCGGTTTTTCAAGGAGCGGAGAATGCAGACCCAGTTTATCAACCTTCGCGAAAAAGATATGAGTCCCGGCGAATTAAATAACATACGAAGATGTATCCCAATCGAGGAATTAATCGACATAGACGGCAAAGAGTACGAAGAGAGAAACCTGAAATACCTCCGTCACGATATAGAGGATGAACTGTTGGATAATCCCCTTCTGTTTAAAACGCCGATAGTAAGAAGCGCAAACGGCGCGACTGTGGGGCATCAGCCAGAAATCTGGAAAAACTGGGCGAAAGCTCTTAAACAATAGAATGAATCAAGACAACAATAAAACCCGCGCCGACTATACCCAGGGTTCCATATTCGGTTCGATAATCAAGATGGGCCTGCCGTCGATGATTGGTTTTCTGGCGCATCATATTTATCATATGGTCGATACCTGGTGGATTTCGAGGCTGCCGGAAAAAGAGGCCGGGGTCGCGGCGGTCACATTTTTGGGTAGTATAATCTGGTTTTTCTTCACCTTCAATCAACTGGTCGGACCCGGATCGTTAGCCATTATCTCCCGCCGCTACGGCGAGAAAGAATACGATCTGACCGAGAAGGCGATCAAGGAATCGATCGTTCTCAAGCTGTTTTTCGGCGCGATTCTTGGCATAGCCGGCTACCTGTTTATCGGCCCCATGCTGAAGCTTATCGGCGCTGAGGGACGGGCATTCGAGATGGGCATACAATACGGGCAAATTGTATTTTTGGGCATGCCGTTTTTTTACGCCACTTATTCTATATTTACCGGCATGAGAGGCGTAGCCAATCCCCAGATGGCGCTGGCGATGATGCTGGGATCGAACGTTCTGAATCTGGTTCTCGATCCGATTTTCATAT
The DNA here is from genome assembly GCA_024231855.1 of Candidatus Zixiibacteriota bacterium. Lineage (GTDB taxonomy): Bacteria > Zixibacteria > MSB-5A5 > UBA10806 > 4484-95 > JAAEQD01. The sequence goes on from JAAEQD010000163.1 coordinate 7,762, forward strand.
TCGGCTATCTGGGTGTGCCGGCGATGGGAATCAGGGGAGCGGCGGTAGCTTCACTTATCAGTTATGTAATTACTTTCATTATCGGCATGATATTATTTTACGCCGATTTCACCAATGTCAAACTGAATTTCAGCGGTAAAGTTGGCATATCTGTGCGGTCGATGTGGAAGATGTTGAAAATCGGCGTGCCGGCCTGGTTCGGCGATATGTCGTTCGCCGGCGCTCGCATGATAATCACAAGCATGGTGGCGCCGTTCGGGACTGCTGTTGTCGCGGCTTATGGCGTGGGTAATCAGGTTACCGCTTTCGGGATTTCAATCCTGATCGGAATTGGGCTTGGCCTGTCGGCGCTGATCGGCCACAATCTCGGATCAGATAAACCTAAACGCGCCAAGAAAATCGGCGATCAGGCGGTTATGCTGGGCGTCGGAATCATGTTTGCTTTCGGAGCCGGTGTCTATTTGTTTTCGGCTCAGATAATAGGGCTGTTCTTCACGAGTCCCGAAACTATCGCTCACGGCAGTTTCATGCTCAAGATTTTCGCGTACGGCTTCCCCTTTATCGGTGTCCTACTAACTCTGGAGCAGATACATATGGGCGTCGGCCTGAATACACCGGCTATGGTCGTTAATATCATTCATTCATGGCTTTTAGAGGTTATCCCGATCTATTTCCTGACCACCTATTTCGGCTTTTCACAAACCGCGATCTGGTGGACGATATCCGGCGCCGGGCTGGTAACATCGGCGTTGTTCTATGTTTATTATCAACGCGGAAGGTGGTTGACTCATAAGGTGTAACAACTGTTGGCTGTTATCTAGCCGTGTTGTCAGGTCCCCTGACCTGACAACTACTATGAAGCTTGAGTAGAAGCGTTGTCGGGTGGGGGCACCCGACAACACGTTGATAAGGTTTGATGGATGAATTGAATGATAACGGATTGCCACGTCGCTTCGCTCCTCGCAATGACAGCCTTTTTCAAATTCGGTGTCATTGCGAGGGAGGCCAAAGGCCGACCGCGGTAATCTGTTTGTATTTCTTAAGCGTTGTCAGATGAGAGTATTCGACAACACAACAAAGAAGTAAGATGAACGAATTCCTCGGTGAAATAGCCGCATTGTCGACCGCGCTCTGCTGGGCGTTTACTTCGATGTTGCCGTGTTGTCAGGTCCCTTGACCTGACGACTATGACGCTGTGAAGATAATAGTTGTCGGGTGAGGGCACCTGACAACACATTGAAAGAAAGAAAGAATTGAACGAATTTCTTGGTGAAATAGCTGCCTTATCAACTGCCGCCTGTTGGGCGTTTACCTCGATGTTTTTCACGCTCGGCGGCCGGCGTGTCGGTTCGGTGATTGTTAATCGGGTTCGCCTGGTGTTGGCGCTTATATTTTTAATGTTAACCCATCTGATTCTAACCGGCCAACTAATACCGATACAGGCCGAGCCATCCCGATGGTTCTGGCTGGGCCTGTCAGGTGTGATCGGATTCGTTATCGGGGATGCCATGCTTTTCCAGGCGTTCGTCATGATCGGCACCCGGATAACGATGCTTCTGATGTCGCTGGTGCCGGTTATCTCAACGATACTGGCCTGGCTGTTTTTAGGCGAAACACTTTCACCAATCGAGGTGTTGGGGATCGCCGTGACAATCGGCGGCGTGGCCTGGGTAGTAGCCGACAAAAATCGCGGCGGCGCGATTGTTAAGGGCAAGCAGCTAGCTTTGGGTGTGCTTCTTGGTATAGGCGGCGCGATGGGGCAAGCGGTCGGTCTGCTGACATCCAAGAAAGGCCTGTTTGGTGATTTCTCGGCGCTGTCGGGCAACCTGATTCGGGTTATTATCGCCACAATCGTGATGTGGATTCTGACAATCGCCATAGGCAAAGCTAAATCGACTATTCTTAGCCTGAAGGATTTCAAGGCCAGCCGGGCGATTCTCGGCGGCTCGATCTGCGGACCGTTTATCGGGGTCTGGCTATCGCTGGTAGCGATTCAATACGCCCGTATCGGTATCGCTTCCACCTTGATGTCGTTAACGCCGGTGTTACTGATCCCGCTGGTCTGGTGGGTTTTCAAGGAGAAGATCACGATTCACGGCGTCCTCGGCACACTGGTAGCGATAGCCGGTGTAGCGATACTGCTGTTGGCGTAGAAACTGTCGGGTGAGGGTCATCTAACGCTGTGTGCACCCGACAACACGAAAGCCAATCTGGCAAGCAGCAGTCATGCAACTCAACGGTAGCAATCCCGTAAAAGAATTAGTATATTTATCATACCAACAATTCAAAGGAGTACAATATGCCTTTAGTAAAACTTGATGAACTACCCGAACTGCAAATCGCCGAGGGAGTCTCGATGCGGGTTGTCACGGCCGGGACCGTAACCGTGGCCCACGTAAGCCTGACTGCCGGGGCGCCGGTGCCGGAGCATTCGCATCATCATGAACAGGTTGTCAATGTAATCGAGGGCGAACTGGAGCTGACTGTCGAGGGCAAGCCCTTCAGCCTGACACCGGGTAAGGTTATGATCTTACCGCCCAATGTACCACATTCGGGCCGGGCCGTAACCGATTGCCGGGTAGTGGATGTTTTCCATCCGGTGCGCGAGGATTTCAAAGGCGCCAGTTTCGGCGGGTATTCAAAGAAAGACTGAAGTATAAAGAGTGAGGAAATTGTCGGCTGAGAGTCATTTGACAACACCGGGAACATAGACAAAATCATGCAGTCATTGCGAGGAGCGAAGCGACGCTGGAATCTACCTACTTATAGTATTATGTTTTATTCAACTGCAGACGCAATAATTATTAAATATCTGGTTGCACCGGCCGGATGATTATTATATCTTTATGACGCTATGCTAAAAGGATTGCATTTTCTTTTAACTTATCAATGCTTGTACGAATGTGATCACTGTTTCCTCTACTGCGGGCCGCATATGGAGGGGACATTCACGATCGAGCAAGTCGAGAAAGCGATAGTCCAGGGAATCGAAGCCGGGATCGAATCGATTTATATCGAGGGCGGTGAACCGTTTCTTTATTATCCCGTTATGCTGGAGACGCTTCGCCTGGCCAGGAAACTTAATCTCAAGACCGGTATTGTCACCAATTGCTACTGGGCCAATTCCGAGCGGGATGCCGAATTGTGGCTTAAGCCTCTGGTCGAGATCGGAATCGATGACTTATCGGTTTCGAATGATGAATTCCACAGTGATGACCCGAAACACAGTCCGGCTCAAACGGCTTTCGAGGTAGCTAAAAAACTGGGCATGCCATCGGGATCTATTTGCATCGATAAGCCAATTGTTCTACCCAAAGATAAGGGCCGTAAGGGCGAACCTGTTATCGGCGGCGATGTCGTATTCAAAGGCCGCGCGGTGGAGAAGCTTATCGGGGATTTGCCCCGCCGCAAATTCGATTGTTTCACGGAATGTAGTCAGGAAGAGCTGGCCAATCCGGGTCGCGTTCATCTCGACCCATTCGGCGAAGTACAGGTTTGCCAGGGACTGTCAGTCGGCAATATATGGAAAACGCCGCTGGCGAAGATCATGGCCGATTACGAACCGGAGAAACATCCGATTATCGGACCGCTTCTCAAAGGCGGCCCGGCTGAATTAGCCCGCGAGTTTGGACTTCCCGAAGGCGATAGCTATGTCAGCGAATGCCATCTATGCTACCTGATCCGCAAGAAGCTGATCGATAAATTTCCCGAGTACCTTTGCCCGAACCAGGTGTATGGAATCAATAAGTAATTTTAGCAGAATATCAATACAAACAGTATTTATGTCATTTTCTGATAAGGGTTCCATTGTTAGTAAACGAGATTTTATTAGTTTGTGATATAGGAGCGAATTAGATGTACGAGAAGATAAAAAAACTGAGTGAGAAATACGCCGGTCAGATGATTAATTTCAGGCGGCATCTGCATCAGATACCGGAAACCGCTCTGATGGAATTCGAGACCAAGAAATCGGTAGTATCGCAGCTTAAGAAAATCGGTTTGAAAGTTAACGGCGGCTTATGGCGGACCTCGATAGTCGCCATGCTGGAGGGTCAGAAAACCAATCCGTGCGTGGCTATCAGGTCCGATATGGACGCCCTCCCGGTTACCGAGAAAACCGGTGATTTCTTCGCCTCAAAAAATAACGGTTCTATGCACGCTTGCGGTCATGACGCCCATATGGCGATGGTCTGGGGAGCGGCTAAAATATTATCATCTTTTAAGAAAACACTGCCCGGCTCGGTGAAATTCTTATTCCAGCCTTCTGAGGAGGAGCCACCGGGAGGCGCTAATCCAATGATCACGGCCGGGGCGCTGAATAAGCCGACGGTCGATGCCATATTTGGTTTGCATGTCGATCCCACTATCCCGATCGGCAAAATAGGCTTGAAAAAGGGTCCGATGATGGCCCAGGTCGATGATTTCGACCTGACGGTGATCGGCAAATCCGGGCATGCCGCCCGACCACACGAAACTGTCGACGCTGTAGTGGTCGCCGCCCAGTTGGTGACTGCCCTGCAATCCATATCCTCGCGACGAGTCAACCCGCTTGACCCGATAATTGTCACGATCGGGCAAATCGAAGGCGGAACGGCACGTAACATAATCGCCGACAAAGTAACGCTTTATGGTACTGCCCGCACACTTGACAAGAAGTTGGCAGGCAAAATCCCAGATATGATAAAGAAGATCGCCGATGGCATATGCAAGGCTCACGGCGCTACCCACGTTCTCGATTATCGGGTGGGCTACCCGGTACTGAGCAACAGCCCTGAAATTATCGACATTCTGGGCAGCGTAATCACCCGGATGCATGGCAAGAAAACAGCCATGGAAAAAGACCGTCCCGGAATGGGCGCTGAGGATTTCGCCTGTTACTTGCGTGAAGTACCCGGCGCGATGTTCCTTTTGGGCATACGCAACAAGAGTATCGGCGCCGATAAACCGTGGCATCACCCTGAATTTAAAATCGATGAGAAGGCGATCCCTCTGGGGGCATCAGTGCTGGCGGCGGCAGTGATCGAATATTTCGAGCGCAACAGCCTGAAGATCGTTATTAAAGGATAAAACAGATATTGCCGCTTGATCAGCGCTCGAATGTTTATACAATTACTGAATTGATAAACGCTTAAATACTATTATATAAACAGCTAATTTTGATTAAACGATAAATATTTTATTTAATGAGAGAAACTTAGCACACTCACTTGTGTCTGGCCGGCAAGGAATACGTAGCCATCCGTGTAAGTGATATCATTAGAGGTCTCGTTAGTGGTGTGCTGATCGAGGATTTCCAGCGTACTTCCATCGGAATAATCGAAAGCCCAGGCACCACCGGCTGAACTTCCGGAAGAGGCAAAGACAATTGATCCGATCGCGTAAACGCCGGTGAAACCACCCTGCTGGGCGTGGTTATCAACCGATACCAGGGCGTTTGTCAACATTCTCAATTCTTCGGTGGTGCCCACGAACACGTAATCACCATCGGTGGATATACTCTGGCATTGGCCGGTGAATGTCGAATACCGGCGGGTAAAATCCGGGCTACCAGGATTTGAAACATCATACTCGGTTATTCCATTGACATCTAAAACATATACGGTTGAACCGATAGCATCGACATCTTTGACAACGCCGCTGGTAATCGAAATTCTGCTTAAGGAGGTAAATTCACCGTTGGCAAACGACACAATTTGCAGGGCGTCATTATCGGCAATATAGATAATATTACCTATTATCTTGACGTTCCAGGCCAATCCTGATGTATTGAACGAGTTCGATGAGCCGGAATCCAGGGCGGTGAATAACCTGATACCGCGGTCACCCTCGGCCGTGACCAGATATGGATCGCTGAAATCGATACCCTTGAAATCACCGGGGGAGGTAAAGCTGAAAACCTCAACGGGCGACGTGGGGCTTGATATATTCAATACCGACATCCCATCCGTACCGGACGCTATGTAAAGATAGCTTCCCTCCGAAGCTACCCTCATCGCCGGATTGGTCAGTCCAAAACCGGACAGAAATCCGAATTCATTGGTAACTTCGCGAGTAACTGTCACATTAACCACATTTGATGGGTACGCTTCCTCTTCATCCCAGGCCACCGCCTGAATTCGATGAGTGGAGTTATCCTCATAAATAGAAGTGTCCCACTGATAGGTAAACGGCGCATTCGAATCGGTGTATACGGAATCGCTATCGATATAGAAATCGACTCGCAGCATGGTGTAATCCGATCCTATGGAAGTGTTGATTGTTACGATATCCGTCACCGATGAATTGTTAGTGGGGCTGGTGATTGTGATCGGATCGTCATTTACAGGCTCCGTTGGATCATCCTTTTCGCAGGCGGATATAATCAGGAGCAGAAAGACGAATATGAGTGCAAAATTTTTCATACGTTAATCTTATCGGATAATTGGGGATAAATTCAAGAAGAAAATGATAATAGCTCAAGAAAAAGTTGAATGATTTAAATATTGCTATCAACCAATATTTATAGATTAACCAATCGATATTATAGAAGCGTTCTCCATTTTATCTATATACCCAATATTATGCCGGCAACGCAGTTACACCCGGTTCTCATCACCGCGCTCGCCCGGAAACGCCGGAGTCTATTCTGTCCACCGAATAACGGTAGCCATGACATTAAGTTGATCATCACCGCCGTCCGAGAAGACATCCGCTGACTTCTGACTGGACTTGAGGATGATGGCGTCCCCTCCCGCTCTGCAGGCCTGTCGCTTCATTTTGGGCAAAACCTTTTCCAGAGTATCGTAACCAAATGACCCCTCGCCCTCAAGGATACCGAGTTCTTCATAATCCCGGTCGGGCAGTTTTGAGCTGAAGACTTCGATAGTACAGTCATCAGGTCGGGCAGGATATGATGGTCCCGTCGCGATGTATTTGGCAGAAGCGCATGAGAATATTGTAGCTATGAGACCTATTGCCACCAGAGTGAGAATTGACTTTGCCACTATGTTCATTACTTCGTCCTCCTTCTTTTACTTCTATAGTCTGCCGATTTTGATTGATAAAGGTACTATATGACAGAGTCAATATCAATAGAAAGATCAAACCTTTCTTTGCGGATGTTATGCATATGTAGGAACACATGAACAGCACCGACATTGCAACGCATTATAATACAACCAGTTAAATAAAGTGGGCAGGTAAGAATGTGACGTCAGGGCAAATCTATACATGGAAATTATCTATTACTTGATCAAGAGGATAAAAACAATAATATTTTTTCCTTATGCCAGAAACATTTTCCTGTTTTATCTGTACATTTATTATAGCGGAAGTAATGCCGTTGTATTGGTTTTTACAATTCGCGTTTACGCGGCGATTAATGTTAATTGGCCGATAACTGAACTGAAATGTAAGTCATGACGGAAAGATAATACACCGAGGAATAACAGATGAGAATAACCGTAATCACTTTTTTTATATTTCTAATTGTTAATATAGCATCAGCAAACGAAAGATTTACATTAAGCGGATTTATCAGGGACGCGTCCACCGGTGAAGAATTGATCGGAACAACGGTTTATATCAAGGACCTCAAGGCGGGCACATCCACTAATGTTTATGGCTTTTACTCGCTGACTGTTCCCGGTGGCAACTATACAGTCAGATACAGCACAATCGGTTATGAAAAACAGGAAATCGAGCTGCCGCTTAACGAGAATATCAAACGCGATATTGAATTGGCCGTAAGTCCCCTGATTTTAGAACCGGTGATAGTAACGGAAGAGGTTGCTGATGAGAATATTACGAAACCGGAGATGAGTTCTTTTAATCTCCAGCCCGTAAAACTAAAAACAGTACCAATTATTTTCGGCGAGCAGGACATTTTAAAAACAATTCAACTTATGCCTGGTGTTCGTGAAGTCGGCGAGGGCCAGAGCGGATTTACGGTCAGGGGCGGCAGTCCCGATCAAAACCTTTTGTTATTGGACGAGGCGATAGTATATAACGCCTCGCACCTTCTGGGATTCTTTTCGGTTTTTAACTCCGACGCGATTAAAAACGTAAATCTAATGAAAGGATCAGCATCCGCCAGATACGGGGGACGGTTATCCTCGGTGCTGGATATGAAAATGAAGGAGGGCAACTCCAAGAAGTTCTCGGCATCGGGAGGTATTGGCCTTATTTCGTCACGGCTGACATTTCAAGGGCCGATAATTAAAGATAAAAGCTCATTTATTGTGTCTGGCAGAAGAACTTACGTTGATTTTTTCTTAAGAAGGTCCAAATCGGAGAGCATCAGAAAGTCGAAGCTTTATTTCTATGATTTGAATTTGAAATCGAATTATAAAGTGAGCGGTAATGATCGGATATTCTTATCGGCATACACCGGCAGGGATGTCCTTGGCTTCAAAGACGAATTTGGAATAGACTGGGGTAATATCACAGGTACATTCAGGTGGAATCATCTGTTCAATGATAAGTTGTTTTTAAATTCTTCTCTTATTTATAGCAAATACGATTACAATATAAGCATCACCAATGGCGATGAATTGATAGACATCGGTTCTTCGATTAAGGATATTAATTTGAAAGAGGATTTTCAGTTCTTTCACAATTCCACGAACACTTTCAATTTCGGTCTGAACGCTATATACCACACTTTCCTTCCAGGTGAAATCATGGCTGATGGCAGTTCGATCAATGAACTCAGAATTAAAAACAAGTACGCCCTGGAGAGCGCTTTATATTATTCCCATGAAGTTAAAGCCTCGGATTTACTGTCGTTCAACTATGGGCTTCACCTGTCGAGCTTCAGCGTACTCGGCCCGGGAGATGTTTTCACATTCGATGAGGACGGCGATGTTACCGATGTTGAAACTTATACGGGTAAAAAATTGATCAAATTCTTTGGGGGTATCGAACCCCGATTCAGCGTCAATTACCTTCTGGATGTGTCAAGCTCGGTTAAAGCGTCTTACGCTCGAAACAAGCAATACATGCATCTTCTCTCCGCCTCATCATCCTCGACGCCATTTGATATCTGGCATCCAAGCACAAAAAATGTCAAACCGGGAGTGGCCGACCAGATAGCTCTGGGATATTTCAGGAATTTCGATAGCAACAACTACGAGACATCACTGGAAGTGTATTATAAAAACATGCGGGATCAGGTGGATTACAAAAACGGCGCGGATATATATCTAAATGAACAAGTCGAAGCCGAGATGGTTTTCGGCAAAGCCTGGTCGTATGGGGCGGAACTACTGGTTAAAAAGAACTATGGAAAATTAACCGGTTGGCTTGGCTATACCTTATCTCGTACCCGAAAGAAATTCCCTGATATAAACGACGGTAACTCATTCCCATCCCGGCAGGATCGAACTCACGATCTGTCATTAGTCGCTAATTATAAGCACAGTAAGAGTTGGACTTTTTCGGCAAACTGGATTTACTATACCGGTAACGCGGTCACTTTCCCTAGCGGCAAATATTACTACGACGAGCAAATTATCAATATGTACACCGAGAGAAACAGCTACCGGATGCCGGCTTATCACAGGCTCGATCTGGGAGCGACATGGAGCGGCGAAATGTTCAGCTGGAATTTCTCTCTCTACAACGCCTATGGCCGCAAAAACGCTTACGCGATAATGTTCAGGAAAAATGAAGATGATCCAACGGTTACTGAAGCGGTGAGGGTGTCATTGTTTTCATTTTTCCCATCGATAACAATGAACTTCAGATGGTAGGTAATGATGTATAAATCAAATGATAGCGCATTTCTAAACTATAAAATAACAACATTGAGGAAATTCGGTTTACTACTCATTTCCGCGTTACTGATAACTTCTGTAGCCTGTGAGGATGTGATCGAAATAGATCTTGATGGCGTCGAACCTCGAGTGATTATCGAAGGCACGATAACCGATCAACCGGGGCCTTACTACGTTCTTATTACGGAATCAACCGACTATTTCAATCCGAGCGATTTTCCGCCCGTTTCGGGAGCTGTGGTAACGGTATCGGATGATTCGGATAATACCGACACCTTCGAGGAAATACTGCCGGGTTTATACGCGAGTGATTCCCTGGAAGGTGTTCCTGGTCGGACTTATTCTCTTTCGGTCACGATCGAAAATGAAACCTATGAGGCGATCTCGACAATGCCGCGGCCGCTAGAGATCGATTCGCTTGGGGTCGAATATCAGCCGGGAGACTCACTTATCGAGGAGGATGAGGGTTATATATTACATTGTTATTTCCAGGATCCGGCAGACAGGGATGATTACGCCCGGATTAAAATACACCAAAACAATATTCTCTCGGATAATATGTATCTTTACGATGGTGATTGGAGCGACGGTAATTATTTCGATTACAATTATTTCTGGGAAGTCTATGACTTCGCCGACACAGTCGATATCGCTTTTCGCACTATCAACCATGAAACGATGATATATTATTTCACCTTGATGGAAATCGTTGCGTCTGAAGATGGTGAGATGCCTCATGGCGTACCGGCTAACCCGGCAACGAATTTGTCAAATGGAGCGCTGGGATATTTCGCAACTTATACGCTCTGGACTGATTCGCTAGTAATGCCCGATGGACCGGAATAATCTAGCCCCTTCGTGAGTAAGCCTATCCTTAATTAGCGGTAGATGAGGATGTCTGCCAATCACAACTAATCATTCCGGAAAAGACAACCAACTTGATGAAGCTATATTATTAAATAATGAACGCTGTCTGCTTGAGCACGACAGTTTTTTCAAATTCGAGATATATATGAGCTTTGGCGATAATTACTTCGAACCAACCTTCTCACGCCGGTTGCTTCGGGAGCGCTTTAGCCATTTATCTAATCGTGATTTTTCTCGGACTATCATCGGCTTGATGCCGGGATCTTCGTGCCTGGGCGTCAAGCCGCTTTTTGCGACAAGTTTTAGTCTGGTTTTGGCAACCTGGTAATCCTCGACGATCTTTTCGACATCCTTACCGTATTGGGTAGCCTTTCTGTAGGCCTGTATGTTACCATCGAGAATTTTATTGAAACTGTCGATATCATCGAGCTGTAATTGCTTCAGACGTCGGGCGGTATCTCCCTGGATACGATCAAGTATAACATCCGATTTGGCCATAATATGACTGCCCGCGAAAGCGATAGCGATGACGATGAAATCGATCGCGAACGCCAGCATCAGAGATAAAAACGCCAGCCTGTCCATCACGTACAGATCGCCGATCACCAACATTAGAGCTTGCTGAGTATTGGCCGGTCCCTCGGCGAAATCGCTTTCCGGGGGCGGACCCGGTAAATTATTATCGGATTCATTGAATTTAATCATACCGACGACGCTTGTGGGAAAGCTGACAAATGCCATACTCACGATATCGTGCTGGCCGGTGACTTCCATCTGACTCTGAAGCTCAAGCGCCAGCGAATCGGTATAAGCGATATATTCCAGGATTCGCGAGTTATATTTCTCCGCCTGCTGATAGCGACTTTCTAGGTAATTTATAATTATACCACGGCCTTTACCTTGTCTGTACTCGGTGCCGGTGTTCTGCCGCCAGGATTCCACAGTCAGCCGCGCGCCATTTATTATCGACTGGATGAATTTATCCTGACTGCCCTCATCTATAACGGTTGCCCAACCTTTTTCCTGTTCCATTTCAATCAGGCTTCCAACCCTATCCACCTGATAGCGCGAAAGCAGCTCGGCGCTTTTGGCCCGTGAAGAATATTCGGCCATAACCGGCAGGGCGGCTTCATAATAAGCGCTTCTGGCTTCCCTGGGACGAGTATTTTCTTTAAGGTTGATATCAAAATTGGCATAGGAGAAAAATATCGAAAAAACGGCGGCCGCCGAAAATGCCATCACATAGCTGGATCGGTTCTCCTTGATTTTAATCAGGTTCCAGGCTATCCCGAGCATAGCGGTCTGCAAGCCCAGCGAGCCAATAAGCGCTAATTCCCAGGATAGTATTATATTCATACCTCTGAAAGTAGTAAAAAACGACAATATAGAAATCAATAACGTCCCCATATAAATCATCATTGTGGTAATTCTGCTGGCATTAGATGAGAGCATTTAGGCCTCCATGTAAGCTTGACATTATAACTTATAAACTCAACTGCTGCAATTATCGGTCTATCAATAGATTAATTGAGCCGCCCGGGATTAGATGTAAATATTTGAAACAGGTTTTGGCCGTTCCTGATTGGATTGGATTGGCTTATATACTTCGCAATATTGGAATTTTAATTTATCTGCCGGCATTAAGCTACCTGGTCGAGTTGATCCGCCGTCAGGCAATCCGTTTTCGGTACTCTATATCAAGATTGATTAGCTTATATTTATTCGGACAGATCTTTAAACAGAAGCCTGGCCCCGGCTTTAAGTTGGGCGAACCAACCTTTGTGTTTAATCATCTTTTTAAGCGATGGCATCATCATCTCCCCCGCCTGCTCGCCGCGGCGAATGCATTCTTTCGCCTTGTTAAAATTGGCCCAGTGGATTGAGCCAACACTGGGGGCTATCACAATATCAGCCAGAGATAAATCGATTTGTCTGAGCCGATTCAAGCCGATATTATCAGCCCTCATTATGACCTCCAGGCCATTAGCGAATTTGTGGATTTTTTGAATTTTCTGATGGACATCCACGGCTAAAACACGTCTCGCGTCCATCTTCCTGGCTATTTCAACCGGTGTGATATTCACCGGACCGCCATCGGACAGGCAACCGCCATTATGTTCCAGTGGGGGAAAAACACCTTCAATAGCGGCCGAGGCGTAAACCGCGTCGACAATCGGGCCCTCAGTCAGCACCGCCGATTCTCCGGTTACCAAGTCAAGACTCACGGCGGCGAAGGAAATTTGACTATCTTCGATATTATTATTATCCAGAATTTCTTTTAAGGGTTCATATAAGGACTCTTTTTTCTCTAAAGATATTCTGGTAAGCGCTTTCAAGCCGAGGTATCGACGCTGCACGTAGTTGGATATTTCAGATAGAAGCGATTGCTTATTCTCTTCACGTTGAGTATTTAAAGCCTCTATCCAGCCCTTATCCTTCAGGAAAGATTCCAGAAATGAGATTACCCTCTCCTCGACCTCGTAAGCATCCCCTGTTTGAGCGTACATTGCCCCGATAATCGCTCCCATCGAGGTGCCGACTATTAAATCGATCTTCACATTTTCGCGTTGAAGGGCTTTCAAGACACCCACATGAGCAAGCCCGCGAGCGCCGCCACCACCCAACGCCAGCGCCATATTATATTTCTTTTTCATTTTTGGCATTTCATACAATAATGGGTCGATCGGCCACCCAGGATTATCCGTTTTATAGGGGTTTCGCATCCGGGGCAGGCCTGGTCGGTTTTGCCGTATACTTTGATTAAGTTTTGGAAATTTCCCGCCTGACCGAATCCATCGAGATAGTCATCGACCGAACTGCCGCGATTACCGATAGCCACATCCAGCACTTCGATAATCGAGCCATGCAGTATTTCCAACCGAGCCCGGGAAATTCTGTAAGGTTTTAGAGTTGGCCGTATACCGGCGCTATACAACGATTCATCGGCGTAGATATTGCCCAGGCCCGCCAGTATTTCCTGATCCAGCAGAATAAGTTTGATCGATTTGCTTCTTCTTTTTACAATATCAGTAAATTCAGCCGGGGTTATATCAAACGGTTCAGGACCCAGTTTACTCAAGCGGGGATGTTGATTAAGTTCCGATTCGGCGGTGATACAAATTCTGCCGAATTTTCTCACATCATAAAAACTCAAATCGGATTTATCCAGCCGCATAAAAAAGTGGAGATGTTTATTGTCTCGGGATCGATCCGAATCAACCAACAACCGACCGGTCATTTTGAGATGGCAGACCATAGCCAGGTTTTCGGAGAAGTGGAAAATCAGGTTCTTGCCGCGGCGCGAAATTCGATTAATCGTTTTACCGTTTAAGTCGGTTTCCTCTCTGGTATAACAGTTTTCGCGAATCGCGGTATTTAAAAATTCAGCTTTCAGAACTTTTTGGCCGATCAGGGCGGAGGCCAAATCACGGGCAATTGTCTCGACTTCGGGCAATTCAGGCATCTTATTTCCTCAATACGATGTACTGACCGGCTTTATCCGAAGCGGTGCTGAAGAAGCCGGTTAAACTTTCAGCGGCGCTCGCTTTCAATCTATATGGTTTTATACCCAGGCCGCGAGTTATTGTAATAGTATTGGCTGTGACAACCGCCACCGAGAGAATTTCACCGAGATAGCTATTCAAAGTAAAGTTTTCGGGCAGGAATTCAACTTTATAACCGGGCGGGATTTCAATTGTGATCCTTTCCTGTTCAGAGTAAGGACGGCCCAGTTCAAGGGGTAATTGCCTGACCCCATAGTTACTGGTAAGCTGCCATCGACCCAGAATATCCATCGGTATATATAACCTTCTTTCGTCGGGATTAACGTATCCGGGTACCGAAAGTTTATATGTCACTTTAAAAGGATTGATGTCGGAGTATATATCGGAAAATTCGAGGTCTGAAAGGGATGAGCCGGATATTCCCCCCGACGTGAGGTTTGACCAGCGTTCGAATCTATCTTGCTCGGACAAGCTCTGCAGAATATTTTTTTCCTCGGTATTGAGCGCCCCAAACAGCATTTCCACCCCTTCCGCAGTTAGTTGGCCATCCTGATCGAATCCAATTCTCAAGCGCACCATATGCCCGTTTTCACGATAATCCGATGCCGGTGTTGTTAAGAACTCCTTGTAGTTATCGCCAATTTTCAAGCCCTCAACCGCCTGATCCTCAAATGGTAAGACCCCCAACGGAGCGCCACGATAAAACGGGTCAACCCAAACCGTATCCTGATCGATTCGAGCGGCTACCAAAAGACGATTGAAGTAAAATAATGCCGGCATGGTTTTGATAGGTTCGCCGCTGTCCCGGGTGGAGATCAGAATATAATCAAATGGGATATCGATTAGATTAAGAAATGTTCCTACCAACATCGCCGCTTCGGCTTGTGAGCCATAACCTCTGGCTAATAAATCCCAGGGCGAATCTGATATATCTATATCGGAATAGACCGTTTGGAAATTCGCCGAGATAAAACTAACGACCCGGCGCAGTTTTTCTTGTTTTCCCGAGATCTCCCGAGTGAGAAATTTAACCTCATCCTTCACTTTGCTTCCCGGTTTGCCCATATTATCCAGGTGATCACCATACGAACGGGCTATCAGCGGCCAATCAATTCTGTTGTTTTCGATATCGTCCCAGCGTTTATCGTATGAGAACACATAATACAAACAGGGGATATACTGGGAGGCCGGCGGGCTGTCCTGTTCGAACACCAAACCCGGTAACGATTGGCCCACCCAGACATAATTCACCCAGAGTTCCTCATCCAGAATATACTCTCGAGATCTTTCACGCCGGCACAAACAGGATGGTTGAATCAGGAATTTAAATATCCAGTTGGTCGGTGAGCTGATAACCGTTCTATTGGCGTTTACCGGATATGTCCGGCCCAGAAACCGCCGTCCGGAGAAAACCGGTTCGGTCGAATTTAAGCGCCATTCGAATACGAAAATCGCCCCGGCCCGGGCATCTGGAAATGAAATCATATGTCTTTTCTTGTTTCCGTAAAGCTCGAGCGCGGTCATCTCATCCGATGGTACCGTGATAGTATCGCCTTCAGGTGTGATAGTATACGCGTTAATGCTAATATTATCTTCATCCGTGATTACCGGGCTGGCAGCGCTTGCCACCCCTCCGCCGCCTTTGCGAAGCACCATCGCTTCGGAGCGAAAGAAGCGACTGTAGATATATACGCCCTCCTGAAAATTCACGCCGGTGCTATCATAGATATTTATATAGGCCGCTTCCCGACCGGGATGCAAGGCTAACATTTCGAGAAGGCCGGGCGCGTCTTGCGCCGACACATAAATCGTGGGCAATAAAACTACGATTAAAACCAGAACATTAATTATTATCCGGTTCAAAATGTTCTTCCTTCCGCGGTTCATTAATCATTATAATCTCGGCTGAATTATAAGGGATTTGTGAGGCAATTAAAAGAAAATCGTTAAACCGGTTATATCGATCCGCCGAAAGCGTATAGTCAAACAAGTTAAATGACTTCTTAATTTCAAAGATGGAACCGCCGCCGGTCAATTCCATTTGAGCGCGAAGACCTCTCTCGTTGAAACTCAGGACAACGGAGTCCCGGTCTACGGTAAAGCTCTCCGGCAGTTTTAATTGAATCGCTTCGTTCACGCTGAAAGTAAAGTCAAAATTATATGAATGAGTACGCCCGGCGAATTGGAAATAGTTTTTCACGAATTTCAGAAAAGGCGACCTGGTATTCACCAGTAATCGGTTGCTTTTCGGTGATTCGGTCGAATTTTCGAAGTAATAACCCGACAGTCTGATAAAATCCGCCGAATTGGACTCAACTCTAAAGCTGGCGCGGAAATGGCTTAAGATATCATCTCCAAGGAAAGCATAGATTACATCTGATAAAACCTGCTCATCATCATCGGAATGAAATAAAAACGCCGGATCTCTGAAAAGCCGCAAGTCGACATCGGCCCGTATATTGCCGCCTCTACCGATATCATAAACCAGTTTGATTTCTATATCATTACCTGTTTCGAAAGGCGAGGTCAACGTGAACTCCAGGTATGGGTCGTTGCCGCAGATCAGGGCCCGGCGATTACGAAGATTGGACGGTAGCCTGCTGAAACAGCAAGTCGCCTGGCTGGCATCGAGAAACAGATAGCCGTTGCCGGTATCGACGGCGGTAATAACGTGGTTGAAAAATCCCGGCCAGGGAAGTGAGATTATCACATCGGGTTTATCGCGGGTTGTCATCAGGGCCGGATCGGCCTTAAATCCTACCGCCCGGCACAAAGCCGCGAGAAGAGCTGATTGATCCCGGCAGTCGCCATACCTCTTATCCAAAACCTCAAGCGGGTCAAACGGTTTGAATTCACCCCGGCCTATATTAACGGAGATATATCTGATATTATCCTTGACGAAATCCAATAGAGCGCTCAGCGAATCAGAACTGCTAACAGCTTCATAAACAAGGCTGTCGGCGATCGTTTTGATTGGCCCGTCCGGATTTAACTCATATTCTATACGCGAGAGTTCGTTATAAAACAAGGCGACATCGGACCAGCGACTAAAACCATACCTTTCACCTTCATATACAACCGAATCTGGCTTGATGACTATCTGGTAATCAGCCGGAGGCGGCATTCGATCCTCAAATCTCAAAGCCGGGATTCTATTGGTATAGAAAACTCTTTTGGAGTCAACCTCGAGGATATGCTGGATACTTTCTGAAACGTAATAGGTGTACGATATTTTAGAATTTATCTCAAGATAAGAGTTGTAAGTGGGTATGTCACGCTGTCTGAAAAACCGCGGCAGATACAATAGACTTCTGTATTTCAATTTATACGATAGAATAACCACGGAACCGGCCCTGGGAGATGGGAAATGGATAATTTTGCTTTTGCTATCGGGATAATATTGCGGCGTGAAATCCGAAATCGTTTCTATGTCATCATTATCAAGCTTAATCTCGCGGCCATCGGCAAGAATCGTTGTAACTTCTTCGAGGGAGAACTCGATATGCCTGTTCACCGGTATTTTGGCTACTGAATATTCGGGCACCCGGGCCTGGTTGAACAGATATTTTTCCTTAAATGTGATTTCGGCCGTGTAATCCGATTTGATTTCGACGAACACTGAATCATATAAACACTCAACCGGGAAAGTTTCGCTATTCTGTGCCGACGAACCGGAAACGCGTATCAGCACGAAAACTATAATCAGATAGAATATATTGATCTTGTCCGCGACCATAATGTTAATCTTCTATGCTTTAAGGTATCCGGCTACGATATTATACCATTCAATAAGGAAGTTGAATCGGCCAATCAGAAGAGATATTCGGGACATAACCGTATAACCGAAAGTAGAACCGAAGCCCAGCATTAAAATCCAGATACCGAATTTTGCCATACCGCCAATCATGCCTTTGTGTTCCATTGAAAAATAGAAGTAAGCCAGACCGCTAATAGTTCCCAATACGATGATTAGATCGGCTATAATCTCCCAGGGTGAACCGCCCAGACCGATCATGCACGCCTGCATCTGCCTGACCGTAAAGCTCTGCAGATACAATGGTAAGGCAACGCCGGCGGTGATAGCCAGATAAAAAGCAATCGGCCAGCGAGAAAGCCAGGATATTTTAGAGAAAAAGCGGGAGAACATCATCAGCCCCAGCAGGCCGGGGACGATACTGGTCAGGGCCATTCCGAATTCCCCCAGCGCTGATCCGCCGGGAGCAAACATAGCCGAGAAATTAACCGCGATCGGCTCAAGCCAGAGGTCATTGAGAGACGTATGATATAATATAGCTATCCAGTAACCGGCCGAAATACCGACGATTAAATGCTCCGCCAACCGGTAGAACGGATTATCTTTATAAAGAAAGGAAAATATAGACAACGTAAGAAAGGCCGCCAGGGTATACCACAGTACAGCGCCGATATCAGGGTTTTCCATATCAGATACCCTTCTTTCTTTTTCGCGAGGCGAAAAAGGCGATATTGCCCAGTATTATAAACAACACGATTACCGAGTGAGCTACCGATTGAACGTCCATCGCCTTGGTGGCGGCGGCGCTATGGCCTATCATCTTCTCATATTCGGCGGCGCCTTTAAGCCCGCCCATCAAACCGAAAATTTGCCCGGAGGCCAAAAACGTGTAATAGTCCGTAGCCATGACGGCGGTCACCCCGAGCGCCAGCGGCGCTTTGTAGCGGCCATTGGCGTAGTTTATCCAGTAGTCGGCGCCGGAAGTAGCATTGATATTGACAATCAACGCGCAACTCGAATAATTAATAACTCCCTTCATCATCGGGTATTCATCGAGTTCTTTCCTAAAATAATCCTTTGGGAACGGCTTGCGGAAATTCTCGCCCATATTAAGAATGACTATAGCGGGATACGGTTTATAGCCCAAAAACACATAATCTTCGCCGTAAGTTTTGCCATACTCCGAGGCGATTTTCGCCAAATCATCCTTAACCAGGGTTACGCCTTCAATTTGAAGGGCGCAACTAACTATCTTGAGGTCTTTGGCGAAGCAATGCCGGAATACGGCGTGAGCCATCGGCCGAAGTTCAGCCATCGTGGCCGGATCATATTCGCAGGGAATCATCACCACAGTACCCGGCGATAAAGAATCAATCCGGTCGTACACCGCTTTAACCTCATCGGTGATATAAACCGGCAAACCCAAATTCATCAAGATTGGGAAAAATACGAAAATACCGATAGCGAGATAGATCCAGCGACGGTCTATCCTCAACAGTTTTTCCCAGAATCCCATGTCGGCGCTTTCTGCCATCTACTTACCACCATCTCCGCCGAGCCAGGTGCGCTCGATACCCAGTATAATTTTAAGCGATACGGCCGCCACGCCCAGGCCAACCCCGATATAGATTGCCCGCTTGGCGGCTACGTTTGGGATTTCAAGTAGAAACTGGGCGATATTTTGAAGTTGCAGCCAATCGGGAAGCCAGGCTGTCATAATCTGGCCTACCGGCACGCGACCCAGCATCACCACCACGGCGGCTATCAGAAGCAAGGTGGCCAAAACAGTTCGCGCCCGAAACGCCCGGTATGCCGCCGACGCGATAAAGAAGGCCAGAAGGGAAAACATCGTGGCCGTAACCGGGGATAAACCGAATCGGTACAGGTTTAAAAATAATTCGTGTTCCGTGCCGCCTAAAAGACCTATCGTGGCCATACCGAATAAGGCAACCAGGGTCACCACTGAATATCCCCAGCCCGGCGTTTTCGATTTGATCTTACTGTAATGCACGGTTATCAACGAGCCGATACCAACTACCATCGTGAAAATACCAATAATGATAGTCCAGTTATTGAATTCCTGATATAAAAACGCGAAACTCCTGTGGGGAATGAAAAACTGTACGATCATAAATATCCCGAACAGAAAAACTATTATTAAAGGTATTTCACGTCTCATTATAATTCCAAAACCAATTTATCCAAAAATAACTTTCCTATAGTTACCCAACATCAAACCAGGCGGCGAAACTCTCCCAGCCGATCGTGGTAAAAATCATACCAAGTATTATAAGTGTTACTACTAAAACCTTGCCCCAGTCCTGAGCTTTAAGCGTCCCTAATTGCTGAGGTTCCTGCGAGAGATAGGCGCTGGCGGCGTAAAGCTCTTCGCCCATCAGTACGAAATCGCAAACCGAGACGAAAAACGGAATCTGTACGAGTTGATCGGTGCCGGCGATTTGGATCGAACCGGAAACGAAGCCGGTTTCGGCCAGAACCAGAGATTCGGCATAGAACATGCCCATATAGAAATTGGTAGCCGGTTTCTGCCTGAGCATGACGCCATTAACGGCCGCGGTATACGGAAATTGATCCTGGGTGATAAAGTAAACATCCTTGGGATCGTACATCTCCGGCTTACCGGCGGCGGAGTAAGCTTCCTTAACTACCTCCTGGCAAACAGTCATCACCACCGGATCGTAATTGGGCACAATCAACCGTGTATTGTATTCCACCACTTTGCGGGCCACGCGGCCAAGAATCGTAAAAGCGGCGATCGTGGCCACATCGGCGGCAGTGCCCAGGCCCGGTACAAAGAGAATCGGTTGTCCCATTTCGGTAGCCCTGCCAATAGCATCATCGACGGCTTTAATTCCGGCAATCGGCCTGATATAAAACTGGTAGCCTCCCTTGGCCCGAAGAATGAAAGCAATCGCCGTGCCGGCAAATAGTATAACCAGCAACAGGATCGGAACTCTGGATGTATTAAACCATTGCCCCTTGGGAACGCCCGGTCCTCCTATACCTTCAGCCAGTCTCGTTCCGTTATCGAAAGCGATTACCTGGTAGTAGTAGCTTTGCCCATCGTTCAGGCCGGAATCCTCATAACGATCCGATCCCGCCGATAGCGACGTAATTAATTCAAACGTACTATCGGGTGATATCGTCCGATAAAGTTGAAGCTGACTAATACTTCCTAAAACGGTCTCATCGGCATCCGGTAAAGACCACTCTACGACCAACGCTCCGCCGGGATCGTTGGGCATGTCGTTCACATTGACGTCAACGGCCACCAGAGGCAGTATTTGCTCTATGGAATCCGATTGATTAACATCAGCTTGCGGGGCGGGTACTGATATCCAACCGGAGAATATCAGCGCAAGCGAAGTGATTAAGGCAAGATTTTTCAATAAAACCAATGTAACTGAATTAATATTAATAGACGGGTGGGCTTAATCAGCCCACCCGTCCGAATCTTAGCCGCCAAATAGTTGAACTAGGTATCCTTTGATAAAGATCACTCTATTTACCAGTAACGCTACACGACCCATCACCGTCAAACCGAAACCAGCGCCGAATGCAACCATGATCACATAGATTCCGACTTTCGAGACCGCGCCCAAGGCGCCTTTATGAGGCAATGAGAAGAAGAAATAGATTAGAGACGCGATCACGGCAATCACGACTAATAGCTGGTTAATGCCGGCTAAATCCAGGCCTATTGGAAAGCCAACCGTAGCCTGAAGCTGTTTGAACATATAAGTGTAAAGGTAGAGCGTTATGGACACGCCTGCACCGACTCCAATGTATATCGCGATCGAGTAACGCGAAATCCACGACCATTTTCTTGAAAAACGGGTCCACATCATGATACCGAGTACCGTTGGGAAAATATACCACCACTGGCCACCACCAATCGGTTCCCAGACTTTATCCATGAAATTGGTCCAGAACAGCAGCATCGTGAAGTAACCGGTAGCCACACCGGCGACGAGACGTTCGGCGAATTTATAAAGCGGATTATCCTTGTAGAGGAAACTGAAAATACAAAGAGTCAGGAAAACCGCGATACCGTTAAATATATATTCGTACATACCCCACTCTTGCGGCATCATAATTTACCTCCATCCAATCCGCTCTTGCGTTTTCGTGTGGCGAAAAAGGCGATATTCGAAATGATTATAAATACAATAATCACGCCGTGCGCTATCACCTGGTAAGCCATCTGAGCCTTACCTTCGCCGGGATAACCAACTAGTTCCTCATATTCCGCGGCGCCTTTAACGCCCGGGATAATGCCGAATAACTGTCCGGAGGAAAGATATTGATAATAGTTGGCGGACATAACTCCGGTGATACCGATCGCCAGAGGGAAACCGTAACGGCCGTTTCCATAGATCAGCCAGAACTCGGCGGTATTACCGGATGTTATCTCGATAACACCCTTAACATCGTCGAAATTCTTAATACCATCCATGACCGGCAGAGAATCAAGCGGCACCCCGTAATAATCCTGAGGGAACGGCACGCGGAAATCCACGCCCATCGCCAGGATAACAATCGCCGGGTAGGGTCTGTAACCGAGGAACGCGTAATCAATCCCGCGCTCCTTGTTATGATTGGCCGCCAACTCGGAGGTTATCTGTTCAACCAAGCCGGGACCGAACTGTGAAAGCGTTACAAATACTATCTTAATATCCTTTTCGAAAGCCTGATTCACGATAGCCACGGCCATGGGATTCAACTCCGCCATCGAGGATGGATCGTAATCCACGCAGACGAACAGGTGGTCGCCGGCTTGCAGGGTATCAACAAAATCGTAAATCTTTTTCACCTCGGGCGAAACCGAGACGGGCACATCGAACGATTTGATTGATGGGATAATTACCGCTAAACCTATAGCAAGATATACCCAGCGGCGGTCGATTTGCATCATTTTGTCAAAGAAACTCATATTTTACCGCCTCTCAATCATGACCCATGTAGGTTCGTTCAATGCCAAGAATAATCTTCATGGCGGTGGCAGTAGCGCCAAGACTAATACCCATCATGATAGCACGGTTGGCAGCCATATTAGGCACCTGAAGTATCCAGGATACTATAGTCAGATTAACAGTCGAGATAGGGCCAAGCGGAATAAAACGCAACATAATGATAAATGCCGTCAACAGAAGCACAGTTGCTAAAACCGATCTGGCCCTGAATGCTCTATAAGCCGCCGAAGCGATGAAAAACGCCAGTAATGAAAATATCGTTGCCTGAATGGGCACAAGCACGTATTGGAACAAATCCATATGGAAACTGCCCATAATACGGCTTTCCTCTTTCAGACAGGTCAAAACCATGATTAAGAATCCACCTAAGAGCACCGCCGAATAAAAGCGTTCGCCGGGTACCTTAAGTTTGTTTACGTTGGCTTTAACCAGGCTCCATATTCCCAGGGGCATCGAGATAATGCCGATTACAATTACCCAGTCCTGGGCATAGGTAAATATAAATGAAGACCAATCGGTTGGGATGAAATACTGGATCAGCATGGCAAATCCCGTAATCCCGACGATCAGTATTGGTATTTCTCTTTTCATTTAAATCTCCGGATTACAGGTTAACAGTTATCAATCTAAGAATAAACGATATTTCCGCCGTGATCAATATCGCGCCTAACAGGATTATTATCATAGCTACGGCTTTAGTATAATCCTGAGCTTTGAGCGTACCTAGCTGAACCGGCTCCTGCGACAGGTAGGCCGAGGCGGCATACAGCTCTTCGCCGATCAGGGTATAGTCGGTAGCCGCGACGAAGAACGGCAACTGGCCGATCTCATCGGTACCAGATATCTGAATCGAACCGGCTATATTGCCTGTCTCGGCAAGAATAAGCGATTCGGCGTAAAACTTACCGCAGTAGAAATTGGTGGCCGGCTTTTCACGAAGCATGATACCGTTAACCGCCGCCACGTAAGGGAACTGCAAGGCAGTTACATAAAACACATTATCGGGATTGTACTGATCGGGACGTCCGGCTTCAAGATAGGCCGTGCGCACAGTTTCCTGGGCTACGGCAAGTACCACCGGGTCCTGAACCGGAACCAGTACTTTAGTCTGATATTCGGCGGTTCTCTTGGCAACCCTCGCCAGGATTGTAAAACCAGCTATAGTAGCTATATCACCGGCTGTACCCAGACCGAGAATAAACAGAATCGGCTTGCCCATCTCGGTGGCGCGGCCAATCGCGTCATCGACAGCGTTAATACCCGATAGCGGGCGGACATAAAGCTCTCTACCCTTTTTCGCCTGAGAAATAAATGCCAGCAGGAAAGCGCCGAAAACCAAAACGCCGAACAGGATCGGGAGTTTGCCCCAATGGAATAGATTCGAGGCGGTAGTTCCCGATACGGGCATAGTTTCTTCCGAACGGACTCTCTCATCGGATATAGCCGCTAGCTTATAAAACCAGGTGCTGCCAGTCGGCATAAAATTCGGATTTGGCGATCCACCGGTAGTTTCTTGGTCATCTTCATCGGTGTAATCAGTCATCCCCTTTGGCACTATCCCTCGCGAAACAAATTCGCCATCGGAAGTGGAAGATCTCAGGACATCATACATAATCACATTGTTAAGGCCGCCCACCTCGTCTACAGATGGGTTCCAATGTAAAATAAGGCCGTGTCCGGCGTCGTTAGGCCTGTCGACCACGCGAACATTAGTAGGTGGTTGAGGCGCGGGCGGTCCCAATGTATCGACCGCGGGAACTTCCTCGAGGCCCTGGGCCAACACACCTCCCGCCGTTAACATAAGGAGCATTAAGGCCAAAACTAACCAAGTCGGTTTGCTCATAAGCTACCTCCGTGTAACATTAAAATTAATTTGAATTTCATAATATATCCCATTTGAAAAATCACATAAAAACTATATCAAGCTTTCTTTCTAAAAGCAACAGGAGCTAAAGATAGAAAAATATTATTAATATTCGGTAAATCATATTTGAATTCTGACGGGCCGATGGCCGCCAATCCAAAAATTTCAATAATTGCCATCACCGGTTTATCAGCCCTAACCAATCCCCCAGAAGGAACTGCATCCGACCAACCAGAAGAGAGATACGAGCCATAACCGTATAGCCGAATCCCGCTCCAAACGTTATCATCAGAATCCAAATACCGATTTTGCTGGCCGTTCCGAAAACACCCCTGTGCTCCTTGGAGAAGAAGAAGTAAATCAGGCCGCAGAAGACTCCGACAAAAATAACGATATTCGAAAAACTATCAATGAAACTGAAAGCGCCTTCCTTGAAAACGATAAGCGGTATCATGGTATTACCGACCTGGCCGATAAAATCCGATCTCAAATATCGAATCAGATTCAAGCCGGCAGTAGTGCCGACAATAAAGGCCAGCGGCCAGCGAGAAACCCAACCCAGCTTATCGGAAAGACGCATCAACATCAATATGCCAAAAATCGCCGGGATAATGTACCAATACTCGGGTTCGCGGTCGGCCAGTGACGGCAGTACGAATCGAACCGCCTCGGGATAAATTTTAGCAATCAGGTTGGGGAATAAAGTCCCCCAGATACCGATAACCATCCAGTAGGCGGCTGAAACGCCGACAAACAAATGCTCGGCAAACTTATAAAACAGATTATCCTTATATAAAAATGACAGAATCGCCAATGTTAGAAAGGCGCCAAACCAAGTCCAGAGATCGCCGGTAATATTCATTTTAACCAATCTCTCCTTTCCTGTTAGCGCGCGAACGTTCTACGAAGAATGTAATGTTGCCGATAATAATAAATATCATAATAACGATATGAGCAATCGCCTGAGGACCCATCATCTTGATACCCGGCTGTGATTTATCCTTATATTTCGGATATCTGCTAATAAGCTCCGATTCATATTCAGCCGCGCCCTTGATACCGCCCATCATGCCCAGAAGCTGATTTGGCCAGTAGGGATATAACAGCGGCGCCTGAACAGCGGTACATCCCCCGGCAATATCGATATTGCCCGGATCGCCGGCGAAGAGTATCCATTCCTTTATTCCCGGAGTACCTCCGCCCAAACCAACAATCAGATCAAAACTGGTCAGATTGCTGACTTCTCTCATTATCGGAATATCATCTATATAGGTGCCGTTGACATCAGTAGTGTACATTTTTTTCATATCGGTGATTAGAACATTGATGAGCCCCTCATTACCGGCCTTGTAACCGAGATTGACGTAATCGATCCCGTATTGCTTTTCCGGGAATTCTTTGGTCTGGATGGAATCGACTGTAGTCGTTGTCAGGTTTTGGCCGGTAGCCCAGAGACACATATAGAAAATCTTAATATTTCTTTCATTACAATGACGGACAAGAACATTAACCATCGGCTGGATCTCGGGCACGGTCGATGGTCCATAGTCCATAGACAAAAGCACGCGCGACCCGGCCGGCAATGATTCGATCTTGTTGAAAATATTCTTCACAATCGGCCCGGCCTTCTCGCTGAAAGTAATATTCAGAAGAAGCGGGATAATCACCGACAACGAGATAAACAGGAAAATTACTCGCCGGTCGATGTTCTTAATTTTATCATACAGGGCCATCTTTATTTATTTCCCCCGTAATTCTCTAAATATTCAATGATCCCGGCAAAACAGTCAAATTCACCGGCCGAGTCATCAGACTTAATTCTAAAATCATTCTGGCACTTATATTCATCGCTTAAAACCGATTCACCCGAAGCCATATCTATCAAATACCATTCGAAATGCACTTCCATATGTTGCGCCTGATTGGAGTTTTCGTAATAGCTGAACATCAGATACGAATTTACCACCCCGACCACACCAAGCTTATCAACCAGGCCGGCGCTGATTTCGGATGGGACGTGATTACTGCCCGTAAAATTACGATTGAATAAATTCCAGCTTTCAGCGTTGTTCAAGCGTTCTTGAATATCGCCATAGCAAAGGAAATCTATTTTATCTTTGTATCTATTTGACAGAGCTAAACAGATATCGGCACCAAAGTTTTCATATAGCTTTATCTGGCTTTCCGAGGACAAATCGACATCTTCGAGATCGCTCAGTTCCGGGTTATTGTAAATCTGGGTGATAAGCGGTGATGACACGGCGATATCACTATAATCGGTAAAATCCGCGGCGGTAACGCCGGCGGCGAGAAGGATAACCAGGATTGCCAGCCATGCCGATTTCATTATTCGCCGCCCTCCGATCCGATATAGCCACGCTCGATACCCAAAATCACCCGAAGCGACATGGAAACGACACCCAGTGATATACCGATCATAATAGCTCGTTGACCGGCCAGGTTGGGAATAGCCATTATCCAGTTGGCCAGCACGGGGATGTGGAAGAAATCGAGAAATGACGGCAACCAGAACGTAATATAATGACCCACCGGTGTGCGGCCTAAAAGGATAATAAAGGCCGTAATCAGCAAAATCGTAGCTTCCCTGTTTTTCGCTCTAAACGCCCGGTACGAGGCCGAGGCCACGAAAAACGCCAGAATCGAAAACATGGTCGCTTGAAGCGGGGTAAAGATATTATCGTAGATCATTGTAAAGTACGAACCCGGCGCGGCGACATCACCCTGCATACCATTGGGATTGCCGAGTTTTAAGGCACCGACGAATAAGGTAATCAGGAAACCGGCCACTGTTACAATCGAGAACGGCCAGTCCTGAGCTTTCTTATATATGCGGTTGCCGTGAACCCGAATCAGGTTGCCGCCGCCCAATATAAAGGCGAAAACCGCGATTATGTCGAAAAATACAGAGAAGTCTTCGCCCAATCGCCCAAATGGATCATGCGGAATAAACACCGAAACGACAAGCACGGTCCCGACTATAGCCGTTATCAGAAGCGGTACCTGACGGCGAATGCTGGTCTTGGAGACCGCCAAAAAAATGGTGGCGGCGAGAACCGCGACTACTATTACTGTAATTATTATTCCTAGCATAATCCGACCATTAATTTAATGTAAACAACCCCAACATGAAATCGTGCATTGAGGCGAAGAAACCGGCATCGGTAAGCGAATACATAGTAGCCGCTAACACGCCAAAAATTATCGCCACCATGGCGATAAACTTGCCCACATCCTGACCCTTAAGACTTCCAAGCTGTTTGGGTTCGCCTGAGAGGTAGGCCGAGGCGGCGAACAGCTCTTCACCAATTAACGTGTAATCGCAGGCGGCAACGAAAAACGGCAACTGCGCCGGCATAGCCGTGCCCGCGATCTGAATAGCGCCGATAGAATTGCCTGTTTCGGCAAATATCAAGCTTTCGGCGAAAAACGAACCCATATAGAAACAGGTGGCAGGTTTATCACGAACCATAATACCATCAACAGCCGCCACATAACCGAATTGCTCATCGGTGAGATAATAAACGAACTCATCGGAGTAGGCATCCACCCGCCCTTCGGCGGCATAAGCCGCCTTGATTGTTTCACGAGCGGTGGTCATTACGATTGAACGTGAAACCGGCATATTAATTTTAATATCATATTCGGCGATAGTCCGGGCGACTCGGCCCAGGATCGTAATCCCGGCGATAGTCTGGACATCATCCATATCCCTGATACCGGGTATAAACAGCACGGGACGGCCCATCTCGGTAGCCCGCCCGACGGCGTCATCGATAGCCTCCAACCCGGCTATTTTTCTAATGAATAACTTCTTGCCGCGTTTGGCATGGAAGATAAAATAAATAACAGAGCCGCAAATTAAGGCTCCGATCAAAAATAGATATTTCAAATTAAGATTCAGCCATTGCTGATAAGAATGAACCGGTTGGGACAATTCCGATGCCGAACCGGCTATGCCATCGGAGGCGATAACCTTGTAGATATATTTAACATCGTCCTCGGCCCCGGTGTCGATATAAAAATTGACTCCGGCAGCAGCCATACCGGTTGAGACAAAATCATCGCTGCCCACTTCGGCCCGCATGACCTCATAGCCGACCACATTGTTATTGCCCCGGCCGTCATCGACTGAAAGATCCCACCTAATCAATATCTTGCCGCCGCCGTCGCTGGGATTATCTCTGACTATAATATTGCCTGGCGCGGCGGGCGCGGGATAAGGCGGCATCGATAAGGCGGTTGTATCGGGAATGATTATTTCGGCGGTTTCCTGACTCAGCGCTGATGCTGAGACGAGGAAGAGTAAGATGAAAATTAAAAGAGCTGTCTTACAGCGCAAGCAATGCTCCTATTTCAATTGCTGTCTATTAGGCCTGACTGACCCGAAACCCGAACAATATAAAATATGATGTCAATCAGCACAAGCATTTAATTGATTTAGATAATTATTCCTTGAGGGTCTAATTAGTGACTATTACTTCATGGAGCTTACAGGTCGATACTTCTATCGCGGCCATTAATGTCAGATTTAGTGCGCGGCAGACCTCCCGGTCTGCCCGAGTTTTACGATATTTTGGGACATACGTGGACGTGTGCCGCCCACATAATTCATCGAATTAGCGATCTCAACATAAATAGGGGCGCCCGATTGAGCGCCCCATCGACCCTGTTGTAGCATTGCTTTGGAGTAACGTTGCTATTCAGGAATTTTTGCTGATTTCCTATTAATCAAATCTATATTTAAACTTAAGAAGCCTTCGATAAATTCGATTGTCCCTCATCTTTCTTTTTATCCGGGTATACATAGTCCTCAAGTTTGCCTGAAGCGTAAGCTTCATAGGCGGACAGATCGAAATGACCATGACCGCTTAAGTTGAAAGCAATCACCCTCTTTTCGCCCGATTCACGGCATTTTATCGCCTCATCGATAGCCACCCTGATCGCGTGGGCTGATTCCGGGGCCGGTAGAATGCCTTCGGTACGGGCAAACATCAAGGCCGCCTCAAAAATCTCTCTCTGACCGACTGCCACGGCCTGGACAACTTTATCCTCGTAAAGCGAGCACAGAAGCGGCGCCGCGCCATGATAACGCAAGCCGCCGGCGTGAATCGGGGCCGGCATGAAATCGTGACCTAGCGTGAACATTTTCAGAAGCGGGGTTAAGCCCATCGTATCACCGAAATCGTAGCGATATAGACCCTTGGTCAAAGTCGGGCAGGCCGATGGTTCAACCGCGATAACCTTCGTATCCAGCCCGGCTTTGAGCTTGTAACGTAAAAACGGAAAAGCGAAACCGCAGAAATTAGATCCGCCGCCAACACAACCGATAAGCGTGTCCGGGTATTGGTCGATTTTCTCGAACTGCTTCTGAGTCTCCAGGCCGATAATGGTCTGATGCAGCATCACGTGATTGAGCACGCTGCCCAGCGAATACTTCGCATCATCATGCTTGGCCGCGTCCTCAACCGCTTCGCTGATCGCAATTCCGAGGCTGCCGGGCGTATCCGGGGTTTCGGCCAGCACGGCTTTACCGGCATCGGTCAAATTGGATGGGCTGGCGTAGATCTTCCCGCCCCAGTTTTCGATCATGATCCGGCGATACGGTTTCTGGTCGTAACTGACTTTCACCATGAACACGGTGCAGTCCATACCGAAAAGCCGGCAGGCGAACGACAGCGCGCTGCCCCATTGGCCGGCGCCGGTCTCGGTTACCAGGCGTTTGACGCCCTCTTGCTTGTTGTAATAAGCCTGCGCCACCGCCGTATTGGGCTTATGGCTGCCCGGCGGACTGACCGATTCGTTCTTGAAATAGATTTTTGCAGGCGTATCCAGCATCTTCTCGAGATTTTTCGCCCGCACTAAAGGAGTTGGACGCCACATCTTGTAGATATCCTGAACCTCATCGGGGATTTCGATAAACTGCTCGGTTGAAACCTCCTGTTTGATCAGCTCCATGGGAAAGATCGGGGCCAGGTCGGCCGGGCCAAGCGGCTGTTTAGTGCCGGGATGCAGAGGCGGCGGCAGCGGATTAACTAAATCCGCCTGAATATTGTACCACGCCTGAGGCATCTCCTTCTCGGTTAGAATGATTTTCGTGTTGTCCATTTTGTTTCCTCCTGCTTTGGATATTTGTATTTCGCTCTTTCTTTTCCCTTATCAATTCGCCCCTTCGGCCTTCAATTGGGTAAGGACAGTTCACCAAAACTGTCCACGGGGTGGGGAACCGGGCGCCCCGCCCCCAGACAGCCCAAATGTGCTGTCACTACAAATCTCTTTCCACCTTCCTCGTTTATCGATGATCCCCCTGTCGGGCCGCCCCCCGGCTCGACTTTTGGGTTAACGAAAAAAAGCCGCGGTCACCTTTTCGGGTTTCCACGGCTTGGAGTGTTTACTACAAACAAAAAAGGTGGAAACACCATCTAGAGGTATTCCCACCCGGGCTTTTATATCATGCGATGGGCATACCTATAGCACGCGCCACCACCAATTGTTCAGGTTATTATTGTATTTCGTCGTCATATTCATATCATTTCCTATTCTTGATAAGAAGATAATAAATAGCATTTAAAAGTCAAGTGTTTTTTGCGGTAGAATGGCCGGTTTTGGGCGGAAAATATAGCATTTTTCGTAGGGGCGTATTGCATACGCCCGGGGGGGGCATCGGGCGTATGCAATACGCCCCTACGGCCATCTCTGAACGTTGTCATTCCCGTGAAAACGGGCGGACGAAGTCCTTTGTTCATCCAGGGGGGCGGAGGGTTGGGCCCGAACAACCGCCGCTTGACATCCCACCCATTTCCCCATAAAATACCCCCGGCTGATTAACGGATAGCTGTAACCACCAACCCACGGAGCACGACATGGCCGATAAAACCTGCGCCTATGAGGGCTGTAACGAGCCGGTAAATACACCCCACGATGACACCGTATGCGTTTTCCACGCCCCGAAAGAAAACAAGGGAATTGGCGATGAGAAGTTTAATAGGCTTATTTTTGAAAAGATCAATAGAGAGGATTACAATTTTAAGGGTTTCATTTTTCCTTGTGGTTTGTTTTTCCGAGAAAATGGCGAATACAATAATAAGGCAATCGTATTTAAAAAGGACGTAGATTTTTCCTTTGCAAATTTCGAGGGAATATTTACTAGATACATTCATGGCATAGATCCATTAGATATAAATGAATGCGTATCGTTCGAAAAAGTGGAATTCTTAGAAAAAGCAACATTTGAAGAAGCTCGCTTCTCAAAGGGAGGTATAAATTTCCAATCTACTGTATTTCACGGTAATGCCGATTTTACCGGAGTAAAATTCGGTGGAATGGTAATGTTTTCACACTCTGATTTTAAAAAGTCTTCTGATTTTAGTGAATCCTGCTTTAGTAATATCATAATTTTTGAAGGTACTGTATTCAGAAGAAATGTTAGTTTTAAAAACAGCATTTTCACAGGTGTTTCATTCAATGAATCGGTAATTGAAGGCTATGCGGATTTCATAGATACTAATTTTAACGGTTGGGCCAGTTTTAATCACATAAAACTATCGAAAGGCGCATCATTCGCAAACGCTATTTTCACAGGCCAGACAACATTTCATAATGCCTATTTCAAAAATTCTATATATTTTGAAAATAATGTTTTTAAGAATGACGTTGGATTTGTGAATATTTATTTTGATAATGCTAGCAAATTTTATTTTAGGAACCCTAATTTTTCCGAATCTACAAAGGAAAATGATACAAATACAATTTTTTTATATTTTAATGGAATTAATTTTAAACCAATGTCCACATTCTTTGAAAAAATTTTAGTAAATGAACACACAAAAAATAAAGTGATTAAGGGATATTTAGTATTTAGATATTGCGACTTAAGTAGGGTGTATTTTGTTAGCTGTAATATGACATATTTATCATTTTTCAAAAACTCGTTAAACCAAGCTCTTTTCATAGCAAATACTTGGTCACATAATTCAGATAATATATTATTTTTTAAGTATATAAGGCAGAATATTATCCCCGAAGAAAATTTTCTCCGAGCAAAAAGAAAGGTAACTGATAAAAAAAGTATTGGAAAAATCGAGACGGATTATGCAATAGAAGAATTAAAATATTATAATAACGTTTCTGCAATCTATGGAAGTTTAAAAACCTTATCTGATTATGCAAAAGACTACCAGCAGGCCAGCCGGTTCTATTTTAACGAATTCGAGATGAAGCGGCGGCATTTGGAAGAGCAGATTGAAAGCAGCAAGCCGAAGTGGAAGATATTCAGATGGCAACCCTGTATATGGTTTAATCAGCAACGCAAAAAGATATTCAGCCGATATTTGCTTTTCTTCTCATATAAAGTTTTAGCTGGTTATGGCGAAAAGCCGTTATGGAGTTCAATCTGGTTTGCTGTATTTTCAATAATATTTTCTTTTGTTCATTTGTTTTCGGGCTTGTTTAAACAAACTAGAACGCCTCTTCAAGAGATGCAGTATAATGTAATCTATTTGTTTTCCGATATACAAACGACTCAATTTTGGAAGGACTTTGTTGAATCACTAATCTATACTGTATCAAGAGTTCTTCCTGTCAGCTATATATCAACATCGCCTACTGATTGTTACCCATTTACTACTTTAGGTAAGATCGCATCGGTTTTCAATTCAGTTATCCTGATCATCCTGGTGATCTTTATCGGTATCGGCCTCAAGCGTCATTTCCGGCGGTTTTAGGAGATCCCCGTTTTCGCGGGGATGACAAATTATATGTAGGGTGTCGATCTAAGATCGACCCTCAAACGGGCTCATTTGGGCCCCTACGACCTGCAACTCGGTAAGGATAGATCACCAGATCTGTCCGCGGGGAGGGGAATGAGCATCCCCACCCCAGACAGCACTGGTGTGCTGTCATTACAATTACCCACCATCCTCACTTATAAAAAAACCGGCCCATTGATGAGCCGGTTTTAAATTTGCTATTTGCGAAATATTACTTGCGATATTTGCCGATCAGCTTCCAGCCGGCAGGTAAAATCGCCGCGGCTACGAGCAGCTTGAGGATATCGCCGATTACGAATGGGTACAAGCCCGTGTAGAAGGCGTTGCCCGCGCCGACGTAAACACTCAACCAGGTAATGCCAATCAGGTAGATCGCGATATTGCCCAGTGCCATCGCCATGATGGTCGAAACTACGTTTCTGTCCCAGCCCTTCTCGGCGCAGAAACCGGTCACATAGGCGGCCATCACGAATCCGGCCAGGTAGCCGCCGGTCGGACCGGCCATGTAGGCTACGCCAGAGAGTCCACCGGCGAAAACCGGCAATCCGGCCGCGCCCTGGGTCAGGTAGGCGATTACGGCCAAAGAGCCGCGTTTGGCGCCTAAAGTCGCGCCGACAAGCAGTACGGCAAGTGTCTGGGCGGTTACGGGAACCGGGCTAAACGGCAGACGTACGGCCAGTTGCGAGGCCAACGCCAGCACGAACGAACCGGCTAATACCATCACGATATCATAAGCCAGGGCGTTTCTTTTAGCGGCGGGCCGAAGGATATCGGCATACGCTAATGGTGTCATCAATTTTCCTCCGTTTCTATTCGAAAGTCCACGTTGTTGTCATTTTAATTCGCTGAAAATATGATATAAATCAATAGAGCACAATATTTTTTTTAAATCGAGGTGAAATAATCGGTCAGGTCACATTTCGCTACGACCCGACCGAATGCTGGAACGGGTAATTCGCACTTAAAATAGCAACCGAATAAGCGCATTTATCGATAATGGCATTTATGACCTAGATATACTTAAGTCTTTGACGATTAATTGCTTAACCAATAATAGACCTTGACAACGGTGACTTTTTGTTTATAATTTATATATGCGATTATCCCCAAAGGGATTGAAACAAACTTCACTATTAAACAGATCACTGATAATCGAATTATGCTCAAAAAATAATTGGGAAATTAAATATTAAAATAATTATCGATTCGACTTACAAAAGGAGGAAATAAGCAAGTGAACTTAACGGCTTTGTCAGCATTCACAGGATTGAAAAAGCCGGGAGATGAGTTTTGCCCTTATAGAAAAACTAAGGAGATCGTAGACATGAAAACATTTTTAAGGATTTGTTTGATCGCGGCGATGATGTTTTCGTTTAATATCATAGCCGATGCCCAGACATTAATCATTCTTGTCTGGGATAACGACAATGACTCTTATTACACCGATCCTGGCGATGGGCAAGTACATGGCTCGGAGTATGGTATCCAGCGAGCACTTCAGGATAATTTTGTAAATTACTCGACCGTAACCAGCCTTCCCACCGATCTATCGAGCTATGATATCGTTTTCGTCGCGCTTGGTATCTACTGCGTTGGCTGAGGAGAAACACCTCCGGGAGAGGTTCTCTCCTATCAACAAGACATTTTGATAGATTTCATGGATGCGGGTGGTTGTGTGTATATGGAAGGCTCGAATGTAGGCTACGACCATTATACATCTGAATTTTTCTCGTATTTCGGCGCCCAATATCTCAGTCTCGGCGGCGAAAACATGATAGATAATATAAAGGGCGTTAGCCAGACATTCACGGCGCCTAATGAATTCGCTTTTCCCGACGGCGACCCGGATTACAACATTGATGAACTCGGCGCCGGCAATGGTGCCTCGTTTTTGGCCTGTCAGGATAATATTACGCGGGCAGTCTATCATGACGGTTTCGCTTACAGGACTATCTGCTCATCGATAATAATGGGCGCTTTAATTAACGGCGAATTCACCGACACGCGGGCCAGCATGATGATGCGCTACCTGGGATTTTTCACATCTAATGAGGATCCCATCATTCGTGTCTCAAGCTATGGGATCGATTTCGGCATTCAATATATCGACTTTGAAGCCACACATCCCCTGAAAATTCAAAACCTCGGCTTCGACGATTTAAATATCAGTTCGATAGATATCAGCGGTGATTGCTTCGCCATGGAATCGGACGCGCCTTACACAATGGCGATAGGCGATGAGCTGGTTTTCGATGTTTCGTTTCTGTCCGGCGAGCCGGATATCTATGCCGGTCAAATCGCGATCCAAAGCGATGACCCGTATCAAGGCTCTATTGATGTAAACCTCGACGCCGAGTGTTTGCTGCCGCCGGCTATAGTATTTTCCGATGATGATCTTGTCGTGGCAATTGATCCGGAACGAACTAGCGATAGAATATTCACGATAGATAACGAAGGCAACAGTGATCTGACTTTTCAGATCTTTATCGAGGATGTTGATTTAGGCATAGTATCGGAAAACGTCGTCAATACCCCAAGTTTCGTCGGCGCGCCCTTATCCAAAAACGATTACGATTATCGGGAAGGCCCGCCTGTAATATGCGATCAGGGCGGACCGGATGATTTCGGCTACAAGTGGATCGACTCAGACGAACCTAACGGCCCTCATTTCGATTGGGTCGATATCTCAGGTATCGGAAATCCCAGCGGACTTTCCGGTGATGACGCATCTGTATCACTGACCCTGCCGTTTGAATTCGAATTCTATGGCGAACCGAAAACCAGTGTTAGTGTCAGCACTAACGGTTATCTCACATTCGGCTATGATGGTGAGGTGTTTACAAATGATCCTATTCCGACATCGAATCCGCCAAACGACATTATCGCGCCATTCTGGGATGACCTTCATCAGCAATCAGGTACTAACTATTTTTACCATGATATCGCCAATCGCCGGTTTATTATCCAGTATGACAACTGGGGATTTTTCGGCGGCGGTGGAACGGTTACTTTCCAGGTTCATTTATGTGAAAACGGCGCTATCTATTTCTATTACCACCAGATGAACGGCGTCTTGAATTCGGCTACGGTTGGAATCGAAAACAACAACGGCTCCGACGGCTTGCAGGTGGTATTCAATTCCAGTTATGTGCAGAACGATTTGGCCGTGCTTATAAGTCCCGGGCCGCTCTGGTTATCTATCGATATCGATAACGGGATTATTCCGGCCGGATCATCTCAGGATATAACATTCACTTTCGATTCTCATGGAGTCGATATAGGCACTTACTACGCCAGCGCGGTTATATCCAGCAACGACCCGGCTCAACCCGAGACGATAATTCCGGTGACCATGCTCTGCGGAATAGTCGATATCGAAGAGCAATTATTGCCATACACTACTCAACTCAAAGGCAATTACCCCAATCCATTCAACGCCACAACCGCGATCAAATTCGATTTGGCCGAGCGTTCTCATGTCACTATCGATCTGTTCAACGTACTGGGTCAAAAAGTAACGACCCTGGTTGATGAAATCCGGGATGCCGGATCGCATTCGGTACTGTGGCGCGGCGATGTAACCAGCGGCATGTATTTCTATAGAATGAGCGCCGGTGATTACTTATCGACGGAGAAGATGGTGTTGATTAAGTAAGATAATTGATCTACAAAAAAAGGATATAAAATTAATAGCCCCGACTTTCCAGTCGGGGCTATTTTATTGATTAATGAATTTAATGACCGTAGAGGCACGGCATGCCGTGCCCCTGCGGCGTAGTGGGTTATAGAATAATCGTCGCCTAACTCGCCTCTGCTACAGGTTTAGTCTTATCCGGCCCCGGTTTGAGCATATCGGCTACCAGTCCGACACTTGACAGCAGGCTGGTCGCTTCGATCGGGAAGAACAGCTTGTTGGCTTTGCCGTCGGCGATCTGTTTGAGCGATTCCAGATAGCGCAAGGTGATTAACTTATCATCC
>JAAEQD010000164.1 GCA_024231855.1 Candidatus Zixiibacteriota bacterium
ATAGTATATGGGATGCTTCGGCATACTCCTCAGGTATATACTTCGCCAGATTAAATACCGAGTATACTAACGTAACTGCACGTATGGTGTTATTGAAGTAAAATGATTCTTGATTAAACTAAGAAGCGTAGCTATTTAAGCCACGCTTCTTATATTTCCCGTTTTTTCCTACTTCAACAATGTCATCCTTTTGGTAAACACATTATCTCCGGCAGTGAGTCTGTAGAAATAAATCCCGGACGAGAATTCCGTTGCATTCCAAATGATAGATTTATATCCTACCTCCTGATAATCATCAACGATAGTAGCTATTTTTTGTCCGCCTACGTTATAAACCGTTAAGTTAACATGAGAATCCTGTGGCAAACCATAGTTGAATGTTGTTATTGGATTAAAGGGATTCGGGAAGTTTTGCGATAAGAAAAATTCCTTCGGTATTAAATCACCGGGACGGTCGAATAAATCAGGCATTCCTCCCACGATAACATAATGAATCTGAGCTTCGGACTCAAAAGGCACTTCGTTAGTGTACTCACCTGATAAAGTTACGGTATAGTATCCCATTTCAGGATCAGGACCAAGTGATGCAACAGCTTGATTTCTAAGAAACTCAGCTACAGCGACTGAGCCATTAATTCCCGGCCAGCTTGGGAAAACTTCAATTTCACCGTTGATATCCTCAATCGTACTGCTTAATCTTACCGATTCTATATCAATATCATCAACACTATACCCGCCGGGCATATCATAGATGATTCCCTTCACGGTTGCTAATCCCATAGGGTCTATCCATGTTGATAACCAACTACTTGGTTCAAATACTGAGGATGTTGTCAGAGGGATTTCCATTCCGCCCACTATTAGCGCATAATACTCGTCATCGGTTACACTTACAGCCGTTACTTCAAATTCCCAATCTCCGGACTCAGCATAAGGCACATCTGCAATTATCGGGGGATTACCGCTTTGCCATTCGCCATATAAATCTTCATTGCTGTCATATATTTTCAGATTGAACTCTCCGTCGCCCCAATTGAGGATTGTTTCCAAAGCTTCATCATCCCCAAGATTTAAGTTATAGTTCTCTGAATTCCCTTGATCGAGATAAGTGAAATCCTCAAGCTCAATTTCGTAATTCGGGGCTAACATTGACTCGGTAATTCCAGGTAAATCAACAACGTAAATATCATCAATTAAAAAATAGTTTGCCTCTCCGCAGACTAATACATAAGCGATATCTATGTCTTCAACAGTTAAATACCACAGGCAACCGCGATTATAGTTTTCGGAACCACCGGTGTAGCTTAGCATATTATTATCAGAATCATAAGCTACTAATGAAATATTCCGTCCGGCGCTGTAGCCAATAGTTACTTCTTGTGCGGTAGCCCCGGTAAAATTAATTCTCCCTACCG
>JAAEQD010000165.1 GCA_024231855.1 Candidatus Zixiibacteriota bacterium
CACGGTGTGTGTGAGTTTATCAAGTAATCTTTTCTCTAACTTTTCAGGATAAAGAGGGCAAGCATTCTTGGAAACCTTCGAAAACATAATCATAGCGGCAGTAGGTATTCTTGTTACTATTTACCACAGGGAGTTGGCGCAGTTGTATGTTGATATGGCCAGCAGTTATATGCCACTGCCCGGTTATGAGAGCACTGGTATACATTACCGTATTTCACGGATTTTATTATTGATCGCCGGGCTTTTCCTGACTGTTGTTGGAATTATGATGATAATAGACAGCGGATTTTAATACATAGCAAGAATACGGAGGTAATTGTATGATAGATGATATAATCGAGTTTATCGCGAAAGTTAGTGGAGTTAAAGAGTCACGTATTTGGATAATCTTACTTTTATTGGTTATCTTGTTTATTATTGTAATAGCAATTATCGCCTACATGAAATAATATAAGAAAAAACAAAGGGATAAGTCGTGACTTGCCCTACAATGCTTAAGTAATTAACTAACAGTAAATTATAAGAGCTTCCGTTAATAAAACGGAAACACTCCGTTTTTCAGAAATATTCTTTATATTTAAAGTTGACAAAAGCCATATTTATTACTAAATTACCATAGTATTGGCCGTATGCTTATCCCGATTCTCGAAAGCTGCGGCGATTTTTCTTTTCCTCCGATATGCTTTCAAATAATGCTAATATTAAGATCTAAACTAACCCCATAATTTAATTCTCAAGGAGTAGATTTATGAAAAGAATGCTCTTACCACTCTCTCTTTTACTTATGACCATTCTGGTTCTCGGATTAACGCAGAATGGATTTGCTGGAGAGATATCACAAGTTAATTCCGCGGTCGTGAGACTGCAAACAAACCACCCCGGCGCACATCTTTATACCGAAGATCAACATATCACTCGAGTTTATGGTCAGTCTTTCGGTTCGGGGAGCACGCCGGAAGCGACTGCCGAGCGTTTTTGCGTAGAGTATGCCGATGTTTTTGGAGTTCGTTTTTCGGACCTAAGACCGGTAAGTATTCTCGCTGAAGGGCGCCATACTCAACAGGTAATGTACAGACCTGAAACCGGCGATTATAAATTCACGCTCGTCTATTATTCGCAGTTTGCAGATGATATTCCGGTTTATAATTCCGATTTAAGGCTCCTGGTCAGTAATAAAGCCGGAAATCCTTTAGTATTAGCATCCTCCTCTCTTCGTGATTTGGAGGATTTCTCAGTACCAATGGGAGCCGGAATTAATAGTAATTTAGCGGAAAATTCAATTATCGCATTCGACTCCGATTTACGTGCTATTTCGACGCCGCGTCTTGTTATATGGGCGGGAATCAATAATATGGTTGTAGAACCAAGAGTTTCTATGGAAATCGATGCCGATAACGGTCTGTCGGCTACTCCCGAATATAGAAAGTGGAGGCTTTTAATTGATGCGGCTACCGGAGAAATCCTTCATTCCGAAAACATGATTATCAATGTTGATGTAAACGGAGGTGTTGACGGGATGGCGACGTGGGGTTGGAAAGCTGATATTTGTAATTCCGAAGCAATCACACCTATGCCATGGTCTCGTGTTTATGTCAGCGGTGGGAATACTGCATATGCCGATCAAAATGGTAACTTCACTATACCGAACGGTGGAAGTTCCCCCGTCACGGTTTATTCACACGTTCGCGGTCAACGCTTTAGAGTATATAATGAGGCTGGCAGCGACGGTGAACTTTATCAGACAGTAACTCCTCCGGGACCGGCAAACTTCATTCATAATGCTGCTAACACCGATGAATATGAAAGAGCCGAAGTAAACGCTTATGTTCATGCCAACATGGTTCGTGATCTGGTAGTAGAACATAATCCAACTTATCCCACAGTATGGAATGAAACCGAATTCACAGTCAATGTGAATTTGAGTAGCACATGTAATGCATACTATGACTATGAATCAATTAACTTTTATCGTAGCGGCGGCGGATGCTCTAATACTGCGTTTTCAACAATCGTACATCACGAATATGGCCATCATCTGGTAAGCACTGGCGGAAGCGGACAAGGTCAGTATGGTGAAGGTATGGGTGATGTTATGGGAATACTCATCGCGGATGAAGCGGAACTCGCCTGGGGTTTCTACAATGATTGTTATGAATACATGAGAACCGGTGACAATACTTACCAATATCCCTGTTCCGGTGAAATTCATGACTGCGGGCAGTTAATTTCCGGTTGTGTTTGGGATACAAGAAATGCGCTTGCTATAACAAATCCAATCACTTATCAGGATATACTCTCTAATTTGGCAATCAATTCTATCCTTATGCATTCAGGAACAGAGATTACACCGACTATTACAATAGATTATCTAACTCTTGATGATGATGACGGCAATATCAATAATGGTACTCCTCATTATGCCGAAATCTGTGCCGGATTCAATCCTCATAATATGGATTGCCCGGATCTCGAACTCTTAGGATTTAACTACCCGGATGGACTACCTGAATTTATGGATCCTGCCGGAGGAAGTATACGCGTTGAAGTATACGCTGTCAGCGGCACTCCTCAATCCGGAACCGGAATACTTCATTATAATATAGGTTCAGGTTGGGTAAGTAATTCGATGACAGTCGTGTCTCCTAATGTTTATGATGCAGTATTCCCAGCAATTGAGTGCGGTACGGATGTTCAATTCTACGTAAGCGCTCAGACAACCGCAGGTTATACAGTCAATGATCCTTCAGGAGCCCCGGCGACAACGTACTCGTTTACCACCGCTATTGATCTGAATATAGTATTCGAAGATAATTTCGAAACGAATCAGGGATGGACAGCTGAGAACCTTGGCGCTACAAGCGGTGATTGGCAAAGAGGTATTCCTGTAAACGATTCCGGTTGGGATTATGATCCATATTCAGATGGTGATGGCAGC
>JAAEQD010000166.1 GCA_024231855.1 Candidatus Zixiibacteriota bacterium
CTCATTGGGCTTATTGGGAAAAATTCCCCATTATTGTCCGAACTATATATTCCGTCGGCAAGATAAATAGTATGAGGATTAAGGCTGTTAGCTAGAATTACGGTAAGGGCAAAATGAATAGTTCTTAAGGGATCATCAGGCGATAAACCGCTGTTTGCATCATCGCCGTCAGGTGAAACATACAGATCCGCATTGATCGGGGTCACTCGTCCATCTAAGATATCGAAGCTATAATTTTCGATTGGGTAGGCCTGTGCGTCGGTCGGATTCATAACCGTAAATGTATCGACAATAACCTCCATCATTTGAAGGGTGTATAAATCCCGACCAACTGTGGCATGGTTTAAATATATATTGCAACGATTCTCGCTATCAAAGGACGGGCTGGAATTATCACAGTAAATCCCCCCGCCTTCAAAAGCATTATTATATGCGATTGTGTTATTCGTTAATGTAGGATTAGAATCATAGCAATGAATCCCCCCGCCTCCACCAGCATTATTATACATAATCGTATTATTGGTGATTGCCGGACTTGAATCATGACAAAAAATCCCGCCACCGGCAGAGTATGCCGAATTATTCATTATCGTGTTATTCATCAGCCTTAGATCGGAGTCGCGAGCATAAATCCCGCCGC
>JAAEQD010000167.1 GCA_024231855.1 Candidatus Zixiibacteriota bacterium
ATTCAAGCGATCAAGTTTACATAATTTAGG
This sequence comes from Candidatus Zixiibacteriota bacterium, assembly GCA_024231855.1. Taxonomy (GTDB): domain Bacteria; phylum Zixibacteria; class MSB-5A5; order UBA10806; family 4484-95; genus JAAEQD01. The sequence continues at coordinate 31 of JAAEQD010000167.1, forward strand.
GCGATCTGCGGATCGCCCTTTTTCTATTCGGCTTGGTTCCCGAAGATGATATCAGTGCTCCGATCGGCGGCGGTGTGGCCGGGCTCGCTCACTCGGGGGAATGAGTAGATTATTGATAATGCTGGGTTGCTTTAATATATTCCCTGATTCTGATTCAAAAGAGCCGGTGAACCTATAAGTCTATCTTATATGTACGACAATAAAAGGCCAACTTTTATGTTCGTCATGAAAAAAATAAATTATTTTTAGCGCTCTATACGAGGAATGTTAAAGAGGTAATTTGCCAATGACTTACAATGAATTTCTGAAAAATCTAGGCAAAAACATCCAACGGCTAAGAGGCGATATGACTATCAACCAAGCTGCTTAACGTGCCTTATTAAGATGGACGAGGTTAAAAGAAATCGAGGAAGGAAGGGCAAATCCTACTTTAAAAATCCTCTGCAAGATAGCCAAAGCATTTGGCGTATCTATTGATCGATTAATTGCTACCGAGGACCAAGAATTAAAATCCAAAACCTTCACCGAAATTGTGATAGAGAATTAAGAAATAAGCAGGAAGAGTAAGAAAAAAGAGACGAACGGGCTGGCTGACCTCTGGTATATACGATCATTATAATCCTGCTCTATAAAAGAAGTAACTATATAGTATATATAAACGCGATTCTATCGCCGAAAACATAAACTGAAAGTTACGTGGGGCATTGACTACGTGGCCCAGGACGGCTGGCGCTTCCGTAAAACTATCGGCACGAAACCAGAGGCCGAAATTGCCCTTGCTAGTATCCGACTGAAAATTCTCAAAGGCGATAAAAGTCCCGACAATCGAGCTATCGACCAAATGGTCAGACGCGGTGACAAAATATTTCGAACATACCGAGCAAATCAATAAGCCCGATACCGTTAAAGCGGACAAGTCGCGTGTCATTTTAGTAAGTAAATATTTTAACGACATGGGTATTGAGCTACTTACCGACATCTCCCCCGCTATTATCGCCAGCATCCAAACCGACTATCTTAAAACCCTGCCCGGAAGATTTGGAACAATCTACTAACATTGCTGAAAGCAATACTAAACCGCGGCGTCGATTGGGATCTATTAGATCGGAACCCGATATCCAAGATTAAACCGTTAAAGATCGACAAGACCTTTCATTATTTTACGTCCGATGAAGTGGCCCCTACATTTGATAACGCCTCGCAACCATTGCATTTGGCCATTACTATATTGCTCAATACCGGGATCCACCGCGGATAACTCTGGCAACTCCGGTGGAAAGATATTGATTTAGGTGCCAAAAAGCCGCATATAAAGCCCTCTAGAAGCTTCAGCCCTAAATCTCGCACATCCCCGGTCTATAGCCTTGAGACCACCCACTGTAGATTACCTGACGCAATACAAGCGCGGTTCTAGCGTCCGGTTGCGCGGTGAATTCAAGAGCTCCACAGTATCTACCGGCAGTTCGTTTCTTTGCTTAAAGCGCTGGGTATTGAAGGCACATTACATGACTGCCGACACACTTTTGCTAGTCACCTGGCGAGACTGGAGTACCAATCCCGGTCATAAAAGAGTCGCTCGGCCATAGCGACATCCAGACCACAATGATTTATGCTCATTTATCCCCCGATACACATCAAAGCGCAGTTGACAAACTCATATATTAAGTGCCATATACGTGCCATATATGCCTAATTGATTGCTCAACTATACCCTTATATACCTATCCGCGTACCACGTGAAACGCTTTATATAACAACGTATTAGTATGTTAGATAATAAGATATGCATATAGGGCTAATAGGATCCGACCCCCATCGCCCGCTATTTCTTTCACAAAATGTAATTCAATACACGCCCTTATTTGTCGAGCGCTTCGATATTTCTTCAGACTCATCTATTAGCTCCAGGCAGCAGATATCGGAATAAAGTATTATACAGATTTCCCGATAGCTGTGGTCAATGATGAAGATATCTCTTGACATACTAATACCAATTGAATATTCTTACTATAGGATTACGAATTAGAGTCGCTTAAGTGTAATATAGTTGTAAGAATATTACCAAGTTATTCGTCTCAATAATAAAAAGTCAGCTAACATGACTAAGATTATACTTCATGCTCTTATGTGGCTTGTTCCGATATTCAAATCGGTTATTTATGGGAGGCGAAAGCATATTACAGGCTCATCGTAGTTGCTAGTTATTTAAAATAGAATTACAATTCGGATGGCACCTGGGTTTTCCACTGTTTTATTAGATATTCCGAAATTCATATCAGAAAAGTTCGATTTGAACAAAAGAAGGAGGAATAATCATGAGGCGGATTTTTATTAGTCTGTTGACGACGGTAGTGGTGATCGGGTTGTTTTCGACGATTAGTATTTCTGACGCTCAAGAGCTAGCTATACCAAGTCAGAAAACCGATGTAGAACAATCATCTCCTGTAAAAGAATCAAAATACATTCAAAAAAATAAAATAAACATCGTACCCCCCGCCCCCGATTCAACCGTAATTCTCCAAGGTGGAGATGATATTGCCAGCGCAATGTTTATACCGGCTTTGCCATACTTCGACAGTGGTACCACCGCGGGCTATACCGATGATTATGATGAGGCATGCCCATATACGGGATCTACCTCCCCTGATGTCGTATATCTGTATATTCCTGATAATGAAGGATTTATTGATATATCCTTATGCACGTCATCTTATGATACCAAGCTATATGTATATGAATACGATACCGAAAACCTCCTTGAATGCGATGATGATGGCTGCGGAAACCAATCGCATATATCAGGACTACTTGTTTATCCGGGGCAAGAATTGTATATCGTTGTTGATGGATATGGTGGGGATTTCGGTAATTATGAAATTTATGTCGATGGCTTTTTCGTTTATGAATATTTACCCGGCGATGTAAATATGATCGCAAGCAACTGGCCTCCAATTGTAGCAGGAAGTGATATAACATATCTTGTAAACTACTATCGTGGAATTGCGGAGCCTTGTATGATTGCCGATGGATCGTTTTGGGCGTCGGCGGATGCAAACGGTGATTGTATGATAATTGCAAGTGATGTTACAAAATTAGTCACATACATAAGAGGTTTAACGTCTATAAGTTATTGCGCGGATTTTGAGCCGGTTTGGCTTACACCTGAGGATCTTCCGCCGTCCGCGCCGCCTAGTTGGCCGCATTGCGATGGTTCATTTTCAGATAGCCTTACGCATGATGTATTTTTCTGGTTCGGTAATGTCGACGGTTCACCAGTATATTTAACTACCGAGGACAGCCTGGTTATCGATGTTTTCGTACAGACGGATGATTCAGCCTTTATAGGAGACATGTTTCTTCCAATCGGTATCGAAGATCAATATGTAGATAGCTTTTTAACGGATATGCATGAGATTTATTATCCGCTCACCGAATGGGGCTTAATATATTTTTCTACGCATTATGGTTCACCGCCAAATCCGGCGGGCTGGTCGAGTCAGTCATTTACAGCAATCGCTCAATCAGGCGGGCCGATAAGTCCCTGGCTTCACGAAGAAACTCCTCATCAAATAATGAAACTATTCGCTACCCCGGCCAGCGATACATCCAATATAGGTGATCCCATATATTGTATAGGCGAAGGTGAAACTCCTTTCGACTTGCCCTTGAGGGCAGGTGATACGCTGGGATGGTATGACTACCCCATTACTTCATCTTTCAGTCCCGTGATCTTTGACCTGGAAGATACAAGCGAAGTAACTTTCGAGTACCTGCCCGGCGATGTCAGCATGGCAACCGGTGCATGGCCGCCGATGGTCTTAGGCACCGATGTTACATTTTTTGTAAACGTCTTTACGAATGATTGGTGGGAAATGCGATGCCATTTATCAAATCCCAGCGCACCGTCACCTCCGGGAACGACTTTTTGGGCCGCAGCTGATGTCAATGGAGATTGTATGATCACCGGCAATGACGTTACCCAGTTGGTTAGGTTTTTTAGAGGTCAAGCAAGTATAAATTATTGCCCTGAGTATCCACCCGCCTGGTCGACACCTGGGGACCTACCACCATCAGCGCCGGATGGCTGGCCTAATTGCGAAGATATTTCAGACGATTATTCCGATCCATTTGAATCCTCACCAGATCCGGAAATAACATTCTGGTATGGTAATCTGGATAGTTCGCCGCTGACCGTTGAGATAGGCAAACGAGCTAATATTGATGTATATGTTCAAACATCGCCTACAGTTATGGGCGGATATGTGCATGTGCCGCTTGGCGTTGAAGATCAGTATTTTGATAGTCTTCTAAGTCAAACTGAGGGGCAATTTAGGTATCCTTTTAACGAGTGGTTCAGGGCTTTCTTTAGTCAGCCATTTGGCTCCCCGCCCAATCCGGCGGGATGGTCCAGTCAATCATTCATGGGCTGGGCTGATGATTTATATGGCGATCCCTGGTTAAACGCGACGACACCTATCAATATCTTAACATTTGTCGTAAGGGCTTCTGAATCGCCGGAGTTTTTGGGTGATACGGTTCAATGTATAGGCGTGGGCGGCCATCCCACGAATGTTTCGCTATATGTCGGCGCCGCTTTGGGAGCCGGCGACTACCCTGTCGCGGCCAGCGTCAGCCCTGTTCATTTCATTTGCCCTCCTGAAAATGGCGCTATTGGCGGCATGGTCACCGATGGGGGTTCAAATCCATTGATCGATGTTCATGTTTCGGCCACGGGCTCATCATCGGGGGACGATTATAGTGATCTTACCGGCTACATGATCGACTGCCTCGAGCCTGGCTCATTTGACGTCTTGTTCTCGCTGGCGGGGTATCACGACACGACCGTATATAACGTTACTGTCAACCCCGGTACCATAACTCCGTTAAGTGTCATCCTTACAGCGATTGAACCCCCGGGCGGTTGGATTTACCATCAACCTTCCAGCTTCACCGATACGGTTAACGCCGGCTCTGTTAAGTGGACCGGTGCCTGGCTAATTAACTATGATGACTCTTACCAAGTGACCATTAACAGCATGGAGATATCCGATACCTCATGGATTATTGTGGATGATCTGTCCGGAACGGTTATTAGTACTCAAGACAGCGTATTCATGCCGATAACATTCGATCTGGAGGGCTTCTCAGATGAGATTGTTACCGGGCAGATAATCATAAATCATGATGGTGTCGAAGAAATAGAAATCCTCGAATGTCAGATTAATGTAACATCAACTCCTGCTGTTGGGCCGGTTATCAGGACATTTCCTCCCGGCGGCGGATCAATACTCTCGTACATGAATTTTGAACTTGAACCGGACGTTAATGGCTTAATTAATATCCGGGTATTTAATGATGGTGACTTACCGTTGATTCTCGATGATGTTATAATTACAAATTTAGCTTGCATTGATTCAATAATCCCGCCATCGGTTGCCGGCGATACCGTAACTACGCTGGGTTACTATGATCTGTTCTTTGAACTCAACACGACCGATTTAGCCACTCAGCAATGTAATGGTGAGATTAAAATACTAAGTAACGAATCAGATGTAATCAGATCAGTTTCCATAAATGTCGCGGATACCAATATGGCGGGTCCAAATGGATATGGCGACGTAAACTTTGATGGCTGGTGCAACGAAGCCGATATCACTTATTTAATTAAGCAATTGGCTGAAAACGACTCCGCCTACTGTATTCCGGGAGCCGATGCCGATAACAGCGGTGAAGTTGACTTATTGGATGTGGAGTTCCTTGAGGATTATTTACGCGAAGATGACGAAGCACCTATAAACGAATGCGGATCGACCGATCGGTATCGAAATCACTTACCTGATAACCAGGTCCAAATGAGTTTTGAGTCGGGATCACGAGATGATTGTATATCGATACCGGTTATGGTTCAAAACCAGTCTTATTTTAAATCGCAAATATCCTTTAAATGCGCTAGCGGATTATTCGACAGCGCGCAAGTCGAGAATGTTGTAGGCTTGGGATTGAAACCATACTTAAAGGTATATCCCGGAGGTTCTCCTGATTCGGTTATCGTTGTCATAAGTGATTCATCTCAAACCGGAAGCCGGATTTCTTTTGAGTCTTTAACGACAATTTATAATTTGAAGCTTTACATTACATCTGATGCTCCTATCGGTATTCACAGGCTTGTTCCTTCCGCCCCTGACGATATCAGGGGGCCAACCGTATTTATCCAAAATGACACGGAAAGCACTCTACGAGGTCCGATGTTTCCCGGGACATTATTAAGTATCAATCCTGAAGTTACCCTTGATAATATAACCGGTATCCCTAGCGTCAATTACACAACCGTACAGAATTCGTTTTATCCGACATTGACGATAACGAGCGACGCCTCGGTTACGGCGGAATTGATAGTTAATATTATTGATCCCACCATCGAAGATGAGGATTCATCTGTCGTATACAGCGATACGTCTGAACAGGTTTTGGACATCGGTACGCACCCGTATAGCCTGGCCGAATGGACGACCAGTCCACCCGGCGCGTATAAAACGATCGCCGCTATAATTATTGCTCAAAATGAGTCCGATAAGTGCGGCGCGGTAAAGGGCATTCATTTCACTAACTCAATACATACCGGAATCCCCGTTGGTCAGGGATTCGAAGGTGGCCCATCGTTACGCGGCGGCAGGAGCAGAACAAGACCACAACTCCTGTTCGATAACTGGAACGAAGGTTGGAGGAATATAAGCGCCGATGGCCGAGTACCTCCCGAATGGGAAACAATAGATACAATAGATACCGAAGATGCCGATGGTTGGTGCGCCGCCTTTTCGCCATATTTCTCCGAAGTTTTTCAAGGGCCTCACGACGAATGGCTGATCTACGGTCCCTGGACCCCGGGTGGCGATACTTCTCTGGTTAATCCCAGCGTCAGTTTTTGGGAAAGAGGCATCCACTGGTATGATCGGGGAAATCAGCATGAAATTTATGTGGTAAAAGGAGGTAGTACTTTTGAAATAGGATCGCTGCCACCTCCTACCGCCGTTCATACTCCGGCAAATCATATCGGATTAAACAGGAGTTGGAGTAAAAGTATTATCCAATTGGCCGATTCAATCGTTTCAGGTGATACTCTTTGGTTGGCATTTAGATACATTGGAGAAGATGATACAGAAGATTTTGATGAATGGTGTATTGATTATGTTGAATGGAATTCAGGCAACAGGTACAACTATCTTCCCGGCGACGCCAATATGGCTGTCTGGACACCGGCAGCCACCTGGCCGACGAGAGTTATCGGTTCTGATGTAACTTACTTAGTGAACTATTTCAGACAAGATCCAAACAGCTTGCCATGTTCTTTGAATGGATTCTGGTGTTCAGCCGATGCCAATGGGAATTGTGAAGTTCTTCAAAGCGATGTGACCAGGTTAGTGAGTTACTTCAGAGGCGATCAAATCATCGAATGGTGCCAAGATTGCGAACCGACCTGGCCAACGTTTGATGATCTGCCCGCGGAAGTTCCTGACGGGTGGCCGTATTGCGAGGAAGGCGGTATTATATTGAATACGAAAATAATTCCTCAGGAATCGAGGTTTAGGTAATTAATTTTCTTCCACACGAATGTGACAAAGGAAGATCACGAAAATCAGAGCGTTAATGTTGCCCGGCAAGATTGGGCTTCGGCGCTGGAGTCGACTATTTTGACTGCTTTTCCAATAGCGCCAAAATAGTTCGAAATATCATATTTGAAAACACCAAAGTGTTATGAATGCGGTCGATTGTAAATAACTGAAAACAGGAGGTAAGGAAATATGAAAAAGATTGTTATACTATTGGTAATTGCTTTTTCTCTTGTCCTTGTGCGGAGTTCAACAAAAGCCACTGATATGTCTAAATCAAAAAAAGAATTCGAGAATGCTAATAAATTAAAATCTTACGGCGCCCCCGATCTAATTACCGATTACGCCGATACTATTGAAGGAGGGGCGGTCAGTGGAATTTGGACCTTCGATGCCTCCCCGATTTTTGTCGCGGATAGCATTTGGATTAGTCCGGGTGACACTCTTATTATTTTACCCAATATTGACACTCTTGAATTTAAATTCGCCGACGGAGCTACGTTTGAAGTCCTTGACGACGCGGTTCTTCGAATAAATGTGGATTTCGAAAACGAATATTATGATAACATTGTTGTACTCAGAGATGCACCACCTTATCAGTGGAAAGGTCTTAAATTTACAGATGCGAGTTCATCATCGATTGTCTATAACACGGATATCACTGGATCAAGTGAATCAGGAATTGAAGCGGTTAGTTCGGATATATCGATTAGTAATTGTTTTATACATTCAAATGGATCGAATAACCTGAATAGAGGAGGCGGTATTTCCTCGTGGAATTCAAACATAAATATTAACGGATGTTTGATTCGAGAAAACGAGGCAGAAAGCGCAGGCGGCCTTTACTTTCAGCAAACGCCGGGAGAAATTATAAGTGTGACCGATAATATCATTTTTAAAAATATTGCCAGTGAAAACCATGGCGGTGGGATTGAATTTAACAATGTTTCCGATTGCCTATTCAGTCGTAACCTTGTATTGGGCAATGTAGCCGATAACCTTGGCGGGGGATTATATTTCAATGCCAGTTCTTTCATCATTGAAAAAAATACTATTGCCTATAATACGGCCGTCAGCGCGGGAGCGGGAGTTTATTTCGGTAATGGTTCCCAGCCAACATTGGCTAACAATATATTATGGTTTGATGAAATTACTTATTCGGGAGTGATTCAGGAGATCGGGATTGAACAGGGTAATCCTGATCCGACCTTCCTGTATTGCTGTATTCAGGATACTCTGATACAGGATGATGATAGCACAAATATTAGTGAAAATCCCTGGGAGGATGATCCAGATTCTGATGATTCATCCGGAGCAAGTTTTTATCTTAAGTGGAGAGGGACGCAATCGAATACTTTATTTAAGTCGGTTTGCATCGACCGGGGCGATCCACTAAGCTCGGTAGATCCCGACGGTAGCCGACCCGATATCGGCGCCTATCCACATTTTCATCCATTCCATCTACTGGGAACCATTGTTTCGGATTCGACATTGCCTGACTCATTCGGACCCTATTACCTGGTCGCGCCATGTACGGTAACAGATTCAAGCACTTTAACTATCGAGCCGGGGACCGAGATTAAAGCCTGGTACTCCGCTTTTGCCGAAGACTCAATTACCCTGGTCGATTTAGTTATTGAAAACGGCGCGGTATTGAACGCGGACGGAGCATCATTTGGCTGTGACGATTCGGTTGATGCCTGGAAAGGGATTGTCCTGAACAATGCCGGCCCGGATTGCTCGCTCCAAAATGTCAATATCGAAAACGCAGATTCGACCGCTTTGGCTGTCACAGGTTCGGCGGTAACGATAATTAACTCGACATTCCAGAATAATTCCGGCGCGAATGGCGGGGCAATCAGCTCATTTAACGCCGCGCTTAAATGCAGCCTGTCGGATTTTTCCTCCAACACTGCCGAGTATGGGGCAAGTATCTATATCGATAGCGATAGCGCGGGTGTCGATCCGGTCATGATTTATGAAAACAATTTCCTTGGTGGATCCGCCACCGCTGATGGCGGGGCGATATATATCGGTACATTAGGTGGATCATTAAACGCGGAAATCGTTCGAAATGTGTTCAAAGGAAACACCTCAGGTAATAATGGCGGCGCTATTAGCTGTAACGCTTTTACTCCGAATGATAAAACTAAATTCACGAATAACACATTTTACGAGAATATCGCCGGTCAGCTTGGCGGAGCGGTTTACGCTTCAGCCAATTCCTTCTTCGATATAAAAAACAGTATTTTCTGGAATAATCTCGCCTTCGATTCACAATCCCGGCATGTGTTCGTGCCTCACGATAGTGTTACATATACATATTGCGATATAAGTCTGGATATCTGGACTCTCGACGAGGATGATTCGACTAATTTCCATGATTACCCGCTTTTCCAGGATACTCTTGGTGGTGATTTCAGTTTAATGCAAAATTCACCCTGTATTCAACGAGGCGATCCTGATTCCCTGTATAACGATCCTGACGGCACCAGATCCGATATAGGCGGCAAATACTTTTCTCAGGGTAATAATATTTTGCCTGATCCAATAGACAGCATCGTGAGTATTGCTTCGGATGATTCGGTAATCGTTGAAAGCGATTTTACGGTACACGCCGGAGAAACACTCGATATCGATTCGGGAGCATTGTTCAATTTCTTAAATGGCGCAAAACTCATTATTGAAGATGGCGGCATTATCCAATGTTCGCTATCGGTTGTTGATTTAGCGGATGAAAACGATCCCTATTGGGTTACTTTTACCTCGTTCGACACGGCTACAGGTTGGGGCGGTCTTGTTTTCGATGAGGTTTCAACACATTCGCTGAAACACGTTCTCTTTAAACACGCGAAATCATCGGCTATTTCGCTAATTTCTTGTGCTTCGACTGCGGTTGTTGATTCGTGTAGATTCCAATACAACAACGGTAATCCCGGACCGGGCGCTATATTGGTTGATGGCGGTGAGCCGACTATTACGAGCAACTACTTCTGGAGAAACTCGAGCCGGGGTAACGGCGGAGCCGTTCGAATCACGGGCGCGACCGAGGCTACAGTTTATCGCAATATTTTCTGGCAAAACGATGCTTTTGGTTCCGGCGGCGGGATGGCCTGCGACTCGGCCGGAGTTGAAATTGAAATCGCCAATAACACCTTTTTCGAAAATAGGGCCAACGCTGCCGGGGCATTGAGTATTAACAACAATACGCCAAAGGTCATTCAGAACATCATGTGGGACGATACCGCTCATTTTAATCCCGAGCTTTATATCGCCGGGGGGGAACTGGACAGTGTGACATATTGCGATATTGAAGGTGGCTGGGATCCGGAAACCCTTCACAATCTTAATGTATATCCGGGTTTTAGCGATACCAGTATCGGAGATTTCAGCCTGGCGGGGTATTCCTCATTAATTAATGCCGGCGATACAAGTTATCATTTTGACGAGGATGGCAGTGTAGCCGATATAGGAGCGATCTTTTATGATCACAGATTGGATGTGGAGGCACAAATACCGGATGGATATCCTGATACGTTATTATTTCCAGATGGGAAAATTATCGTAAATTATTATGAAAATCTTGATAGTTTACTGATCGTTCACTATAACGAATTTGCCCCTCGCTATTTCCCGGATACACTGATTCCAAATATACAGTCATATTTCGCCGTTTTCGCTTATCCTGATGATGACTCCATCGACCTGGATCTAATTCTAAGCTATAGAGAGACTGATTTAAACGCGGTGGGTATCTTAAATGACAATAACCTGGAAATAATCCGAACCGAGTTGGATCCCGTTGAATGGTTAGACTATACTGAGTCCCTGACAGTGGTTGATCCGGTTGCCAATACTATCACGGCCCAGCATGTTACTAATCTATCTCTCTGGTCAATAAAAGGCGAGTTAATAGATAGCGCTAAATATGATTATCTCCCAGGTGATGTCAATATGTATAACGGCATCTGGCCGCCTTCTGTAATAGGTGGAGACGTGACATACCTGGTGAATTATTTCAGAAACACCGGGACAAGCGTGGCCTGCCGTTTCGACGACACCCTCTGGTGCTCGGCGGATGCCAACGGCGATTGTATGATTATCGGCAGCGATGTGACCAAACTCGTTACATTCTTCCGTGGTGATACTGAAATAAGCTATTGTCAAAATTTCAATCCCAAATGGCCTACGCCGGGTGATTTGCCCCCTGAGGCGCCTGCCAATTGGCCGGATTGTGATTCAACCGAGGTGCTACGAACAATGCCGATAGGGGCCGTTGGGAAGTAAAAACTTGAAGAACGCGGTCAACAAAAAGAGTGAGAATTAATATCCAGCTTTTATAGATGACCGAACAGATGAAGGTACGCTCTTAATACGCGGGAATACTGTTCCTATTTCAGCAGCAGCATCTTTTTGGTTTGGATAAGGTCTCCGGCCTGAAGTTTGTAGAAATACATTCCGGATGAGAAATCATCGGCCTGCCAGATAGCCTGATGGTAACCGGGCGGTTGTTGCCTTTCAATAAGCGTACGCACCTTGCGGCCAATAATATCGTAAATTTCTATTGTGACATGGGATTGACTCGGTAATTCGTATTTGATTGTAGTTGAGGCGTTGAAAGGATTGGGGTAGTTTTGGGAGATTGATATCTTATCTGGAATGGAAGCAACAGATTCATCTATATCAACGGCTTCTTCGCCGCCGCTAAACGCTCCCATATCGCTTCTATGGTGACCCAATCCCCAATCGCAGTTTAGTATAGTATCCAGGATTCCGGGATGGCCCATATCGATACAGGGTGAATCGTACGGATCGCCGCATTCGATAGCCATAAGATGGAAATCGTCATTATCTGGATCTCGAAATTGCGGATCGATATCGATGTTACCCTCGCCCTCGCAACCTCCACCAATATTGGAATAAGAGATTGAAAACTCACTGGAAACATTTTCAGGTTCGTTATCTCTTACAATAGAATTTATTACTGCCGGAGTTCCATAAATACCACCGTAATTATCATAAGCATAATTTTCAACTATTACATTATGTGATAGCATTGTACCAGGTAGCTGACCGTGAATACTAATTCCGGCGCCCATACGAGCAGTGTTATTGCATATTAAGTTATTTGTTATAATTGCGTTTGACAGAACAGCCGCGATCCCTCCGCCACTTGTACCATATAAATTTGGATTTGTGTCGTTATTTTTTATAATATTATTTTTTATCATGACATCCGAACGGTAACATAATATACCGGCCCCTTCAAGGTTAGGTCTCGAAATAGAACCATTTTGTATCGTAAAACCAATAATAGCCGTAGGTTCATCGCATAAGCCAATAGCTACCGCCGAAGTATCCATATCACTTCCATCAATAATAGTATTTACAATATCGTTTTCGTCCAGTGAATATATAAAATTCGATGCTAATACGATACTTTTAGAGCGTAAATCTAAATTTTCGTAATACACGCCATTATCAACGATTATCGTATCCTGAAAATATGAATTATCAATAGCGTACTGAACGCTTCTAAATGGATTATCCGGCGAACCATCGCCAAAGCCATCATCTCCTGAAGGTGATACATGCCATATACTGCCGAAATTACATATCGGGTGAGTTTCAAAGTAAATACCAATATCTGAACGAGAACCATCAGGATCCGTTATGGTTGTATCGCCCGCGTCTATGCAGGGCGACTGCTCGCACATATTGTAGTTATTACTAACAGGGTCTATAAACATTGGATTTGCATCAATATTTCCTAATCCACTATAACCATCTTGTATATTACAATAAGTAACTAACAGCTCTGAATCACCATAAGTATTAATCCCTTGTGAAAAGTTTGCCCAGGTTATGGTATTTGTTATTGTGGCATTTGAATTATTGCAGGAAACTGCCGCATTATCGTTAGAATAGTTTATATTTTCAGTAATAATACAAGAGTTGATAGTAGGATTTGAATAGTAGCAATATATTCCACTGCCCCGGCAATCCTCGCTGACCCAATTGCCCTTTATAATATTAGATTGTATCCTTGAGTTTGAATTAAGGAGATATATTCCCGCGCCATCTCCGGGATACCACCCGTCATATTCACTATAGGGTACCGCTATATTGTTAATAATTAGGTTTCCTTCGATGGTAGGACTAGAGTTTCCAGCATAAATTCCTCCACCACCAAAACCACGATATGATACGTTGCTCGTAATAGCATTGTTTTTAATTATTGGATTAGAGTTATTGTAGCAGGCTATTCCGCCTCCTGCAACTGTTATTCCATTTTGAATAGTAAAACCAGTAATAATGGTCGTACTATCCTCCCCATTCATAAAAGTAACTACGGAACCCGATGAATCCCCATCCACCACAGTCTGCGTAATAAAACTCGTATCCCCCGTAGTCAAAAACAACGATCCCAACACGATATTATGCTCGTTGAAATTGATATTCTCCACATACGTCCCCGGCTGGACCAGCACCGTGTCGCCATCGGTGGAGATGTCGATGCCTGCCTGAATTGTGGCGTAGTCATCGGGGATGTCGATAATCGTTGCAAATGATAAGGGAACCGTTATTATTAAGATAATTAATGATATTATAAGGATTTTACTTTGATTCATATTCTTCCTCCGCGAATAGCTGCTTACTGCTTTCATATAAGGAGTAAAATTAGCAGTACTGGCAAAAAAGAAATATCACTACCGTTGTCTTAATTATAATATATATAAACTAACTTGCAAGGAAACTATTATCAAGCAAACCGCTGAAAATACTGAAATTATGTATGTTCGTGCTCAAAATATGCAAATATTTGCCTAACAACCACCGCCAATATCGGCAGTAATCTTGCCCACAATGATTGACAACTTTCATTGTATACATCATTTAACAAAGCAACTGACATCTACATAAAGAGTTAACTAAACCAGACAAATTTCAATTTTAAAGCAAATTTGGGCGAAAAAAGCTGAAACTTTCATATATTTATGCTCGTTTGTATTGTCCAAGATTGGCATGGAACTTGCCCGTATAGTCGGAGACGTACTTTATTCGGGCAGGAATTTTAGGATGAGAGCAGTAAGAAGTAAATTGAATCGAAAAAACCTGATAAGAGCAAGCTACGCGGTTATACCCTCGCTTGTGATATCGGTGGTTATTTATAGCTGTAATAGAAGCGATATCACCTACAACCCGCCAGTGGATGACGCGGCTGTTGAGCAAATCGCTAAATCCTACGCTCCCCCTAGCCTTGCCGATCATATGGCCAATATGGGCTACAGCACGATCGATACATTCCTGGTGACCGCCTACCTGGCTATTGATGAGTATGAGAACAGGTTCCATGGTATCACCTATTCGGGCGTGCCGGCTAAAGCTAATCATACGGTGGCTGTCGATCCGCGGGTTGTGCCGTTGGGCGGCTGGCTGTATATCGAGAATCTGGGCTGGTACCGGGCCGAGGATACCGGCAACATGATCAAGGGTAACCGTCTGGATATATGCGTGGAGACCCGGACCGAGGCTATGAAATGGGGCAAACGCAAGATGCAGGTCTGGTTTTTGTCGCCGGAGCAGTTTGCCCAGGCCAACGAGCCGGAGAACGCGGCGGTCGAAAGCGAATCTGTCGGTAGTTCGAGCTGATAAATCGGTAAATTATCTGTTTTACTATAGAAAATTAAGTTTCAGTTATACAGTTTAAGGAATTCAGGATGCGGCGCAGTACCAATCATGTGATGCAAAGAATGATGAAGCCAAAAAAGAAGGGGGAACTCGCGCTCCCCCTAAAAGGCTTCTTAAACAGTAGTCCGTCTCAGGTAAGATTTAACTTTGATCCTCTTACCATTCGGCAATGTGCGTGTATATCCTTTCACGCGGGTTCTTTTTTGCGGTTTCTTCCAGGCCATGTGATCACCTCCTAGATGGCTAATTAGTTAAGTAAAAATATTCCCCTGCTGGGTTAATTGTTTTTCTATATTTGTCGGATTGGATATCCAGACCTTTAATACATAAAAAGTATTATTTACATCATATTATCGGCTGATGCATTTCGAAACATCAGCTATCCCCTTGCTGATATGACATTTATGCTAATATAACGGTGATAATTCAGCAGATGAGGTCAGAGGCAGCTCTGATATGCCGATATAGCTTATTTTAGAGCAGATTTCTTCAGCACCGGCACATCTGGATCAAATACCATGTAATGCTTCTTACAAAGCCAGAGTATGTCGCCTTCAGGACTGATTGTCTTACGTAGGCCGCCCCATTTGTGGCTCGGATCAAGATGATCAAGCAGTTTGTGGATCATGCGAAGATCGGCGCCACCTATTTTAAGGTACGATTTCTCATGCTCTTGAATTTCGTGTTCTTTTGAACTTTCATCTATATCCGGCAAGCAATTTGCCAGTTTTTCCATTGTATCGATTTTTTCTGCTGTGGCTATTTTTACGGATTCGCTTATAAAACTGCCGATGACGGGTGCGGCGAGGTCGATAAATTTAAGGGATTCTATCAACACTTTAAGCCAGGGTTTGATTTTAATCAGCCAATCTTTCGGTTTTTGCAATTCATAATCGCCATCAACGAGGGGATGGCAACAACCCGGCATTTGACACCAAAGTTGAACATCGTATGCTGTGGAAAATAGGCTTCCTTCATTTTCTCTTACTGTTCTAAGAATCCCACTGTCTCTCGGGGTTATAGTTACCAACGATGGGCAATCTGCTTCGAGCTTCGTTAATTCTATATTATGTTGGCGGATGAAATTCCTGATTATAAGATCAGCCATTTGTTTGTTATTAACATTTGTATCTAAAGGTTGTTTAATCCTTTTCCGATTTTCCTTACGCATTACCTGCTTTTCTCTAACACTTATAGATTTTAATAATCTTTCAAAGGCTTTCTCTTCAAATATATTCGGACAATGATACCCTTCTAACTCAATAGGAATTTCGCACTCCTCTAATTTAATGGGAACAATAAAAATCGTGTTTTTTGGTTTTTCCTTTGCAATATCAAGCGCTTCTCTTATCTCAGTTTGAAAATAACTTTCTTTCGCAGTTGATATGCTGGACAAACATATTATTACTATATGAGATGCTTTTAATGCTTTCAAAATCTCATATTTCCAATTTTGGCCAGGAAGCAAAATTTCTTCTGCAAACCAAGGTGTAACACCGGCCTTTACTAAATCATCATAAATCGTTCTAACAGCGATACTATCCTCTATGGCATAAGATAGAAATACTTTTAACTTTTTGCCGGTTTCTTCTCTTATCTGCTTTAGTAATGTCTTAGGTTTACCTTCTATTGGCTTACTCGTGCTCTTTATTTCTATTCCGGGGTATGAAGCAAAAATACTATTTAATACATCGTTAAGTACATTATAAAAATTATAAGGTGACTTTCCCCTAACTTCGAGTGAAATAGTGTGTCTTTTATTATCCAGCTCTACCAAAGCTTTATTACCATTATATTTAAGAATTACACCCTCTCGCCAATGTAAATCAACAGAAAATCGATGCGACTTCACTATAAATCTGCTCATTAACATATCCGGAACAAAATTTAATTCAAAGATCATAGTTAGTTGATTTTCCGATTCTGAGGGTTCGGATACATCCGGCCATTCGAAAACCGGTGGTTGATATGGCAAAAGCTCAGCAATTAAAGATGTACCTCTTCCTTGAATACAATACGATAAATCGAATTTCTCCATCAATCGAAGAAATGCAGGGTGCATGGATTTGTCATAATCACTCCAAATTAGTGACAGCCGATCATGTTCAAGTATGCCATACTTTTTATCCCGTGTATATTCGTCTTCCAAGACTTTACTGATGGCTTGTGTAATCCATTCCGGCTGAAGGATTACTATATCCTCAAGACCAATATCTTTATAAAAGACTAATATCTCACCAAGATTATGAAGCCAGTCTGCCAGAATCCAGATAGACTTATCATCTATATCGAATTTTGCGCAAATTTCAAGGTATTCTTGTCGGCGTATATAATAATGATCTTCCTTAAGTACCTTTATCCAATCTCGTACATACATCCATCTCTTTGGACAGCTTTCCCCCATCTGCGGTAAGTTAATCACGCCATATTCGATCGCTTTTCGAAGCTCATCAATACCATCGTTTGTTTTATTGCTCACAGCGCAATTTGCTATCAATTGTGGACAATTCTTTAAATATTTTCGATAATTGATATCGGGCATCCGCGTATCAATATGCGTAGATACAAGGATTATTGGCGATTCGGGCGCTAAAACGTGAATTGCCCCCAGCCAATAATCAATATTACATCTCTCTGGTCCTCTTTGTGAATCCCAACAAAGCACATATATTGATCGATCAGTAAAGAATAATTGATGTGTTCCATGGTAAAAAAGTTTACTGCTAAAATCCCAGATACTTAAATCAATTTTTTCGTTTTCCTGTGATGGATGGTCTAATACTAAAGTATCTATACTTATTCCATGAGTGGTTTTTTTTTCTAAGATAGAATCTCCAATTAATCGGCTAATCGTAGATGTTTTTCCAACCGCGTTTTCGCCGGCAAAGATAAGTTTTGCCTGATACTGCCTTTCTTCACCCTCTTCTTTGAATAACTGAAGATATTCTAAAACAGCTTTAGTACCTTTTTTTATAATTTCCGGCGGCGGATTTACTAAGTCGGGATTATTACTAAGGTGAAGAACACGCAAGTATTCAATTTTGCTTAATTCGGGAGAGAGAGAGATCAACTGATTATCGCTTATTGAAAGCAACATCAAATGCGTTAATCTGCCGATTTCCGGCGGTAGCGATGTTAATCTGTTGTCGGTAATATAAAGTAATTCTAATTTCGTTAGATTGCCTATTTCATGTGGAAGATTTCTTAGCTGGTTCGAGCCTATGCTAAACTCAACCAGGTTCTCTAATTGCCCGATTTCAATAGGAAGCGATTTTAATTGATTATTATTGATGACAATTGAGGAAGCCTCCGAAAGTTGACCAATTTCAGGCGGAAGTGATTCCAGCTTATTATGGCTAAGGTACAAGTATTTCAGATTCTTTAACCGGCTAATTTCAGCAGGAAGTGATGTTAGTTCATTAGATTCAACGTTACATTTAGTCAAATTCCTCAGACTTCCAAATTCCGGCGGTAGGATTGTAAGCTGATTAAAGCTTAAGTAAAATTCTTTCAAATTTATCAGCAGCCCAATTTCTGGTGGGAGGGTTTTCAATATATTTCTGCTAAGAATTAGTTTTTTCAGATTAACTAATTTGCCAATCTCCGCGGGGAGTTCTTTAATACGTCTTTCGCTAAGATCAAGAATGGTTAATTTATCTTTTTCAGCTTTATCAATTATTTCAAGCAGTTCTTCTCTGGTCATTTTACGCCCTTATATCGGTAATACGGTTGCCCGCTTATTGGAGCAGGTATATGCGCCTATGTTATTATGTTAAAAATCGTGGGTTATTGCAAGGGATATTTGGGGTAGCTCTTGCGCCTAATTAACAGGCGGTTCTTTCCAGAGCCGCGGCAGGGTTGGAAAACCCTGCCTTTTATTTTAGGCATAGTGTCGCAAAAGCCGTCGGGTGAGGTCTATGACTCTGCGAGGCACCCGACAGCACGTTTAAACATCCTGCATAACGGCGACTGATTGCTTCGGCCAAATGGCCTCGCAATGACAGTCAAGGCAGTCATTGCGAGGGAGTCCGAAGGACGACTGCGGCAATCTGTTTGTTATTAGCAGAACCTCAATTATTTAATCAACAACATCCTCCTGGCTAAAACGGTCTCCCCCGCTTGAAGCCTGACGAAGTATACGCCGGATGTCTCAGCATCGGCATTCCAGATTAGCTGATGATCCCCTGCCGTGTAGTAGCCATCGCCAAGAGTGGCAACTCTTTGGCCGAGGAGACCGTAGATGTCTATTGTGACCTGGGCCGGTTGGCTTAATGTAAAAGCTAGCTTCGTTTGGGCGTTGAATGGGTTTGGGTAATTTTGATGCAATTCGATCGATTGCGGCAGCGCACCAGTGATGTTATCGGCGATATCCGTGGCTTGTGATAAGGCGTCGTGGATAGATGATAGCAGTACGCCGTATTTATCGCCGGAGAACTCCCAGAACATGGCGCCGCCGAGGTTGTTATCGACTACGAACAGCCCTTTCTCGGCAATCGAGAGGCTGTCATCATAGCTAATCATTATATGCGCCGATTGATTGTACAACCACGGCACACGGGCTTGATCATGCCTGTAAGCGGTGTAGCCGCCGGTGTTGACATAGTTCTGGGCCAGGTCCCAGTAATCGAACACGCCGTTCTCCCAGGTGCCCACCGGGGCCGCTCCCTGATAATAAGCGTAAAGGCCGTCATTGACATCCGCGACATTGCCGAAACCTCGTCCATAGAAAGCCAGGCCGGGATTGATTTTATCGGCCGGAACGCCGAGATCGAGATAAGCCTGAACCGCCGCCTCCAGGTTGAATGACGAATGCGCCGGTTCCTCCAGCGGATCATCCAAAGACATATACAGCGGCGAGTTGAAATTGGTCACCGGGTCGAGATCGCCGCCCCAGGGGCCGTGGAAATCGTAGGTCATTATATTTATCCAGTCGAGATACTGATGGATCAGGTCGACCTCGATATTGGCGATTATATCCGGATTGGCCGGCGCGGCGATAGTTAGCAAATATTCGCGGCCGTTAACATCCTCCAATGAGTCGAGATGGGCGCGCAATTCGGCCATCAGAAGCGTGTAGTTTTCCCTATCCTCCGGACGATAGTGATTGCCGGGAAGTCCCCCGCTGACCGGGTATTCCCAATCGATATCCACGCCATCGAAATCGTATTGATCGATAAAAGCGGCGCAGGAGACGGCAAACGTGTGACGCGATTGCTCTGTAAGGGCCACATCGGAGAAATACCCCGACCAGGTCCAGCCGCCAACCGAGATAAATGTTTTCAGATGAGGATGCTGCTCTTTCAAGATTTGAAGTTGATGGAAACAACCACGCAGGCTGCCCGGCTCCCAGCTATCGCCGGGGTAAAAGCGATCGATATCAGCATAGGAGTCACCGAGGATAATCGTGCCTGCCGAGGCGGAGATATTGGCGAAAGCGTAATTGATATGGCTGATCTGGTCGGCTGGAATATCCGGCACATGATAGTCTCGGGCGTAGATAGACCAGGATGTGTAATAGCCGATTAAGTGCTTATCCAATTCCTGGGCTTCAGATATACCGATTACCGATAAATACGCTACTAAGATTAGCGTCAGATATTTACCTAAGCGATTCATGCGCGCTCCCTTACCCTTTAGCTATAAACTTCTTTGAACAAACTCTCCCGAAGTTACGTCGTAAGCATAAGCCTGTTTCTAAAATAACTCATATTGGAAATTTGTAAAGGCTTTATTCATCGGTATCAGATATCCTAAATACCATAAAGCTGGAATCTTCATAGCAAGTTTCATATTGCTTTTTCGACTGGCTCATGTAATTCCGGTATACACTATCCGGTAAAGTAAGCGATCTCTGGCGAATGGAAATAACTACGAAATCGTGATCAGTGTCCAGGTCTTTGGTCTTCCACAGACGGCCCGATTCGCTATAGCCGATAAAATGCGGCTGGATAGGACCCGTGGATATTACCCGACTGCCCGGCTTAATTAGAGGTTTGACCCTGGTTTCGAAAGTTTGATAGAGTTCATGATCATATCTGATTATATTTTTCGCGTAGGTTCCTATCGTAATTATGGCAGAAAGCGCAAGCATCACCGCCGCGATTATCAAAACTGAGTTTTTCGTTTTACTCCAGCCATTCTCGCCTAACTTCAGCAAAATCGTTTTCGCCCGCTTAAAACCGTACACAGAGGCATAAAAGAGAAACGGAATAGCCGGCGCCGAGTAATGAGCGTGAAATCTATATTGATGATCATAGGATGAAACTAACTGATAAAACAAGGGAGCCGCGGCCGAACATAATGCTATGGGCGCGAAAATCGGCAATAACATGAATGACGAGAGTAAAATAAACAAGCGAAGTATTTTCTCCGGCGGTGTTACTAAATTTTTGATGACAATATCCGGCCTGGTCAGAATGTTTTTTACCGCCTCCGCCATCGAATCTCCCAGTCCCTTGTAGTAGTTTATGTGGATATAATCTTCACCCGACGGCCGCAGCATAAAATGATTCATGATGAGATAAAATCCTATCCCACCTATAAGTAACATAAATACGCCGCCGGCCCTTCTATTTTTTCTGAATATCATTACGAATATGCCTAATCCAACCACGGTAAGCGGTAAATCCTCCTTGATTAGCAGCATGGCAAGCGAAACCAGGGCAATTAATACAAGATTTTGTACTGTTTGTCGCTTCTCTGATAGCAAAAGAAGTATTAGCAATAAGGGTACGGCCAATGTATCTATATGAAAATCGGTATTATTAATAGCGGTTAGATAGTAGTTAACGGCATAGAAAAACGATAGCAATAACGCGTGTAATTCATTTTTTAATATCTTGCGGGCCAGATAATAGGCTAAAATAATCGATAAGAAAATGCAAATGTTTTGAAAAATGAATACCACCGCGGCGTTATCCCATATATAAAAAAGCAGGCCGGGTAAAGCCAGGGCCGGGGCAAAATGATCCTGCCTGTGGTCAATCTCCATCACTTCATTATAGAATGAACCCTCGAAGGCTAAATTTCTGGCAACACCGGCTTGAATACCGGTATCATAAGCGGCTGTTTTAAAATTAAAATGTCTTGCCAGATGTGAAAAAGTGGTGAACATGAAAGCAATTATCAATATCGTAAGAACAGCGTTTCGTAAAGGTATTTTCTTACCTCGCCATGATAATTGCATTTTATCCTTTCGATTTCCTGTTCGCATGGAAATCCAGACCTAAATTAGTAGTGCCGACAATCTTTGATTATGTTTAATAACAGAGGTGATTGCAAGGAATATTTCAGGGGATTGTGTTCTGAAAAAAACAGCCGGGTGGGGCACCCGGCTGCGCTTTTCGTTTCGATTTATTTGAATACAAAGGCTAGCTTATTTTAGCAGAAACTGGCTTTCATCCAGGATTTCTCTCAAGCCGTCTGACTCTCGATTCAAAGCGGACAGTTTTTTCTCTACCCTAGCTTTTAGTACGGGCATCCTCCTCTCGTGAGTCAGCTTTTGTGCTTTACCATAGTGTAGTTTTGCCAGCCTTTTATTACCTCTATCTTTTTCATGTTCCGCCAGCTTGATTAAAGTCATTATCATGCCGACTTTGTTTTTTGTGCTACTGTAGGACATGTACCGCAGCCGCAGCCGCTTCCTAATAACTGAACCAGTAATCTTTTCCCTTACTTCTTCCTTTTTATTATTGCAAGCTCCTTGTTGACCTCTATCCGAAAGGCCTGAAAGACTTGAGTTTTTTAGCGGCGGAAGCGCCGGCAATAAGAAGAACTCTTTTACTTTCTTCTTATTCGTGCTTTTTGTTTTCCATTCATCCACTAGTGTCAATTCTCTACCTTCTTTAGCTTTCCCTTTATATTTTAAAAGCTCCGTCTTTTTATGTATAACTTCCCCGGGATACCAAACATGAAACATATCGACCGACCTAAAGCATGAGTAATATTTTCTATCTTTAATAGCCTTACTTTTTAGTATCTCGCGATATATAGAATCAAATTCCTGCGCCAGCGTCGAATTTAATATTGCTAAGGCTTTTTCGGTCGCGCTCCAACCGCTGTTATATTCTGTGTTATCGGCCAAGTTAACCTTCGCCTCATGCCCCTTCCTCGCTAAAAGAATCGCATCTTGAAATGCTTTGTTGACAAGGATAAACTTTTCACCAACGGTAGGCTTTTTGTGCATCAAAGATAACTTCCACCTCACAATTAGTGCCGGACGGTAAGAGATATCTTTTCTTATATGCACTGTTCCCGTTTTACTTGCTTTATTATGACTTTTTAGTTTTTCCTCGTTTTGATCTTGTAACGCAAACGCTATAATTCTATGAAAGCGACGCAAATAATCGCTAGAATTGTAATCCATGTCCAAGGAAGAGTCTTTTTTATCATTGTTGCTTAAAAGCGCGCTGTAGGTTCCGTAGAATCCATGCGCTTTCGGTAACTTTCTTTCTTCAATATTAGATTCTTTTTTTATCAGTGGCTCTTCTAATGAGTGATAAGCAATTAATGAATCTTCTTTCCCGTTCGAATAAGCTTCCAATACTTTACTTGATGGCAATATCAAACCACATCCGACGATTCCTACACGAATACCGAAGCTTTTTTTACGATATCTCCGCCTTCCAATAACAGAACTAGGTCCCAAATCTATAGTTATGGAATCCTCCATTTTAGATGAAATCTTGCATCGTTCCTGATACTTAATATATTTATTTTGCTCAGAAACAATTCCCGACAGTAACTGAACAGCTCCATCTATTATATTGAACTTTATTTTTTCAGTAGTTACATCAGTCAAATTAATCGGGTTTATGATACTGTCTTCGATTCGAGATATTTCATCTAATAATTCTTGTATATAATCCCTTTTTTTATGAGCAAACATATCAACTATATTACCCGTTCCAATTCGTTGAATCCTGGGTTCAAGCAAATTGCGGCAATAATCAAAACCTGGGACTGCTAAAAACCTACGAAGGCTATGAGCATCTTTGTCTTTAGATATGTTTATTGTAATATTAGTAATTTTGTAGATGGTTATTACATCCTTTAGATTCTCATCATTTCTAGGCTTGGATGAGCCTCCGGGATCATTATCAGGGTCATTATCCGGATCGTCCTCCGTTTCGCTCTTATGATTGATTTTACGTTCATTTTTTCTGGTTTTCCAGAATTCTATCAAATCATAAATCAATTTATTGTATTTTAATATTCTACTCTCATGTTTAACACTATTATTGGATGGAGTTTTTCGATATATAATCAAGCCTGAAAACCAAAAAATAATAAATGTTGCGGCAGATCCAACAATCTTAAATCTAAATTTACCTATCCCGCCATATGCTTCGCTTTGATGATTATTATCGGGGATGTTTGCGTCAGAAATTTTAATCTCTGGCTTGATGATTTCTGGTTGATACATAGGAATAACCAGAAATACAAATATACTTGCTAAAAGAGCTGTTAGGAAAATGAGGATGAAACCTATTTGCTTCTGCACACTCCCTCCCTGCCGTTAATAATATACGAAAAAATCAAATATTTGCAAGTGAATCTTTATTAGACAACTAGTTGCATATATGTAGTTTATACAGAAATAAACTATAAACCTAACGCTCAAACAAAATACTAATCACAGGATGATATCACATAATAACAAGCATAGCAAATCTTTATGGCAAATACTATGGAAAACTATAGCAAACCCTTGACATTATAAGCATATATTGTAATTCGATAGAATTATTTTTTATTAATCATCTGACTTCCCAGCCAATTCCACAAACGGATCGATATCGCTCATCACGCGCGCGACCGCGTCGGCCCAGTAGTCTTCCTTGGTCAGATCGACGCCCAGATGCTTTTGGGCTACTTCCTCGGCCATCATGCCGCCCGTGTCTGCCAGTAGCTCTTTATAGGCTTTGGCGAATGCCGAGCCCTCTTTAAGCGCCCGATCGTAAATACCGACCGCGAACAGGAAGCCGAACGTGTAGGGGAAATTGTAAAAAGGTTGGCCGGTCAGATAGAAATGGAGTTTGCTGGCCCAGAACAGTTTGTGATAGCCGTTGTCATCGAGAGTGCCGGCGTAGGCTTTTTTCTGCGATTCAAGCATCAACTCATCGAGCCGTTTGCGGCTAACTATACCAGTCTTGCGCTCGGTGTAGAACGCTTTATCGAAGATGAACCGGGCATGAAGATTACACATCATGATATAGCCGTCCTGAAGCTTCTGATCGAGCATCATAAGCTTCTCCCCCGGATCGGCCGCCAATTCCAGGGCCGCGTCTTTCACCCTAAGCTCGTTGAAAGTCGAGGCGGTCTCGGCCAAAGTCATCGGGTATCGTGAAGCGAATATCGGCAGATCTTTCAAAACGTAGCTATGATAGGAATGGCCCAGCTCATGCGCCAACGTGGACAGCCCGCCGAACGTACCGGTATAGGTCATGAAAATCCGCGTTTCCTGTTTTATTGGGAAACCGGTGCAAAATCCGCCGGCGGCTTTGCCGGAGCGGTCTTCGCCCTCAACCCAGCGCTTATCCAGGGCCATGCGGGAAAATTCGCCCATCTCCTTGCTGAAACTACCGATATGTTCAACGATGAAATCCTCTGCCTCGGGGAATGAATATGTCTTATCGAGTTTGCCGACCGAGGCGGTTTGATCGTACCACATATATTTATCGATACCCAGAAGCTTCTTGCGGGCATCGACATATTTCTGAAAGCCCGGCGTGGCTTTGGAGATAGCCGACCACATGGCTTCCAGCGATTCCTCTTTCAGCTTGGCCGCTTGTAGAGGTTCGTACAGTATCGAGTCCCAATTGCGGTTTTTATATAAGGCCAATCTGAAGCCAGCCTGCGAATTCAAGGTCAAAGCCGAAAGCTCGGCCCGTGATTCCCATGACTCCTCAAGTTTTTCAAAAGCCAGGCGGCGGACTTCCCTGTTGGGATCATCCATTTTAGGTGCCAGCTGGCCCATCGAGATACTTTGCGTTTCGCCGTCGACAACAAAATCGGCGCGCAGGTCGCCGGCCATTTTATCGTAAAGGCGGTTCCAGCCGTGATAGCCGTCAATGGCCAAGTCGAGTACCAGCCGCTCGAATTCAGGCGCCATCTTGCTTTTAGCCCTCTCCCTCATTTTATCCAGAAAGAATCTGATATCAGCGAGTTTGGCGGCGATGATAAACTCGTCCCATTGATCATCTGATACCTTGATAGAGAACTCTTCAAAGCCGGTCATCATAGAGCTCCACTGAGCGTTATAGACATCGATTTCAGCATCTATCTTGTGACCATCAGCGTCATTGACATCCTGGCTGACCAAACATCCGGCGAATGAACTTGCCTGATAAACCTTCATATAGATTTTCTGCATGTCGAGAATGAATTGGCCCCAGCCGGCATAGCTGGAAGGATCAATTTTGCCGGTTAGGTTTTCAAGCGACTTTTGCGTAGCGTCCAGATCCTTTTTTAAGCCAAGCCTGAAATCCGCGAATTCCTTCGAAGCTGAACCACCGGGAAATATCGCTTCGATATCCCACCGGGGAGCATTAAATTTATTGGCCATTGTTTATCCTTTCGATTAATCATTCTCAAAATCTACGAATTATGAACATAATTTTCGAAGTTGGATTTGGCAAGCAGAAATATTTAATTATTAGGGAGAATTCGAACGATTTATGTATCAAGCGGAGTATTCTGCCAGCCGCTATATTAAAGGGGAATTCGCTATGGCTCATTTTTCCGCTTTGAGAAATGAGGATATTATGCTATTTTAGGGCTTATGTTCAGCGAAGGAGGACTCATGAAAAGGATATCTATATTGGCTGCGATAATTGCGGTTTTTTTGATGCTTTATGCCACCGGTTCGGCCCAGAGAGATTATGATCCCGAAACAGTCAAAGTTACCAGATGGCTAGATACTACTACCAGACCGATCACTTATGAAGAATATAACTCATCGAGAGATTTTGCCCCATCGACGAACGTCCGTTTATTGCGTGAACCTGTAATAACCACCGACTATATGATCGATATATTTGTCAACGAGGATTTGTATCCGCTAATCGAGGATGTTCTTGATATATTTTTGCTGGATTTGCAGTTGGATGGCTATGGCATAAATCTCTATACCGCTCTTGAGACTCTTTCCCCCGTATCGCTTCGTAGCACTTTGTATGACGATTGGATGACTGACGGAATAGTCGGCGTATTATTTATCGGAGATATGGCAGTGCCCTGGTACGAAATGAATGAACCGCCGGATTGGGGCGGTAATTATGTCATGTTCCCCTGCGATTTATATCTTATGGATCTCGATGGTGATTGGGGCGATACCAATTTTAACGGCATGTTTGAAAGCCATACGGGCGCGCTGGCAGCCGATATCTGGTGTGGCCGGTTGGTATCATCGGTTTTAACCGCCCACGGCGCCGATGAAGTTGCCGAAATGAGGAATTACTTCCGGAAAAATCACGAGTACCGCGCCGGCGATCTTCGGTTGAATGATCACGGCCTGGCTTTTATCGATAACGATTGGAACTCATACGGATGGGGATTCGATGTCGCGTTATCATATCCAAGCACGGATTCGGTGATCGATGTCTACGAGACCAGCCGCAATAACTATATAGACCATGTCGAAGCCGATTCGGATAATCAATATGAGCACGTATTAATCTGCTCACATTCATCGCCATACGCGCATTATATCTACTACGATTATAACAATTATCAATTGTTTAATAATCATGAAGTCGAATCTTATATGATGCAGGCTCTTTCGTACAATCTATTCGCCTGTTCCAACGCGCGATATGTTGAAAATGACAATATGGGTGCCTGGTATATATTCGAATCCGAGTATGGACTTTTGTCGATCGGCAGTACCAAGACCGGTTCAATG
>JAAEQD010000168.1 GCA_024231855.1 Candidatus Zixiibacteriota bacterium
GATACGCCCCAAAATAAACTTGGCTCTCCCAACCGACAGATATCTTTATCAGAGTTGATATCGGGCTGGGCGATCACTCCAACTCGATAGCCGGCATGGCTGAGCACCTTCCCAACTACCGCAATCCCGATAAACGGGCTATCAATATAGCTATCTCCGGTAACTAGAATGACGTCTAATTGATTCCATCCCAGTTGGTCAAGTTCCTTTCGCGTCGTTGGGAGAAACATTTTCAATTTCCAGTAGCGATTCATTAGATACAGACAAAATCGAGGATAGTCCAACTACACCGGATTATTCCATTACTGCTCTAATTGTATCAGACAATCTCTTTAATCTATCAATCTGCACACTAAATCCACATAGAAACAAATTGGGATAGCGATAAATGGGCTCCGTTTGGATGTGTGGTTAAACTGGGTATTTGGTTTTCCTATTGCGAACCGGCGATAGCATGTTTATTGTCACCGTAAATCCAGGATTATATATCTAAGGCACCACGCGAAGTATATACTAGCAAGAATCAATAAAGGGACAGAGGCGGGCGTTCTGCGGTGCTAATTACTTTAGGCTACTTTAGTGGTTTGGCCGCAAGTCCGGCAACCATTCAAGCCATTTGGGTAGGTACCAGTTCCACTTCCCCAGCAATTCCATAGAGGCCGGAACTAAAACTGAACGTATAATGGTCGCGTCTATAAGTACCGCCATAGAAAGACCAAAGCCGAACTGTTGGAGCTGGACCATCTTCCCTGCTGCAACGCCGGTAAAGACAGCTACCATGATCAGCGCTGCACCGGTGATGATACCCCCCGTA
>JAAEQD010000169.1 GCA_024231855.1 Candidatus Zixiibacteriota bacterium
CTATCTCGAAGACCGCGAACTGGCCAAAATCACACGCGATAATGTTGAGATATCCACAATTGACAATATTCCCGTTACGCGCGATAGTCAGGAGATCTCCTGGTCACTGGATATGATTGAAAAAGAGGGCTACCCTCATTTTATGCTTAAAGAAATCTATGAACAGCCTTTAACGATACGCAATGCTATCCGCGGGCGTTTGAATTTCGAGGAGGGTACCGCCCGTCTTAACGGCCTGAACCTTCAATTCAAAGAACTGCAGGAAATCAACCGTGTGATAATCACCGCTTGCGGGACAAGCTGGCATGCATCTCTTATCGGTGAATACCTGATAGAGGAATATGCACGCATACCCGTTGAAGTGGAATATGCTTCCGAATTCCGTTACCGTTCTCCGATTGTCAATGACGGTACTGTCCTGTTCGCTATCAGCCAATCAGGAGAAACCGCCGATACTCTGGCGGCCCTGCGCGAAGCGAAACGAAAAGGAGCTACAGTTCTTGGAATATGCAATGCTGTCGGTTCGACAATTGCCCGCGAAACAGATGGCGGAGTTTATATCCATGCCGGCCCCGAAATCGGGGTGGCTTCCACAAAGGCTTTCACATCTCAGATCACGGTGCTTTCTCTGATTACGATACTTCTGGCGAGAATGAGAAATATGTCAGCCGAGGAAGGCGGTCGTTTGGCTAATGCTCTCAACGATGTCCCTGAA
This sequence comes from Candidatus Zixiibacteriota bacterium, assembly GCA_024231855.1. Taxonomy (GTDB): domain Bacteria; phylum Zixibacteria; class MSB-5A5; order UBA10806; family 4484-95; genus JAAEQD01. The sequence goes on from JAAEQD010000169.1 coordinate 716, forward strand.
ATGGTAGAGCAGGTACTGAAATCGGATAATGAGATAAAAAGGATTGCAGATAAATACCATAACGCAGATAATTTCCTTTATCTCGGTAGAGGTGTGAATTTTCCGGTCTCCCTTGAAGGCGCATTGAAGCTCAAGGAGATTTCCTATATCCACGCCGAAGGTTACCCGGCCGCAGAGATGAAACATGGTCCGATTGCGTTGATCGACGACCGTATGCCGGCTGTTGTCGTGGCGATTAAAGATTCGGTTTATGACAAAGTCATCTCAAACATCGAGGAAATTAAGGCACGCAATGGCCGCGTGATAGCGATAGCTACCGAAGGTGATGAAAGTATAGCTGAGCTTGTTGATGATGTAATCTATATCCCCAAAACAATACCTTTTGTCAGTCCGCTGATTACCAGTATCCCACTCCAGTTATTGGCGTACCACATGGCAGTACTTCGCGGATGCCATGTCGACCAACCCCGCAACCTGGCAAAAAGTGTGACGGTGGAGTAGCTTGTAGCGTGCCGTCATACGCCCTTGTTTGACGGTATCGTGTCACACGAGGGCGTGTGACACCACACTTAATAGTAATTTAGGTTTACATAATTATAGTCTTGTCATCACGAGGAGCAAAGCGACGTGGCGATCTTGAGTAGGTCAAATCTATCTGAGATTTAACTATTTCAATAGACAGGGGTTTTGACCTACTCTTCTTGAAATGTGGCATGGCTTAAATGGAATGAGCGAAGTGTTTCCATTTCAGCCATGATCTTTTTCCTTTTGGCTGCGGCGCTTGTACGCTGAGTTAACCTCACGCCTGTATTTGCGCAAAGCAAAACTTTGCTCCAATAAAGGCGTGCCACCCTTTCGTGTGACACACTTTCCGTCAGACGAGGACGTCTGACGGCACATATCTATTAAATAACTCCATATAAAATATTGTCAATGATGGTTTGATAATGTTAAATAACTCTTGACTTCAGCCGAAATTTAGATAAGTTGGATATTTTGGAAAATTCAACGACGGCGCCCTAGCTCAGTTGGTAGAGCAACGGACTGAAAATCCGTGTGTCCGCAGTTCAATTCTGCGGGGCGCCATATGCAACAACGGGTTACGGCAATCGCCGTAACCCGTTTATTTTCTCTGTAAATTAAAAAATATTGTAGAAACCCTAAGAGAGAATGCTATTTCAGCAACGCCAATTTCCTCACCATTCTGTTTTCTGATGATATCAACCGTGCATAATATACTCCGGATGATAGATTATCTGCATCAAAGTTAACCGTATAGTGCCCCGGTTGATGTAAATCATCCACTAACGTGCTTACTTTTTGTCCGGCTACATTATAGATTTCCAATTTCACGTTGCCCTCATTTTCAATATCATAGCTTAGCGTAGTATTGGCGTTGAATGGATTGGGATAAGCCGGCGCTAAATAAAAACTGCCGGGAACAAACGGATTACCGTCCTCGTCAACATCAACCGCCAAAGGATAGCGGAAATACATTTGAGGATTACTTGTTTCCGAACCTTCCTCCGATGAAAACATACCGGCATCTTTATCGTTAATATAGAAAAGATAAAGCGAATTATCCACATAATCGGCGGCGCTCAATTGCATATCGTTGTCGCAATCGCCTGGCATACAGCCGTTGGATTCCGAGTTAGTGATATTCTCATCGGGGAACCAGAAATCGCCGTTGTCGATACTGAAAGTGTAATAAATCTCGCCATTAGAGAAGCCTCCGTGTGAGACGTCATCATCGAAGAAACGGCAGTAGGTGACATATAATGTACCGACATCATCTACAGAAATGTTGCAACTTGATATAGATTTATTCCAGGTGCCCGGATTTGATAGGTTGAGGCCGTCAGTTATAAGTCCCGTCCCTGTTTCCTCACTCCAATGCCACAGCAGGCATGAATCGACCGATGCCCAGAAAGTGTTCTGGTTGTAAAAAGGAGTCACCCAGACAATATGAAGGTTTCCCTCCGGGTCGTAGACCGCATCAAGACTGTTGAAACACCTGATAGAATCCTCATCCAGATAATTGGTAATATTGATTTTGTTATCAAAATCCCAGTTTACGCCATCAGGGCTTTCGATATAGACTACATCATTATTATAAAAGTCCGCATCGAAATTCTGGCGGGGTTTGGCATAGACAACCGCCACCTTACTGTCAAACTTTGATGCCGCAACGAGATACGCCTGAATACCAATGGTGTCGACATATTGAGGAGATTCCCAGCTTTCCAGATTGTTTTGGGAATGGGTGTAAATCATAGGAACTGCAATGTCCCCCATTCCGTGTTCTACGGAAAGGATATGATATTCACCGGTGTAATCGATGGCCATTTGAGGCCAGAATGTGTAGCTAATGCCGGGCATTCCATCAGGAGGATCGTAAATAGTGAACAAACCGATTCCGCGTGCTCCATCAACTCCCAACGTGACATTCAGATTACTGAAATTATGGTATGC
>JAAEQD010000170.1 GCA_024231855.1 Candidatus Zixiibacteriota bacterium
AGCCATTGCCCTATCCATCGTGATAGAACCACGAGCGTCGATATTATCAGAAGTATAAATCGTGGACCTCTGATCATAACTGGAATCAGTGTAGAAATAGCGGACGTCGTTGATAGTGTTATTGTAGCCATCGAACCGAACGATTGCATCGGTACCGGTGTTGGCAACCGAATCGACAGTTAAGCCAAGCACTTGATAAGCGGCTGTGCCCGTGCCGCCGGTTTCATTCAACCTGAGTGAGAATTTCGAACCTTCGTCGTTGGTGACGAATTTCATGAAATTCTGACCACCGGCCGCGACCACAGTGGCGTAGACCTTCTGGGCTTCACCGGCCGTGGTGTCGTTGTAGGTACCAAATACCGAATCGAGAGTAAGCTTGGCATTGACCGTTGCCACCAGGGCGGATAACGTATTGAACGTACCCGTACCAATCGCGAAGGTCCTGGTCTGCGTGAACGCGTCTACCAGGGTCGAACTCGAAGCGAATTGAGCGGTAACCGACAACTGGTTGCCCGAACGGCCGCGATCGTTCTGATTGGCCAGGCCTGAAAGAGCGGTATTGATACTGGCGTTGGTAGCCGTTACGCTGCCAACTGCCACGGAATACTTGGTACCGACATTAGCGGTACGAATTGTCATTGTATCAGCCGCGCCGGCATTTGCCGTCGAGGTAGCGTTTACTTTACCGGCCAGATATGTATTGGAGTTGATCGCGGTTTGGAGCTTGGAAACGATATTGGCTACGAGGTCACCCGATGCGACTGCATCGGTCCGGATTGTCAGGGTTTGCATACCAACGGCGTTCGAACCCATCTCCTGGAAATTAATCTGGAAGCTGATGGTGTGCTGAACACTGTCGGCAACAGTGGTCATACCGGTCGTCGAGCCGAGTTGACCGCCTGTAATCGAAGCCGCGGTAGCTGTTATGGAAATACCGTTGCCCCAGGCGTCCAAAGCGCTGATAGCATTACCCACTTTGGTAGCGCCGGCAGATGCTTGAGCGACATCGATATTATGAACCCCGTCAGACAGGTTGTATGAACCAGTCGGGTTCTCCATACCGAAACTTGTGGTATCGATTGTCGCGGATGATTCTGTCAACTGAACGGCAGTGATACTATGAGCGCCGTCGTTAAGTTGCGAATCGCTTAGGGTCACACGAGAGATGTTGGATGATGTAATAACAGCCGTGTTGGCTGCGGAACCATCCAGCAATTTCTTGGTACCAAACTGGGTGTTAGCGGCAATACGATTGATAGTCGAGATGGCGTTTGTAATTTCAGCCTGATCGGCTGCCAACTGATTGTCATCGTTGAAGCCTTCGTTAGCGGCGTGAATTGCCAACTCTCTCATTGAAACCAACAGGTTGTTGATCTCGTTGAGTGCGCCCTCAGCGGTCTGGATCATGTTGATCGATCCCTCTGAGTTTTCAATCGCGCGGTTTAATCCAGCGATCTGGGCTCTGAACTGCTCAGATATCACCAAACCAGCCGGATCATCAGAAGCTCTGTTTACCCGGAAACCAGATGACAGTTTTTCCATTGTCGAACCCATCTTACGGGTTGTGACTGTCAAGTTTCTCCAGGCGTCCAAAGCCGTGATGTTATGGTTGATTCTTAAGGCCATTTAAATTCCTCCTTGAATTTAGCCTGCAAACATCCATTGTTTGCCTGTTTGTTCATTTATTAATGCAATTTAAAGCAGCAGGGTGTTCTTTTTACTGGTCACCTCCTTTTATGTACTGCGTTTAAATAAAACTTCTATTTCATTATATCTTTCGACAGATTTCTAAAATATTTTAGCCATTTGGACGTATAATCGTTCAAGTTATCTTATTGTGCGACAGTCTCTTTCAAAAAATTATCCAAATCGCCTAAACGCTTATCGGCTATTTGATTATCCGGCTCTTTGGCTAGGACCGCCTTATAACCGGCCGAGGCCGCCTTTAAATGCCCCATATTAAAATAACAATCGGATAATCGGATCAGGGCACTCATATTGCCGGGATAAAACATCATATATTTCTCGAAATGACCCAACGCCCGGGAATATTCCTTGTTTCCATAATAGATATCTCCCAGCGTGACATGAACTTCGGCATCGGCGGGATTTGAATGTAGATAGTATTCAAGATATTCGGCGGCATCCGCTGTTTTGCCTTGATTGATCAATGAAACAGCCAGATTACGATAACCGGGAAGGAAGTCCTTGTTTTTGCTTAAAGCCATCAGATAATACGTTTCCGCTGACGCATAATTATTTTCTTTGAGGAAGCAATTACCAAGATTATTCAATACTTTGTAATCGTTGGGATATTGGGCGGTGGTTTTCTGGTAGCTTTCCTTGGCCTGCCCATAATTACCCAAATTGAATTGGACATCCCCTCTTGACGCCAACATCTGGGGTGAGGAAGGTGATTTCAGCAGGAAATCATCGATCGATTTTAACAAGCTTGCCGGGTCTTTATCCAAAGAATCGGCGCCGATTAAGCCAATATGCGCGTCTTCGAGACCCGGTTCGATTTCCAGGGCGCGGTTAAAACATTTGCGCGCTAAATCGGCGTTGCCCAGATTCAAATGGGCTTCACCCTCGAATAAGCGAATCTCGGCATCCTCATGGTCATATTCGATCGCTTTTTCACAATGTTCAAGTATCTTGGCAAATTCGCCCTTATCGCGGTAAATTCTGGCCAGAAGGTGATGTAAATATTCGAAATCATCGGTTTCCGCCAAAGATTTCTGGAAAAATTCGAATGCCATATTAACGTCATTTCTCAGGTAATGAACGAAACCGAGTGAATAATAGACCGCGAATTGACTTTGTAGATTATTGAGGATCAAGCCCATCCATTCCTTATGAGGCGCATACTCATCCCTGGTTTTGAGATATCTTAAGAATATCTCCTCGGCTTCGATATACCTCTTCTGCCTCATATACATGAAGCCTAGATTGAACATCGGGTCGAGATAATCTTCCTTATAATCCAGAGCCTTCTTAAATATCTCTTCCGCTTTCTCCAGATTCTCGATACCTATATAGGCGCAACCCATCTGATCCAGAGCCATCATGAGCACATGCCGATGATCGAGATCATCGATACTTATATTATCAATGACGATTTTAGCGTGCTCCAGGCTTTTCTCGGGCTTACTCAGGCCTCGATAAATCTGGGCCAGGTTAAAGTGAGGGAAAATCAGATCGGGATTCTCTTTGAGTTGCTGAAGAAGCAACGCCTCGGTACGTTTGCCCTTTTTCTCCATCTGCTCATCGGATAAGCCATAACCATGATGAATTACGCGCAATTGGGTCATCAAAGTCTTACCGGAAATATCCAGCTGGTTATGGACGATCCCATGATACTTGTAGCCCTTGTGATTTCTGAACATCCTGTGGGAATTTAAAAACCCGACTCGTCCTAACTGGATTTTGTTGTAAACGACAAACGAAATAGCTTCGATATCCTTACGCCTGATCGCCATCTTTATGGTTTCATGATCATCCTGAACGAACTCCTCATCGGCGTCGATGATTAAAATCCAGTCTTTGGTTCCATAATCTATCGACTGGTTACGATGATAGGAAAAGTCGTTTTGCCAGGGATGTTCGTATATTGTGGCCCCATACTCGCGGGCTATCTCCATAGTGCGATCGGTCGAACCGGTATCGACAATGATGATCTCATCCACCAAATCTTTGATACTCTCCAAACATCCCGGAAGGAATTTCTCCTCGTCTTTGACTATCATGCAAGCCGATATTGTTTGGGGTTTATCATCCACGGAATCGTTTAGATGTTGAAGATTGTCGCGGGCGGTTACATTATCAGGTTCGATATCGAGCGCCTTACGAAATTGACTCTTGGCCTGCTCGTATTTACCCTGATTATCATAGATCACGCCCAGGTTGTTCAAAGCATCGGTATTGTTGGGGTGTTGCTCCAGTAATCGATTAAAATACTGTTCAGCCTCTTCATAACGTTCAAGTTCGCTGAAAACCAAACCTTTGGCGTTCATTAAGGCAATTACGTCGGGATATTTATTTATTCCCTCGTCAATAGCCTCAAACGCTTTCTCCGCCTTATTCTGTTTGGCCAGAAGCGAGACATATTCGACTCGGTGACGGTGATGGTGAGGTTTGGCGGCCAGTGATCTTCCCATGAAATCCAGCGCTTTATCTATATCGACAAGTTTTCCGGCAGCTTCCGACCCCAGCCATAATACCTCATCCAGAGAACTATAACATTGCTTTAAAAAACGATCTACATTCGGATCGGTCTGGCTATGCTCCTTGTTAAATACTTCAACCAGCTTAACCGCCTTTTCGAATTCTTCATTGCCATAGGCAGCCATAACTTTCATGAAAGTTATATCGAGGTATGATCCGATTTGACTTTTTGCCCGATCCAATAATTCTTCGATAGGCTTATAATCATCCAGTCTCATTTGAGCCAGAATCCACATGAAATAGATTTTAGCAAGAGGTTGCCTGGTAATCGAGTCGCCGAACCGGTCGATGGCATCGCGGCAAAGCTTTATGGTTTTCTTATATTCACCTTTAGCGAAAAATTTATCGGCTCGTTCCACCATAGCAGCCAGATTCTCAATATTAACATTAGCTTTTAATGCTCGCTTTTTCTTAGCCATTCGACTGCTCCAAATTTAAATCCGCCTGCTTTTCAGGCTCTCGCTTTTCAATATCTTCCAAAGCGACAGTAATCTCATCCAGCTTATCCGCCATCGCGTTGAAAGCGGGTGAAGTTTCGGCTTTTATGTTCTTATGGGATTCTATGAATTCTTTAGCTAATTTGGCGGCTATTTTAAATTCGCCCGTGAGCATTGCCACCTTAAACTCATAATAGAGAAGATCGAGACTGTGGCCAAATTTACTACGGGCGTCACAGCAAACCTTTTTAACATCAGCATACTTGGTGAGTTCGAACAGAGAGTCTATCCAGAGATGATAGGCTTCGGCCGCTTGTTCAAGGTCATTTTGACGGACAGCAAAATCAACTGCCAGCCGGCAGTTATCAATTGCTCTTGAATATTTTTTTACGCCGTAACTGTTTTTCGCCAGTTTTATAAATTTATCAAAACCTAAATTTCCCAGGCTCTTGGTTCTTCTGCCGCCATTGATATTATTAGTATATGATTTTCCCATATTCATCTCAAACTGCAACTTCCGGTTTTGTGTTTAAAATTCTGGCCGGAATGCCAACGGCCGTAGCCCTATCGGGAATATCCCGATTGACAACCGCCCCAGCCCCTATCTGAACCTCTTTACCAACATGAACGCCCATCAAAATTATGCTGCCGGCCCCTATATCGCTACCGTCATCCAGACAAACCGACGCGTGCTCGATTGGCCTGTGAAGTATCGGTCCCGGTAGCGGGCCGGTTTGATGAGCCGATGACATGATCTTGACCCCCGGTCCAATGCCGACATTTCTGCCAATTGTGATTCCTCCCGAGGCATAGATAAAACATTGAGGACCGACCCATGTTCCGGCGCCTATTTTTAGTTTCTTGTCGAAATACGCTTTCAGTATAGTATCATGTCCGATATAGACATCATCGCCGAGTTCAATGTTTTCTGGGAAGAATATCTTCGCCCCATTTTCAATAACCACATTTTTGCCAACCGATCCGATTTTGCCTTCATAATCCAGACCGGTGCCATGACTTTTCCATTTAGGCATACAGCACCTATATTTTATCGACCGGCTTTTTCATTCCGGCTTTACTATCTTCCGGTTTTATATTTTCTTGCCTGATATCCAGGTGAAAATTGGGATGTCTTTCGCCGGTTCTCAGTCGGCCAACTCCGGGAACTTCCAGTTGACAAATGCACCGCTTCTCCGGCCGTTCCGGCTCATTGCCTATCTCAATATCAGGTTTGATGTCCGGTCTTGTAATCGTAAGTTTGGACATTTTCGTTTTATCTCCTCATATCGACTTCGATTTTGCTTTCATTATATACCTGGAATGCTTCGCCGGGCAGGATATGCTCCTGCGACGCCCATACCCAGGCCGGTAACTCCGGCGAACCAATGGGCCTGATTCTCGAGATTAGAAACGAACCGTGGGAAGTCTTTACAATAACTCCTAATTCCTCTACCACATCCACGATTGTGCCCGGGGCAATACTTTCATAGTAATTGTCGGACAGATCGAAGAAATGTCCCCGCCAGATAATCAGCTTTTTATCATCAAGCCAGGTGTAAACACCGGAGCCAGGATGAGTACAGGTGCGTACCAGATTGTGCAGATACATTGCCCCTCTATTCCAATCGACTATTCTCTCCGCCTTGACGCGTTTAAACATCATTTCGCGATTTAATTTGCGAGGAAGCAGGCCATTTTTGTTCAATTTCTTGATCAATTTTTTCAAAAGCCTATAATAACGGGAAGCGGCTTTGGTCTTCACCGATCGAAGGTCATCCAACTGGTTGATTTCGAATTCGGCGAAATCCAATACCGCGAAAAATGGCGGCTCGTAATTTACAATATCGCTCCCCTGGCTATCAACAGCCGCATCCTCCAGCAATAATTGTACTTCCCCCTGTTTGTTACCATTGTAAATATACGCGGCAATATCGATCAAATATTCACCCTCGAATTGGCCGGCTAAATTGCATCCGACTTTGGCTGTATTAACTTTTACCGACAGTGGAATATTATTTGGCCATTCAAGGCAAATCAGTAAATCGGTCTGAATACTGTTTTCATGTTCTTTCGAAGCTGAAATATTTATCAGCTCAATATCAAACTCACCTGCCAAATTTACAAAATCGACAACATCATAAGATTCATGCTCAACTTGCTCGGGTATTATAACTTTGGAGATGTTATAACCATCCCGGCATAATTTCTCCGCGCAAAAGTGAGCCAGTGAAGTATTTCCCGCGATTGCCAGTTCCATAAATCTAAACCGATACCCTTTTTGTTTGAACATCAAATGATTTCATCGCATCGAAAACCCGATGCATGTCATCAGTGCTCATATCGTTGAAAAGAGGCAGGCTGATACATCTTTTATAGAAATCGTACGCGTGAGGGAATTCTTCTCTTTCATAGCCGTATCTGAGCCTAAAATAGCGTGTTAGGGGTACACAGTAAGTACCTATAGTCGCCTCGACCCCTCGGGCCGCCATGTGCTTGATAAGTGAATTACGGTCAATGCCATCGGCAACTAATGCCACGAATGTCTGAACATTCCATTGAGTCCAGGGCATGGCTTCAATCGGTTCAAGCCACTGAATTTCCTTAAGCAATGATCTATAGCTTTCGGCCAGTTCAATCCTCTTGTCAATATAAGGCTGATATCTTTCAAGTTGACTTATACCCATGGCGGCTTGAAAATCGGTCATTCGGTAATTTAATCCCGTGAAAGAATAATCGTCGTTTTCGGCGCCATGATTTCTCAAACTTTTTATTGTATCGGCGGATATTCTTTCATTGGTCACTACCGCGCCGCCTTCGCCTGTCGTGAGCAATTTACGCGGGTGAAAGCTAAAAGCCGCCAGGTCGCCAAAAGTACCACAGTTAATATTTCTGCTTTTCGATCCAAGCGCGCAAGCCGCGTCCTCGATTACGATAAGGTTATATTTTTGGGCTATTTCCAAAACCGTATCCATTTCGACCGGTATGCCAAAAGCATGAACCGGCATTATAGCCTTGGTCCGCGCGCTGATCTTTTCCACGAGTTTCGACTCATCCATGTTGACTCCATCGGGCCGGCAATCGATAAAAATCGGAACAGCTCCCATAACCTCAACCACATTGGCGGTCGCCGGAAAAGTGAACGCCGGAACCAGAACTTCATCTTCTGGTTTTATATCGGCTGCTATTAGGGCCAGATGCAAAGCCGCGGTTCCGGATGAAACACATACGGCGTGAGCCATGCCCAGGTAATCAGCCAGTAACTCTTCGAATCGCTGAACCATCGGCCCGCAAACCAACATCCCTGATTGCAGAACCCGGGTCACCGCCTCGATTTCAGGTAGCGATATATTGGGCTTTATTAACTTTACTGTTGAAGATTTTTCCATAATACCAGGTTGCCGTTCTCCTTAAACCCTCTTCCAAACCGATTTTAGCCTCATAGCCCAGAATCTTCTTGGCCTTCTCAATACTCGGGATACGCAATTCAACATCGGCATAGTCTTTGGGAACATAGACGATCTTTGATTTTGAATATGTAACTCTGACAACTGCCAGAGCTAGGCCATGAATTGTCGTTGTGCCCCGGGGATTACCGATATTGAAACAATGACCAACAGCTTCAGGCTTCTCCAGGCTAAGGATCACACCGTCGACAAGATCATCTATATAACACCAGGAACGTATCTGGTCGCCATCGCCCCTGATAACCAGATCGTGGTTTTGTAGTCCATTAACGATAAAATGATGGATTGCGCCTTCGCCTGTCTGACCGGGTCCGTAAATATTAAACGGCCTTATCGAGAGGGCGGGTAATTTCTTCTCGGAGTAATAACTGTAAGCCAGGTGTTCCGCCGCTAATTTGCTGACCGCGTAAGTCCATCGGGCATTGCCCACGGCACCCAAAGAGGTTGTATCGTTCTCCTCCGATCGGAAAGCGTAGGCACCGAAAACCTCCGAAGTGGAGAAATCGACAATCCGGTCGAGCCCGTCTTGCATCGCCGCCGCTTCGAGTACATTTACGGAGCCCAGGAGATTGACCTTCATAGTATTGATTGGACTCTTGATAACGGTATCGATACCGGCTACAGCCGCCATATGGATAACAATATCCGCGCCTTTCATGCTCCGGGCCAGTTTGTCATAGTCGAGGATATCGCCCTGGATCAGCTTGATATTGCGATGATCCCGGTAATATGTATCCTTCAGACTGTCGCGAGAAAGGTTATCATAGATAACGATTTCATTGCTATCGACCAAACGGCCGACTATGGTGCTGCCGATAAAACCGGCGCCGCCGGTGAGAAATATTTTCTTGCCTTCAATCATAATCCCTATCCTAACAATTGCTCATCCGGAGTTTGCATAAACCGGTGACCGTTTTTTACAAAATCATATAAATACAAATATTGCTTCAGTATCTTGTTTGGGTTGTGATGCTTTTCGACCCAGGCCTTACCGGCCAATCCCCTCTCGGCAATCGACACCTTATTTCTCAAATAGTATTCTATCTTCTCGGCCAGGTTATCCGGGGTGATCCAAACAATGGGATTATCCGGATGGATACTGGCGGCGAAGTTGGAAATACCGCCGAATACCACATGGCCGGCCGCCATCGATTCTATCGCCGATACGCCGTAGATACCTACTGATATCTGATCGTAAGTCATGTGTGCCTTGCTTTTAATTCCGAGACATTCCTCATTCGTTTTACCTTCGATAATTATCGGTTCGATATCATATTTGCCTTGCAGCGATTCGACCGCTTTGACAAATAGCTCGGTCCTCTTGATTTGTCGATTGGTAGTTGGATGGACAATCTTGATCGTTCCCTCGGGTTTTGGGGCCGGTTTTATTCTGGAGGTATCGACCATCATATTGATATGGTAGAAAAACGGCGAGTTCTCCAGCATCGTATAATCCCAGGCCGACAGACCGGCAATTTTATTCTGCTGATGCCAGTTGTAAATAGTCTTGGCGTTCTGTCGGAGTTCGCTGCCGTAATATTGGACCATCGTATTGTTTGGACGGATATATTTTAGCAGCGGGAATTTATCATTTTGCTTGGGAAATCTTCCGATATGCAGAAAATCCGCGCTTTCTATTATCTCTCGGGCGGTTTCCCAATCTTCCCCATTATTGTGAGATAGCACAATGTCTTTATCGTAAGAAATATAATCATCCTGAATGATAATACACCTGGCTCGATGGATCGTCTGCTCGTTTATGAGCCTGAACAAGCCGGTGACCTGTCCGGCTATATTGAAATCGGCGACTACCGCGATATTCATGCCGGTTTTCTTTTCTCGTAAAACATCCGGGACATGCTGGTTGAATAAATCTATCTTCGCCGAGTCTGTTTTAACCATAACCTGCGATTGGATAACCGCCGGAGCTTCGATTTTCACCCGTTCGGTCGGCATCGAATCGGTTATGCTCGGGGGCGCTTCAGTGACTTGCGCTCGGGGAACCTCGGCATTAATATCCGTGCCATCAACTTCGCTTTTTGAATCTAGTTTTTGAAGGAAACTATAGGCGTATTCCAGCGCCTGGTTGTATTTACTATCATTCCAGTGGAGTTCGAACAGGTTTAAAAAAGCATCTTTGCAGGACGGATCAATAGCCAGCGCACTGGAGAACAGCTCCTGGCTGCGATCGGTGTTTCCAAGGTTGAAATTGATCACGCCCAGATCGTTTAACGCCTGAACATCATCAGGTTTTAATTCGATAACTTTTTCGAAATCATCAATTGCCTCCGAGAATCGATTTTGCTGACTGTGTATCAAACCCAGATTGAAATATGCGTCTGAATTCGATTGATCGAGTTTTAACTCATTTTTGAAGGTTCGCTCGGCATTGATGTAGTCGTTAAGTTTGGCATAGGCCGTACCCAGAAGATGCAATGCCGCAATGTTCTCGGAATTACCTTCAAGGAACCCTCTCAGTACTTCGACAGCATCTTGATAGTTGCCATTTTCAAACAGGCCAGCGACGTTTTTCACGACGGAAGATTCATCTTCCAATAAAGCATCGGTTTTCATTATTCAACCTCTTATATGGATTTTTCAGACTATCGTATCCAACAACATCCCGGTGTACAACATCGAATAATCGGGAATCGATACATCATAACTACTACTTTTCTTATCGGAATCCTGCTCAATTTGTTGACCAGATTTTAGTCCATAAATGGCTTTAAATAAATTGGCGGCCTGATCTATCAAATCTCCCAAACCGCTTAACAATTCCTTGGTCATTTCTTCCAGCTTTTCGGCATTGAGCATATTTCTCTTCTTTATAATTTCTTTCTTTTTATCTTCTAATTCGGCCTTTTTGCCTCGCAATTCAGCAATTCGATTTTGGTCGATGTCATAAGCGCCGCCCTCGTCTTTTTCGGCTTTTTCAAGCTTGTTGCCTAGCCGATTCAAAGCCGCGTCAACCCGGGCTAAAATCACGTCGAGCTTCCTTTTTTTCTGATCATCTTCATTCGCTAATTCGGCCTCAACATCGATCGCCGATTTCTTGGGAGCTTCCCCATCTAACTTTAACTCATCTTCTGGCTTGTCGCGCATTAAAGCGGTGGCTTCGCCGGCAACGGCCGTTATTTTGCCATCTACGAATTCATACCGAACCGATATGTTTTCTCTGATAATCTCCTTACCTTGATACCGGGCGTGACTTCTGAACTGTTGAAGATGACGGTTTTCATGGGCGATTACATGGCCGATAGAGTTGGTCCTGGATGCTCTTTCGAGCATGCCATGCCCCTTATAACTGATAAAAGTACTGCTGATGTCTGGACTTTTTATCTGCATAGCCTGTATTTCTTAGGCGGCAGCGAGTCAAACCATTTGGCTCTTTTTGAAAATACCGTAACGAATATCGTAATCGGGATTATTAAGAACCATCTGAAGAGCCTTAAGACGTACCGAGTTGACTACTATCGGCCCCTTTAGATTGATTGATATCTGTTCGGGATGCCCCTTAGGTACTGTCACAATTACATAAATTTGATAATCTTCCTGATTTTCCGAGCCATCCAACAACTTAATATCATGAGAAGACACCTCAACGGTGTACTGATCAACCACTAATCTCGGATCGATTAATACGAAACAAACTGATGTATCCTCCAGCGATTGCAGCCATTTAAACGGTTCTGATTCCGGCCTGGAGATAAGTATATATTTTGTTAGATCATTAAAACCAAGAACCGGTTTTATGAATTCAATGACATCCTTATTGTCGTATGTCACTTCGCCGAATTTCGATGTCTCAATAGCTGGCAACGACTCCTCCTATCGTAAAAAGTCCATTAAAGATGGTTGAATCATTCTGGCCGCCGAGGCCAAAGCGGCTTGATAGGCGACCTCAGCTGTAGTCAATTCGGTAATTACCTTTATCATATCAGCATCTTCTATCTCTGAAAGTTGACCCGTAACCAGGAGTTCCTGCGATAACAACCTGCTCCTGGTTGTCTCGGCTCTAATATGACGGGAGCCGACACTTGATCTCGTTGTTAATAATTGATCCAAGGCTTTATCGAAAATATCGAGAGTTGCCTCGATCTCCTCAACGTTGTTCCCCTCCAGAGCTCTCTCCAAAATCATCATATTGCCGGCTAAATCACCAGCGCCGAATATCCCCAACGCGGAAGCGGTGCGGCCATCCACCTCAGTAATCATAAACGACCGATCATCGAACTCCGATTTGACCATTATACCGGTCTCATTTTCATTTAGAAATGCCTTGGCGCCTATACCGGAGCGATTAATCCTGTCGACTATATCCAAAACTGTCGCGTTTGGATCATTGGCCAATGGCGATAAATCCAGATTGATAAAATCATGGCCATTGGATATTCGGATAACTCCGAGTTCGTAGCCGCTTCCGCTGTTCAAGGCGGAAAGTAGTGTATTGTATGTTAACCGCGGATCGACATCGGTGCCGATATGCTTTTCAAATTCGGTGCTGCCCAACAGACCAAGATCAGCCGCCAAAGTTTCGCCGGCGGCCGATTCCTCGACCCGAATATGTATCGGCAAAAGGTCTTTTCCCTGAAGAATGCCAATCATGGGACCTTCGATACCCAAATCCGTTGCCGTAGTTCCGCCGCCTGTATCTTCGATCACCAAATCATAAGAAGCGGCATTGCTATCGGTGATAACCAGTCTATTCTCATCAGGATGGATTGAAGCTGCAACGTTGTTGATACCTGCCGCCGCGAGTTCGGCGTTGATAGTCGTTATCGCGTCGTCCAAATTGGTGGCGGCCGAAATATCTATGTTGGCCACCAGGGCATTATCAGCGGTCCTGATTAAGAACGTTCCCGGAACTTGTGAAATACCGGTGCCTTCATTTAACATTGAAAGCGGCGTATCAACGGTCATATGATGAGAGGAAGTATCTTCAAGTGTAAAGCCTGAACCCGCTTCACTGATACTGGCGGCAAAATTGGGAATTCCCTGGGCGTTTAAAGTATCCAGTAACTCTTGTATATTCCGCACATTGGCCGCCCCCAGATCAACATTATACGAACCATTCAAAGTGTTAATAACAATCTGCCCCGCGCCCATATTCACGCCGTTGCCGCCGTTTAAATTCGTCAGCCATAAGTTAGGTTGAAGGCCCGGATTTAAATCGGCGTTCTCGCCTAAAACATTAACCTGATGAGTGAAAAACTCATCTCCGAAAGAATTAATCCGTAAATATGAATCGCGCTCGGTTTCCATCAGAAGGTCCTGGGCATCGCCCCGATAAACCACGCCGACACTATTGGCGACCATGGCCGCCATATCGGTTCGGGAGCCGGAGAAAATATATTTGCCCTGATATTGAGTATTGGCGGCATCCATCATCTGGTTGAATATTTCCAGGGCATTAGCGGCGCCGGCCATTCTCGCGTTTTCATCATAAGTGTCGTTACCCAGCTGGATAGCCAGATCTTTGGCCGTGATAACCAACTCATTGATGCTGTTGAGAGCCTGATCCGAAAATGTAAGCCATGATTGGGAGTGGGTAACATTTAACGAAAATTGCTTTATATCGGATAAACGCGATCGGAAACTCAGGTCTTTAGTAATGCCCAGAGGATCATCGGAAGGTTTATTAATACGCCTGCCCGATGAAGCCATGGTTTGCAGTTCTAGGAATCGCGATGTCGACCTGCTGAGATTATGCAATATCCTCTCGGATATCATTTTGTTGGTTACTCGCATATACCGACTCCGATCAAATTACCAGTATCCTTTTTGCTATTAACATAGAATCTCTTGATTGAGAGCAATCCGACCAATCCCCCCATGATTTAGATCGATTCGATTTATTATATCTATCGGATTTTATCATTTTTGCTTTATCCGTCTAGATTTTAAAATATTGGCCACCTCAAGCAAATCTTCCTTTAATGCCAGAGAGGCCGACCTGTTTTCTTCCTGAATTCGCTTGAAAATCTCCTCCCGATGGACTGAAACTTTATCGGGAGCTACAATACCAAGTTTTACCTGTTTACCAAAAATGCCCAAAACCGTAATCTTAATATCATTTTCGATAGTGATTGATTCGCCCAACTTCCTTGTCAGGATTAACATTATACTACTCCATTGTTAAATACTAACGGCCAACAAGACCCATGCCGTTGATTATCGTGTTTAAAGCTTCATCCATAGCTGTAATTACCCTGGCTGCCGCCTCGTAAGCATGTTCAAACTTAATCATATTCGTCATCTCTTCATCAAGCGATACACCCTCAAGAGCTTGACGGTTATTTTCGATATGAAAAACAAGCGATGCCTGGTTCTCGGCTAAATTCTGGGCTTCGCGAGTCCTGACACCAATGGTTCCGATCATTGAATTATAGAAATCGCCAAAAGTCGCGGACTTGCTGTTCATCGTTCGCTTGCCTCGTAAGCCGGCTATTCTCAGCGCGTTAGAATTGTCGCCAATCTCGCCGTTTAAAGAGCTTGCGATAAAACCTTCATTCTGCTCAATTAAATCATCGAGTTCTATATCGGCGGCGCCGGTAGTACCTGCATCGAAGAAATTCCGACCGGTATTGCCATCCATACCGTAACCTTCGCTGTGGTATTGATTGACCTGTTCGACAATAGCTAATGCTAACTCATCGAGTTCTTGCTGACGGCCGCTTATAACTTCATCTCTGGTTTCAATTAAAGCCGAAAGCGAGCCATTTATGATTTCCGGTTTGGCATTAGAGTTGACAAACTTGACCTCGCTCACAACGTTAATCCCTTGTTCCTGAACCACCGTTTCCAACTCGGAGACGGTATTACCGTCGACTAAAGCCATACCGCCAATCCTAACAGCAAAATTGCCATTAGACTCTTCAGTTGCTTCCACATTGACAAATGTGGCCAACTCATCCACTAAATAATCTCGCCTGTCGCGTAAATCGTTAGCGATATGTCCGGTTAACTCAGCCGACGCGATCGAATCGTTCAATGCGGCTATCTGATTGGCGACATTATTTACATAAGTAACACTTGTTTGGATATCTTCATCTATTGACCGTTGGAAATCCCGTAACTGTTCGGTAAAATGATGCATGGCATTAACCACCAGACTTCCCTGTTCCTTAACCGCCACTCTGGCTGCCTGGCTATCGGGATTAGTGGCTAAATCCTGCCATGAATTCCAGAAATTATCCAGTATGGATGAAAATCCGGTGTCCGAAGGCTCGGTATAAATTCTTTCAACCTGTCCCCAACCCTGGGCTAATGTGGCCCAGCGGCCTAATGATTCGGATTCCTGTCGATATTGCTCATCCAGGAATCGGGTGCGCAGGCGGCGGATTTCAACGACTTCCACGCCGGTGCCGAAATCGCCCTGGGCCGATCTCATCGGTAACGTCGATT
Source organism: Candidatus Zixiibacteriota bacterium (assembly GCA_024231855.1). Classification (GTDB taxonomy): domain Bacteria; phylum Zixibacteria; class MSB-5A5; order UBA10806; family 4484-95; genus JAAEQD01. The sequence goes on from JAAEQD010000170.1 coordinate 15,533, forward strand.
GCATCATGGCCTGTTGACGAGTATAGCCCGGCGTATTGACATTAGCTATGTTGTGACCGGTAACGTTTAGCGAGAATTGCTGAGATAACAGCGCCCTTTTGCCTATCTCTAAACCTACGTTAATTCCATACATAATTACTTCCTCTTACGCCGATCGGCTTATGAGATTGCCCTCTGTTATAGCCGCCCGCCCCGGACCGGGTTTTTGATAAATCGGCGAGGGCCGACTGGTTATAATCTTCATTGATTCCGCAATCAGTTTCCGCGATTTTTCGATTAATCGCCCATTTCTCATACTTTTTTCCGCTATTCGCTGGTGCGCGTTTTGAATCGATTCGCGCAACACGAGAAGGCGTTGACTTGATAATTTGTCAAGACTGGGTAGTATATCACTCATTTTCAGGTCATCGCCTTTATGCTTGGTCATAGCCGAGATGTCGTTAACCGCGTCAATTCTTTTTCGCTCAAGATAGTTAGCCTTGTTACATAACAAGTCCAATTCGGAATTGGTCTTGTTCAAATCAGCCAAATTTCTGCTAACTATCAGCTTATGCTGTTGATCCAGCAGAGCCAGGAACTTGTTGAAAGTCTCAAGCTCCTGATTTAAAATATTTGTCAATCTTTCCATCGATCTATCCATTTATGCATTTATCGGGATTTTCATGATTTTGATTACCCCTCAAGTTTGTCCATAATATTTTTAACATACTTTTTTGTTTCCTCGTAAGGAGGCATACCGCCATACTTATCCACGACTCCCGGCCCAGCGTTGTAAGCGGCCAGGGCGTTTTCGATATTGCCGTTAAATTTCTTTATTAACGATGATAAATACTTAACACCCGCGTTTATATTCTGCTTGACATCAAATGGGTTTGATACACCCAGCATTCTGGCCGTACCATCCATAAGCTGCATCAAGCCCTTGGCCCCTTTCGATGAAATAGCTTTCGGATTGCCCCCCGATTCCTGCATGATTACTGCCTTTATCAGCTTAGGATCAACATTATTAATCCCTGAAGCCCGTTCAATAAGCTCATCCAGATTACTGAGTCTGTCTCCCTGGTCTAGAGCTTTTTCCGATACCGGTTTGACTTTTATGTAGGGTCGATAATATGTAGCGTCCGGCATAACCTTATCGTAAGTTTTCACTTTCTCTGGATCAATGCCCATTCGCTCGGCATAACTTTTTATCAGCATATCGCCTATACCAAACGGTCCGGATTCGGCCATCTTATCAGCCAGTCCCTCATCAAATAATTGCGTGAATATCTCCGATCCCATGCCATCGCCTAAAAGCGATGATTCCTCCGTAGCCGAACGCATAGTCTTGAGCATATAATAAACGAATAACGATTCAAACTGTTCGCAGGCCTTTTTCAGTTTCGCCAGTTCGGCGTCTTTATCCTTATTCGTTGTGCCTTCCAAATGAAGGCTATGTTTGACTGTATCGACAGCTGTGATATTCATAATTTACCAGTCTTTATAAAATTACCAGTTCCGCTCGCAATGCTCCGGCGGCTTTAAGAGCCTGGAATATCGCGATTATATCTCTCGGCGTCGCTCCGATGTCATTTAAAGCGACTGCCAGATCACCGATATTTGCCTGCTGTTCAACATGCAATATCCTGGCTGTTTCGGGTTCGGCGGTTAGTTCTGCTTCACGCGTCAGCACTGTTCTGCCTTGCGAAAACGCTTCCGGCTGCGAAACCAGCGGCGTGGCCTTAATCTCTATATTAAGATTGCCATGAGCCAGCATTACCGATGAAATGGTAACATGTTCACCGGCGACTATGGTCCCGGTTTTCTCATTGACAACCACCCGAGCCGGAGTGTCGGGTTCGATTTTCAAATTTTCTATCTGAGCCATTAGCTTCACCAGCTCACCGGCTTCCTGTCTCGGCTTCGACATAATAATGTCGATATTGGCCTCGTTCAAAGCCACCGCCTTGATATCCATAAAATTATAGTTAATAGCCTGAGCCAGTCGGTTGGCTGTTGTATAATCCGGAATTTGCAGATTCAATTTTATCGAGCCGGTTTGAGCACCTCCCTCAATCCCTTTTTCAACTACAGCCCCGCTGGGAATCCTGCCCACAAGGGTGTAATTGTTAATTATCTGATCACCCAGGCCGGAACTGATATTAAAGCCGCCAATTGAAATCGATCCCTGGCCCACCGCGTAAACGGTACCAGAGGCATCCGCCAGAGGAGTATAAAGCAATGTTCCGCCCTGAAGCGAAGAGGCATCTCCCAGGGATGATACGGTGATATCGAATTTCGAGCCGGTAGTCATAAACGGAGTCAACTCACTGGTAACCATCACTGCGGCTACGTTCTTCACTTTCACCTGACTGGGATTAACAGTCACCCCTAGTCGCTCCATCATGTTTACAAGAGATTGAGTCGTGAATCGGGTCGATTTGGAGTCGCCGGTTCCGTCAAGACCAACCACCAGGCCATAGCCGAAAAGCGGAATCGAATTCTCAACTTGAAATTTAGCAATGTCCTTGACTCTTACCTGGTTGGATAAGGCGGATAAACTCAATGATAAAAATAATGTTAATACCGCGATTTTCCTCATGTTAAAATATCCAGTTAATTAATCGGGTTACGAAACCGGGCCTATTGCCAGTGTTAACGGTACCTTTACTCTTACTCGATATTTGGGCGTCGGCTATCTGATGTGAATAGATCGTGTTGCTCTCTGATATATCACGCGACCTGACGGTCCCCGACAAGAACAGAGTTTCTTCATCATCGTTTACGATTACCACCCGGTTGCCCTCAATGGCCAAATCACCGTTAGACATGACAGCCACGACTTTTACGGTCATTTTCGCTTGAAGTGATCCGCTTTTTTCAGTCTGGCCTTTGCCGTCATATTTACTTTCATTCTGGCCTGATGCTCCCCAGATCGGTATAAAATCAAGCGGACCCAGGCCGGCTGTTCCCTCGGTTCCAGCTTCCGTCTTCTTCTCGGTCGTTGTCTTGGCTTTATTACTGGCCCTCGAATTCTCGGCGATTATTACCGTTATCAGATCGCCGACTTCATGAGCTTTTATATCCGTGAATATCGAACGACTTCTTGCTTCATTACAAAACGCCTGACTACCAAGCAGCAAGGATAAGATTATTATTAAACTAATCAATGATTTCATTAAATCTCCTTTACCTGACTGCCACGGTAAGCGAATCTATGATTTCGGCTTTTATGGTTTTTTTCGAACCTGTGTTTACCACTCTGATAATGTCCCCGGTAGAACCTTTTTGACGAACCAAACCATCGGCGGTAACTATAATCGAGCCTTTTTCGATCAATATTTTGACTTTGTCACCCAGCTTAAGAACCGGAATATTTTCGATCATAGATGGGTAGATAATTGACCCGGGCCGTATATACTTCCTGGCCTGTTTGCCTTCAAGAAGCGTCAAATCGGTCAAGGGCATTTCATTTCTTCCGGTTATGGTACGATTCTCCAGTACCAGATCTTGAAGTTTATCGCCGACATTAATCGTTGTCCTGGTCACTAAAGCGTCGACCGATAAAGTTACTCCGACCGATACCGGAATCGCTTTGGCCAGATCGCCGTCATTATATATACCCAGAGTAAAAATCGTAGTGCCGAAGGGCGAATCTTTGCCAATTCTGAAAATTTTTACGCTGTCCAATTCCGATGGTAACAGACTCCAGTTAATGCGGCGGAAATCATATTGGAATTCAGCGTTATCTATCGCGAAATTGCCCTGCACATACGTTCTTATAGCCTGTTCGACTTTATCAGAAGCCGGAGTACAAATTATCGTAAGAGCCAGAAGATACGTAATCATACTACCTTACCGTTTTAAATTGTTAGCTACCTGAGTCATTTCTTCGGATGTCTGAATAGCTTTGGAATTGATCTCATAAGCTCGCTGGGCGGTGATCATATTCACCATCTCTTCCACTATTTCCACGTTTGACATCTCCAGGTATCCCTGATTTAATCTACCGAATCCATCCAGGCTGGGATTGCCGAGAATAGGATCGCCCGAAGCGCCGGATATCGTATAGAGGTTGTGACCGATAGCCTGTAATCCGGCCGGATTGATAAATTTGGCCAATTCAATCTGGCCTAATTCTTGCGGGTCGGCTTCGCCCGGAATTAATACCGAAACCAGGCCATCCGCGGAAACGCTGATATCGGTTGCATCCGAGGGAATCGTTACTCCCGGCTCGAGAAAGAAACCGTCGGAGGTGACAATTTGCCCGTCGGCGCTCATCTTAAATGAACCGTCGCGAGTATAGCCGGTCGTACCATCGGGCAGAAGTACCTGGTAGAAACCATTGCCTTCAATAGCCAGATCGAGCGGGTTACCCGAAAGCTGCAGGCTGCCCATCGAAAAATTCCTCTGAGTAGCTGACGGTCGGGTTCCATACCCCACTTCAAGGCTGATCGGAACCTGTGAACCCGCGGCGGACTCAGCCCCCGCTGATCGAAGGTTTTGATAAAGTATATCCTGGAATTCAATTTTTGACCGTTTATAACCGGAGGTGTTGACGTTAGCCAGGTTATTGGCGATGACATCGACATTCATTTGCTGCGCGCTCATACCCGACGCAGCGGTTCTCATCGCTTTAATCATTACTTTCTCCTTTATCTAACACGGCCTAAATCATTAACCGCTTTGTCTAATGTCTCATCCTGAGCTTGAATCGCTTTTTGGCCTGATTGATAAGCCCTGAATGAAACCAACATATCTACCATATTCTGAATAATATTAACATTTGATGTTTCTACATATCCTTGTCTAACGCTAAAACCGGTGGCCGCTTCGGGAAGTATGGTTTCATCCTCGGGCATAAAATAGCCATCGTCGACTTTCCTCAAATCGTATGGCTTTTCGAAATCAACCACCCTGATTCGGGCCGCCTCTGCGCCATCGACAAAAACTCCGCCATCATTGGAAATCGAGATTTCATCGCCGGCGATTGTAATCGGCCCGGCATCGGATAATACCGAATTGCCGTTGCCGTCGACCAGGGTGCCTTCCGCCGTTAAACCAAATGCCCCATTTCGTGAATATCTTTCTCCATCCGGGGTATCAACCACGAAAAAACCCTCCCCCTCAAGGGCAATATCGAGCGGCTGATTTGTTTGACTTAACTGGCCCTGGCCGAAATCGATATAAACATCATCAACCATCGGAATTTCCCATTCGAGATCGGTTACCAGACCGGCTTTTTGTTTGGCATTTTCAAGCTGCTGCAAAAATACGTTATCTTTTTTATAGCCGACCGTATTGGCATTGGCCATGTTGTTGGCGAATACTTCCTGCTTCAATACCCGGGGCAGCATCCCCGAACCAGATGTGTAAATTCCTTTAATCATAAGTTCCTCTTTACTTCTTCCCGAACAGATTTAAAGCAAAGTCCATGCCCCCGGCATGTTTTGACTAATAATGTTTGGCCCGGTTATATAACGGACCGTGTAACTTCAATTCATATAATGGTTTAACGGCTGTCGTCCGGAATCAAAAAGAGGTGTCTTAAAACAAAACGATGATATTACATTTAGGTATAATTATTGAAGCGGGAAATTATTTCTAGAAAAACGGGGTATTTTTTTTCCTATTCATGAGATATTATCGCGATTTTATCATGGCTTACGCCGAACGTGCACTTATTAACAACCATGTTAATTTCTCTTTTTAGCATGCCGATTTGGACAGTTATTCCCGGATAAACCGTTCCTTTGACCTTAATAGACGCTTTCTTATTCTCGTTTAGTGCTTCAACCAATTCTATCTTTTTATTTTCGAGAATTTTGCACTCCTTGGGGATTTCGATTTGCTGAGTTTTCAGAAGCATTAAAGCTTCCTTTTGCTTATCGCTCAGTTTGTTGTCAATTTCCAACCTGACCAAGCCATACATAGCACTCTTGATTTTCTCGGCGTCATTCTTCAGCCTGGTTATTTCTTTGTTGAGGGTCTTTAGCTCGTTCACCAAATTCAGGCTGTAGCCGGCTCTTACCAGAGTCGGCGTACCGAATTCCGAACCCAGGGTCGTGGTTTCGACTAATTTCCCTGCCGACACACTGCCGCCAACGATAACTGCTTTATGGCCCTTAAGAATAACCGAATTCCCGGCCACAATATTGGCATTCATCGCTTCGCCGCCGATATTCACATCGTTACCGGCTTCGATTACCTGGTTTTCCACGTACTTTATAAAAACATCCTCGGCGGCTTTAATTATTCCCTTACCCGAACCGACAAAACCGCCTTTGGCCATCACCGAGCCGTTCGAATGAACTTCAGCGTCTTCTATGTTTTTACCAACTTCAACATTTCCCTGCGCTTTGGCAACAAATCCGGATTTGATATCTCCTGATATTTGAAGGCTGCCCACGAAATCAATATTACCGGTCGAATTATCTATATCAGAGTTAATTTTATGAACGTTATCAATCGATACCAGGTTATTCGAAAAAGTAATTGATCCGTTTTTATCGGCAATCAATAGATCCGGATTCTCTTCCGAAACAATGGTATTGTTGCCTTTTGGCAAAGCCCTTTCCTTGCCCATATTGCCGAGAATCTCTTGGCCTGTAGTATTCATCCCCGGTTCGCCCGTCCGGGCGGGGGTTTTCTTGGCCAAAGGCTGTCCCTCAATCGCATTGTTGATCAAATTCAGGTTTTTGTAATCGATATAGCCGTCATCGCCGGTTACGGGAGCATTACTGCCGGTTGTTGAAAAAAGTAGTTCGAAACCGGAATCAATACCCTTGCCGGGTTTCCGGCCGCGGGCGATTTCTATTTTTCGATTGAATATTGGCTCAGTTTCGAGTTTCTCCAATTGCTCATCGTTGATGCCGAAAATTACTCCAGCCTGCTTAATTATCTCTTTGATGTCCTGACTGTCTAAATTCCAGACACTTTCTTTATTCTTTTCTTCGATAAGAATATGCGCGACCATTTTATCGTTAGAAAAAACGACGGTGAATTTATAACCATTTTTCTCGGCTACAAAAGGCGCCGATTCTTTTTGGGCAGTTTGTTCCATTAATTTCTAGTTTTCTTCTATATCCACAATTTCTTTTCTGTTCGAGGCCAGTTGTCTCCAATACGCCCTCTCGATAATCAGGGATATCTCATGGCTCTTAAACGGTTTTGTGATATACTCATCGGCTCCTAGCATCAATGCCTCTTTGACCGTATAAGCGTCACCATAAGCTGTCATCATAATCACCGTTGTTTTGGGCCAGCGCTGCTTAATCTCTTTTAGAAGTTCGAAACCGCTGGTTTCAGGCATTTTGACATCCGACAAAACTATCTCAAATGTCTCATTATTAAGGTGCCCGATAGCTTCTTTAAATGAATTGCTCAAGGTAATCTGATACCCTTCCTGCTCCAATATCTTCAACAGAAGATTCCGCATAAGTGCTTCATCATCAACAATCAATATTCTTACGTTTTCTTTCATCACATTACTCCATCTTATAGGGGGCTATATTTTTCGGACCAAAAAAATAAACCTAGTTTCCTTGATCCCGCAAAATTAATATTCTATTTATTATATCGAAACCATTCGCGCATTATTTAATTAAAAATTAACAACTAATACTAATTGTTCAGTCAAATAAACAAATATACTCTATAATCTCCAGATTTCATTATTATTATCTTACTACCTGAAATATTGATCAAGAAGATTCTCGTGTTTCCAATATCAATGATTGACTATCACTTTGTCCGTAAATTGTCTTCGAAGTTTCTGTTTAATATCATTTATAGTAAAAGGTTTTTTTATGAATTCAATCTCGCCAAACTCCCCGGCATCAATATCAATATCCTTGATATCAATCCCGGCAGTAATAATAACCGGTATATTTCTATTTTCGGACTTTATAACTTGAAGAAGTTCCAAACCGTTCATTTCAGGCATTATAAGGTCGGTTATTATAAGATCGTAATCATTGCGCTTTATTATCTCCAACGCCTTCACGCTGCTGGATTCTAAGGACACCCGATATCCCAGCGAGCCGAGAATATTTTTAAAAACATCGAGTACATCGGGTTCATCGTCGACAACTAATACCGATCGCTGTGTTTTAGTCTCCCTAATCATACCGATTTTTGCTTTACCTCGTTAAGCATATCCATGATTTTCTGGCTGTCATTGAGGATGGTTTTCAGTGAGCTTTCAATATCCTCGACCATCTCCGAATCGATTTTCATATTGCTGCCCTCCGAAAACACGTCTACTTTCGGCCTTTCAGATTTGGCCGCCCGCAGAATATGACTCATATTTTTCACAGCCAGCGTGGCCTGATTAACTAATTTGCTCAATTTACTGTTGACATCAGTCGAAATTTTCTTGTTGTAAGACATCTTGGCCGCCGCCACGGCTATATTTAAAGCCAAAATTTGTATCTGCTCAGAGACAGATTCAATGACATCCACTAAATTTTTTCGAGTTCTTTTCATAGCTAAACCAGCAACAGTTCTTGAACTTTATCTTTAAGTTCAGTTAAATCATGAGATTTGACAAGGTAAGCATCGGCCAGCCAGGAAGTGAAATCGTTCTTGTAGGTCGAATAGGCTGAGTTCAGTATAACCGGCAAACTTCTGTTCTTCTTCCGTAACACATCCAGTACTTCAAGACCATCCTTCTCTTCCATTTTGATGTCGAGAATAACCAGATCAATTTTCTCATCTTCGCCAACTTTGTCCAGGGCTTCATCCCCGCTTCCGGCTAGCATTACATTATAACCATCCTCGGTAAACTCTTTTTGATATAGCTTACGTATAGCCGGCTCATCATCGACTATCAATATTTTTCTCATTGGTCCTCCTCAAATACGGGCAGTTCCAGGTAAAACTTTTTGATACTATTCTCTTCAGATTCAATGCCAATGTTACCCCGATAATATTTTAATATCTCCAAAGTTGTCGAAAGCTGCCTTAACACTTCATTATTGCCACCGGCCAGGAAATTTCTATATACCCTTTGGGCGAATTGATCGTCGAAATGAGATGGTTCGAAATAGATACAAGCGCTGTTTGCGACTCGCTTTATCAGCAGCGAAATCGGACCGGAATTAGACGAAAAAGTGCTAATATGTTTCATTACTATTAATAGCGCCTGTCGGAACAGGTCGGGATCGATCTTTACGTTAATTGAATAATCGGAAATAACATCGAACTGAGAGAAATCGGTTCCCGGCACTCTGACTGCAACAGCGGATCGAACTAAGTCGGCCAGGTCACAGATTCTGTCACTTTTGCTTTCATAATTGGTCAAGCTGGTAAATTTTTCCAACGAATCGCCAATCCTCTTGGCCTGCTCGAAAATAATGTCCAGATATTCGTGATTTTCATCATCTTCCGAAATTTTTCGGAGCATCGACTTGGCGAAGCCACCGATTACAGTTAATGGATTACGGATTTCGTGGGCTACTTCACCGGCAATTTCGGCCAGAACGGATAACCTTTCGGCCTTTATGACATTTTCACGGCTATTTATAATTGTTTCGTTCGCCTGTTTGAGCGCGATTATTTTCCGTTCGAGACGTTCATATAATCTGAAATTTTTTATTGAATCACTGGCATATCTGGCAAATATCTCCAGCAGATGAAGGTCATTGTCGGTGATTTCCTTGCCGGTAATAAAATTATCGGCTATAAGAACACCCTGAAGATAGTCATTACCGATAAGCGGAACTACCGCCATAGGGCCAGGACCTATTCTCGAATTGAGATCTGAATATTCCGCCGATGTCAGCGTATTCTCATTGATAATCATTGACTGTTTCTCCAGGGCGGCCCGGGCAAAAATATTGTCTTTGTTATCCAGAGGAATATCGATTTTCTTTAGATCACAGTTCAAAGCGGCATTACCATTATCATTTTGGGTCAATGCATCATTAAATAATTGCTCGAGGGATAACTCGCCTCGGGATAACTGCCCCCAAATAATCCCGGCCTCTTCCGGTGTAGATGGGCCGTTTGCCAGGGCGCCTCTCAGACAATTTTGATCATCGCTGGTAAGAAAAATATAAGCTCTGTTAAATCCCAGTCCACAGCCCGCGGTAACTCCGATAAGCACAATCTTCAGAATATTTTCAAGATTCTCCGCCCTGTTAAAAGCTCTCACCGCCTGGGTTATCAGCGACAAAATAAAAAACTCCGATTGAGTTTTACCCAATTCGTTTGGCGCGTACTCCGCGTTATAGACAACACCCAGAAAATGATCGTCGTCAGGTAAAGGGCCGATATAGAGAGTATGATTATTATCGCCATTATTAGATCTGGCGGAAATATCGGGAACACGGTAAAATGTGCCCGGGATATCAGGATCGTTAATGTGTTGATCCAGCATCGGCAGTTTAGCTTTTAGACCGCCGTCACGAGAAAGAATCTCCTCAATTACTCCGCTGGATTGGCTGATCCGCCCACGACTGTCGACAATGAAATAGCCGGCTATATCCGCCCTGGCCAGGTTGATGAATTCACTGAAATTGATATTTTTTTCGGCGATGTCGTTTAGCACAATTCCTCAGCTTTGGTCGATTTTTTAAGATTGATTATTTTCCGGGAATCGCCTTTTACGTAGTTTTCGGTAATCAGCGTATCTAATTGCTTGAATTTTTCTGTTATCTGAGCGATTGCCGAGGCTTCTTTATCGATAGCTTTCAATCTTTTAATGATTGATGGATTTGAATTCTTCATCGTCATTAATAAAAACTGGGCGTTTCCGGCGATAATCGCCAGCGGATTGTTAATTTCGTGATTTAAAGTCGCCGCCATCTCAACCGCGGTTTGCTTTTTCTCCAGTTCAATCAGCTTGGTTTGGGCTTCTTTGAGCTTGATATTGGCCTCAATTAATTCCTTATTTTTAATTTCCAACTGGTACTCATAGATCATTCTTTCGATAGTAACGGCAGTTTCCGCGGCAATTATTCCGACTATCTGCATATCTCTTTCGGTAAATGAGTTACTTTGATCATGAGCAAAATTAATAACACCAATTAATTCATCCTTGAATATCATCGGTACCGACATGAAGGATTTGATATTGGCCCCATTGTGGTTTTTCCTGAGATTGTTCAAGACAATTGGTCTCTTCTCTTTTGCCACCCAGGCCGAAAAGCCCATTCCCATCTCAAACTTAACGAAACTGATAAGCTCTACGCTTCGGCCTATTTTAGCGATTTCATTAAGCAACCCGGTTTCCATGGAAACCAGAAACATGGAAGCTGACCTGAAATCAATTACCTTGCCAATTAATTCCAGGACTTTTTCGAATGTCTCTTTATTGGACGGGGATAGCTGAACCAAAGAACTGATCTCATACAATAATGCCAATTCAGTTTCAAGCTGACATGTCGTGTCGACTTTCCTTTTTCGCGGCAACTAACCCTCCTTGGTTAAACAGTTGTTATGCATAATTAAGTACCTGCTCCTTATTCAAAAATACACCGGCCACCATCTCCAGAAGCGGAGATAATCTCAGCGGCTTGTAAACGATTTTTGTTATGCCCATACTTTTAAGAATTTCAAGATCGGCGTCGGTACCATCTCCTGAAACGACAATCAAAGATAAGTTTAGCTTTAAAGCCTGGATATTCGCGACCAGATCTACAATCGATGAATCGGGTCGGGACATACCCAAAATGGCGAGGTCGAAATCGCCAGATTTCAAAAAACTTAACGCGCCGGAATCATTCGCTGCCATATTGACTTCACAACCAAGATAGCGTGATAATATTTTAGACATCATGTCGCGTGATAAAGCATCCTCATCGACGATCAATACTTTTTTCGTAGAACTATATTTAGCCGTTTGCGCCCTTTTATACACCATTACCCCCCATACCTTTCCATGGTTTTGTATATATCTTTGGATAGCCGGCTTATGAATTTCTCCTCTGCCTTAGTCTCTTTTATCGCCCGTTGACTGTACGGAATCATCAAACCGCCATCCTGAGGATTGTTGGCCAATATTTGATACACTCGTGGGCCGCCGACTTTAACATTATATTTCTTCAATAAAACAGGTTGGGGAATTCCCTGACGGTGAAGTTTGAGGACCGCGCCGAGTTTGAAATTATTTCTGTAGATGTGAAACACGAAAGGGACTTGAAAAGAATGATCAACGCTCCAACCGCGTTTGATTATTTCCAGAGAAACTGTGTATCGGCAATTCTCATTTTCGATCCAGCTATTGAATTCGGCCTGTGTTCCGCTATAGAATTTAATATCGAGAGGACGCCCTTCAGAAACCAATTCCAATTCTCTCACAAACATCCTGGCTAAACGTGATGATATATCTTTAAAATGTTGAGGCGGTTCGATAAAGGCGATAATATCCAAATCCTGACCGATTGTAAGATCGGATTCCATCTCCTGCGCGTTAGTTTCAGCCAGCCCCAGGAGTAATAAGGCAAAAAGTAACCGGAATACTATTCTCATGAGTCCACTGACATCCTTTTTCTTGTTTCAACTTGCTGCTTATAAATGAAGTGGACGACGAGCTTTTCAAGGGCTTCGCTGAAGTAATTTAACGTAGGTGGAAGGTGTTCCGCCTGGCTGACGGGAATCATACTCAGGGCTTTCTCTTTCGTTAAAAATTCTATCCCTACCAGCAAATCGGCGCATTTGCTATCGGATTGGTCCGATTTTTCCAGCCTTTTTACGATTCCGAGTATGTTTTCCAGACGCTGGTTGTTTTTTAAACTGAAATTCAACAGTACCAAATCATTCTGCATCAGGTTTTCCGATGTGCAAAGAAGAATTCCCCCGGCCGAAACATTGAGAAGTTCGCCTTTCTTGTCGAGGCTTAAGAGTCCCTCGCCGGGCGCGTTCAAATCAATTGCTTTATACGATATTTTCCCGGCGATATCGATTCTCACAAATTGGCGCCGCTGCGACCGTCTTACATCCGATAAAGTCTGTATTCTAGTTAGGTTTTCATTATCGGGGTCAATAGCCACAACGGTCGCGTCAAAGGTATAGGAAGCGTCCTTTTTATTGAATACTACTTCCAGTTGCTGACCTATTTCGATCTGTAAATCGCCGGCCAATCTAATCGGGTTTTCGACTATCAGCAACTCTTTATCCATATCGTTTATCCGAGTGATAAAACTGGCTTCCCTATCGCCCTTCTTAATCCTCAATTCCAATCTTTCCCAGAGACCAACCATGTTTCCGGGATTTCCTTCCGTATCTAGCTTTTTCATGAAGTTACTCCCTCACTCTCTTTTTTATTCAAGCGGGCTTGCTGCATCGCTGTATCCAGGAGCTTCTGCGTAAAATTAATTGTTGACTTGTCTCCCTTTTTACCTATCACGATTTCCCGGCCCATACGAATTGTCTGATTAAAATATTGATTAGCGTTGTCAACTTCACCGATTCGACGGGATAGCTCGGCGATCATATAAGCCGCCTGAATCTGCTGAATTCCCTTACTGATCTCGGCGCCTGCTTCGTAGGCTTTCTGATAGTATTCGGCCGCCTTACGCATGGCATCATTTTCCGAAAATGGGACTTCAGCCCATCCTTCGCCAGCCTTCCGGAGAAACTCAGTGAAGCTACCGAATTCGAAAAATCCTGGCTCGTCTGTCGGCAAGTCAGCGCCTAAGAGAGTTTTCTCGGCTTCCCCCAAAACATTCTCAAGTTCGGAAGTCGCATTTATCAATGAATCATATTCGGATGAAATTCCGCTGATGGCCTGCTGAATGTTTTGTCGATACTGATCCGCTTCCGGAGCATTTTCAAATAATATCGGGAAATCATGATCGAGCATCTTTCTAATATTGCCGATCTCTTGCTCAAATTCTGGCAATTTCAATTTGGCGCTCTGGACCGCGGATCGCAATTGGCTGAAAAGATTCGCCGATCCTTTTCCCTCGCTTGGTTCATCGCCCGCTTGGCTCCGGAATAACCAGCCAATCCTGAGAAAGTACCGACCCAGATCGAGTTGGGGCGGCCGACCCGATAATTTCACGCTATATATCCCCAAAAGAAACTTGATTACCGCCGATTCGAACGGATATTTCTCCTGGTTTATATGATTTCCAAGAAATCTGATTATACCGTCTTCTTTTGATAATTCATTAAGATATTTTGATTGTAGGTTTTTTAATCGATAAGTTTTGAATGATACATCTTGCTGCCATTTTTTATAATCATGATTGAATTCTCGTGTATAAAAACATTTTCTGCAAGTAGCCATGAAAAATAACAAGGGATCATATTTTTCATAGGCCGGATTTAACCAGATTCTTCCGGTTGGGCGGAAGTCCGTATCTCGGCCGTCTTCAGTATATGAACCTGTTTTAACATTCTCATATTCATTCATTGTTTTACAGACCGGGCACTCGAGTTGAGAATAAAAAAGCGGTTCTTGATTTTTATTCATTTTAATAAACCTCATCTAAATTATTCACTAAGAATATCGGCAAAGGCATATATTCCTGAACACTTTATCTTATCTGGTTGCCCGGATATTATTGCTTTGACGATTATAACCTAGCTTCTCTGAAGCGACTAGCAGATCTATCTCCGAACGCGAAATCCCCAGCTTTTTGCCTATTTCCCGGGGATTCTCACCCTGCCGAATCATCGATAATACCCGTTGTTCCCTATTCCCGCCTTGATCGGACTCGGAGTTCTCAGTTAAAACGCCGGCGGTATCCGGCGAAGCCTCCTGTGAATTCTCCAGCGCTTCGGTTATTTCGGAAAGGCGATTCAACGATTGATTAATCAATTCCAAATTGGCATGAGCTTCATTGGTTTGAAATTGTTCCTGCTTTCTAAATTTCACTATTAGCATGATCGATAAACTGATATTGATAAAAACCAGCGCTATAATTATCCAGAAGTATTCAAAAAACATTTTACCTCCTTAAGCGATGTAATCGATTTTTTGATTTTCATCGTTTTCGTCTTCATTATTCTTCTTTGATTCATTTTGTTTTTTCAGTTCTTGTTTCTCGCGATTATCTTTTTGTTTTTTCTCATCTTTGTGAATGATGATCTTATCGGATTTCGCCCTGTCCGCGACGCGTTCTTTGCCTTCTGAGACTTTCTTTTGCAATTCCTGGGCAAATTGCTTCTGAGCCTCTTCGGGCGTAGACTTATGTAATTGCTGCACCTTCTCTAAAAGCTGCGTTTTAGAGAGATTGTCTTGTAGGTCGACCGGTTTAACCATGAAACCTCCGGTCACAAATTACAAATGAGTGACTACTTTTTTAAAGCGCGAACTTCTCTCTTATCAATGCCCGCAAGCGCAAAACCGATTTGGTGTGAATTTGAGATACCCTCGATTCGGAGATAAGCATAACTTCGCCGATCTCTTTAAGAGTAAGTTCCTCATAATAATACAGAGCAACCACAAGTCTCTCCTGTTCAGAAAGAGTGCTGATTGCGTTGATCAGGTATGCTCTTAACTCTGACCTTTCCAGATCATTGAGAACATTGTTGACAGCTTTGTTTTGAATAGTCTCGATTCGCGGAACCTGCCGGCTGTCGTCCTCACGACAAATCAACTCATCGAGCGAAAGCAGCGATGTTGATGAAACATCACCTAATGACCTAAGTAAATCGTCGGTCGATACATTCATCTGCTTGGCCAGCTCGCTTTCCGACGGGGATCGTCCCAGATCATTTTCAAGCTTAGTCATTGCCCTTTCAATCTCTCTGGATTTCGCCCTTGTCGAACGCGGAACCCAATCCAGGGCTCTTAATTCATCGAGTATCGCTCCCCTTATTCTAGGTACCGCGTAGGTCTCGAATTTGACCCCCCGCGCCGGATCATAATTGTTGAATGCTTCGATTAGGCCAATTACCCCGGTATTAACCAGATCGTTATATTCAACTGAATTGGGAAATCCTATTGCCATTCTACTGGCAACATTTCTTACCAGTTGAAGGTATTCCTTTAATAGGTTATCCCGGGTCGTTGGATCCAACGTTTTCTTGTAATTTTCCCATACTGCTAGATTAGCCATAGACTTTCCTCACAATACCAAACGTTCTTACTCATTATTATTTTATCGTCCTCGTTGTTTTAATTTCTTTAATCCTGCTGACTTTTTATCTTGTCCGTTTCAAATTGCAACCTGTCTTCCAGGCGCATTTTCTTCGACAGATTTAGAAAATCAAGACCGGATCGGCTCTCGGGCCGCCAGCTTAATAGTGGTTGTTGCTCCAGTACTGATTCAGCCAACAGGGAATCATTACGGATATAACCGGCCTGTTCGAATTGATGGCTTAAGAATTTGCCGGTGAGAATATCGAATCTGGTCTTTAACGAAGCCGCTTCATCGGCCGATTCTACCATATTGAACAACAGTCCACTTCGTGTTGCCAGGCCATCCTGATACAAAGACCTGGCCAGCAGATATGTCCCGGCTACCGCGGTCGGATCAGGAGTGGTCACCATAAGTGATAATTCCGATAAACCGGCTAACGTATAAGGTACCGGTCCAGATCCGGTAAAACAGTCGAATAAGATGCACTGGAATTCGGGCGTCACCTCGACGATTTCGCTTAATAACCGCTCGATATCTCCATCGTCGAATAGCGAATTCGAATCGGCGACAATTGAAGTATATAGATCGACATTATCGGCAATGGGCAATATCGCGGATTTATTAGGCTCCATTTCAGGATGCATGTTATTCGTAAGATAAACCAGATTGCCGCCGCCGGCATCAAAGAGTAATGTTTTGATACCGAGTTTACCTAAGCCCAATGCCAGGTTCAACGAAATCACCGATTTGCCGACTCCACCTTTTCCGGAAAGGATTGCAATGGCAATTATATTCTCTACTGCCATATTCCGACTGCTTCCATTTCCCATTTAGATTCTGATGTTTCCGCTGATTTCCTGGTAGTCATCGCATCGGCCAACGACTCACTGTTGGCAACCGCGAAACGACCGGGAATCTCTCTCGAACTACAGATATACGAGAGTTTTTTGCCGCTGTTTATCACTTCTGTCACTACTCCACCCGGAGCTTCAGTCTCATCGAGTTTAGTGATGAAAATTTTGTCAACACCAATCTCATCGAATACCGCCAACATCTTTTCAACATCCTTCGCCGGTGTCGAGGCTGAGACCACTAATTGGATTTCATGAAGCTTGGCGGCTTTAATTAACGTCAGAAGCTCACCGATTTCTTTCGCGTCATTGGGATTTACGCCGGGAGTATCGACCAGGATTAATCCATCGGGCTGCGATTTAATGGCCATCGACAGTTCCTCGGGCGTATAGACTATTCCGCAGGGACAACCCAGAATGCGGCAAAATGATTTTATCTGATGGCTGGAGTCAGCCCGGAAATTATCAGTAGTAATAATGGCCACTTTGTCATTTTTTTCGACTTTATGATGAGTCGCTACTCTGGCAACGGCCGAGGTTTTTCCGGAGCCGGTCATTCCGATAAACATTACGACTGTTGGACCGATCTCTTTCATCTCGATAGGTTCGCCATTGGGGATCATCGAACAAAGCGCCTGATGCGCAAGGATTCGAATATCCTCTTTGTCAAGCTTAAGCGCGTTTTCCGCCTGAGCCATGCCGGAGATTATCGAAAAAGCCAATTCCTCAGAAAGATTCCGGCTTATCAATTCACGGCCGGCATCGATCATATTTCCCGAGAAATTGCCGAAAAACGACTGCGGCTGTTTTGCCTGAGTGTTTGCTTTCAGGATCGTACTGAATTTTTCAATTTCGCGGGCCAGGCTTTCGAGCTTTTCCGAGGGCAGTTTATGTGATATTTCCGTCTCCTGTTCCGATTCACTACCCTGACTGACTTCGGATATTGCTACATCCGTATTTTCGGGCATCTCGAAACGTGCTTTCGCGCCTCGTTCCACAGCGGCCGTCACTTCAACGCTTTTTCCTCCACCCGAATTGCCTCCTTTCCTGTTCATTCGCGTTTTCAGAATGACAGCTTGATCGCCCAATTCGGTTCTGACTTTGTCTAACGCCTCAGTCATTGTGGGGGCGATGAATTTCTTAATTACCATCTGTCAACCTCACTGTTTTTATGCTTTCAACTTCTAATTCCGGGAGTAATTCGTTATATGATACCACCGCCAGGCCGGGCGCTACCGATTTGGTAAAGCGCTTTAAAACCAGCCGGATATTCGGCGATACTAATATCACGGGCGTAAAGCCCTGAACTTGCATTTCTTCCACCGCTTTCTGCACGGCGCTATTTATTTGCGCGGCCGTCTCCGGCGGCAATGTTAAAACCAGACCATGCTTTGTTGTTTGGATTGCCGAGGCTATCGCTTGCTCGAGTTCGGGATCCAATGTCATCACTGTCATGCCGCCAACCGAGTTGAGATACTGCCCGGTTATGGTGCGGCTTAGCCCATGGCGGCAATACTCGGTAAGTATATCCGGATCCTTTGTTGCCGAAGCGAAATCACCTATAGTTTCAAGTATTGACGGCAAATCAATGATTGGAATTCTTTCCTCGAGCAGGTTTTGCAGGACCTTCTGCAGCACGCTTATGCCTACCTGGGCAGGCACGACTTCTTCAATTAAAGCGGCGTTTTCGGTTTTGATATTTTCTACCAGGTTAGCTGTCTCCTGACGGGTAATGAACTCGGCCGCGTGCGTTTTAATCAGCTCTGTCAGATGGGTTGCCAACACGGCCGCCGGCTCGACTACCGTGTAGCCACGCTTTTCGGCAATGGCTTTCATAGCTTCGCTGACCCATTTGGCATTCAATCCAAAAGCCGGCTCCAGGGAATCCGGTCCATCGAGCGGATCGGTTACGAAGCCCGGATTAATTGCCATGAATTGGCCTGGGAACAGCTCAGATGAGGCAATTCCATGTCCCCTGATTTTAATCTGATATTCATTGGGTTTAAGCTGAATGTTGTCTCTAATACGAATGGGCGGCACCAGGAAGCCCATCTCGGAGGCTATTTGACGGCGTATCATACTGATACGGTCGAGAAGATCATTTCCTTGTGAGACATCAACCAGCGGTATCAATGCGTAGCCGATTTCGATCTCCATCGGATCGACTTTCAGATATTCTTCCATTTTTTCCGGTGGTGGAATCTCCTTGGTCTCCTCGATAATTTCCGCTTCATCCTTTTTCTTTTTCTGGGATTGAAGGGCAGTGTAACCGATTATACCGGTAATCCCGCCCAGCATGACAAATGGGATTGTCGGCATACCCGGCACAACGCCGAAAAAGACCAGAATAAACGCGGCAACCATAATCGCTCGCGGCTGGGTTGTAATTTGACTGGTTAAGTCTTTGCCAAGGTTTGAATCTGAGGCCGCCCGCGTGACAACGATACCGGCCGATGTTGAAACGATCAGCGCCGGGATCTGGGTGACCAGACCATCGCCAACCGTCAATAATGTGTATGTGGTCAGGGCCTGCCCGGCCGGCATACCCTTTTGAACCACACCTATGACAATACCGGCAATCACGTTGATAAGCGTGATTAAAATACCGGCGATAGCGTCACCTCGAACGAATTTTGAAGCGCCATCCATGGCGCCGTAGAAATCGGCTTCCTGACTGATATCCTGACGGCGCTGTCGGGCATCTTCCTCGGTTAATAGACCGGCATTGAGATCGGCATCAATGGCCATCTGCTTGCCGGGCATCGCATCCAGGGTGAACCTGGCGGCCACCTCGGCGATACGGCCCGCGCCTTTGGTAATC
>JAAEQD010000171.1 GCA_024231855.1 Candidatus Zixiibacteriota bacterium
CGAGAATATCGGTTCGGATTGGTGGCTGCCGGAAGCTAATTGCGCCAGGGATTTGTTCGATCATGAATACTATCCTAATACGATTATAAAGCTGCACAAAATCATAGAGAAAAATACTGCTATTGAAGATTGCGGCCGGATTCATTTTTATCTCGGCAAATCATATGAAGCACTTGCCAAGACAGGTCAAGCCATCGACGCCTTTCAAGAGACGATTAATCGAACTAAAGAGACTGATTGCCAAAATGCTGAAGCAATAAAACGGGTTGACGAGGCCCGCAAGGCAATCGAAAGATTGAAGCTTTGAATTGCCCGGATTGCTTTTTGTGATTCGATCTGCGAGCTAAAGCTCGCGTTACTGTAGATCGAACTTTAGTTCGTATGCCCGGGTTAAGCGGTTCAGGTTCAAGGTTCAAGGTCGATGAGACCTAAATCTTGTTCCCTGAACCTGAATCCACTCAATTCAGTTATAATTAGCGCAATAGCACCATCCGTTTTTGAACTGACTTACCCGCTGCTTCCAGGCGGTAGAAATAAATGCCGGAGCCTACCTCTTTTCCAGAATCGTTCCGGCCGTCCCAATCGATTTGATAGTTGCCAGCCCCCTGCACTTGATCGACCAGAGCGCGAACGCATTGACCGGCAATATTATAGACACCTATTTTGACTGAGCCAGTCAGGCCAATCTCATAATTGATAGCAGTTACCGGTCTAAATGGATTGGGATAGTTTTGTTTTAGCTTGAAACCATAACTGCCCGGCTGCTGATCATCGTTTGGAATATCGATCAGCGATAATGACGGTTCGCCATAATAAATATAAGCAGCCCCATTAGCAGGATGATGAAGAGCCCCGACAATGAGATCCACGTTACCCTCTCCATTCACGTCCCCGGCCCCGGCTACCGCGTAGCCGAAATGATGCCGTATACCCTCACTCTCGAGAATAACATCGGCAATATCGTCCATGCTATCGCCGCCATAGTAGATATAAGCAGATCCACTATAAGTGTCATTTCCATGGGCCCCGATAATAACATCATCGTAACCGTCCTCGTTTATATCCCCGACTGCAGCGACCGCTAGACCGAAATAATTATCCGTATCCTCACCGTTTAAAATAACATCGGCCACAGGATCCATTGAATCACCGCCAAAGTAGATATAACTACGACCGGTATCATTATTATAACGATCTGTGCTGACAATGATATCATCGTAGCCGTCGCTGTTTACGTCACCGGCTGCAACAACTGAACTACCGAAAAAATCGTCGATCCCCTCGCCCTCGAGAACTATATCGGCAATATCATCCATGCTGCTGCCGCCAAAGTAGATATAGCAGCG
>JAAEQD010000172.1 GCA_024231855.1 Candidatus Zixiibacteriota bacterium
AAAACGAAGGCCGACATATTTCATTTGTCCCATTTCGATTTTATCATTATCGACAGTCATCCCGCCACCATCATCTTCCTCAGCATCATCATCATTGTGAGAAACACGAATTTCAATAGTGTCTGCTACAACACCGCCACCAAAGCTAATGCTGAAGCGGAGTTGACAATTCGCATCTGAAGCAGGCGGTACCGATACATAAGTTAGTGTCGTATCGTTGCCTGTGTTGTAGACAGCTTTCACTAAGTGATTGCCTATAGGTATGGAGTTAGAGAAAGAGTAATTTCCCGATGAATCCGGGCTTGTGGTAGATGAGGTTGAATCACCGCTACCATCCGGATAATAAATTATCACTGATATGTCGGATGAATTACTTCCGGGCGCTTCTCCATCTCCATCATAAACATAACCCGTTACTGTATTGGCGGTGATATCTGTATTAACATTGGCAAACTTTTTAGTAATTGTAGATCCGCCTCCTGCAGATGTAATCAATACATCTCCGGTATATGTGTATAGGTCATTCCATGCATCTCGTTTGTAATCCTCTGAATTTTCATTGAAATCAGAAATTATATAAGGACCGTCCCATGTCGAGTAACCGGGATCTGTAACTAATGCATCCAGGTTTGTAGGAAGTGAACCTATATCGCCGACATATCCATAATCCGACCTGAATCCTCCTTCCACCAGGCTCTCATCACCGATAATTGCGGATTTTATCTGCTCCATCTCAGCTCTTGTTTTGGCCTCCCTTGAAGAATCCTCAGATGGTTTCATAGATTTCATTGCGACGGTACTCATAATCGCTATCATAACAATAATCATCAATATTGTGATTATTGATATTCCTCGCTGGTTAAATGAGGGAATTCTATTTTTAATGCAATTCATAATGAAATCTGTATTTTTACGAAGGTGTTGTTAGTAAATTTAAGTCTGTTAACTACTCGGTACTGTAAATGTCACTTCATCTCCATTCGAGAATGTAACAGTGAATTCAGTCCCTCTGATATCAAATTTAGTATTTCCATCAACAGGTGTCCGGAACTTTTTAAATTCCACTGTTATAGTGGAACCTGCAGATATAGATTGTGATGCAAAATTAACGGTTTCTCCACTGGCAGTTTGATCGTTATTATCGTTCCATATTTTAGTTCCATCCCATTTCAATTCTCCAAATGATGAAGCTGGTGATGAAGTGAATACCGGTACTAATGAGGTTATCGAAATGGACGAACCCGATGTGTTTTCGATATCGAATGACATGTGATCATGATGAGCGCCGCCACTGGTTGAGGAACCATCGACATATACAATATCTCCGGAGCCGCCACCACCACCGCCACCACCCTGACCGCCCCACAAATCAGAAGCAAAACGCAATTCGGATATGATCATTTTTCCGGGATAAACAGCAACATATTTGGAAACGGTATCTGAACCGTTAACCGCTCGCAGTTGATGTGTACCAATCGGGATGGATGACGAGAATGTAAACTCACCCGAACCGTTAGGTGATGTTGACGAGCTTGTTGTAGAACCGGACCCGTCGGGATACGAAATTGTCACAGTCACATTTGAGGAACTGTCTCCGGGTATTGAAAGGTCAAAGTCCCGTACAATTCCTGTAACAGTATTTGATGTTAGATTAGCCGCTGAATTGGCGAACTGCTTTGTTACAGTAGTTCCGCCGCCGCTTGAACTTAAGGAGACTCCACCGGTATAGGTGTATAATTCGTTCCAACCATCCCGTTTGTAATCGTCGGTGTTTTCACTGAAGCTGCTACTGATATATGGACCATTCCATGTTGAATAACCACCTGGATTTGTTACAAGGTCGTCAAGCGATGAGGGAAGCGCTCCCACATCACCGACATATCCAAAATCTGATCTTATACCATCACCAACCAGGCGTTCATCACCTACGATTGCCTTAGAGATATGATCCATCTCTTCCGCAGTTGCATCAAAACGTTTCTGCTTTACTGTAACAGTCAAGGATTTGATTGCCACCGTAGAAAGAATTCCTATGATGACAATTACCAGTACGACTTCAATAAGAGTGAAGCCTGAATTTTTATCTTTAATATTCATCAGAAATTTATTGTTATGGTATCGCTGGAA
>JAAEQD010000173.1 GCA_024231855.1 Candidatus Zixiibacteriota bacterium
TAAGGTTGATGATTTTATTGGGAAAACAGTTGAGGAGATCCTGCCGGCTGATCTCGCAAAAGTGATAAAGATGCATGACAAACAGGTTACCGAAACCAAAAGACATCTCTCCTGGGATGAAATTGTTCTCATTGATGGTGTCGAACATCATTTTCAGGCCAAACGTTTCCCACTGACAGATCATAAGGGCGAAGTTACCGAGACCTGTACTATTATGCGCGATGTCAGCTCCGAAAAAGAACTGCAGGATCAATTAGTTCAGGCCGGGAAATTGGCGGCGGTCGGTCAGCTTGCCGCCGGAGTGGCGCATGAAATAAACAATCCACTCACAGGCATTCTGGCTTTCGCCGAAGATATGAAAGACGATTTATCATATGATGACCCGCATTTTGAGGATGTTAAAGTCATTATCCGAGAAACCTTACGGTGCCGAGATATTGTCAAAAACCTGCTCGATTTTGCCCGCCAGGAAGCACCCAAACTTGAGAATGTCGATCCCAACGATGTGATCGATCAGGCTATGTCGCTTATCGCAAAACTTCCACAATTTAGAAATGTTGGTATCCATAAATATCTTAATTCCAATGTCCCGCATATTTTGGGCGATCCGCAACAGCTTCAACAAGTGATTTTAAACCTGATGCTTAACGCGGCCGAGGCGATGCACGGCACCGGATCATTAATATTAACCACCGAATATGACCGGCGACATGACCGTTGTGCCATCCTGGTTGAAGATGACGGGCCTGGTATTCCGGGGAATCTGATAGATAAAATTTTTGAACCCTTTTTCTCAACCAAAGGAACCAATGGACTGGGACTTGCGGTCAGCTGGGGAATTGTTGAACGACACCATGGTACAATTGAGATAGATATGGCTGATAACGGCGGAGCTATTTTCAGGATTCTCCTACCGGCGACATATATGAA
>JAAEQD010000174.1 GCA_024231855.1 Candidatus Zixiibacteriota bacterium
CGTTACACATGGTAATGGCCCGCAGGTTGGTAATGCCATTCTGCGGGTCGAATTATCTCGTGGTAAGGCACCTATTTTGCCTCTGGGAATATGTGTCGCCGATACCGAGGGCGGTATTGGATATATGATCGAGCAATCGCTACAAAATCGTCTAAAAGAAGAGGGCGTTGATAGACCGGTTATTACAATTGTTACGCAAGTAATAGTTGATAAAGATGATCCTCAGATCGCCGATCCATCCAAATTTATCGGACAATTTTATACTGACGATGAAGCTCAAAAGTATGGCACCGAACGTGATTGGGTTATGAAAAAAGATGCTAATCGTGGCTGGCGACGGGTTGTACCATCGCCGCAACCATTATCGATCCCGGCATCAAAGACGATCAAGACATTGCTTGATAATGGAACAATAGTAATTGCCGCCGGTGGTGGCGGTGTTCCAGCGTATTTGGATGATAATGGAAAACTGGAAGGTATTGATGCGGTTGTTGATAAGGATCTTGCCTCGGTTGTACTGGCCAAAGAAATTTCATCGGAGATGTTATTGATTTTAACATCGGTTGACAAAGTGATGCTTAATTTTGGCAAGGACAATGAAAAAGCGATTGACAGTATGACTGTTGCCGAAGCAGAGCAGTATCTTGCTGACGGACAGTTTCCTCCCGGTTCTATGGGACCAAAAGTTAA
>JAAEQD010000175.1 GCA_024231855.1 Candidatus Zixiibacteriota bacterium
ATAGTTATCGCTCATCGTCTGTCGACTATCAAAGGGGTTGATAGAATCGTGGTGATGCATAAGGGCCGGATCAGAGAAATCGGTACACATGAGGAACTGTTGCGGAATAAGGGGATTTATTTTAGGCTTTATCAGCTTCAGTACAAGGATCAGGAGGTATTGGTGAATAATGGGTAAGTATGATGATAGATTAAAACTCGCTGTTGTTGTCGCCCGTGAAGCCGGCAGCTACTTGATGGAAGTACTGCCGCAAAAGCGAAGCATCGAAAAAAAAGGTATCGTCGATATTGTCACCGAGGCAGACCGTCACACCGAGAAGATGATATTCGATATTATCAATAAGGCGTTCCCCGATGATCAATTCCTGGCCGAAGAGGGCACATCCAACCCCGGCGATTCGGCTTTTACCTGGGTAGTCGATCCGCTTGACGGTACAACCAACTATTCTCATCGCTTTCCGGTTTTTTGTGTTTCTGTAGCATTGGTCAAGGATGGCGCTCCGCTGGTCGGTTGTGTCTATAATCCCAATCTCGATGAGTGTTTTACCGCCCATAAGGGCGAAGGCGCGTACCTTAATGATGAACCGATTCAGGTATCGGATAACGACAAACTTATAGAAAGCCTGTTAGCGACCGGGTTCCCTTATGATATCCGTGAATCCGAACAAGACAATATGAATAATTTCTACGCCTTCTATAAAAACGGCGCTCAAGGAGTCAGACGGGCCGGTTCGGCGGCTTTGGATCTGGCTTACACCGCTTGCGGTCGATTCGATGGTTTCTGGGAGATGAAGCTTAAACCATGGGACATCGCCGCCGGCATATTGCTTGTCGAGGAAGCCGGGGGGAAGGTGACTAATTTCACCGGTGATCCGGTGGAGCTTGCCACGGGCGAAGTATTATCCTCAAACGGCAATATTCATTCAGTAATGATAGAAGTCCTGGCCAGAGCCGCGAAACATTAATCGATAAAAAATAAAATATATTATCACTTTGTAGGGGCGTGACCTTGTGTCCGCCCTTGGGATGGGATTGGCTGAGGGCATTTTATCATCTGTTATTGAAAGCTATAATTTTAAACGCCCCTTCCGCCCGGCCCCGGGTCGAGCAAGCTACGACCCCTACATCATACCAGTAGTCCGGCTATTTCCTGCCAATCACAATCAAATTAGTCGCGCATTCATAGCCGATATCCCTGAACCGCTGTTTGATTTGTTTGGCTTCTATCTTCAACACTTCATATTCAGGATAATCCTTTATCGAATCAAGCATATCATCGATATCTTTTTCACGCTCGGCTATTTTATCCTGTTCTTCGGGATCGCATTCAGTGCAATGGAAGTCAAAATGTTCATAGCTCGCCAGTCCGAGATTGTCGGCATAATTCAATATCTCTTGCTTTTCAAGCGTGTAATTATGCGATTCTCCCTTTGCGCGATCGACTTTAACCTTAAAATGATGGCGGAGCTCATCCGATTTTTGTTTCTCGGTCAGGTCGCCGCTACATACCTCGTAGATAATGAATAATCCACCGGGCTTAAGCACCCGGTACATTTCCGCGAATGCTTTGCCGATATCCGGCATGTGATGCATTCCATTTGAGATAGAGACGGTATCGAATGATTCATCATCGAAAGTTAAATTACAGCCATCCATCACGATAAATTCGACCGGCTCGCCCGCGAATTTCTGCCGGCCTTCATCGAATTTTTTATCGGAAATATCTATGCCGATTGCCTTGTCGTAATCCTTGAAAGCGCTTTTCATATCATCAACGAAGCTGCCGCCCTGCGTGGCAACATCCAGTATTTTGCCCCCGGATAATTCTTTCAGTTTTGATTTCAAGATATCCATTACTTCTCCGAATCACTAATTTTAAGCTCTGTCACAAGTTATCTATTCGAGTGATTAAAGTCAATGCATGTTATTAAACAATGCCGCTTATGCTTTTGTTTCGGATTATTGAAATTCATATAGCTGCTTTATGACTTGAACTCAAGCCGCGGATTTTGTATTCTCATTCAGATGGATACCGCGCAGGAATATAAAAATCTCAAATTAGAGCTGGAACCGCCGCTCGCGATAGTGGCTATCAACCGTCCCGAGGAGTTGAACGCGCTTAATCAGGAAACTATCGATGAGATGGGGGATTGCTTCGCCGAGCTGGCCGAATCATCCGGGATCCGATGTGTGATTATTACCGGTGGCGAGGGCAAATCGTTTGCCGCCGGCGCCGATATCGAGGAGATATCTCATGATACGGTAATCACCGGCCAGAGGCGGGCATTGCGCGGCCAGCGTGTTTTCGCGATGCTCGAGCAAATGCCCCAGCCCGTAATCGCGGCGATCAACGGCTACGCTTTAGGCGGCGGCTGCGAGCTGGCGATGGCTTGTGATATCAGGCTGGCCTCAAAGAAAGCCAAGCTGGGTTTGCCGGAGGTCAACCTCGGAATTTTCCCCGGCTATGGCGGCACCCAACGTCTGGCACGGCTGATCGGGCCGGGCCTGGCCAAAAAGATGATATTCACCGGCGATTTCATCCGTGCCAATGAGGCCTTGCGTATCGGCCTAATCGATGCTGTCCACCCGCCGGATGAGCTGATGCCCGAAGCGATGAAGCTGGCCCTGAAGATATGCTCCAAAGGGCCGCTGGCAATCAAGGCCGCCAAGCAGGCGTTCAATCTCGCCAGAGATACCGATTCACGGAGTTACCGGAAGTACGAAGCCATTTTATTCGCCGCAATTTGTGATAGTGAGGATAAGGTTGAGGGGATTGGGGCGTTTCTGGAGAAACGGGTTGCTGAGTTCAAGAAAAAATAGTATTATTTTATAACAATTTAACTTACTCCATAAAAGTAATTGATTTAACAAAGGTTGAAATGGAGAGATGAAATTAGTTTTTGAAGATAAATGCAATAATAAACAAGAACATAAAAATGCTAAATCATTTATTGAATTTGTTTTAATGTTAAAGGATAATCGATTTGATTCTATTAATATAGAATGCCCAGATGAAAAATCTAATGTTCCTGCTCCCGACTATCATTTAATAGAACCCGGTATATTGATTGAGATAAAAGGCGTACATGACAGGCAAATGGTTGAACAGCAGGCGGCTTGGGGTCATAATATTTCGAGATTTGAAAAAAAAGTTAAAGAGCTTGATTTATCAGGCATAAAAGGGACATACATAATTCAAACTCCTGTCAAAATAAATCAGACAAAAGGCAAAGTTAAGGAAATTTTAGAAATTTTAGTAAATGCAGTTGAAAACAATAAACAAAAAGTATTTATCAGCGGCGTTGGCCAATTTATTATACATCATATGAATGAAGTAGGACAGGATATAAGTTTTTTACAGATGGGAGAAGCAGGGGAGTTAAATACGGCTTCAATAATATATCAAAATCTAAATGATAAAATTTTGAAAGCTAACAATCAGCTTAATTACATAACGAATAGAAAAAAGACACATAAAATCCTGCTTTTGGTAAATAACTATATTTTTGCAGACACGTATAAGCGATATATTGATGCTTTGACTCATTCAATTAGCGAAATCATGGAATGTAGAAATATCGATGAAATTTGGCTTCAACATGTAACTAATACTGGCAAATATGTTCACACGTGTTTATATAAGAAAGACCTACTGGAATCGTTTTATAACCAAGATATTACATATATGACGAAAAACATTAGATTATTTATGAAATGGTTTTATCCATTAAGCAAAGCTAATGATGATAATAAAGCTTTAGCTTATAATATCATAAAAAGAATAATTGGCGAAATTAAACCACCTGAGATTATTAAGGATTTTTTTATTAGGCAGGAAATTGTTAAAATGGGTGAATGGCATGCAAAAAATGGAAATTATGATGAAGCTTTATGGGTTATAGATCGTTTTATTGATGATCCTGATCCAGAAGAACCGGATGAATATTCTGGTGATCCAAAATATAATTATCATCAACTTATCAAAAATGGTGAAGACTTAGGGCTTATCACTACCGTTTTAGGCCATCTCGCTTGGACAATCCAGCAAATTACGGTTAAAAAGGAGTATATAGTTAAAGCTTTGGAGTATACTGAATCATTGCTGAAACATGAAAATCTATATGTGAAACACCAAGCGATAATACCATTATTAGAAATTGCCGCTAGAAGACGATGGTTACCTGGTTATGGCTTGAGACCCTATGAAAAAGAATATAAGAAATTCCATGATATCACTTTTGAGCTAATAGAAATTGTTGAAAAGCATCCAGAATATATTGCTATTTCAAGGGCGCTGTGCAGAGTTTTTAAGTATTACCAGGATTTATCAACATCGGAAACGGAGTGTGTTCTAAATACGTTGAAAAATACATCTGATTCGGCGGCATTATTTGTATATCATTGTATTTATCGGAAAAATCATTTCAAAGAACTAAATATTGAGTTTGACGATATAGCTATTTCACAAATGCTAACAGACATTATCAATGATAAGAGTTACATATCACTAAGAAGCTCGATTGCTGGGCAATTATGGCGAATATTAGAAGACAAGAAAGACACTTTTGATCATTTAGAACAATTCGTTGATTTATTCTTCAAACAAGAATTTGATAATCAACTATATAAAAATTTAGAAATGATTATTGAGAGTTGTGTAGAAGATAAACCAGACATATGCATAAATTGGTACAAGGATTTATTAAATTCTATCCTTTTATTTATTTCCAATAATCCTGGTAAGTATTCCCGTGGTTCAATATGGTTAATGAGTAAACCGGAAATAATGAATAAAATTAATAACAAAGCACCTGAAAAGGTTCTTGAAGTAAATGAATTATTGGATAAATTGTTAGATAAAGGCGTTATGTAAATATTGAACTAGGTTTATCAAGAGAAGAAACCCAATGCCAAAACCCGCAGTATTAATTATAATAGCAATAATAATAATCGGCGTGAATGCCCCAACAACGGCTCAGCAAGGAGAGATTATGGATATACCACAGCCGCAACATTATTTCGTTAAGCTTCTCGCTACCCGTGACGGGTTTGCGGAGAATATGACCGCCGAGGAAGAGCGGATCATGGAAGAACATTTCGCTTACCTCAAAGAGCTTGTCGCTAAAAAGAAAGTCCTGCTGGCAGGCCCGGTATTCAACAGCGTGTTTGGGATGGTTATCCTGGAAGTGTACTCGGAGGCCGAGGCGCTTGAAATCATGAGCAAGGAGCCATCGGTAACGCAAGGCGTGCTTACCTACAAGATGTCGCCGATGAGGGCATCGCTGATGGCCGATAATGTGTCGGCGGAGAGATATGTCGCCGATGAGTCGGATAAGGTGCTGATCAAAGAAGTCACGGTGACTGCCTCGCTTGAGGATGTCTGGCAGGCCTGGACAACCACCGAGGGTGTGACCACGTTTTTCTCATCGCAGGCCAAAGTCGAACTTCGACCGGGTGGGCCATATGAGATATATTTCCTGCTGGATAACCCATACGGCCTGAAAGGCTCCGAGGATTGCAAGATACTGTCGTATCTGCCTCAAAAGATGTTGGCATTCGAATGGAACGCGCCGCCGGATTTCGGTATGCTGCGCTATATTAAAACCCGAGTAATCCTGAATTTCGATGAGGTCGAGCCGGGCCGGGTGAAAGTTGTGATGTCTCATGTGGGCTGGGGTAAATCCGAAGAGTGGGATAAGTTATTTGAGTATTTCGATAACGCCTGGGGATATGTCCTGGCTAATTTCGAGAAGCAATTTTCAGGTGGCCCAATCGACTGATCGGTGGATTGATTTCCGCTTGGCGGTGCTGTCGGGTGCCCTCACCCGACAGATTATCGGGTCAGGGGAGTCTCTGCTATAAGACATACAGATTGCCGCGTCGGTCAAATGACCTCCTCGCAATGACAGCCTTTATGAAGTCATTGCGAGGCCAATTGGCCGAAGTAATCCGTCTATATTCAGCAGGATGACTTGAAAACATGAAAATATGAAAAATCCGCTTTTTTTTGGTACAATTCCTGCCCTAGTGTAGTTATAGTCATTGCATTCGTTAAACCGATGGTTTTTAATTGTCATGAAATGGAAAAGATAATTAATAAATTATTCGTTTAACCGATAAAAAGACAAGAGGATAGGAGAAATCAACCGATTCGGCGTCGGCCGATTTGAGAAAATAAATATGTGTGGAATAGCCGGATATTTTCGCTTAAATCATAATAGAGAACTTGACCGAGACCTGATTACTCGCATGGTCAATATGATCGTCCATCGTGGACCCGATGAATTTGGCCTGTTTCGCGATGCCGATTGCGTTCTGGGGCATGCCCGCTTGTCTATTATCGACCTTTCCACCGGCCAACAGCCGCTTGCCAACGAGGACGGCACACTCTGGATTACATTTAACGGCGAAATCTATAATTATGTCGAATTGCGCCCCGAATTGGAAAAGGCCGGCCATAAATTCCGTACTAAATCGGATACCGAGGTCATCGTCCATGCTTACGAGCAATGGGGTGTTGATTGTGTGAAACGTTTCAACGGCCAGTTCGCTTTCGCTATTTATGATAAAAATAAAGGCTCGCTGTTTGTCGCCCGAGACAGGCTGGGAATCAGGCCGGTTTTCTACACGATTCACGACGGCGTTTTTTATTTCGCCTCGGAGATCAAATCTATATTCTGCCAATCCTCGATTCCGCGAAGGTTGGATTTCAAGGGCCTGGATGAGATATTCACCTGGTGGACAACATCCCCGCCGCGAACCGCCTTCGAAAACATCAATGAACTGGAGGCCGGAACGCTGCTGGAGATCAAAGACGGCAATATACGGAAATCCGCCTACTGGCAGATGGAATTTCCGGATTCATATGATAATACCAGACCGCTATCGGATTGGGCCGAGGAGCTTCATGAACTACTGGTCGATTCGGTCAGACTTCGCTTGCGCGCCGATGTGCCGGTTGGTGGTTATTTATCCGGCGGCCTGGATTCGTCGGCGACCGTGGCTCTGATAAAGCGGTTTACCGATACGAAAATCGAGACATTTTCAATAGCCTTTCAGGACAAGGCTTACGATGAATCGGGCTATCAAAACCAGATGGCTGAATACCTGGGCACGAATCATCATCAAATAACCTGCACTTACAAAGATATCGCGGAAAATTTCCCCGGAGTTATCTGGCACGCCGAACGGCCGATACTTCGCACGGCGCCTACGCCCTTGATGATGCTTTCGGGATTGGTCAGGCAAAACGATTTCAAGGTAGTACTCACCGGCGAAGGCGCGGATGAGATATTTGGCGGCTATGATATATTCAAGGAAACATTGATTCGCAGATTCTGGGCCAGGGATCCCAATTCCGATTGGCGGGCGTCATTGTTGAAACGTTTATACCCAACTCTGCCCTTATCCGGCGCCCGGGCCAAGTTTTACCTTCAGACATTTTACAAAGCCGGCCTGGCGGATATCGACGAGTATTATTTTTCGCATATACCCAGGATAAATACGACCACAAAAATTAAAGATTATTTCACCGGCGAGGTTAAAAACCAAATCGGTGATCACGATTCGCTCGGTGTATTCGGCAGTGGTTTGCCGGACGGTTTCTATCGCTGGCATCACCTGGCCCGGGCGCAATACCTCGAGGCCAAATCGCTTTTATCGGGTTATCTGCTTTCATCCCAGGGTGACCGGGTGGCCGCGGCTAATTCGGTTGAGACCCGATTCCCGTTTCTGGACCATCGCGTTGTCGAGTTTGGCGCCAAAATACCGCCACGGCACAAAATATTCGGGTTGAAAGAGAAGTACGTGCTAAAAAAAGCGATGGCCCGTGAACTGCCCAAAGAGATAGTCGATCGCGTCAAACAGCCCTACATGGCGCCCGATTCCAACTCTTTCTTTCAACCTGATTCGCCATCATACGTACGGGAGATACTTTCCAACAGGGCGCTGGAAAGCGGGGGCGTATTTAATCCGTCCTTTGTGACGAGATTGAATGCCAAATGCGCGAAACTATCCCATGCCCATTTGTCATTTAAAGACAATATGTCGATAATCGGGATTCTATCAACGCAGATACTGATAGATCAATATATTGATAATTTCAAGCCGGCCGGGAAATTAGGCCGGGATGCTTTTACGACCTGGCATGATGAAATATCAGAGACTCACGCGAAAGTAAAAAAATCGGGATCATAATATTATTAAATTGACGTTTAAATGCGAAATCCCTATATAAGGGTTTGATAAATAACAATAACGTTAAAATTATCAAATATTGGGTGTAAACTGACGATAATAAATAAATAACTAATATTAACAGATAGAATTGCTTACAAGGAGGACTCTTGGAGATTAAAACCGATGTCAAGGACTTCATTCTGGATAATTTCATGATGGGCAGAGATCCGGAGGATTTGAAGGATTCTGGATCACTTTTGGACCTAAACGTTATAGATTCAACGGGCGTTTTGGAATTGGTAGGTTTCCTGGAGGAAACTTTTGATATCACCATTGAGGATGATGAACTGATTCCAGAAAACCTGGATTCGATCGATAAAATAGCCGAATATATCAATCGAAAAAAGCAGTAAATTAATATGCTGGTTCATCATTTCCTCGAGGAGAGCGCCGAGAAGTTCCCCTATAAAGATGCCGCGGTGCATCTCGGGGGACGAATAAATTACCTCGAGTTGGAAACTGCCTGTAATCGACTGGCCAATTACTTTCTGTCGGCCGGCATAAAGCCCGGCGATAGAATCGGTATCCTCCTGGAGTCATCGATAAACTATATTATCGCTTATTTCGCCATTCTCAAGGCAGGCGGCGTAGTGGTCGGCCTCAACACGCAAAGCGCTCAGCGAAATTATAAAAATATCCTGGGGGATTGCGAAGTTACGGCCTTAATAGTGGGCAAAAAGAACGCCCACGTTGTTAAAGGTATCTACAAAGATTTGCCATCGCTTAAATTAATCGTTTGCGATGGTACATATGATCGTATTCCCAAAGAACTGGAGACAGAATTCTGGCTGAACATTCAGCTCAACGGCGATCCATCCAGGCTTACCGTTTCGCGAACGCTGGAGAACTACGCCCAGATAATTTACACATCCGGAACAACCGGTTCGCCCAAGGGCGTAACTCTGTCTCATGGCAATCTTCTGGCCAATACCGAGTCAATCGTGAAATATCTTGATTTACAGCCGGATGATAGGGTGATGGCGATATTACCGTTTTACTATTCATATGGTAATTCACTTCTACTCACGCATATCTATTGCGGCGGCTGCCTGGTAATCGATAACCGATTCGCCTACCCCAATGTCATACTCGATATCATGGCCCAGGAACGCGTTACCGGCTTTTCCGGAGTGCCATCGACATTTGCCATTTTGATGCATAAATCGAATATTTTGAATTACCGATTCGACCATCTTCGCTATATAACCCAGGCCGGCGGGCCGATGACACCGGCGCTGACTCAGAAAATCCTCGAAGCGTTGCCGCATATAAAAATATTCATCATGTACGGCCAAACCGAAGCCTCGGCCAGGTTATCATATCTCAAACCGGCGAGACTTCTGGAAAAAATCGGGTCTATTGGCACAGCTATTCCGGGTGTACAATTGACTGTAAAGGATGATAAAGGACGAGTTTGTAAACCCGGCGAAGTAGGCGAAATTGTCGCCCGGGGTGAAAATATCATGATTGGGTATTGGAATCAGCCGGAAGCGACAAAAACGGTACTGCACAAAGATGGTCTCCACACGGGCGATTTGGCCCGAATTGATGAGGATGGTTACCTCTATATAGTCAGCCGTAAATCGGATATGATTAAAAGCGGGGCTCATCGTATCTCACCGAAAGAAATAGAAGAGGTATTCGCGGAATTCCCCGGCTTGATAGAGTCGGCGGTGATTGGCGTACCTGATGAAATATTGGGCGAAGCCATTATCGCCTACATAGTTACACAGGATGGTTTTGATCAGAAAGAGCTGCGCAAGCATCTCAGGCTGAATCTGGCATCATTTAAATTACCGAAGGATATTATCCCGGTTAAATCATTGCCGAAAACCTCCTCAGGCAAAATCAAAAAATTCCAGATGATTGAAGATTATACTCAGAAAGAGGGGAAATAATGTCATTTTCGACTGACTCTTTAAATATCGATTGTGAAAAAGTAGCCGCTCAACTAATCAAGGCTCTGCAGGATCAGGTATATGTGCGAATGAAACGAGGTGGCGCCGTGGTTGGTACCTCCGGCGGTATAGATTCGGCCGTGGTGGCGGGTTTATGCAGCAAAGCATTTGGCCCCGATAAAATGTTTGGAGTTTTGCTTCCCGATAAGGATTCCTCACCGGATTCGGCTGAACTGGGCAAGGAACTGGCGGACACTTTCGGCTACAAAATTACCAAAGAGGATATGACCGAGGGCTTAAAAGGCGCCGGCTGCTATATCAGGCGGGATGAAGCTATAGCCAGGGTTTTTCCCGACTATAAGCCGGGTTGGAAGGCAAAAATCGTCTTGCCGACAAACATACTCGAGCAAAACAGGTTCAACGTGTTCAGACTGACCGTAACTCCACCAGGTGGCGAACCCGTAACCAAACGTTTGCCGCTTAAGGAGTATTTGCAAATCGTAGCGGCCTCGAATATGAAACAGCGGATCAGGATGCTTACGCTTTATTATCACGCGGAGAAGCTTAATTACGCGGTGGCCGGTACCGGCAATAAGAACGAGCATGAGCAGGGATTCTTCGTCAAATACGGCGATGGTGGAGCCGACTGCAAACCGATAGCGCATTTATTCAAAACCCAGGTCTTTCAACTGGCCGAATATCTCGGCGTGCCCAAAAGCATTCGGGACCGAACGCCGACTACCGACACCTATCCGGATGAGCAAACACAGGAAGAGTTTTTCTTCGGTTTGAAATTCAAGATCATGGATTCGATCTGGTACGCGCTGGAGAATAATATTCCCGCCGATGAAGTCGCCAGGGCTTTGGATCTGACGGCCGAGCAGGTAGAGCGGGTCTGGAATGATCTCGAACAGAAAAAACGGACCACCGAATATCTGCGGATGGAGCCGTTGGAGATTGATTCAGGCAAATAGCAATTATCGAGTTTAACTGTAATAAATATGAGCCGCTCTAATTCAGGGCGGCTTTTATTTTAAATGATTAATCGAATGTCAGATAATTATATATCACCGGCACGAACGTTTTTTCGAACTCCTCCAGGGCCGCCAGGCTGCCGGGGGTATCCAGAGCCACGAAGCGGATAAAAGCCATATCGGTTGGTTTAAGAGTCAGCGCGCTCAGCATGGTGTGGATTTTGAATATGAAATCGTTCGAGGTTTCCCCATTGCGGGTAACATACCAGAAATCCATGACCTGTTTGGATTCGCCCAGCCGAAGATGAAAGCGGCTGGCGCCGATATTTCGATTGTCTATCACTATAGCTTTATCCCTTGAACCCATTATCGCCCAACCGGAACCAGGCAGGCAGTTACGCGGCGAATGAACACCTCCCGATGAGCCGCCGGATGAAAAGTAGTCAAAAAATAGTTGTACCCTGAAGCCCTGAGGATTTATGTAAGTGGCCGAAAACAGATAATCCGGATCGAGCAAATCGATCGTCGCCTGCGGGACTTGATCCGCTTTGCCGTGCCATTGCCCTAATGTCATCGGGAAGCTTTCCAGGTTGGCGATCTGTCCGCCGGCCGGTTTGGCGTATCGCAAAACATACCCGAAAGAGAATGTAAGAACCAGGATAGTTAAAAATATTATGAACGTTTTTTTGGCCATTTCAATATAGCTCCCAGGATAAAAAGCATTATCATAGCGGTAATAAACACCAACATGCCTGACAATTCATGCAGGAAATCTTCCGCCAGTTTCGTGCTAATGGCATAAGCGCCCACCGCGGTAAACAAAAGTCGAATTATATTTGTAATGATAGCGATCGGTATAGTCGCCAAAAATAATATTACAGGCCGCGACCTGCCGGGCATGGTTAAATGTCCATACAAAGCGCCAAGCGCCATCAGGGTGGCCAGACTTCTCAATCCGCTGCAGGCCTCGGCTACTTCCAGGGCATACTCGGGAAGATAGATTATATTGCCCTGCCGGATAGCCGGTACGCCTATTACTTGAAGCAGCGAATCTGTAACTTTTGTAGCGAATAATTGCATGGGCAAGGTGGCCGAATGATATATGACGGCCGGTATCGGGATCATGAATATCAAGAAGAAAAAAGCAAACCAGACTTTTCGAAAATTAGCGATACCGAGGTGATACAGCGATAAACTGCTGATGATCAGAATTAGTGAAAATCTGGTAGTAAAATATTCGCCGGCGGCAATACCGAAAATGAAACCCAGACAGCCAAAAAGCATCGCGGCCAAACCCCAGTTGCAGGTACCCGCCGGGAACACCAGGTCTTTACGTTTACGGTAAAACAGGAATATTGAAATCGGGATTATCAGAAAACCATGCGAATAGTTGTCATCCCGAATCCAATCGCCGATCAACTCATCGAAAACCGGAATATTGAACAGCAGGATAATAGCGGTTAAAATATAAGGGTATTGATGCCTTTTTACACTTGCCAAGACATCGCCTTTAATAATGTTCATCAATAACTCCTACTGTTACCAATCGGATAATATAGGATTTTACTTAAGATTACAATATATTACGGAAGAATTTATCCGAGTATTGCCCGTTTATCATTCGCTTACCGTATTTTGAGCCCGAGACTGGGTAATATTCCGGCATCATAGATAAGGCCATTGCTCGTGCTAATTATGGGATTATTGCGGTTGGCTACATTCAGGCAATTGAGATATAGCTCGAACCTGCCAAGCTTGAATTCCGCGTGCAGGTTGATAACAGAGTTGGCGGGGAATTGGCTCGAATTCGTTATATCGATATAGCCCATATAATAATCGTTATTGTATTTAATATCGTCATAGATATCTAACTCGGAACAAACCGGGGTATACGAATATCCCGATCGGGAAGCAAACTCCGCCCCCAGAGTGATCCGGTCATTCAACTTGTAGTCGGCCTGAATCATGAATCTATGTGGCGCGTTTAAACTGTAAGGAAT
>JAAEQD010000176.1 GCA_024231855.1 Candidatus Zixiibacteriota bacterium
CATTATAATCGTCAGGAGGGACTTTATTATGGGGCCATGTCCCTGATTCAAAAATTATCCTCGGGTTTGGGGAGTTTTTTTGCTGGTGTGATTGCCGATTTTTCGGGACTCAGCGGATTGGGTGATCAGGTAATGGCTACTCCGGAGAATCTGAGTCGTTTTGGCTGGACCGTTGCACCCGCGGGTGTCATGATAACCCTGATATCAATACAGCTCATCCGGAAGTATGATATTACCAGAGCCAAACACGCGAAAACACTCCAGGAACTGGCTGGTCGAAAAATTATGGAGTTATCAAATGATTAAAAAAATTATTTGGATTGTCTCTGCTGGGTTATTAGCCGGATTAATCGGTTTTTCAGTGTGGATGGCAAAACCCTGGTCAGACTATGATCCATGGAGATGGTATTTGGCAGGAATAGAGTGGTTTAGGGCCGATCATTTCAGTCATTGGGAGCGCGTGCAACCGTATCGTACAATACCTGCGTCATCAAAGCCGAGGGTGTTTGAGAGAAATACCGGAGATCTTGCCGAAGTGATGTACGAATACAATGGACAGCAGTACCCTGTCACCCATTATATAGAGAAAGCGAATATCGCCGGATTGATGGTTCTAC
>JAAEQD010000177.1 GCA_024231855.1 Candidatus Zixiibacteriota bacterium
GTTAATTGGTTATTCGATAATCGTGAAAACCGGGAAGGTTGAATGGTAAAGGGCCGTTGAGAAGGACATGTGATCGATGGAAGGTAGAAGCGGCATCCTTCCGGTTTTATAAAATTAGTTGGAGCGTAGCGTCTTCATTTCACAAATATAAAATATACAATATTCAATATTCAATTGAAAGGCCATCCTGAACCGAAAACCGGTCGTAGGGACGGAAATTTCCAAATTTTCGTACGAATATGACAAAAACGGAAATAATTTGAAAAAAATTTCGTCTCAGAATGGCGTCCTCGAAACCACCGATTTCGTCTACGACGCACTCGACAGACTCCGGAAATTTTCCATCTCGACGCCTGGAAAAATCGAAACAACGGAATACACCTACCTCATTTACAGCCGAAAAACCGAGCAGGTTTTCGAAAATGATTTACTTATAAAATCCCGAAATTATTATTACGATAAGTCAAACTGGCTCACCCTTGTCGAGGACGTCACCGACTACGAAAACTCCTTCAACATTCTTTACTTTTATGATAAAAACGGAAACACGATCACCAAGATCGACGGCTCTTTGACAAACCAGGAAACCAACTTTACCTACAACTCCCTCGACCAACTCGTCCAAGCCACCCGAGGCCCCCCCGGCGCCCGAATCATCCTCGGACAGTACGACTACAACACTTCAGGTCTCCGCGTCCGCCACCGATACAGCGAGCGCGGCGACGTGAATTACTACTATGATCAAAACGCCGTGTTGGAAGAGAGAAAAGCCGCTGACGACACCTTGCTTGCTCACTACAGCTACGCGGATCGGCTGCTGAATCTAAGCACCGACGATGGCATTCAATACTATCATCATGATGCCTTGGGAAGCACGGTTAATCTGACGGATTCCGACGGAAACACTCTTGTCAGCTACACTCTCGACCCATGGGGCAATATCCGGAGTCAGTCAGGATCCAGCGTCAACCGTCAGATTTTTACCGGCCAGGAGTACGACGAGAACACAGGTCTCATTTATTTCGGCGCCCGATACTATGATCCCGACACCTCGCGCTTTATTACCCAGGATCCATACCTTGGTGACAATTCGATCCCGCCTTCACTCCATAGATATTTGTATGCTTATTCGAATCCCACGGTTTATGTAGATCTATATGGGTATGAATCCCTCACCCCAAGCGACTTTTTTGGAAACACGGAGAGTGTGTATGATAATACGACATGGATTGAGAAACCAGAGGATAAATACGATGAATATGCACTAATGAAATATGAAGAATTAGGGGAAAAGATAAAAGAAAACCCTTATACAATGATATACAATGCTCCATTGCATACCGTGGTTTATGCGGGTCAAGTATATGCTGATGTACTAAGAATAGGCGAGGGGGTTAAAAGTGGGGGCTGGGGCTATGGAGTGGATTTATTAAGGAGCCTCGTTATTCTAAGTCCGTTCATAAGATCTATCGGCCCAGTAAAAACCGTTAAAGCTCCCAAAGGCGGTAGATCATTAAAAAGCGAACTAACGATAGAACAGTTAAGCACTGATATTATATGTAAGAAAAATTTAAAGAGCGGACTTCAGGAACCCGTCTTCGATCCGCCTTTAAAGACACATGAACTTTCTTATACTCTTCCAAAACAAATAGAATACGTTCCACAAGTTTCGAAGGCTGGGGCAAAACTACTGCAGTGCATATTAGCGGAAATGGATTGAGAAGAAACCCATGAATAATAAATCAGAATCTGATTTTCGAACGGTCCGCAATTTGTTCAATCATATACTTGAAGA